>NZ_JBLNKX010000001.1:0-1000741 GCF_048158725.1 Flavobacterium arabinosi
AACAATTTGCAATTTAAAAAACATCGAATAGTCTTTTTGGGTGCGCTTTAAATAGCGTGGTTCTTCTTGTTTTTCCATAAGGATACTTTTTGTGTATCACTATTTCAGGACGGGACAAAATTCAGAATAAAAAACCGCCTTTCGTGAGATTGGCGGTTTTTTTATGTCTTTTTTTAGAAGCCATTTCGATTCGCCGAATCTTTGATGTCTAACTTAGATTTTTATTTTTACTTTTTTACTAACTTACTGACAATATAATACTTAATAAAAACAAAACACCAGATTCATCAAAATCATCGCAGAGCTAACATTAGTTTTACGATTTGACTTTATTTTTATAATATTTAATTTCAATTAAGAGCACAGCAACCGGTTAATTTTGCGGAAATATTTATTTTTTAAAATGAATGCAATTTTAATCATACTTCATAAAAACAGTCTGTTTTATAAAATTAATTTGCTGTTGACAATAACTATTGCTGTTTTTTTGTGCGTTCTTTCAAGAACTGAAGGTTTTATTTTTTTGAACAGTTTTCACACAAAAACCCTAAAAACCTTCTTTCAGAATATCACTTTTTTGGGAGATGGCATGTTCACCTTTTTAGTTAGTTTAGTAATTCTTGTTTTTTTCAAAAAGCATAGAAAACTAGCTTTGCTTTTAGTAGTGGCTTATTTAGTCTCCGGCATATTTTCCCAAATTTTCAAAACAATTATTACTGCACCTAGGCCAAGTGTGTATTTTGCAGTCCATAAATATAAATTTTATTTAGATACTTTTGTGAATAGTAGAGTTGGATTTCGTAGTTTTCCTTCTGGCCATTCCGCTTCCGCCTTTGCAATGGCTACAATTTTTTCCACTTATTTTACAAGTAAACACGTTAGTATTTTTTCATTGGCCTTTGGGCTTTTAATAGGGTATTCCCGAATATATTTAGCCCATCATTTTTTAATAGATGTATTGGGCGGAGCTATAATAGGGATTTTGTTTGCGTCTTTATCTATAGTTTGGTACGATGCCCTTAGTTTTAAAATTATCAAAATAGTTACTAAACAAAGTCGTTTAATACTAAAACCTTGGGGCACTACTTTTCCGAACTCTTCAATAACCAACGAGTAAATGGATTTCATTATATTTATAAAATTTGGATTGGTAGGCTTCACCGGTCTTGCAATCGATTTCTGCATAACTTGGTTTTGTAAAGAAAAATTACGACTAAATAAATATGTCGCTAACTCGTTAGGATTTTCATTTGCAGTTGTAAACAATTATATTCTCAACAGATATTTTACTTTTCACAATAACGACAGCCATGTTGTATCTCAGTTTTTTAGTTTTTTAATTATTTCAGTTATAGGTCTTACATTAAACACAATTTTGCTTTATTTGCTTCAAAAAAACACCAAAATCAATTTTTATGTATGCAAAGTAATCGTTACTATTATTGTGGTTATATGGAATTTCACCGCCAACACACTGTATACCTTTAAATTATAATGATAGAAAAGCACAAGCTATTTTTACTGATACTTATCGCCACTTTAGTTAGGGGGATTATTGCAATTACAACAGGACTAGGCAACGATGAAGTTTATTACCTTACTTATGCCCAACATTTACAATGGAATTATTTCGACCATCCACCTATGGTTGCCTTACTTATCAGATTGACAACACTCAATTTGTTTTTCACAAACGAACTTTTCATTCGTTTAGGTTCTATTATTTTAGCAGGGGTTAATACCTATTTGATATATACTATTTGCAAAAATATAAAGAATGAAAAAGCAGGTTTTATCGCTGCTTTATTGTTTACTGGTTCTTTTTATTCGAGTATAATTGCAGGTGTTTTTATTATGCCTGATTCCCCTCAATTATTTTTTTGGATGATCTGTGTTTCTTTACTTATCAAAATTGTATCAGCCACCAAAACTGATACGAATCTAAATTATAATCTTTTACTTTTTGGATTAGTTGCCGGCTTGTGCATTATGAGTAAAATACACGGTGTGTTTTTATGGTTCGGTTTTGGATTATATATTTTATGCTACAAAAGAACGCTACTGACTAATGAATACCTCTATCTTGCGGTATTAATCACTATTATAATTATTTCACCCATATTAATCTGGAATATTAATAATCATTTCATCACCTATACTTTTCACAGCAATAGAGTTTCCATTAATAGCGGTATTAATCCCAGTAGTTTTTTTAGAGAATTTTTTGGAGGTGTTTTTTATAACAACCCCATTAATTATTTTTTGTTTATTATATCAATAATTGCGCTTTGGAAAAACAAACTCGATATCGCAGCGCCAATCAAAAGAGTACTTCTTTTATTAAGTATTCCATTAATTTTCTTGCTGCTTTTTATGTCATTGTTCAGAGATACACTTCCACATTGGTCCGGACCGGCCTTTATAGCATTGATGATTCTCACCGCTTGTTACATTGCTGATGAAGTACAAACTTTAAAAAACAAAAATCTAAGATTAAATAAATTAGCCATTTCTTCTTGTATTTTCATATTGATCATAACAATTTCCGGAATTCTGTTAATTAATTACTTTCCCGACACCATTGGGAATAAAAAAGAAAAATCATTTGGCAAAGGGGATGTTACATTAGACATGTACGATTGGAATTTCTTTCAGAACGAGTTTAAAAAAATATACCAAAAGGACATTCAATCAGGAAAAACGACAACTACTTTTATCATTAACAACAAATGGTTTCCAGGTGCACATATCGATAATTATATTGCACAACCGTTGCATTTAGATTTTATTGCTGTCGGGAAATTAGAGGATATTCATACCTATGAGTGGCTAAATAAATATAGAAAAAAACTAAACTATGGTGATGATGCCTATTTTATTACAGTTTCCAATAATTTTAGCGATCCGAGTGAGCCATACAAAATAATGTTCGAAAAAATTAACACGCCAGTAGTCATCAGACAATTCAGGAATAAAAAGCATGTTAGAAATATGCTGATTTATTTGCTTGAAGGATATAAAGCAAAATAACTATTGTCCCATTTAATCATTTTCTTCTCTCCACAAAAAATCGTTTCATCAAGTCCGAAGCTTCCTCAGCCAGAATTCCGCTAACAACAGTAGTTTTAGGATGTAATTGCGTTCCCATTTTTGTAAAACCTCGATTTTCATCGGTTGCACCAAAAACAATTTTTGAAATCTGGCTCCAGTATAAAGCTCCTGCGCACATTTGACAAGGTTCTATTGTCACATAAAGTGTACAACCAATTAAATATTTTCCGCCAAGATAATTAGCTGCAGCCGTGATGGATTGCATTTCGGCATGAGCCGTAACATCATTGAGTAATTCGGTTAAATTATGACTTCTGGCTATCACTTTATGATCAACAACTATAACAGCTCCAACAGGAATTTCGCCTTTTTCAAAAGCCATTTCTGCTTCCTGCAAAGCTTTTTTCATAAAATATTCGTCGGTGAAAGGATTTATCATAGTTACAAAAATAAGAATTCAATTCGTACATTTGCTTCATGTCAGATAATTTACTTTCAAACATAAATAACCCTACCGATTTACGCTTACTCGACGAAGCCCAACTTCCTCAAGTCGCTCAAGAGTTACGTGATTTCATTATTGATGTTGTATCTGTAAAAGAAGGACATCTCGGTGCCAGTCTTGGCGTTGTAGAATTAACCATTGCTTTGCATTATGTTTTTGACACACCAAACGATTTACTGATTTGGGACGTAGGACATCAAGCCTACGGACATAAAATACTGACCGGCAGAAGAGAAAATTTTCATACCAATCGACAATTGGGTGGTATTTCCGGTTTCCCAAAAAGAAGTGAGAGTATTTATGATGCTTTTGGCGTAGGCCACTCCTCCACTTCTATTTCGGCAGCTTTAGGAATGGCAATCGCTTCCAATTTGAAAGGCGATTTCAACAAACAACATATCGCAGTGATTGGAGACGCATCCATCGCATCAGGAATGGCTTTTGAAGGCTTAAATCACGCCGGAGTTACGGATGCTAATTTATTGGTAATTCTTAATGACAATGCTATCGGGATTGACCCAAGTGTGGGCGCTTTGAAACAGTATCTCACTGCCGTGAAAGAAGGAAAGAATCCAAGACAAAACAACATGATTAAGTCCCTGAATTTTAATTATTCAGGACCTATTGATGGACATGATATTTTTGCAGTCATAAAAGAATTAAAACGATTACAAAAAATTAAAGGCCCAAAATTCCTCCATGTGATTACCACAAAAGGAAAAGGATTGCAACAAGCCGAAGAAAATCAGGTGAAATACCATGCCCCCGGAAAATTTGATGCCAACACAGGCGAAATCCACGTAAAATCCGAAGAAAATTTACCTCCAAAATACCAAGATGTTTTTGGTTTGACCCTATTGGATTTAGCTAAAAAGAACGAAAAAATTATTGGCATCACACCTGCAATGCCGTCAGGAAGCTCCTTGAAATTCATGATGGACGCTTTCCCTAAACGTGCTTTTGATGTAGGAATTGCCGAGCAACATGCAGTGACTCTAGCAGCTGGAATGGCAACGCAAGGCATGGTAGTTTTCTGCAATATCTATTCTACTTTTTTACAAAGAGGCTACGATCAAGTGATTCATGATGTAGCCATACAGAACCTTCCGGTAATTTTTTGCTTGGACAGAGCTGGTTTAGTGGGTGAAGATGGCGCAACGCATCATGGCGTTTTCGATTTGGCTTATTTACGTTGCATTCCCAACATGATTGTTTATGCTCCAAGGAACGAAATAGCGCTACAAAACATTCTCTATACGGCACAATTGGGTTTAAAAAACCCCATAGCGATTCGTTATCCTCGTGGTCGTGGTGTTATTGCAGATTGGCAAAATCAACATCTTGGAAAGTATAAAAAAATAGAAATTGGAAAAAGTATTTGTATTAAAAAAGGTTCGAAAGTAGCCGTTTTATCAAATGGAACAATTGGCAATAATGTTACTTTGGCTATAGCCAAAATGAAAGATGCAACAATCATTACCCATTACGACTTTCCTTTTGTTAAACCATTAGACAAAAATGAATTACACTCCATTTTTACTGAATTTAAAAGTATAATCACAATAGAAGATGGTGTTGTCAAAGGCGGCTTTGGGAGTGCAATTCTTGAGTTTGCATCTGAGAATAATTATACTTCAAAAATAACTGTTCTTGGAATTCCAGATGAATTTATAGAACACGGAACTGTTGCCGAACTACAACAATATTGCAGAATCGACGTTAAAAGTCTTGAAATACTTTTTTCAAGTTATTAAAATAATTATTTTACGCCCTTAAATTTAATACGCTTTTATGAAATTACTATCCTACACTTTACTCTTCTTTTCGCTAACAATTTCTATAAATAGTTTTTCTCAAGAAACAGAAACAACACCCATAATAACTGAGCTTATACCTACAACTGCACTTGTAAAAGTAACTACATACGAACCTTTGACAGTGGCACTAAAAATATATCCGCCAATCCCTACATATACGGTATCTCCCTGGACAAAAAAAAATAGTTTAGGCTTCTACCTCTCTGAAATTGCTTTTGTCAATTGGAGTGCTGGTGGAACAAGCTCCATATCTGGATTGATTAAAGGAGATTTTTCAAGAGTTTATGCAAAAAAAAATCGCAAATGGGTAAACGAACTTGTTATTAGATATGGTTTAAATAAACAAGATGGAATAGAAGTAAGAAAAACCGAAGATGCAATACGATTTAATTCCTCATTTGGTTATCGAAACGACACCCTTTCAAATTGGTACCATACTGCAAAATTCAATTTTAACTCACAATTTTCAAATGGTTATTCGTATCCTAATACAGAAATTGCCAAATCAAAACCTTTAGCTCCTGCGTATGCATTTATGGGAATGGGGGCTGAAAACACTAATAAAGACAAAAATAGAATATTCTATATTTCGCCATTTACTTTTAAAACAACCTTGGTTTTAGATCAAAGATTAGCCAATCAAGGTGCTTTTGGTGTTCAAAAAGCGACTTATGACAGTAATGGACTTTTAATTTCTGAAGGTAAAAAGTCAAAAACTGAACTTGGTTTTTTAGTGACTAGCTCTTATAAAAAAGAAATCGCCAAAAATATTAATATAGAAAACCGCTTAAGTTTATACTCTGATTACATTAATAATTTCGGCAATGTTGATGTCGATTGCGATTTAACATTAGACTTAGTTGTAAACCAATATGTAAAAGCAAATATAGGAACGCGAATAGTCTATGACGATGATATAAAAACAAAAAAAGAAATTGATGGCAAGCAAATTACCGAAGGTCCAAAAACACAACTAAAACAACTCTTAGGTGTGGGAATAGTATATGCTTTCTAAACGATTAAGCTTTCTTCCTTCCATTAATAGTTTCAAATAATTCGAGCGCATTCCCATCAGTCAAAAGAGATACATAGTGACAAATATGGAGTAATCTTCCATAAAGATTTTCTTTTTCCAAATGATGTTTCTCAGGTAACATTTTCATAATTAGAGCATCATAATTTGATGCTTCCCCGTTGAATTTATTATTGAAAGCGGTTATGAATTTATCCAATAAAGTTTGTATAATTTGATAACCGACGATTTCTTTCTCGATGACTTCCCGACTTTGGTAAATATTTTTGACGCTGATTTTGATAATATCATCCATTTGTACTTTGTACTTGCTTTTATCCATAATTGCAAAAGGGAATTTACCTTCCAGAATTAACGCTTCATTTTCGACAAAAACTTTGACTGCATCATTAATTAAACTACCGATTGCCAAAGCGCGCAAATAACTTATTCGGTCTTCTTTGGTTTCTAAAGTCTTGTATTTAGAAGTATCAATACTGTCTTTTACTAATTTTATCAAATATTCTAAAGCAAAATCTTCGGAAACTAATCCTAAATTGATTCCGTCTTCAAAATCAATAATGGTATAACAAATATCATCCGCTGCTTCGACTAAATAGGCCAAAGGATGTCTTTCGAAACCTATATTATCTCCCGATTTATTTGGAATCAGACCCATATCAGCAGCTACATCTTGGAAAAAGGCTTTGTCGGTTTGAAAGAAACCGTATTTTTTATCGGCAATGTGTTTGGTTGGTTTTTTCGGCAAACTTTCTTTTGGATATTTCATAAAAGCGCCAAGAGTAGCATAGGAAATTCTAAGTCCGCCTTCTATTCCCGGACGACCTGCTGTCAGCACCGAAAATCCATTCGCATTCCCTTCAAAATCAATTAAATCCTGCCATTCTTTGGCAGTAAGTTGGTCTTTGTATTGCTGTCCTTTTCCAATAGAAAAATACTCTCCAATCGCTTTTTCACCAGAATGTCCAAAAGGCGGATTCCCAATATCATGAGCCAATGATGCTGCGGCAACTATAGCACCAAAATCATTCATGTGATAGCCGTGAACTTCTTTTAAATGCGGATATTTTTCTATAATTTTTTTACCCACCAATCGTCCTAAAGAACGCCCAACAACCGAAACTTCTAAACTGTGCGTTAATCTGGTATGCACAAAATCAGTTTTTGACAAGGGAATAACCTGTGTTTTATCCTGCAAACTTCTAAAAGCGGACGAGAAGATGATACGATCATAATCAACTTCAAAACCCAAACGGGTATCGTCTTGTTCTACACGCAATCTTTTGCCTTTGTCGCCTTGCCTTCTTAATGATAAAAGTTGTTCCCAGTTCATGATTTATTTTTAGGATTTGGTTTCAAAGATACAGAAAAGACAAATCAAAAATGTAAATTATCAAATGGATAATGCGGTACTGTGCTTGATTTCTCCCATCACAAAAACACTTTGAGTATTACCAATATTCTCAATAGTTGATAATTTATTCATTACAAAATCTTGATAACTGGACATATCTTCCACTAAAATTTTCAGCATAAAATCATAATCCCCTGCTATATTGTAACATTCTATAATTTCAGGAAGCGCAACAATATCTTTTACAAAATTACTCCCCACATTTTTGGCATGTTCCTTTAGCCGAACATTACAAAAAACAGTCATCCCAAGATTTAATTTTTTCTTATCTAGCAAGGCAACATATTTCATAATATAGCCATCACGTTCCAGTCTTTTTATACGTTCATAGACTGGTGTAACCGTCAGAAATAATTTACTTGCTAGCTCTTTAGTATTGATATTCGAGTTTTCCTGCAGGTGTTTTAAGATTTGCAAATCAATGTTGTCAATATTTTCCATAGTATTTTTTACTGTTAAAAATCATTTTCAAAGTTTCATTCAGAACTAAAACCTACCATACATCCATATAATACTTTTATTCACTGAAACAATAGGCTAATTTAAGTTTAAATATCCAATACAATAACTTTGCATAGTAAAAAATACTGTATACAATGAAAACAAACAATCTAGGTTATCCAAGAATTGGTAGCAACAGAGAATTAAAAAAAGCCTGTGAATCGTATTGGGCAGGAAAAATTTCCGTAGAAGAACTTTTAACTGTAGGCGCAACTATCCGCAAGGAAAACTGGCAATTACAAGCAGAAGCCGGAATCGATTTAATCCCTTCTAACGACTTTTCGTTTTACGACCAAGTACTGGATTTATCACTTACATTAGGAGTTATCCCAAAACGTTATCAAGAATTAGCCAAAACAAACTCCACTATCGATTTGTATTTTGCCATGGCCAGAGGTTCGCAAAAAGACGGACAAGATGTCGTTGCCATGGAAATGACAAAATGGTTTGATACTAACTACCATTATATTGTCCCGGAATTTACAAAAGATCAAGAATTTAAATTATTCTCCGAAAAAATAATCGATGAGTTCAAAGAAGCCAATGCCTTAGGAATCGCAACAAAACCAGTTATAATAGGACCTGTTTCCTACTTGCTTCTTGGAAAAGAAAAAGAAGAAGGTTTTCATAGAATTGACCTTATCGATAAATTACTGCCGGTTTATTTTGAAATTCTTCAAAAACTGGAAAATGAAAATGTAGAATGGATTCAATTTGACGAACCATTTTTGGCTTTAAATTTAAGCGATAAAGAAAGAAGTGCTATCACTTATGTGTATACCGAAATCAACAAACGCTTCCCTAAAATTAAATTGATTCTTGCTAATTATTTTGATTGTTTTGGCGAAAATCTTGACACTGTTCTTGCCTTACCTATTCATACTTTGCATTTGGATTTGGTGCGTTGCCATTCCCAATTGGATGATATCTTGGAATCAGGACAGTTGTCCAATACTGTAAGTCTTTCGCTCGGTGTTGTCGATGGAAGAAATATTTGGAAAAATGATTTCAAAAAATCCTTAGCCCTTATCCAGAAAGCGACTGATGCACTTGGTGAAAACAGAATCTTAATTGCGCCATCTTGCTCCCTGATTCACTCGCCTTGTGATTTGGATTTAGAAACCAATGATGCAACACTAACTCCGGAAATCAAACAATGGCTGGCTTTCGCCAAACAAAAAATCGATGAAGTCGTGCTTCTTCAAAATTTCGCTTTAGGTGAGATAACCCTTGATGATTCTGTTCTATTTCAAGAAAATACGATTGCCAACGAAAATAGAAAAACATCCACTTTAATACATAATGATGCGGTGAAAAATCGTGTCGCTAGTATTACAACTGGTGATGACCAAAGAGAAAATCCGTTTCCAATTAGAAGAAAAAAGCAAATAGACGTATTAAATCTTCCGTTATTCCCAACTACAACTATTGGTTCTTTTCCGCAAACTACCGAAGTACGAAGCTGGAGGGCCAAGTTCAAAAAAGGCGAATTAAATCAGCAACAATACGATGATTTACTCCAAAAAGAAACCGAAGAAACGATTCGTTTTCAAGAAGAAACGGGTATTGATGTATTGGTTCACGGAGAATTTGAGCGCAACGATATGGTGGAATATTTTGGAGAACAATTAGGCGGATTTACTTTTACCAAAAACGGTTGGGTACAAAGTTACGGTAGCCGTTGCGTGAAACCACCCGTTATTTATGGTGATGTTTCCCGCCCAAATCCAATGACTGTAAAATGGTCAGCCTTTGCACAATCGCTTACACCAAAATGGGTAAAAGGAATGCTAACCGGTCCCGTGACTATTTTGCAATGGTCCTTTGTCCGTAACGACCAGCCGCGCTCTGAAACCTGTACTCAAATTGCATTGGCGATTCGAGATGAAGTAATCGATTTAGAAAAAGCAGGAATTAAGATTATTCAAATTGATGAACCAGCCATTCGAGAAGGATTGCCTTTACGCAAAGAAGAATGGGCAACCTATTTGGATTGGGCAGTAAAAGCGTTTAGAATTTCGGCAAGTGGAGTAAAAGATGACACCCAGATTCACACGCACATGTGTTACAGCGAATTCAACGATATTATCCAAAATATTGCTGATATGGATGCCGATGTAATCACCATAGAGTGTTCGCGTTCGCAAATGGAATTACTGGATGCTTTTGCCGATTTCAATTATCCAAACGAAATAGGACCTGGCGTATATGATATCCACTCGCCTCGTGTACCTTTCCGTGCTGAAATGGTAAAATTATTAGAAAAAGCTTCGGCAGTGATTCCTGTCGACCAACTTTGGGTAAATCCGGATTGTGGTTTAAAAACCCGCCATTGGGACGAAACTAAAAAGGCTTTAATAGAAATGGTAGCCGCTGCTCAAGAAATGAGAATAGCTGTAGAAAATATTGCAACTGTATAATTCAAAAAAACCTAGTAGATTTAAAAATTTACTAGGTTTTCTTTTTTAAGGGAAACTATTATCAAACTACAATTTCACCGGATGGATCAAGCAATTTCTTTCTCGCAATAAACTCATCCTTTTTCACCACATAAGTAACAGACAATGTATCATGCCATCCTCGTAAATCGCCAGTTAAAAAAGAAAAAGGTTCCAAAGGAATTAATCTGGATAATGTTCGTATAATAACGCTTTTCATATTTGGTTTTGAACCGTCATGCTTTACAACTAGTGTTTTAGTAAAATATTTGGCGAAGGTTCTGGAGAAATACATTTCAGTAAGTCCGTAATAAAAAAACAGGATAATGAGTCCAAAAAAGGAATTTTCAATTGGACTCAATGCTTTAATCCAATTCGAGGCTGCATAACTATGGGTCAAGTCTCCAATTATAGTTATGGTAGTGCCAATAGTAATTCCGATAATATAAATAATCAGTAAATCGATAATAAAATTCAGGAAACGTTGGCTTTTGGAAGCTAATAAATCATCTGTAACAGTAAATTTTTTATTTTCCATAATAGTAGTATAAAAATGATTATTTATAATGACAACCATCTCAAATATAGTGAATTATTCTTATAGTTTTAATCCAAATATTCAATATTAAAGATTTATGTAGCCTTCTATTTTGGGATATATTAACGAAAAGGAGCATTTGACAATTCAAATGCTCCCTTAAGTTTAAAATTTAATAAATACTATGCCGCTGAATTTATTAATTCTAAAGAAATCCTTATTAATGATTCGAATGTGGCCTCTCCATCCTCAAATTCAAGCATTGAAGTAACATTAAAGCTTGTTCTAATTTTCTCTTTGTCCTTAATGTAAAAGGTTTTCGAAACACCATTGTGACCAATCACAAAAGTTATCTCATCATATGCACCTTGATTCATAAAAGGAATTTTATCTTGAGATGAAAAATTATCAAACAACTCAACCAAAACATTTTTCACACTTTGATTATTTGTTGAACTATTCAACTTTATTACACGTTCCTCTCTACCTAAATTTACATTTAATGTTTCTATAGCAGATTGAATTGTACCATCAATTAACCTAAATTCTTTTAGCTTTCCAAATTTCAAAAAATTATTAATCAGATATCTTGCCGGCGCTTGTTTTAATTGTAGAAAATAATTTGAAACTCCTTTCAACCTCATAAAAGAATTGAAAGCATTTTCAAATATCATTTTCACACCATGATTCTCTTTTTTCTGAAAAATAAAAAACCCATATTTTGAATTTTTAGGAACATGAATAAGATAAAAAAAATCTTTACTAAATAAATCTCCTTTTAAAATGTCATATTTGAGATTAGAAGTTTTCCCATCCTTTATTTGCCCATATTCCCCAGTGTATCCAGAATCAAAATAGCCTGTGATAATCCTTTTTTCAACATCTTTAATTTGATTATTTGCAAGTGAAAAAGTTCTATACTTTCCCTGTACATCTGTATAAGATTTAGTATTTTTATGGATGTGACTACAGAAGTCATTCATGGTATCTAACAAGTCTTCCTCTTCATTGAAGAAGCTAAGAACTTGTTGTTCTTTCGCTTTATTTAAAAGCGTAAATCGGTAAATTGATAAATTTATCATACTGTCTTTTTTTTGTTAAGAATTTTCTCAAAATTCATTTTCTTCCAAGCCTTTGTTTTGCTTGGGTTTAAAAAAATATTTTAAATTCTGTGAATAATTTAACTTGGAAAAAAGATATTTTTATTTACTTTTGGTATAATAAAAAAGTAGGTGAGGTAATCTCATGATCTTTATAACTTAATTTTTTAAAAGCTTCCCGGCCGTTTTAATTTTAAGTTTCCAAGTTAGGGATGTCACAGATATCCCTTTTTTTATGCGTATTACTTTTTTTCTTTACCTCAGCAGAATAGATTAAAGGTTAATATTCTTATAAAAGGCCTCAATTAAGAAGCCTTTATTATTTTCCTATTATAATTAACTACCACACATTTCACATTCGTCTGGACCCGCATTTTTAGCAAGTTCAATCATTGCTTTGTATTCTTCGGTAGTCATCTCTACTTGTTCTGCTACTACAGGAACAGCGATTGGTTGCTCTTTAATTTCAATTGGCTCCGCTTTTTTATCATTGTTCAATGTAAATTTAATCGCATCCACCGCAGCTTTTGTTCTTAAATAATACATTCCCGTTTTCAATCCGGATTGCCAAGCGTAGAAATGCATCGATGTCAATTTAGAATAATTGGCATTTTGCATGAATAAGTTCAACGATTGTGATTGATCCACAAAATAACCACGTTGACGGGACATGTCGATAATGTCTTTCATGGACATTTCCCAAACGGTTTTGTACAATTCTTTCAAATCTTGCGGAATGTTCAGGTCTTGAACCGAACCGTTATTTCGCATTAATTCTTGTTTCAATGTTTCGTTCCACAAACCTCGTTCCACTAAATCGTGTAATAAGTGTTTGTTTACCACAATAAATTCTCCCGAAAGTACTCTTCTGGTGTAAATATTAGAAGTATAGGGTTCGAATGCTTCATTGTTACCCAAAATTTGAGAAGTCGATGCAGTTGGCATTGGCGCCACTAACAAGGAGTTTCTCACCCCGTGTTGCATCACTTCTTTTCGCAAGGAAGCCCAGTCCCAACGACCTGATAATTCCTCATCTTTCATTCCCCACAAATTGTACTGGAATTCACCTTGTGACATTGGCGACCCTTCAAAAGTAGAATAAGGTCCTTCTTCTTTGGCCATTTCCATTGAAGCGGTAACGGCTGCAAAATATAACGTTTCAAAAATTTCCTGATTCAGTTTCTTCGCTTCATCACTTGTAAAAGGCAAACGCAACATAATGAAAGCATCAGCTAATCCTTGCACACCAAGACCAACTGGTCTGTGACGCATGTTTGAGTTTTCCGCTTCTATTACCGGATAATAATTTCTGTCGATAACTTTATTCAAGTTTCTGGTCACGCGTTTGGTAACGGTGTACAACAATTCGTGATTGAATTTTTTGTTTTCCACAAACA
This sequence comes from Flavobacterium arabinosi, assembly GCF_048158725.1. NCBI lineage: Bacteria > Pseudomonadati > Bacteroidota > Flavobacteriia > Flavobacteriales > Flavobacteriaceae > Flavobacterium > Flavobacterium arabinosi. The sequence goes on from NZ_JBLNKX010000001.1 coordinate 13,795, forward strand.
TGGGCAACGAAAGTGAAGCCAGGTTACAAACCGCAATTTCATCTTTCGAAGTGTATTCCATAATTTCGGTACACAAATTCGATGAACGAATCGTACCTAGATTTTTTTGGTTTGATTTTCTGTTGGCTGCATCTTTATACAACATGTAAGGCGTTCCAGTTTCGATTTGCGATTCCAGAATTTTCTCCCACAATTCATGCGCTTTGATGGTTTTTCTACCTTTTCCACGTTTCTCGTAATCAATGTACATCGCTTCAAATTCTTCGCCATACACATCATACAATCCCGGACATTCATTAGGACACATCAACGTCCAATAACTGTCTTCCTGTACTCTTTTCATGAACAGATCCGAAGTCCACATCGCAAAAAACAAATCTCTTGCACGCATTTCTTCTTTTCCGGTATTCTTTTTCAAGTCCAGGAATTCAAAGATATCCGCATGCCAAGTTTCGATATAAATGGCAAAACTACCTTTACGTTTTCCTCCACCTTGATCTACATAACGTGCTGTATCATTGAAAACACGTAACATAGGAACAATTCCGTTTGAGGTTCCGTTTGTCCCACGTATGTAAGAACCTGTAGCTCTCACATTATGAATAGAAAGTCCAACTCCACCTGCTGATTGAGAGATTTTAGCCGTTTGTTTCAACGTATCATAAATCCCGTCAATACTATCATCTTGCATGGCCAAAAGGAAACAAGAAGACATTTGAGGTTTTGGCGTTCCGGCGTTGAACAATGTTGGAGTTGCATGCGTAAAGAATTTTTTCGACATTAAGTCGTAGGTTTCTATCACCGATTTCAAATCGTCTAAGTGAATCCCTACAGAAACACGCATCAACATGTGTTGCGGACGCTCTACGATTTTACCGTTTATTTTTAGTAAATACGATCTTTCCAAGGTTTTAAAACCAAAATAATCGTAGTTGAAATCTCTATTGTATATAATATGTGAGTCTAAAAACTCTGCATTATCCATAATTACTTTATGTACTTCCTCAGAAAGTAACGGAGCATATTGACCGTTTCTTGGGTTTACATAATTGAACATATCACTCATCGTTTCCGAAAATGATTTTTTTGTATTCGAATGTAAATTTGAGATTGCAATACGAGCGGCTAATTGGGCATAATCAGGATGCGCAATAGTCATTGACGCGGCAGTTTCGGCAGCAAGATTATCCAACTCAGATGTTGAAACACCATCATAAAGTCCTTCAATTACTCGCATTGCCACTTTCACGGCATCAACCAAATCATTCAAACCATAGCACAGTTTTTTAATTCTATCTGTGATTTTGTCGAACATTACCGGCTCTTTGTGCCCATCTCTTTTAACTACATACATACGCTTAATTGTTTTAAAAAACAGAAAATCCCTTTCCCGTTTTTGAGTATTTGTTTCATTTTTTTGGGAAGCTAATCCCGCTGTCATTCCAATCTTTTTGTTTTTTTAAAGAAAAAAAAACAAAAAGGATATTCCCTTCCATCGGGGCTAAAAACCCGCTGATGCGATAACTACTTTCTAAAAATCAGCGTCAAAACTAATTTTCTGAGCATCTTCATCGGTATTCATAACACCTGCTTTTTGATATTCGGCCACTTTCTTTTCAAAGAAATTTGTTTTCCCTTGAAGCGAAATCATATCCATGAAATCAAAAGGATTTGAGGTATTGTATTCTCTGTCGCAACCTAATTCAACTAATAATCTGTCGGCAACAAATTCTAAATATTGTGTCATTAACACCGCATTCATTCCTATTAAACTCACAGGAAGTGATTCAGTGATAAATTCTCTCTCAATATTTAAAGCGTCAACAATAATGCTTCTGATTCTTTCTTTTGGAACTTTGTTTACCAAATGGTGGTTGTGTAAATGCACTGCAAAATCACAATGAACCCCTTCATCACGAGAAATCAATTCGTTAGAAAATGTCAATCCTGGCATTAACCCACGTTTTTTCAACCAATAAATAGAACAAAATGCTCCCGAAAAGAAAATTCCTTCCACAGCTGCAAAAGCAATCAAACGCTCCGCAAATGAATCGGATTCAATCCATTTCAAAGCCCAGTCCGCTTTTTTCTTAATCGCTGGAAAAACCTCTAAAGCGTTGAACAATTCATCTTTCTCTACTTCATCTTTCACATACGTATCAATCAACAAAGAATACGTTTCACTGTGAATATTTTCCATCATGATTTGAAAACCGTAAAAGAATTTTGCTTCAGCATATTGCACTTCGTTGACAAAATTTTCGGCTAAATTTTCATTTACAATTCCGTCGGAAGCAGCAAAAAAAGCAAGAATATGTTTTACAAAATAACGCTCCTCATCAGAAAGTTTGTTATTCCAGTCGTTTAAATCTTGTGACAAATCGATTTCTTCAGCAGTCCAGAAACTGGCTTCCATACTTTTATAAAATTCCCAAATATCATGGTGTTTGATAGGAAAAATTACGAAACGATTTTTATTTTCTTGTAAAATTGGTTCAACTTGCGCCATTATAATTGTTTGTTTTTTGAAAATTTAACGAAATTTTATGTATTTCGTGGATTACAAAGATTGTAAAATATTGCCGAAATTAAAAGCCAAACTTATTCACAATCGGACCTAGTTTTTAACAAATAGAAAAAATCAGGACATCTTTTACTTAAAATATAAAAAACTGTAAATCAGTACTTTAAAATTAAAAAAAAGAACGTGAAACACTGTAAAATATAGGATTTTAAAAACAGGAAACAAGAAAAATTTATTTTTTTTTGGATTTATTTTTTCATGTCCAGAGCCACTTTTTCAAGCTCTGCATACCAGTCTTCTCCAAACTTTCTCACCAATGCTTCTTTAACAAATTTATACACTGGCACTTCAAGTTCCTGACCTAAAGAACAGGCTGCATCACAAATATCCCACTTGTCATAATTGACAGCGGCAAACTCTGTAAAATCTTTTACACGAATAGGATATAAATGACAAGAAACTGGTTTTTTCCAGTCAATTATTCCTTGATTGTACGCTTGTTCGATACCGCAAAGTGCTGTTTTTCCGTCAAAAATCACGTAAGCACAATCTTTATCGTCAATCAGCGGTGTTTCAAGATCACCATCTGTTCCTGTTACCCAAGTTCCTTGCGCTTCAATAGCGGCAATTCCTTGTTTACGAAGAAACGGTTTTACTTTAGGATAGATTTCTTCTAATATCTTAGTTTCCTCAACACTCAATGGAGCTCCAGCATCGCCATCTACGCAACAAGCCCCTTTACAGGCTGACAAATTGCAAACAAATTCTTTTTCGAGTATGTCTTCTGAGACGATGGTTTTTCCTAATTGAAACATTATTTTCTGGTACTGTGATTATAAAGTGCAAAGGTAGTCAAAGTAAATTGTATTTATTTAGATAAAACCAACTTTAACTTTCCAGTCAAACCAATCATCAAACCAACACTAACAGACTAAAATTCAATATTTTATAAATAAATTAATAAAAAAAATTATTGCTTTTTACAATCTTAAAAAACTGCTTAAACAAATTGCAATACTATTCTATTTTATCCAATAATCTATCGAAAAGTTTAACTTTGTAAATAAAAAGCTATGATAGGATTTGACATCAGAGAAATTGTTACCGTGAGTATGGTTCTTTTTGCTGTAATTGATATTATTGGTACTATTCCTATTATCATCGATTTAAGAGCGAAATTCGGCCATATTGAATCCGAAAAAGCCTCCTTGGCTTCTGGAGCAATTATGATTGTGTTTCTTTTTATAGGGGAAGAATTCTTAAATTTGATTGGAATCGATGTCAATTCTTTTGCAGTAGCTGGGTCTTTTGTGTTATTTTTTCTAGCATTGGAAATGATTTTAGGCATTCGATTGTATCGCGATGAAGCGGCAAGTTCCGCATCAATTGTTCCTATTGCATTCCCACTTGTTGCTGGTGCAGGAACCATGACCACTTTATTATCCTTGAAAGCTGAGTTTCAAACCGTCAATATTATTGTAGCTATTATTTTAAATATTATTCTGGTTTATATTGTTTTGAAATCATCTGCAAAAATTGAACGGATGTTAGGAGAAAATGGACTTGGGGTCATTCGCAAGACTTTTGGAGTGGTACTTCTTGCCATTGCTGTTAAATTATTCGCTGCGAATGTTAAAGGTTTGTTTGTCTAAAATAAATTTTCATAAATTTACCCCATAACGCAATAATATAAAATAATTTGATTTTATTTGGACTTAAATTTCCAAAAAGAAATATTCCTAACCATCTATTTTTATATTAAAAACAAAAAATCTTATGAAAATCTTTACTAACATTTTGATATTTTTAGCAGTTGCTCTAATTATCTTTAATATTACACGTCTTGATTTTAAGCATCTATTTCAAGGTGATAGCATGTACGCTCTAATTGGTGTTGCAGCTTCATTTTGCGCCGTTCTAATTCTTGTTATCTTTAGAATGTCGAAAGAAATTGAAAAAAAAATGCATGACTAACATATTTGATGTGCTAATTATTGGCGGCGGTGTTTCCGGAATGTCATGTGCGCTCGTTTTAGGTTCCGCAAAAAACAAATCTTTTGCCACTGATAAAAAAATTGGTGTTTTCACTCATCAAAAAGCATCTGCTCTGCAAGATGCATTGTTTAATAATGCATACGGAATCCCTGCAGGAAAACTAGGATCTGAATTATTGAACGAGAGTGTTCTACATCTTTCAGAAACCTATCCGCACATTACACAAATTCCGAATGAAAAAGTACTGAAAATTGAAGGCATGTTTCCTGAATTCACAGTTACTACAAACAAGAGCTCTTACAAAACTAAAACAATCGTCATAGGCATTGGTTCCGCAAATACTTTTGCAATAGATGGATTAATGGATTATGTAGTCTCACATCAAAAAGCACTCCCTGAAAAACAAAGAATCCAACTCAAAAATAGTGACCACAAAGTTACTGATGGGATTTATGTTATAGGAACTTTAGCGGGCTGGAGAAGTCAACTGGCAATTGCTGCCGGAAGTGGCGCTGCCGTCGCTACTGATATTCTTACTTTATGGAATGGTGGCGTGCAAACACATTGTCACGATAGTATTAGGTAATAATTTTTTAGATTCTATATTACCTATTTCTGATTTAAAACCGCTTTAATCATTGCGTCTTCTTTCAATACAATTTCATAATAGTACTTTTCACCATACAATTGTCGGGCAAATTCTGCGGCAACATACCGTTTTACTAATGACTTGCTTTTTCCAAATTTCAAATCCAATCCGTTTTCAGAAATATATTTTTGAAACGAATTGAAATACAAATCGGTTTCATTCATCTTAGTCATGAATTGTTGAAAAGTCAATCCTTCAAAAGCATTTCTATTTTTGTCTAATTGCTCAAATACAAAATGTCCAACAACACCCGACTGCAATAAATAAGCAGTACTTTCATTCCCATGCTCTACTTCAAGCGGCACAAAAACGTCAGGAACAATCCCGCCACCTCCGTAAACGATTTTACCTTTTTTAGTTTTAAATTTTAAAGAATCCGAAACTTTTATACTGTCTTTTTCATACAGTTCCCCGTTTTCAAAACGATTATCCGATTCTTTAAAATACGCATCATTTCCTTTAGCATACGGCTTTTGAATGGAACGACCGGTTGGCGTGTAATATCGGGCAATAGTCAATCGGACTGCCGATCCGTCGTCAAAATCCATTTCGCGCTGCACCAGCCCTTTCCCAAAAGAGCGTCGGCCCACAATTGTTCCTCTGTCATTATCTTGAATCGCTCCCGCCAGAATTTCACTTGCTGACGCACTGTTTTCATTAATTAATATAAAAACATTTCCGCTTTCGAAACTTCCCTTTTCCGTTGCAAAAGTTTTATCGGTATTGCCTTTTTTATTTTTGGTAAAAACAATTAATTGCTTGTCTTTCAGTAATTCATCCGCAATTGCAATGGCTTCTTCCATATAACCGCCTCCATTATCTCTCAGATCAATAATTAATGATTTCGCACCTTGTTTTTTCAACGCATCCAAACCTCTTTTGAACTCGCCATAAGTAGTTTCGGCAAATCGATTTATTTTTACATAACCCGTATTATTTTTTAAAAGCATAGCAACATCAACGCTTTTCAAAGGAATAACATCTCGTTTTACTATTAATTTAATTTTTTTACGCTCTGATTTTCTGTAAACGGTAAGCTCAATTTCGGAACCTACAGTGCCTTTCAGTTTAGAAAACAAACTGTCATTAGGTAATTTACGACCAAATAATTTAGTTTTATCAGCGTATAAAATTCGGTCTCCCGCTTTTATTCCTGCTTTTGCCGAAGGGCCATTTTCAATTGGTTTTATTATCGCCAGAGAATCATTGTACATATAGAAATTTACGCCTATTCCCACAAAATCCCCTTTCATGCTTTCAACAACTTCAGCTTGCTCACTTGGTGGAATATATACTGAATGCGGATCTAATTTTGCCAGAATATTATCAACGGTAAGATTTACAATAGAATCCGTATTGACATTATCGACATATTCGTTATCAATAAAATCAATTAGTTTATTGAGTTTATTTTTGGAACTGTTTTTAGAGAAAAAATGATTTTGATTTGGAGCATTCAATAACCCGCCAAGGACAACTCCTACAGCAACAGCCACACTAATAATTATAGGCAGGTATTTATTATCGATTTTCATTTTATTCTTCTAATACTGGAATATGCTCTACTTCTACTCCCGCTTTTATCAAAAACTGAATTCCTGAATCATCGCGATATCCATTGTGATACACCACTCTTTTTATCCCCGACTGATGGATTAATTTACTGCATTCTTTGCAAGGCGAAAGCGTAATATATAATGTTGCACCTTCACAAGATTGTGTAGATCGCGCTACTTTGAGAATAGCATTTGCTTCAGCATGCAACACATCCCAACGCGTTAACCCTTCTTCATCTTCACAACAATTTTCAAATCCGGATGGCGTCCCATTGTAACCATCGGAAATAATCATTCGGTCTCTTACAATGATAGCACCTACTTGTTTTCTTTTACAATAAGACAAAAGTCCCCATTCAGTAGCAATTCTAAGATACGCTTTATCGTATTTATTTAATTTTTTTGATTCCATTATTTTTTATCTAATCCAGATTTCATTTTCAATAATCATTGGCAAAACTACTCCTATTATAAATGCTGACATCACCAAAGCCCAATCGCGCTTAGAGAATCTAAAAACAGTTTGAACAATATAAGACAATACCAACACAACAAAAACTACAATAATTTGAGCTGCTTCTATTCCCAATGCAAATTCGCCCAAAGGCAATAATTTAGAGGTTGCGCTCCCTCCCAGAATTGATTTAAAATAGTTCGAGAAACCCAAACCATGAATAATCCCAAAGAAAAGTGTTATAAAAAACACCAAATTTATACTTTCTTTTTTACTGGATTTACCAGCCGTAAAAAGATTAAACAAGGCTGTAATTAATATCGTTATTGGTATCAACAACTCAACAACATTCACTTTTATGGCTATTATACCAAAAACGGAAAGCAATAAAGCTACTGTATGTCCAATTGTAAACAGTGTTATCAAGAGTACTATTCGCGGCCAATCCTTGAAAGAGAAAGGAACGGCTAATGCTATTAAAAACAAAACATGGTCATACGCGTGAATATCCAAAACGTGTTTTAACCCTATTTGAAAGTAAATCCAAAATTCTGACATAGGTAGTTTATTAAATTGATAAGGGGCTGTAAACTTACGATTAATTTTGAAAATGATTGTTTTGAAAATATAAATCATTCCTTAAAAAAGGATTTAAAACACTTTGATTAACAAATCATAATTTTAAATAAAATTAAAATCAATAATTTAAAAATAGATTTATCTTTGTAGGATAAAAAATTAATAATTATGTCATTTTCAGATTTATTTGATAGCGAATTCAAACAAAGAAATAAAGGTCATTTTTCAGCCATAGTTCGTGTAGCACTTGCAGATGAAAAGTTTGCTCCAGAAGAAAAAATGTTTTTGGATAAACTGGCCGTTAGACTAGAAATTTCTCCAGAAGAATATACCGAAATTTTAGAAAACCCATTAAAATATCCTATTAATGCTCCCTATTTACACGAGCAAAGATTGGAACGTTTGTATGATTTAGCCCGAATGGTTCATGTTGATCATCATTTAGGTGACAAACAAGAATTATTGTTAAGAAAAATTGGAGTAGCATTAGGCTTTAATGGTGAAAACGTGAATTATATCATAGCCAAAGCATTGTCATTAGTAGATAAAAAAGTAGATTTAGATGCTTTCCTTTTCGAAATGCAAAATATGCATAAATAAAAATCATAAAAAAGCTCCTAAAAATTTTAGGAGCTTTTTTTATAGTTGTTTTTAGTACTTGCTTAATTTTGCTTTGTGCATGAAATCTTCGGCCTTCTCTACCATATTATAACTTCCGCAGAAGAAAGGAACCCGTTGATGTAATTCAGTAGGCACAATTTCCATTATACTTCCAAAACCGTCTGATGCTTTACCGCCGGCTTGTTCTACAATAAAGGCCATTGGATTACATTCATACAACAAACGTAATTTTCCTTTTGGAGCTTTAGAACTTGTTGGATAAATATAAATTCCACCTTTTATCATATTTCTATGAATATCCGAAACCAAACTTCCTATATAGCGTGAAGTATAAGGTCTATCTTCCTCTTCTAGTTGGCAATATTTAATATAGTCTTTTACCCCTTGTGGAAAATGAACATAATTTCCTTCATTGATAGAATAAATATTTCCGTCCTTAGAAAACTGCATGTTTGGATGCGATAAATAAAAGGTTCCAATTGCCGGATTTAATGTAAATCCATTTACGCCATGTCCTGTAGTATAAACCAGCATTGTTGATGTACCATAAATCACATAACCAGCTGCAACTTGATTGGTTCCGGGCTGTAAAAAATCTTCAATTGTAACAGGAGTCCCTATTGGAGTAACTCGTCTGTACACAGAGAATATTGTTCCTACGGAAACATTTACATCAATATTAGAAGATCCATCAAGAGGATCCATCAAAACCACATATTTATTATTATGGCTTTTGTCACTTCCTTCTACTGTAATAAAATCATCATTTTCTTCGGAAGCTATTCCGCATACAATTTCACGGTTGATTAAAGTTTGAATAAAAATGTCATTGGCATATACATCGAGTTTTTGCTGGTCTTCTCCTTGTATATTTTGTTCCCCGGCTGCACCAATTATATCTACTAATCCAGCTTTGTTTACTTTATAGTTGACCACTTTTGCAGCCAAACGGATAGAATTGATAATCCGGGATAATTCGCCTGACGAATATTGAAAAGCATTTTGGTTTTCAATGATAAATTCCCCTAGTGTTCTGTTGCGTTCTTCCATTAAGAAATCGTTGTAGTTAGTTTGAAGTCACAAATATCGGATTTTTTGTGAAAATGAATTGAATAATATTTACTTAGTTTGGCAGTATTGTATATTTGCTTATAAAATAGTTGAATAATGGGTAGAAAATGCTTTATTTTGAGCAATTCAACCATTAAAAATAAGAATATATGAATATCAGAAAAGGAAATCCCCAAGACATGGAAGCTGTTTTAGGACTTATTCAAGAGTTAGCAGACTTTGAAAAAGAGCCTGATGCAGTCCTTATCACGGTTGATGACTTAATTCGTGATGGTTTTGGTGCCACTCCTTTATTTCATGTTTTTGTAGCCGAGGTAGCATCAGAAATTGTGGGTATTGCTTTGTACTATTATCGTTATTCTACCTGGAAAGGAAAAATAATCCATCTGGAAGATTTAGTGGTAAAAGACAAAATGCGCGGAACAGGATTAGGCTATGCTTTGTATTCTGAAATCATCAAGCAAGGAAAAAGAGATAATGTTCGACGAATTGACTGGCATGTTCTTGACTGGAACACTCCTGCAATTGAATTTTATGAAAAATCAGGTGCAAAAGTACTAAGAGATTGGTACGTGGCACAAATGGATGAAGCAGGAATTAACTATTTTGTAGATAATAGATTGAAATAAAAATTACAAATTTTTTTGTTTAAAAAAGTATGAGAGTATTCAAATTTGGTGGTGCTTCTGTAAAAGATGCTGCGGGGATAAAAAACGTATATGACGTTTTACAAAAAGTAGGTTATGAGGATGTATTATTGGTTGTTTCTGCAATGGGAAAAACCACAAATGCCCTTGAATTAGTAATAAAAAACTATTTCGACAAGTCGGCTGAATTAAATTCATCCGTTCAAGAAGTAAAAAAATACCACAATCAAATTCTGATGGATTTGTTTGAAGAAGAAAAGCACGAAGTTTTTACTGCGGTAAACAATCAATTTTCTGACTTAGAATATTTTTTAGCGCATAATAAATCGCCAAATTATAATTTCGTTTACGATCAAATCGTAAGTTATGGTGAATTAATATCTACCATTGTCCTGAGCCATTTTATGAGCTTTATGGGAATAAAAACACAATGGCTAGATGTGCGGAATTTTATAAAAACCGATGCTAATTATAGAGACGCTGAAGTAGACTGGGAATTGACACAAAAGAATATTGCAAAAAACGTAAAAAGAAAAACATTAAATATTACTCAAGGTTTCTTGGGTTCTGACGAAAATAACTTCACCACCACTTTAGGTCGTGAAGGTTCTGATTATACTGCTGCGATTTTTGCTTATTGCCTAAATGCGGAAAGCGTAACCATCTGGAAAGATGTTCCCGGAGTTATGAATGCCGACCCTAGGTATTTTGAAAATGCAAGTTTACTGAACCAAATTTCATATCGTGAAGCGATTGAATTGGCTTTTTATGGCGCTACTGTTATTCACCCGAAAACCTTACAACCTTTGCAAAAAAAGGAAATTCCTTTGTTTGTTAAATCGTTTATTAATCCTTTATTACCCGGAACCCGTGTTGCCAAAGGTGCCGATTTAGAACCTTATTTACCTTGTTTTATTGTCAAAAGAAACCAACTCCTGATTTCGCTTTCATCGATAGATTTTTCGTTTATTATGGAAGAACACATCAGTGAAATTTTTGCTTTGTTTCACCAATTTAAAATAAAAGTAAATTTGATTCAAAATTCAGCTATAAGTTTCTCCGTATGTGTGGAAGACAAATTTGAGAATTTCAAAGATTTGAACGCCATTCTTTCGAAAAAATTCAAAGTTGATTTTGATGAAAATGTTACTTTATATACCATTAGACATTTCAATGATAAAGCAGCAGAAACTGTTGAAGAGAACAAAACTGTTTTATTGAAACAAGTGAGCCGCGAGACCATGCAGATAGTAACGAAAGAAAGTTAGAAAATCTTTTCATCGTAAAGTCTCGACTTGTACTTATTGTTTTACAGAATACACTACTTTTGATGCATAGACGTTATACAATCTATGTTGAAAAAAGTAGTGTTTTTTTTTTTAATAGTGTGTTTTTCCGGACTTCAAGCCCAGGAAACTAACTCGTTATACAAAACCAAAAAAATCCCCGCTATTCGCGACACCATTCATCTTGAAAATCAAAGCATCAATTCTAGTTTCTTCAAAGTGCTTGACGCCAATGAAAAACCAATAGACACCGTTTTTTATAAAATAAATTTCCAAAAATCTTTCTTGGTTTTTAAAGGAAATCCCACTCAACCTTCCGATTCTATAACGATTCACTATCTCAAACTTCCAGAAATTCTAACCAAAGAATATCGTATTTATGATTCAAGCCGAATAGTAAGCAACGAAGCTGCTTCAGGGAATTTATATAAAATTGAAACTGATCCAGTTAAAAAAAATATCCCTTTTGACGGATTAAATACTTCCGGAAGTATCACGCGTGGCGTTACTATTGGCAACAATCAAAACACGGTTTTAAATTCGAATCTGGATTTACAAATCACAGGAAAACTATCCGAGAAAGTGAGCCTGAGGGCTTCATTGCAAGACAGCAATATTCCGTTGCAAGATGGAGGTTATTCCCAGAAGTTAGACCAGTTTGACAATGTTTTCATGGAGCTTTTTAGTGACAAATGGAATATTAGAGCCGGAGATGTTTTTCTTGAAAACAAAAAAACACAATTCCTCAATTTCAATAAAAAAGTTCAGGGCCTCGCCACTAATTTCGATTTTGGAACTGAAGACAGGAAAACCAATGTTTTTGCATCGGTAGCTTTAGTGAAAGGACAATATGCCAAAAGTAATTTTGTTGGTCAGGAAGGCAATCAGGGTCCCTATAAATTAAAAGGTCAAAATGGCGAATTGTATGTTCTCGTTATTTCAGGTTCGGAACGGGTTTATGTAAACGGCATTTTACTGAAACGAGGCGAAAACAATGACTACACCATCGACTATAATGCTGGAGAAATCTTGTTTACTCCGCTTTTTACCATTACCTCGGAAATGCGAATCGTTATCGAATACCAATATTCAGACCGGAATTACTCTCGATTTGTCACCTATGCCGGAGCTTCGCACGAAAATGAGAAATGGAGTTTTGGAGGCTATTTATACTCCGAAAGTGATTTAAAAAACCAGCCTTTACAACAAAATCTTTCTCCAGAACAAGCCCAAATTTTAGTGAATGCCGGTGACAATCCGAATTTGATGACGGCACCTTCCGCTTATGCAGATTCGTATTCGGATAACAAAGTATTGTACCAAAAAATAACACTCAATTCTGTTGAAATTTTCGAATATTCGAACAATCCCGAAGACGAACTCTTCAATGTTCGATTTACTTTTATTGGGACCAATAAGGGGAATTATATCTTGAAAAACTCATCGGCCAATGGCCGAATTTATGAATACATCCAGCCAATTAATGCTATTCCGCAAGGAAATTATGAACCTATAATACAATTAGTTTCTCCAACGAAAATTCAAGTGGCAACATTTTTAGGAAAGTATAAACCAACAGAAAAAACAGCCTTTGATTATGAAATAGGAATCAGTAACAATGATAAAAATATTTTCTCCTCTACAGATGATTCTGATAACCGTGGCTTGGCAGCCAAAATAAATGCCAAACAACGCTTATTTTCAAAAAAATGGAATGTGGACGCTTTTGCCAGTTATCAATTTATCCAGAAAAATTTCAAATCTGTGGAACGTCTTTACAGCATTGAATTTGATCGAGATTGGAATTTAGGAATTACTACCACGGGAAATCAAAGTTTGCTGGTTTCTGGCCTACATTTCGAATTAAATCCAAAAGAAAATTCCCAGAACAAAGGACTGCTAAACTATCAATTTGAAAAACTAGATTTCTCGGAAAGCTTTTCTGGCAGCAGACACAGTATAGATGCAGCATTTAAATTAAAAAATTGGACCATTCAAAATCATGGCAGTTTCTTAAAAAGCGATGGAATTGAAACTGCTTCTAAATTTTATAGAAACCAAACGCAAGCTCGTTTTCATTTTAATACCAACTGGATTGGGACCCATCTTAGATTAGAAGATAATCAGGAAACGTTTAAAACGACCAATCAATTTTCGGCTTTAAGCCAAAGGTTTACTGAGTATAGTTTTTTTACCGGACGAGGCGACAGTACTAAAGTTTTTGTAGAATTAGGCTATTTGAGACGAAAAAATGACAGCTTACAAAATGGATTCATCCAACGTGTAAATGCATCGCAAACGTTCTATTTGAAATCAAAATTAATTCAAACAAAGAAAAGTGATTTAACCGCTTATGTAAATTATAGAGTACTAAATTTTGCTGATGCCACTAAGAAAAAAGAATCATCACTAAATTCCAGAATAGTGTATTCAGACCGTTTTTTTAATCAATTGATTCAAAGTATGACTGTTTATGAAAACAATTCAGGAAGTATTCCACAGCAGGAATTTACGTATTTGGAAGTTCCGGCAGGACAAGGCGTTTATACCTGGAATGATTATAATAGCAACGAAATTCAGGAATTACAAGAGTTTGAAATTGCCCCATTTATCGACCAAGCCAAATACATTCGGATATTCTTACCGAATCGAATTTACATAAAAACACATCAAAACAAGTTCTCACAATCCGTAACCATAAATCCAAATCAATGGCAAAATGAACTTGGATTAAAAAAATTACTATCCTATTTTTATAATCAAACCTCCTTTATAATTGATCGAAAAATAAAAAGCGAAGGTGATAATTTCGAATTAAATCCTTTTAGTTCTTCCAAAGAAAATGTGCTGGGATTGAATTCCAGTTTCAGGAATAGTTTGTTTTATAATCGAGGGAAACAAAAACATTCCATTACGTATTCCTATTTGCAAAATCAAACAAAAAATTTATTATCAATAGGAACTCAAGAAGCAAAAAACAGTTCACATCAACTACAATATACCAACTTATACAAGAAAAGCTGGCTGTTTAATTTTTTCGCAAAAACAATCCAAACTGCTATTAAATCTGAAAATTTTCCCGAAAAAAATTATAGTATCAGTGGCTATCAATTGGCTCCAAAAATCAGTTATTTATTCTCCAAAAATACCAGTTGGGATCTATTTTATGAGTTACAAAACAAAGAAAATCAAATTGGAAGTTCAGAAACGCTACTTCAAAATCGATTGGGAACTTCGTTTTCTTATGCGGGCGATAAAAAAATCACCATCAATGGAGAAGTTTCCTTTTACCAAAATAAATTTAAAGGAAATGAATTCTCTTCGGTAGGATTTCAAATGCTCGAAGGATTGCAAACGGGTCAAAACTTAACTTGGAGATTATTGTTACAAAAAAACCTGACCCAATTTTTGGATATAAATTTAAATTACCAAGGTCGAAAGAGTGAATCCAGCCAGACCATTCACACAGGAAACGTACAATTGAGAGCTTATTTCTAGACTATTAGCTAAATTTTAAGAAAAAAATTCTTAAATTTATTCTGAAATTAAATTTAAGAATCCTAACTTTAAAAACACAGACATCATGAAAAAATTATTGTTATTATGTTTTGTATTTATTTTATCTGGAAACCTTTATGCACAACAAACTGCCGCAGAAAAGAAAGCTGAAAAAGCAAAAATTGAAAAAGCTACCAAGGCAAAAAAAGAATCTCAAGTAAAAGCTGCTAAAGCAAAAAGCGACGTAAAAGGTAAGACTGCTAAAGCCGAAAGTGAAGCCAAAGAAGCAAAAAAGAAAGTTACTAAAGCAAAAAGCGATGTAAAAGCTAAAGAACAAGCCGCGAAAGCAAAAAGCGACGTAAAAGGTAAGACTGCTAAAGCCGAAAGTGAAGCTAAAGAAGCAAAAGAGAAAGTTACTAATGCAAAAAGCGATGTAAAAGCTAAAGCAAAAGAACAGAAGGTTGCTAAAGAAAAAGCTGCAGCGATCAATGAAAAAGCTATTAAAACGGAAAAAAAGGCGAAAAAAACTGCAGTAAAAGTTAAAGAAACCACAGAAAAAGCTCCAACTGTACCCGACAGAATAACAGGAGAATACAATGGTAAAAAAGTATATACCGGTCCTAGAGGTGGAAAATATTACATCAATAAAAATGGTAATAAAACCTATATTCAAGAGTAATATTTTAAATCTAATTTTAAAAAGGGGCTGTTCAAAATGATCAGCCTCTTTCTATTTAACAAATTGCTCCTTACATTTACCGAAATAAATTAATAGTTTAGTAATGCGCTCGAAATATAAAAAACCGCTTCATTGAGTAACTTTCAAATTTAAACAACGAACCTTATCGCTAAATGAATTTGAACACTAACAATAAGACTATTTTGATTGCTCCATTAAATTGGGGACTGGGTCATGCTACCCGATGCATCCCAATTATTAAGGCGCTACAAGACAATAATTACATCCCAATAATCGCTTCTGATGGTATTGCTCTGGAATTATTGCGAAAAGAATTTCCATATCTAAAAATACTGGAATTACCCTCATACGAAATAGAATATTCGAAAAATGGTAAAAATTTCAAATGGAAATTATTGCAAAATTGCCCAAAAATGATTGAAGCCATTTGGGCTGAAAAAAAATTAGTAAAAAAATGGATTAAGAAATATTCCATTGAAGGTGTGATATCTGATAATCGACTTGGCGTATTTAGTAAAAAGGTGCCTTCAGTATTTATGACGCATCAATTGAACGTGATGACCGGAAATACCACTTGGATTACCAGTATGCTCCATCAGCATATTATAAAAAAATATGCTGAATGCTGGATCCCAGACTTGGAAGAAACTCCAAATTTGACAGGCAAATTAGGACATATAAAAAAGGCTGATTTTGTGACAAAATACATTGGACCATTAAGCCGATTGCATAAACGCGAGACTCCAAAAAAATATGATTTGATGGTTATTTTATCTGGACCAGAACCGCAACGGGGTATGTTGGAAGATAAATTAAAGACTGAAGTATTGAAATATAATGGGAATGTAGTTTTTATAAAAGGGATAATAGAAAAAGACCAAATAAAGGAACAAATAGAGAATATCACCTATTATAATTTCATGAATACGAGACAACTTGAACAAACTTTTAACGAAAGTGATACTGTACTATGCAGGTCAGGGTATACAACCATTATGGATTTGGCTAAACTGGATAAAAAAGCTTTTTTTATTCCTACTCCCGGCCAATATGAACAAGAATATCTAGCAAAAAAACTAAAAAAAGAAGGATTGGTTCCATATATCGAGCAAAACAACTTTAGAATTGAAAACCTTGAAGAAATTGAGTCATACAAGGGACTTCCACGATTAGACACTGCATTAGACTGGAAAGCATTGTTTCAGGTTTTTGAATTGAATCAATAGTTCCAATTTATTTTACAATCAAAAAACACCCTAATTATATACTTTGAAAGTAATGCAATTAGGGTGTTTTTATAAAAATCTATAACTTAATAGATTATCAGTATCAGATTAATCCTCTGATTTCTTATCTCCAAATTTTTCGTGTTTGATGATTTTGGCATTAATCATAAAATAAACATACTCCGCAATATTCGTACAATGCTCAGAAATACGCTCTAAATGTTTTAAAACAATCACTAGATTCGTCCCTGAAACTACCGTCTTAGAATTTGACTTCATTTCATTGATGATATTATGTATCGCTTCATCACATTCATTTTTTATGGTATTGTTCAAAATAAAAATTTCCCCAATGGTATTTTCATTACGAGTCAAGAAACATTCATTCGTTTTTATGGTAATCACCTCAACTTGTCTGGCTATATCCGAAATATTAAACTTAACAATTAAGTCATGTTTATCTTTAATATTCTTAGCCTTTTTTATGATGCTTATCGCCAAATCACCTATTCTTTCTATCTCATTACTAATTTGCATGGCAGACATAATAAAACGCAAATCAGAAGCGACTGGCTGTTGCAAAGCAAAAATGCTTTGACAAATTTCATCAATCTTTACATCTAATTTATCAATCTTATTTTCTGTTTTTTTTATTTCCTTACCTTCTGCCACAGGTTCTGACAGCAAAGAATTTACGGATCCACTCACTTGATTTTCTGCAAGTTTACCAATTTTAATGATTATATTCTTTAGTTTTTCTAGTTCTATTTCAAAGTGTGATGCCATGTTTTATTATTTAAAAATTAAAAGATTAAAAAATCAAAATACGCTTTTAGAAAGTCTATTTCTATTTATATTACCTTTTATCCAAATCTTCCTGTGATATAATCTTCAGTCTGTTTTTGTTCTGGTTTGGTAAATATAGTATTAGTTTTACCCATTTCAATCAATTCACCCATATAAAAAAATCCTGTATAATCACTGGTTCTTGCTGCTTGCTGCATGTTATGGGTAACAATTATTATTGTATACTGCTCTTTCAACTCATGAACTAATTCCTCTATTTTTGAAGTAGAAATAGGATCCAATGCACTCGCAGGTTCATCCATAAGAATAATATCCGGGCTTACCGCCAAAGTTCTGGCAATACACAAACGCTGTTGTTGTCCCCCTGAAAGACCCAATGCTGAATCATCTAAACGATCTTTCAATTCATCCCAAATAGCAGCCTGGCGCAATGAAGTTTCAACGATTTCATTTAACTGTGCTTTGTCTTTTATCCCATTGATTTTAGGACCATAGGCAATATTTTCATAAATAGATTTTGGGAAAGGGTTTGACTTTTGAAAAACCATTCCGATTTTTTTTCTGATATTAACAACATCTACGTCTTTATTGTAAATATCCACCCCTTCTACAAGCATACTGCCCGTAATTTTTACACTCGGAATAAGATCATTCATTCTATTGATACATCTCAAAAAAGTAGATTTACCACATCCCGAAGGCCCTATTAATGCCGTCACTTTATTCGCAGGGATTTGCATTGAAATTTCCTTTAAGGCCTTTTTATCACCATAATATAACGATAAATCCTTAACCTCTATTTTTATATCTCTCATGTTTTCTTTATTAAATCTAAAAAAATTATGTTGTCTTTGAAATTATTTTGCTCTTCTTCTAATTCTTGATCTGATAATTACCGCCACCAGATTTAATGATAAAGTAAGGATTAACAATACTAATGTGGTTGCGAACTGAATAGGCATTGTTTTCTCTACATCCGAAGATTGTGTAGACATGATGTAAACATGATATCCCAGATTCATAAATTGATCGCTCAAAGACTCTGGCAAAGTGGCTAAATAATAGGCCGCTCCTGTAAATAAAATAGGCGCTACTTCTCCTGCACCTCTACTCACAGCAAGAATAGTTCCTGTCATAATTCCGGAAATAGAACCTGGAAAAACTACTTTTTTAATAGTTTGCCATTTTGTTGCTCCTAATGCTAAACTGGCCTCGCGCAACTCACGAGGAATTGTTTTTAACGCTTCTTCAACAGAAACGATAATCACTGGAAGTGTGAGCAATGCCATAGTCAAACTTGCCCAAAGAATATTAGGCTGTCCCCAATGCAATTTACCATCATTGAAAGCTGAATCCATTCCTGTCCCAACAAATTGGATAAAAAATCCAAGTCCGAAAAGACCAAAAATAATAGAAGGCACTACTGCCAATGTCCGAATTGAAAATCGTACTGCTGCAGCAAATTTTGAATTTTCTTTGGCATATTCCGTTAAATAAATGGCTGTTATTGTACCAAAAGGAACTGCAGCTATTGACATGACAATTACTAATATAAAAGTCCCAATCAAAGCAGGAAAAATACCTCCTTTGGTCATTCCGTCCGTTGGAAAAGAACTGATAAATTCCCATGAAAATTTTTCACGCCCTTGATAAATAATAATACCTAAAATTATAAATAAGATAGCAATAATTAAAAGAACTGCGATTTGTGTCAATCCTACAACTGCGTTTTCTTTTATATTCCCACCCGTTTTTTTAGTCTTATAAAACGAGTCTTCTGATACACTGATTGCTTTTTCCATGTTTATTTACCTTGGAATTTTTTGATTAATTTTCCTTTAACATAAAATTCTGCCACTGCATTTAATATAAATGAAAAAATGAAAAGCAAAGACCCAATAAAAAACAACACGCTGTAATGGGTTTCCCCAAAAACAGTCTCCGCCATTTCTGAACCAATTGTTGCCGCAAAAGTACGTACACTTTCAAAAGGATTTGCAGACAAAAGTGCTGCATTCCCTGTTGCCATCAATGCAATCATAGTTTCTCCAAAAACTCTACCTATACCTAACAAAATAGCAGCAAAAATACCTGGAGTTGCAGCAGGAAGAATCACAAAAAATGCAGTTTGTGCCTTACTCGCTCCCAGCGCTAAACTGGCCTCAGTAAATGTTTTAGGGACTGCAGATAAGGCATCTTCTGAAATGGTATAAATAATTGGAATAGCTGCTAATGCCATAGCAACACCTCCTATAAAAGCATTCAATCGCGAATCATATCCAAAAATATCTTGAAAAAAAGTGGCCAAAACCATCATCGCAAAAAAACCAATTACCACTGATGGAAATGCCGCTAACATTTCGATAATAGGTTTTATGATTTCCTTTCTCCTATTCGAAGCAAAACAAGAAGTGTAAACCGCTGCTAATATTGCCAAAGGACCTGCAATCAACATGGCAATTATAGTAACTTTTAAAGTTCCAACAAGTAATGCTAATAAACCAAAACGTGGATTATCGGAAACGGGAACCCATTCTGTAGAGAAAAAAGTACTCCAAGTTTTATCAGCTCCTTCTTTATTTTCTGTAACTTTTTCGTCAATAACAACTTCCTGATCCGTTGCTGTTTCTGGGTTCAAATCTTCGGTTGGAGCCCCATAAGTTTCAGGTTCTAGCTCTTCCGAAGTTTGTGTTTCTTGAGCTACTGGATTTAAATCTTCAGTAGGCGCTCCATAGGTTTCAGGCTCTAGCTCTTCTGCAGGTGCTCCGTATGTCTCTGGGTGCATTTCTTCTGTTGAAGTTTCCGCTCCGTCGTAGCTTTCTACTTTTACATCCGAAGTAGTTTGTATTTCGGTTTTTACTTTGTCTTTTTTACCAAAACTAAATAACGGCATTGATTCTTTGAAAACAAAAATAAATATCAAAAAGATAATGGCTATCGACAAAAAAGCTATAAAAGAAATAACTTTCTCGGCGAGGAACTCTGAAAGTCTAAATTGTTTTTTCAAACTTTCTTTGGTGAAAATTTGTTTACTTGGAATTGGAGAATTCATTTAATTAATTTAAGAATTCATAAATTTTTAAAAAAAATCCCTCCATAATTAAAGAGAGGGATATTTTTATATTTTTTATTTTACGGGAAAATATCCTACTGTTACAATCATTTTTTGACCTTCTGGCCCCAAAATCCAATCTATAAAAGCCTTAGTATCACCTGTTGGCTTAGATTTCAAATACATGTACAAGTATCTTGAAATTGGATACGTTTTGTTTTTTATGGTTGCAGCAGTTGGCAAATATCCTTTACTTTTAGCGTCTTTCTTCACTTTACAATCTTTCACACCTTCAGCATAAGCAGCTCCGCCATATCCAATACTATATTTGTCTTTCTTTACTGCATTCACAATAGCTGCTGTTCCAGGTAAGGTTTGACAAGTAGGCGAAAAATCAGTTTTAACTACATGCTCTTTAAAAAATTCAAAAGTACCTGAACTACTTTCTCTGCCATACAATTGTATTTTGGCATCAGCTCCACCTACTTGTTTCCAGTTGGTTATTTTTCCGGAGAAAATATCACCTAACTGTTGTATTGTTAATTCTGAAACCGTATTTCCTTTGTTAAGGAAAACAGATAAACCATCTTTTGCACAAGCAATCTCGATAGCGCTTTTTTTGTATTTCGCTTTTATTTTTTCTAATTCAGACGGTTTTATTGGACGGCTTGAATTTGCGATATCTGTAGAACCATTGATTAATGCTGCAAGACCTACTCCTGATCCACCACCTGTTACTTGAATTGTTGTTTCTGGATGCTTTTTCATATATGCTTCAGCCCATTGTTGTGATAAAATCACCATCGTGTCTGAACCTTTAATTGTTATTTTACTCAAAGAAGTAAACGAATAGCCAATAGCCATTATGACCAATAATATCGCTGCAATTTTTAATTTTGTTGTTTTCATTGTTTTTAATTTAAGTAATGTTTTTATTATTTTTTATTAAAAGTTGAACTGAGCTTGTAATCGCAATAAATTTCCTCGTTGTCTGTTATTAGGTAGCGCACTATCTTCAAACGTTCTATCAGCAATTACCCACTCTGCTACCAATTCAAATGCTTTAATAGGCTGCCATTCTATTCCTAACTCGTAATCTCTTACCACATAGCTTCTGGCGTCTTTCTCAAATTTCTTTCCACCATCATAATATTGAAATTTGGCAAAAGGATAAATATATTGATGTTTAGGTAAGTCCCATTTGTAATTTAAGGTTACATACCCTCCTTCTAAATCAGAAGATTCTACGGTATTAGTCATTTTATCATAGCGAGGTCCTTTACCAATATTATATTCCGCCTGAACTCCGAATGGTTTAGGATAAAGAATAAACGAAGCCGCAACCCTTTGATCTAATGTATATAACTTATCTGATGTAGTTACTCCTGTAGAAAGCTCATTAGTAAAAGCCCATTTCCCAGTATACGCTTGTATACCCGTCTCTATAATTTGACCTCCTACCTCAAATGGATAACTTACCCTTGTCACTACATGTAAGTTTCTATTTGCTTCAGACTTGTTTGCAGTTTGCCCATTATATGCCCCAAATGCAAATACCCCATAATCTCCAGAACCTTTGTATCCATCTTTTACCAACATCGCAAAACGTTCTCTGATTTTACTTGGAGCCCAGTAAAAGAACACTCCTAAATCCCTTTCATTTGCAACGGCACTATTCAAGGCATCGTTACGGTCTAAGGTCAATCGGTTTTGACTCGATTGTAAGTTTTCAAATCCAAAAGGCACTTTACTTTGTCCAACTCTCACACGAAACTCTTTCTTGGCATCAAATGACAAATCAAAATACGCATCTCTAATTTGGGCAAAATTATTTATCCCAGTCGATGGCGAACTTGCAAAGTCCGGTTGAATATAAAAATATACATTAGGATGAATTTGTCCTGAAAACACAATACGGGCTCTTCTTATAAAAAGACCATTATTCGATTTTGCATCGATTGCTGTTGATGTAGTTCCCCAAGATTTGTCACACTGATCACATGAGACTTTGTCATTAGAAGAAAACAATCCGTTATATCTTACCTGCACGTAACCTCTGATACCTATATTATCGTACCAATGTTCTTTCTTAACCTTCGTTTTTTCTTCCGCTACATTTACTTTATTTATAGAATCCAAAACACGAACCACTTCTTTTGCAATTTCATCCTTCTTCACCTCTTGTGCATTGGCTATACATGATAAAACAACCAAACCTGCAAATAAAATTTTTTTCATCTTTATTATATGATTAATTTTTTTGCAAAGGTGATGCTAGTATGTTAAGCTAATGTTAACAAATTATTATGTTGGTGATAAATTATCGTTTCGCTAAGGCTATCGATCCTATTTGTAGGATTTTTTTACAATCATTTCCAGACTTACTGTTTTTTTAATTTATTGATTTTAAGACTTTTACTATATATTTCTTCAGGATTTAATTCTGGCTTTTTTAATCTGGCCTTCTCGATTGTAAAGGAAAATTCAGATCCAATTCCAAATTCACTTTCCACATATATTTTTTCTTTATGAGCTTCTATGATGTGTTTTACAATTGCTAATCCTAAACCTGACCCTCCTTCTGTACGGGAACCGCTTTTGTCTACTCTGTAAAAACGCTCAAAAAGCCTTGGTATATTTTGCTTCTCAATTCCTTCTCCATTATCAGTTATTCGAACCAAAACTTTTTTCTTGGTCAAATTGACAACGGCAACTTCGGTAAAACCACCTTCTCTACCATACTTTATGGAATTTACAATTAGATTCTCAACAACTTGTTGAATCTTGTCTTTATCTCCATGCACGATAATAGGCTGTATGTAATAATTTTCGAAAGCCAATGTGATTTTCTTTTTATCGGCTTTCATTTCCAATAAATCAAAAACGTTTTGTATCAATTCTACAATATCAAATTCAGAAAACTCCAGATTCAAATCACCTGATTCCAACTTTGTAATCATATCTAAATCTTCCACAATGTAGATTAATCGCTCTACTCCTTTCTCGGCACGTTTTAAATATTTTTTTCTAATATTTTTATCATCCATTGCTCCGTCTAGCAAAGTAGAAATATAACCTTGAACCGTAAACAAAGGTGTTTTAAGTTCATGTGAAACATTACCAAGAAATTCTCTTCGGTATTCTTCCCGAATCTGCAGCATTTCAATTTCCAGCTTTTTATCGGTGGCAAACTTCTTGACTTCTCGCGTCAAGGTTTCCATATCAGTTGTAATGGGCTGATTTATAAAAGTACTGGATTCCAATAGCGACACATCATCGTATATTTTTTTTACACGTCTGTAAATAAACCGTTCGACGCGATATTGCAAAACCAAAAAAGAAAATAAATAAATTATTAAGAGACAAACGATTCCAAACAGCAGCAAATTAGTTACTTTGGAACCAAAAAACAACAGTACCATTAACATGACAAATCCAGTAGCAAAAAGGCTAATGAACAAAGCAGATTTTATGGCAAACTTATAGGTTTTCTTAAAATTTATTTTCATCGATTTCACACCTCGCTTTCAAAGCAATTTGAATATTGTAATTTGTATTCTTATAAAAAAGGTGTACTTACACTTCAAATTTATACCCTACTCCTTTAATGGTTTTGAATAAATCTTCCCCTATTTTCTCTCGTAATTTTCTAATGTGAACATCTATGGTTCTTCCGCCAACTACGACTTCATTACCCCAGACTTTATCTAAAATTTCATCGCGCTTGAATACTTTTCCGGGCTTGGAAGCCAATAAATAGAACAATTCAAATTCTTTTCGAGGTAAGGCAATCTCCACATTATCTTTTCTTATTTTATATTCTTCCCGATTGATTTCGATTCCTCCTACATTAAGCGTTTCACTATTTTGTTCTTGTTCTTTCAAGCGTCTTAACAATGCTTTTACTTTACTGACTAATAGTTTTGGTTTGATAGGTTTTGTAATATAATCATCGGCACCTGCATCAAAACCAGCCACCTGAGAATAATCTTCACTTCTTGCTGTAAGAAAAGTAATGATTACATTATTCAGTTCCGGTATTTTTCTAATATTTTCACACGCTTCCATTCCATCCATCTCCGGCATCATTACATCCATTATAATAAGATCCGGCAATTCTTTTTTGGCTTTTATAATAGCTTCTTTTCCGTTTGCTGCAGTAAATATTTGATAGCCTTCCTGAGTAAGATTATACCCTACAATTTCCAAAATATCCGGTTCATCATCAACTAGTAAAATCTTTGTGTTTCTTTTTTTCATAATAGAAAAATTATATTAATCTGATGGAATTTACGCCTGAAATGCTCAGTGATTTTCAATTCCGATTGTAAATATAACAATAAAAGAACCGTTTAAAAATCACATTAACCGTAATTTAATATGTTAACGATTTATTAATGTTCACGAAACTAAATGGTAATAATCAAGTAACTTTTACTTTACAAAACAGGCATTACTTTGCATAAAAATAAAAAACACAAAAATGAAATTTAGAATATTGTTTATAGCATTGTTAATTACAACTTTTTCTTTTTCACAGAATAAAGGTACCGTTTCTGGAATCCTAACTGATAAAGATGCTAACAACCAATCATTGCCTTTTGCAAACGTACTTATAAAAGGAACCACCATAGGGACCAATACTGATATTGACGGTAAATATGCTATCACTATGACACCTGGAAATTATACTGTTCAATTCAGTTTCGTAGGATATGAATCTATAGAAATTCCCGTAACTATAATAGCAAATGAAACTGCAACTATAAATCAAGCGATTGGCTCAGGAAGTTACAAGCTGAAAGATGTTGTTATAAAATCTAATGTAAGCAGAGAAAAAGAAACTGCATTATTGCTTGACCAAAAACAAGCAGTGGTTATTAAACAAAGTATTGGCGCTCAAGAAATGGCTCGTAAAGGAGTTAGCGATGTTGAAGAAGGTTTGACAAAAATAACTGGAATTACAAAAGTTGACGGTAGAGGATTATTCATTAGAGGATTAGAGGACCGATATAATAATCTATTGATAAATGATTTACAATCCCCATCAAACAGCCCTTTCAAAAAAATCATCCCTTTGGATTTATTCCCAACGGATGTAGTAGGAGTTTTGAATATTTATAAAACTTTCAACCCTAACATTTCAGGTGATTTCGCTGGAGCAACGGTTAATATTGAAACACCTCAACCAAAAAACATCACTAAATTAAACATTGGTTTTGGCTACACTACAAACAATAATTTAGAGAAATTTCTACTATCAAACGATGCTAATTCTACAAACGGTACTTTAGGACTTATAGGTAAGGATAGAAAACTTTCAAGCATTTTTGGATCTGTTCCAGGCGGGAAAAAACTTTCTCCATCTGAATATGAAAATGCATACGGTAAAAATTCTTGGGATGTTGACGAAACAAAAAGCCCTCTGAACTCTAGTGTTGGATTTTTACATGCTCAAAAATTTAATCTTGAGAATGAAAGAAACATTAGCTATATCATGTCTTTTAATTTCGATAATAAATATTCTACAAGAGAAGGTGTTGACAGAACATTCAATCTTGGACAAGGAAATTATGACAACAATCTTTACAATACACAATACAGCTATCAAACCACCTTTTCTGGATTAGCAGGCTTGAAATATAAAACAAACCGATTGAATGTAAATTTAAATACATTCTTAATTAAAGCTACTGAAAGTAAAATTCAAGACCAATTAGGATATACTAATAGCTTAGCAAATCAAACCAATAATCTTATTAGGTTAAACCAATATGAAGAATCAAACTATTGGAACTCACAATTATTTGGCGACTATAAATTAACTGAAGATGGGAAACACAGTGTTAAAGCCGGAGGTTCTTACGTAAAAACATCTTTCCAACAACCAGATAGAAAATTCATTACAGGTATTAAAGTAAATGATAATGAAATAAATATGTCTTATGGCGGTAATAATTTGAATCGTCAATATCTTGACGTAAAGGGAAACTTTTATTATTCTTCGTTTTTAGAATATAATTTAAAATTTGGAAACAAAGAAGATTCAAATAAGTTATCAATAGGATACAACAGTTTTCTTAATGATATGCAATCTAGTTACCGTTTCTTTTCCGGAAGAAAAAATATTGAGAAAAACTACACTGCCAATTTAAACACTATAAGCGAAAACATCAATAACGATGTCAATAACGGAATTGTTTATGTGCAAGAAGAATCGAATGGAGATTATAAAGTAAAACTAAATCAGTTTGTAAATGCCGGATATTTCAATTTATTCTTGAACCTTGGAGAAAAATGGGATTTGAATGCAGGAATTAGAGCAGAGAGTTCTATTCGTGAAATAAAATACAGAGAACAAGGAGATCCTTTTGGAAGTGCTTACCGCAAAAAATCTGATGATAAACTTGACCTACTACCATCGATAAATGCAAAACGTATTTTAAACGACAATAGTAACTTACGATTATCATTAGCAAAAACAATAACTCGTCCTGTTGCTATGGAATTGTTACCAATAAATTACATCAACGCGGATGGAACTTCAGAAAGTGGAAATCCAAATTTAAAAGACAGCGAAAACTATAATGTAGATTTCAAATATGAATTATTTCCAAACAACAAAGAGTTATTTGCTGTGGGATTATTTGGAAAAATGATCAACAATCCAATTGAAAGAGTATTCAAACCAACTGCAAATAGTGGTGGACAAATCACAACTTTTAGAAACTCAGAACAAGCAGTTATTTTTGGAGCAGAAATAGAAATGCTTTTCCAATTAAGCAGAATTAGCGAATCACTTTCTAACTTTTCTCTAGGTTTCAATACGTCATTAATGAGCACTGATGTAAAAGTGGATCCTACTAAACAAGGAAACGAATTAGAAAACAGTACAAATCGTAAACTGCAAGGTGCTTCAAGTTGGTTAGTTAATTCTGATTTAAAGTATGACTTCATCCTTAATAAAGATTGGAAGAACTCAATGACATTAGTTTACAACGTTTATGGAGATAGAATTTTTGCGGTAGGTTCTTCGGGAATTGATCATATCTACGAAAAATCTTTCAGCAAATTAGATTTTGTTTGGTCTAATTCGATTTCAAAAAATATTGAACTTAAATTTGGTGTAGATAATATATTAAATCCAAGTTATAAAAAAGAACTGGGAAGCAAAAGCACGCTGAATATTTCAGAAAACTCTTTAATTGTAAGAGAATATAAAAAGGGTGTCGGGTTCTCCTTTAATATAGGATACACATTTTAAAAATGATAAAAAAAGAGCTGACATGGCTCTTTTTTTATTTTAAACAAGTAACATAAAGTTTACATGAAATTCATTGTTATATAATACTTTAATAACAATTACGTAACTAAATTAAAGAAGGTACAGTGTACTTTTGAATATAATAAATAACAAAAAAATTATAATTTTAAAATCATTAAAAATGAAAAAATTAGTATTCAGCCTTGCCTTATTAAGCTTAGTTTTTACAAGTTGCACATCAAGTGATGACGAAGTAACAACTACTCCGCCAATAGCAACAGGTAATATTACAGGTGATATTACAGCGGCTAAAACTTATGCAAAAGGTGTTTATACAATTAGCGGAACAGTTAGAGTAAAAAGTGGTGCAACACTAACTTTTGAAGCTGGTTCATTAGTTACTGCGGATGTGACTGATGGTGCAGATGCTTTATTGGTAGAAAACGGAGGGAAATTAAATATTTCAGGTACAGCAGCAGAACCAGTTGTATTTACTGAAAAATCAAAAACTGCAGGTTCTTGGGGTGGAATAATCATGTTTGGAGATGCTCCTATTGTATCTGGAAAAAATACTACTACTGGAACTCCTATAACAACAGCTACTTCTGAAGATGGCACAAACATTGTGTATGGTGGTACAAATGCAGCTCACAACGGTGGTTCTTTGAAATATGTTCGTGTAGAGTATGCAGGTAAAAAGATTCTTGATGGAAATTCTGAAATGAATGGATTTTCATTCTACTCAGTAGGTTCTGGAACAGTGTTAGAAAACCTTGTGGCCTACAAAGGAGCAGATGACGGTTTTGAATTTTACGGAGGAACTGTAAGTGCTAAAAATCTTATTTCTTACGGAAACACAGATGATTCTTTTGACTGGCAAGATGGATGGCAAGGTCAAGCGAATACAAACTGGTATGCTTATCAGACTGGAGCTGGAAATTTTGGAATGGAAATCGAATCAAAAAGTGTTAACAATGATTTTTTTCCAAAAGTATCTAACATTACTTTAAGAAGAGCAGCTGGAACGGTAACTGAAGCTGGAAACCCACTTGAAATTGATGCAATCCAATTCAAAAAAGAAGGAAACGGAGAATATAGCAATGTAGTAATTTCAGGTTACACATCAGCTAATGCAACTTCTGTTAGAATACAAGATGCAGCTACAAATACAAATCAAGTTGCTACTGGTAAAATAAAATTGCTAAATGTAAAAATTGCTGATAACACTTCTCTATGGGGTGCTGGTGCAACTACTTTTACTGTAGCTTTCCCAACTGCAAATTTTACAACAGGTACAACTGCAACTGGAGCTGCATTGACTCCTGGTGCTTGGGCTATAGTTGACGGTGTTAATTTATTAGGAAATCTATAACAAACACTAAAATATTTTATATGAAACATCCTGAAATTCAGGATGTTTTTTTTTGTGGTACAATATTTGAAATATTTTTTATATATTTACATAACAAATATTTATCATGGCAAAAAACTACTTTTATATTACTATCTTATTGGTTTTTTTCTTTTCGATGAGCCTTTCCGCTCAAGAGAATAAGCAACAGCCAAGAACACAAGAAACTGCTTCGATAGAGGGACTGAGTTTGTACCCAAATCCCGTAAGCAATGGTAAGGTTTACATTTCTTCAAAAAACGAATTAGATAAAGAAATAATTATCTTTGATGTTTTAGGAAAAAAAGTACTCCAAACAATGATTAGTTCAAGAGAACTAAATGTCTCAAATCTTACTCCAGGTGTTTATATTATCAAAATAAATGAAAATGATGCATCTGCTACGAGAAAATTAATTGTGCGATAATAATTATCACTGACAAATTCAAAAGCTCCAATTCTGTTGGGGCTTTTTTTATAATAAAACGCTGCCGGTTTTTACCAAATTAATAAAGCGCTTGCAAAGACTTTGAGTATTTAAGTCCCTACAAATTTTTTACTTACTTTTGCAAAAAAAATTCTTGATTACAACTACCGATATATTTGCTATTTCCAGTCAAAAACAATTTGAGAAAATCGCTTTAAAAGTGTTTCGTTTTCAATACGAAAACAATTTGGTATATCAGGAATTTTGCGATTTTCTAAAAGTCGATGTACAAAAGGTAAAATCATTATCTCAAATTCCTTTTTTACCAATTCAGTTTTTCAAGAGCCATCAAGTAGTTTCTAATACAGATGCAATTGAAGAAACATTTACCAGTAGCGGAACAACCGGAATGATTACCAGTACCCATTTAGTCACTGACGCTTCGATATATGAGGAAAGTTACCGTAAAGGATTTTCTCAGTTTTATGGAAATATCGAAAATTATGTTGTCTTGGCGTTGCTCCCTTCCTATCTTGAAAGAGAAGGCTCTTCTTTGATTTACATGGTTGAAGATTTGATTGCACTTTCCAATCATCCGGAAAGCGGTTTTTATTTGCACAATCATGACGAACTTATAGCGAAACTAATTGCTTTAGATCAAGCTGGACAAAATGTCATTTTAATTGGTGTCACTTATGCTTTATTAGATTTGATTGAGAAACATCCATTCCAACTGCAAAACACCATAATCATGGAAACAGGAGGAATGAAAGGCAAACGCAAAGAAATGATTCGTGAAGAACTTCATGAACAACTGTGTAAAGGATTTGGCGTCACAGCGATTCATTCTGAATATGGAATGACCGAATTATTATCCCAAGCGTATTCTTTAGGAAATGGCGTATTTGAATGCCCTTCCTGGATGCAAATCCTCATTCGCGATACCGAAGATGCTTTGACCTACATTCAAAACGGAAAAACAGGCGGAATCAACGTAATCGATTTGGCTAATATCAATTCCTGTTCCTTTATCGCCACGCAGGATTTAGGCAAAAAAAATCCCAACAACTCTTTCGAGGTATTGGGACGTTTTGACAATTCTGATATTCGAGGTTGCAACCTCATGGTTATCTAAAAAAGTTTATTCGGTAATTTGTTTAATTGGTTAAACAAATAAGCAGTTAAACAATACTCAACACAAAATAATTTTTCTTGCCGCTTTGCAACAATACAAATTGATTGTTAATTAAATCTTTGGCAGAAAGCACAAACTCTTCGGTAACTTTTTCCTTATTTACTGAAATAGAATTTGCAGTCAAAGCACGTCTTGCTTCTCCATTAGATTTCATAAAACCTGTTTTTTCATTCAAAACAGCAACAATATCAATTCCAGTTTCGATTTCATTTCTGGTAATTTCTGCTTGAGGAACACCTTCAAAAACATCTAAGAAAGTCGCTTCATCCAATTGTTTCAAATCATCTGAAGTAGAATTCCCGAACAAAATATTCGAAGCTTTAATGGCATTTTCTAAATCTTCCGCAGAATGCACCATTACTGTAGTTTCTTCTGCTAAACGTTTTTGCAACAATCGTAAATGTGGCGCTTCTCTATGTTTTTCAGTTAAAATTTCGATTTCTTCTTTCGATAAAAACGTAAAAATCTTAATGTATTTCTCCGCATCAAGATCAGAGGTATTCAACCAATATTGGTAAAATTTATACGGAGAAGTTCGAGCCGAATCCAACCAAATATTTCCACCTTCTGATTTTCCAAATTTTGTTCCATCCGCTTTTGTAATCAACGGACAAGTCAATGCATAGGCTTTTCCCTGAGCTATTCTACGCACTAATTCCGTCCCTGTGGTGATATTTCCCCACTGGTCGCTTCCTCCCATTTGTAGCGTACAATTTTTATTTTTGTACAAATGTAAAAAGTCATATCCTTGAACCAATTGGTACGTAAACTCCGTAAATGACATTCCTTCGGCAGCTTCCGAAGACAAACGTTTCTTAACTGAATCTTTGGACATCATATAATTTACTGTAATGTGCTTTCCAATATCCCGAATGAAATCAAGAAATGAAAAATTCTTCATCCAGTCGTAATTATTCACTAGTTCTGCCGCATTAGCCGCATCGGAAGTAAAATCTAAAAAACGAGCCAATTGACCTTTTATAGCTTCCTGATTGTGACGCAAAGTCGCTTCGTCAAGTAAATTTCTTTCATTAGATTTTCCTGATGGATCGCCTATCATTCCTGTTGCACCACCCACTAACGCTAATGGTTTGTGCCCGGATAGTTGAAAGTGTTTCAATAACATCACGCCTACTAAATGTCCAATATGCAATGAATCGGCAGTTGGGTCAATTCCCACATACGCCACACGCATTTGTTCCATCAAATGTTCTTCTGTACCGGGCATAACATCATGGAGCATTCCTCTCCAAGTCACTTCTTCAATAAAATTCTTCATTTTTTTAATCAATTTGCACAAAGATAAAATTTATTGTGGATTCGGTTATTTGTTTATTCGGTTATTCGAAAAAAAATATTCGTATTTTCGTAGCATGATTTTAGTCACAGGAGGAACAGGTTTAGTAGGTGCACATTTATTACTTCATTTAATTGAATCCGGAAGTATCGGGAGTAAAAAAGTGCGTGCTATTTATCGCAATGCAAAAAGTATAGAAAAGACTAAAAACCTATTTAGTCTCTACCGGAAATTGGATTTGTTTGACACTATCGAATGGATTCAAGCTGATATTACTGATATTCCTGCGTTAGAAAAAGCTTTTGAGGGAATCGATTATGTGTATCATTGCGCCGCTTTGATTTCATTTGACCCAAAAGACGAAGATTTAATTCGAAAAACCAATATTGAAGGAACCGCAAATATTGTCAATTTTTGTGTTGCCAATACAATAAAAAAACTATGTTTTATGAGTTCAATCGCTGCTCTTGGCGACTTAGCATCTCACGAAAAAATTATCACAGAAGAAACCGAATGGAATCCCGAAAAGCCACACAGTGATTATGCCATTTCTAAATATGGCGCCGAAATGGAAATCTGGCGTGGACAACAGGAAGGATTACCAGTGATAATTCTAAATCCGGGCGTCATCATTGGTCCCGGTTTTTGGGAACAGGGAAGCGGACAACTTTTTATGAAAGTAAAAAAAGGAATGTCATTTTACACTTTGGGAAGTTCGGGATTTGTTACCGTGACTGATGTGGTCCGAATCGCTACACAGTTAATGAAAAGCGAAATTCATAACGAACGATTTACATTAATTGCAAAAAATATCATTTTTCGAGATATCTTAAATAGCATTGCCGATGCTCTTCTTGTAAAAAGACCTGCTATTCATGCAAAACCTCTGTTCATGAAAATTTTCTGGAAAATAGACTGGATACTATCGAATATTTTTATGCAAAAAAGACAGCTAACTAGCGCTACTGCAAAAGCGTCTTATTCAAAAAATGAGTATTCCAATGAAAAAATTACGACTGCATTGAATACTAAATTTTTAAATATTCATCAATACATCAAAGAAATTTCAGACTTGTAATTAAAGTCTTTTTCTTTGGTTGATTTCTAATGAATCTATCAGTTTGGTTGTTGGTGAAACTGGTTTAGTAACAGTTTTTTTCTTTTTCTTCTTCTTTTTAGCTTCAGCCTTAATCAATGCGGTTATCTCTGCTTTCTTTTTAGTAAACCTATCTTCTAATTGACCAACGATATTTGCATATTCTTCATAATCAGAAGCATAATACGTATTGTTTTGCGCAAATTGCAGGCTGTCAATTTTATACTTTTTATAAATATATTTTTTAGAATTTATTTTAAAAGTATCCAAAGAGGCCGAATTTTCTAATCTAATAGCTTCTAGCAATGACAAATCATATATAATATCAACCATGACCTCTTTTTCTATAAGACGATTTGGTTTTTTTACTACCTCATCCTTACAGCTTATAAATATGGAAACAACCGCTAAAAGTGATATTAATTTCTTCATCTTTTACCTTTTATCTGTCAAATAACAATCGTTTTCCAGCACGGATATCTTTTACTTTGAAAGCCGTATACACTAATTGTCCGTTTACAAAAGTATGTGTTATTCTGGATTTAAAAGTAAATCCTTCAAATGGTGACCATCCACATTTGGCAAGAATATTTTCCTTTTTAACACTCCATGGCAAACCTGAATTTATAATAACTAAATCGGCATAATATCCTTCTTTTATAAAACCACGTTTCTCAATTTTGAAAATCTTAGCCGGATTATGACACATTTTTTCAACAATTTTCTCAATACTTATTTTACCTTGGTGATGCGCTTCAAACATAGCCACAACTGCATGTTGGACTAATGGCCCACCAGAAGGAGCTTTTAGATAGGGCAGTTTCTTTTCTTCCAGGGTATGTGGTGCGTGATCAGTGGCAATAACATCAATTCTGTCATCAAGCAATGCTTCCCAAAGAACTTTTCGGTCATTAGCTGTTTTCACTGCTGGATTCCACTTGATTAAATTGCCTTTGGTTGCATAATCATCATTGGTAAACCATAAATGGTGAACACAAACTTCGGCAGTAATTTTCTTGTCTTCCAATGGGATTTTATTGGTAAACAAATCCATTTCTTTCGCAGTCGAAAGATGAAATATATGCAAACGCGCACCTGTTTTTTTAGCAAGAGCAATTGCTTTTGAAGACGAAATATAGCACGCTTCTTCACTTCGGATAAGATGATGAACTGTTACCGGAACATCTTCTCCAAACTCTTCTTTGTATTTTTCTAAATTATTTTTGATGGTGGTTTCATCCTCACAATGAACCGCAATAAGCATAGGCGTACTAGAAAATATTTTTTCTAAAGTAGCTTCGTTATCGACCAACATATTTCCGGTAGATGAACCTAAAAATATTTTTATTCCCGCAACATTCTTTGGATTTGTCTTTAGAACTTCTTCTAAATTATCGTTTGTTGCACCCATCATAAAAGAATAATTGGCATAGGATTTATCCGCAGCAATTTTATATTTTTCTTCTAAAATTTCTTGGGTAACCGCATTGGGCACCGTATTAGGTTGTTCTATGTAAGAAGTAATTCCTCCCGCAACTGCAGCTTTAGATTCTGATTCTATATCGCCTTTATACGTAAGACCCGGCTCTCTAAAATGAACCTGATCGTCTATGGCACCTGGAATTAGGTAATTCCCTTCGGCATCAATTATTTTACATTGTGAAGATTTAGCGCTTATGCTTTCTGCAATTTCAACAATTAAGTCATCTTCAATTAGTACATCACCTTCAAAAATCGTTCCTTCATTTACTATTTTGGCATTCTTAATTAAAATCCTGTTCATCGTATCTTCTGCTTATAATGTGTTGACTAATTTTTTTAATCTAAGTGAAATAACCCCAAAAATAGCTTCTTTAATAATTAAATTACTCATTTTGGATTGTCCTTTTGTTCTATCCGTAAAAATAATAGGGACCTCAACAATTTGGAATTTTTTGCAGTAGGTTCTGTATTTCATTTCAATTTGAAACGCATAACCTACAAATTTTATTTTATTTAAATTGATACTTTCCAGTACCTCTCTTTTATAACATACAAAACCGGCTGTCGCATCATGAATTTTCATTCCTGTCATAAAACGGACATAAACTGAGGCAAAATACGATAGTAAAACACGGCTCAAAGGCCAGTTAACTACGTTTACTCCCGTTACATACCGTGAACCAATTGCCAAATCGGCATCTCCTAAGTGACACGCATTATACAATTTTTCTAAATCATTTGGGTTGTGCGAAAAATCAGCGTCCATTTCGAAAATAAAATCATATTTACGTTCCAAAGCCCATTTAAAACCATGTACATAAGCGGTTCCTAATCCGGATTTCTTGGCTCTTTTTTCTAAAAACAATCGGTCTTTATATTCAGATTGAAGCATAACTACCCTATCCGCAGTGCAATCAGGCGAATTATCATCAATAATAAGAACATGAAAAGGCTTGTGTTGTGAAAGCACCGTTCTAATAATGCCTTCGATATTTTCAATTTCGTTATAGGTAGGAATTATAACAATACAATCGTTCATATTTTGAGTAATTTCAACGCAAAAGTAAACTTTTTATGCCATTTGATTCATAATAAATTTATAATAAAAAAGAATGATGTAAAAAATTAGTAATTTTGTATCCCTATGATTGAACATGTACTTCATCCAAGAATAACCGAAAATAAAGACTGGGCCACACTTTTATTTGTGTTGTCATTTGCTATTATCGCTATTACCAAATCTGTTTTCGAAAATCGTTTTGGTGATTTTGCAAATTTAATTTTTTCAAATAAATACACCAAAATATATAAAGACAGCAGCCATCTTAAAAGCGGTTTTACTGTTTCTTTATTTTTAGTGCAGGTTATTTCATTTGCATTTTTTATTCAACTTTCGTTGAGTCAGTTTGGATATGCCACAAAAACAGATTGGATACTTTATATTCAAATAATCACTTTCCTTATATTTTTTATTTTATCGAAATATCTCATAGAAAAAATTATTGGTACAGCATTCAATATGGAGGAATTTGTAGAACAATTTAACCTCCAAAAAGTGACTTATAGAACATATATTGGATTATTTATACTACCAATCAATATTATTCTGTTCTATTACGACACAATCTCAAGAAATATTCCATTATTTATTATTTCTATAGTGTTAATAATGAGCATATTAACATATATAATTTCAATAAAAAATTATCAAAATTTAATATTAGGTAAGTTGTTTTATTTTATTTTATATCTTTGCGCTCTTGAAATAGCCCCCTATTACTTTATGTATTATTGGCTTACAAAAGGGAGCGCGTAGAAAATGTTAAAATATGAAAGTGAAAACAATTTTGGTGTCACAGCCCGAACCTAAAGTGGAAAATTCCCCTTACTTTGAGCTTCAACAAAAGCATAAAGTTAAAATTGATTTCAGACCTTTTATTCATGTAGAAGGCGTTAATGCAAAAGAGATTAGACTTCAAAAAATCGATCTTAATCATTACACGGCAATTATTTTAACCAGTAAGAATGCTGTTGATCATTTCTTCAGAGTTGCTGACGAAATGCGTTTTAAAGTACCCGAAGGATTAAAGTATTTTTGCCAGTCTGAAGCAATTGCTTTTTACCTGCAAAAATATGTAGTGTACAGAAAACGTAAAATTTACGTAGGTCCTAAAGATTTTGCTGATTTATCTCCACTGATAAAAAAATACAAAGACGAAAAATTCTTATTACCTGCTTCAGATCAATTAAATGCAGATGCGCCAATAACGCTTAATGCATTGAAAGTAGACTGGACTCCAGCCGTTTTTTAC
Organism: Flavobacterium arabinosi; assembly: GCF_048158725.1. Taxonomy (NCBI): domain Bacteria; kingdom Pseudomonadati; phylum Bacteroidota; class Flavobacteriia; order Flavobacteriales; family Flavobacteriaceae; genus Flavobacterium; species Flavobacterium arabinosi. The sequence continues at coordinate 50,923 of NZ_JBLNKX010000001.1, forward strand.
AAAACTGTAATGAGTGATTTGTCTGATTTAGCAGATGTATATTATGATGTTTTGGCTTTCTTTAGCCCAACCGGAATAAAATCATTGTTTATGAACTTTCCAGATTTCAAGCAAAATGATACCCGAATTGCAGTTTTTGGAAGCACTACACAAAAAGAAGCGTTGGATCATGGTTTAAGAGTAGATATTCTTGCACCAACACCAGCAACGCCTTCAATGACAATGGCTTTGGAAAAATACATTGTAGAAGCAAATAAAGGAAAATAGAAAATTACTTTTTAGATACAATCAAAAGCCATTCACAATCCGAATGGCTTTTTTTTATGCGACAAAATTGAACAATTACATTATTTCTTAAATGAACTTCTATTTCTTATATGTTGATAAATACAAACCATGTAAGAAATAGAAGTTCATTTGATCCTAGAAAAAGCACAGTAATCTTATATTTTCATTGACATTAATCGTTTTTTCCTTAAATTTGATTTTCAATTCAAACTAAATGTAATAGTTTAGTTTAAAATAACAACTTATGAAAACAAACTCCCTTATAGTAGAAATAGACGGTATCGATAAAGAAATTTTACGTGACCTGATGGAAGATGCCCGAAAACCAATTCTTCAAATCGCAAACAAAATAGGGATTTCAGGAGCTGCCATTCACCAGAGATTGCGAAAACTGGAACAATCTGGCGTTATTTCAGGTTCAAAGTTTACGGTAAACCATAAGATTCTAGGTTATAATACGATGGCATTTGTTGGAATTTACTTAGACAAAGCCGCTCGAAACCCAGAAGCTGTGAGAGATTTGAAAAAAATCCCCGAAGTATTGGAATGCCATTACACCACAGGAAACTGGTCAATATTAATCAAGATCATTTGTCGCGATAATCAACATTTAATGCATTTGCTCAACACAAAAATCCAGGCTATCGAAGGCGTTTCCAGAACGGAAACCTTTATATCATTAGACCAACAAATTGACAGACAGATTCAATTGTAGTTTTTAGGTTAATCGTCAATTTGATTATTTTGTAAAAAATCCGTCTCGTTTTTAAACAAGACGGATTTATATTTTTTAAACGAAAAATTAATTTCTTCTTCCGCCCATATATATCGAAACATAATACAACAAGGTTGCAATAGAACCTAAAGCAGCAACCACGTACGTTCTGGCAGCCCATTTTAGTGAATCTTTTGCTCCAGCCTGCTCTTGTTGCGTCAGCATTCTTTTATTTTCCAACCAAGCCAAAGCACGATTACTCGCATCATATTCTACCGGTAAAGTAATAATAGAAAATAAGGTTGTTGCCGCAAAAATTACGATTCCAACTAATAACAGCTGAGGAAAAGTTTTAATCATCAAAATTCCAGCCAGTAAAATCCACTGCATGTACGTTGAAGCTACATTTACAATTGGCACCAATTGCGAACGCATAGTCAACCATCGATATCCTACGGCATGTTGTACGGCGTGACCACATTCGTGTGCAGCAACAGCAGCCGCAGCCGCATTACGTTGATTATAAACTGCCTCGCTTAGATTCACTGTTTTATCCAAAGGATTATAATGATCCGTTAATTGTCCAGCAACCGAAATCACTTTCACGTCCCGAATTCCGTTATCAGCAAGCATTTTTTCGGCAATTTCAGCACCGGACATTCCGTTTTGTAATTGTAATTTAGAATAATGTTCAAATTTGCTTTTCAGTCTTGAACTAACTAACCAGCTAAACAGCATAATTGCTCCAGCAAGAATCAAATAACTCATTCCCATATTTTTATTTTTTAATTGTATTATTTAAAATTATAAAAGAATCATCAAAATCTGAACCAATTTTTTACAATGTCAATTTGGCATTCCTGAAATGGAACACGGATAACACCGATTAAACTGATTTACATGGATTTTCATAAATTTAAAAAAAACCAAATCCCAAAAATTATTTTGGGATTTGGTTTTAATATATTCATGATGATAACCGTATCGTGAGAAGCACTGTAGTGCGTCTCTACAAAGGACGTTATCCCACCAAATTGATAATTTTTCCTGGAACAATAATTACCTTATTTGGCGTTCTTCCTTCCAATTGTTTGATGGTTCTTTCATCCTTCATTACGATTTCCTCGATTTGTTCTTTGGTTAAATCCAAAGGTAAAACCATCGTGAAACGCATTTTTCCATTGAAAGAAACCGGATATTCTTTATTGCTTTCTATCAAATGTGATGACTCGAATATTGGAAAATCAACCGTTGCAATCGAACCAGTATTTCCTAACAATGACCATAATTCTTCCGCTATGTGCGGCGCATAAGGCGAAATCACAATTGCTAATGGTTCCAGAATCGCACGGGAATGACAATTTTGGGTTGACAATTCATTCACACAAATCATAAACTGACTTACCGATGTATTGAAAGAAAAACTCTCAATATCTTCCGCCACTTTTTTGATGGTTTTGTGTAATGATTTTAAGTTGTCTTTGGTTGGTTTGTCATTAGTAACAATCAAACCATTTTCATCAAAATACAAACGACACAGTTTTTTCAAGAAACCAAAAACTCCTGAAATTCCTGCCGTATTCCAAGGTTTCGCCTGTTCCAATGGCCCTAAGAACATTTCGTACAAACGCAATGTATCCGCACCGTATTCATTACAAATATCATCCGGCGTAACTACATTGTACTTGGATTTCGACATTTTTTCGATTTCACGACCAACGATATATTTACCGTTTTCTAATATAAATTCCGCATTTTTATACTCTTCTCTCCAGTTTTTAAACCTTTGAACATCTAATTCGTCAGAAGAATTTACAAAGTTTACATCTGAATGTAATTTATCAAAAGAATCTTCATAAAGTCTTATAGAATCTACATTCGATTTTATATTTTTAAATATTTTCACACTTAAATCATTAAGAATATCATTGTCAATTTTATGAATATCATAGTAAACCCCATCGTGCTTTAAATCAATAAATATTTCATTTCCATAATCTATGGACCCAAAATACTTATTTAATTCCTTTATGTAAGAACTTGAAACATATATATTTTTTGGAATAGCCATACTGCCCTGACCAGAAATACTAGGAACATTTAATCTATAAACAAACGCACTCATCCCCAAAATCATTCCCTGATTAATCAGTTTTTTGAATGGTTCTTCGGTTGGTGCAAAACCTTTGTCTTTTAAAAATTTATTCCAAAAACGAGAATATAATAAATGTCCGGTTGCATGTTCGCTTCCACCAATGTATAAATCCACACTTTCCCAATATGCTAAAGTTTCTTTGCTCGCAAATTCGTTTTCGTTATGTGCATCCATATAACGCATCCAATACCATGAACTTCCCGCCCAACCCGGCATCGTGTTTAGTTCTAATGGAAATATAGTTACATTATCTACTAACTGAGTACTAACCACTGAACACTGAACACTGTCCCAAGCCCAAACCAAAGCGTTTCCTAAAGGTGGCAAACCTTCTTCGGTTGGCAAATATTTCTCTACTTCCGGCAAGATGATTGGCAAATGTTTCGCATCAATCATTTGTGGCAAGCCATTCACATAATATACCGGAAACGGCTCTCCCCAATAACGCTGACGAGAGAAAACGGCATCACGCAAACGGTAATTCGTTTTTCCTTTTCCTTGATTTAATTTTTCCAGTTCTTCGATAACTTTTTTGGTTGCCTCTTTGTAATTCAATCCGTTTAGGAAATCTGAATTTGCGATAATTACATTGTCTTTCGAACCATAGGCAACTTCTGAAATATCCACATTTGCAAAAATGTTTTTAATCTCTGGCATACCTCCCGAAGCTTCGGGATGACCTTTGAAGAAATTAGCAAAAGTATAATCTCTTTCGTCGCCACAAGGAACCGCCATAACAGCGCCTGTTCCGTAACCCGCCAAAACATAATCCCCAATCCAAACTGGGATTGGCTCTTTCGTAAATGGATGTTCTGCATACGCTCCGGTGAATACTCCTGAAATGGTTTTAACATCCGCCATACGTTCTCTTTCGGAACGTTTTGCGGTTTTTTCTATGTAAGCTTCCACTTCCGCTTTTTGTTCCGGAGTAGTAATTTGTGTTACCAATTCGTGTTCTGGTGCCAATGTCATGAACGTAACTCCAAAAATAGTATCAGGCCTTGTCGTGAAAACCGCAATTTTAGCTTCTGAATTTTGAACATTGAACTCTACAGTCGCTCCAACTGATTTTCCAATCCAGTTTCTTTGGCTTTCTTTGATACTTTCGCTCCAATCAATAGCATTCAACCCTTGCAACAAACGTTCCGCATAAGCCGAAATTCGCATACTCCATTGGGTCATTTTCTTTCGCACTACTGTAAAACCGCCACGCTCTGAAACACCATTCACAATTTCGTCATTCGCCAAAACAGTTCCTAATCCCGGACACCAGTTCACCTCAGTCTCGGCTAAATAAGTCAATCTGTATTGCAACAAAATTCTCTCCTGCTGTTCTTTTGCGAAAGCGTTCCATTCATCTGCTGTAAAAGCTTCAATGTTTTCATCGCAAACGGCGTTGACATTTGCATTTCCTTCTGTTGAAAAAACGGAAACCAAAGTCGAAATATCTTCTGCTTTGTCGCTGTTTTTATTGTACCAAGAATTAAATAATTGGATGAAAATCCATTGCGTATGTTTGTAATAATCCGGATTTGAAGTACGGACTTCCCTGCTCCAATCGAATGAAAATCCAATTTTATCCAGTTGCTTTCTGTAACCCGCAATTTTATTTCCTTCTTTATCCGTTCCTCCGTCAATATTTACCGAAGTCGTATCTTCCGGACGTTGCCCCGTTTGAATGGCGTATTGTTCTGCAGGCAAACCAAAACTGTCATAACCCATAGGGTGCAACACATTAAAACCTTGATGTCTTTTGTATCTGGAATACACATCAGAAGCGATGTATCCCAGCGGATGCCCAACGTGCAATCCCGCTCCAGATGGATAAGGAAACATATCAAGTACGTAATATTTAGGTTTTGTTGAGTTATTTTCAGCTTTAAACGTTGCGTTGTCTAACCAATATTTCTGCCATTTGGCCTCTATTTCGTTCGGATTGTATTTCATTCCTCTTTATATATTGTTTTTTTAATGGAGTCACGCTATCGCATACTCAGGTCATTTTATAAAAGTTGTAAAGTGACAAAGACTTTTCAGGATGGCTATTTTAGGTGCCAAATTTAAGGTTATTGTACATTGTACCAAAGCTATTTCTTTGACAAAGAAAAAAATAAATAATTAATTAATTAAAACTAAGTAAAAATACTTATTTTTGTAAAATAATATCTACGTATTTTAAATTATCAAATCTTACAAAATTTTATTTATAAGTAGTTAGTTGCTTTTCACTATATCTTTTAAAACATACTGATGGAAGGAAATAAAAAATACACTATTGCAGTCAGAATCTGGATTGAAGAAGCCGATGGTCCTTTTCTAGGCATTGGAAAGATATGGTTGCTGGAGAATATCGCAAAAACGGGCTCTATTACTAATGCGGCCAAAGAAATGAAAATGGCGTATCGTCAAGCGTGGCAATTAGTGGAAGAAATGAACAAACGTGCCGAAAAACCACTGGTAGAAAAATTACTTGGTGGCAAAGGCGGTGGCGGTGCGAGATTGACCGAAGCCGGAGAAATAGCCATTCAGACTTTTTATGAATTAGAAAAGAAAATTCAAGATTTTGCCAGAAAAGAAACGTTGAATTTGAAATTTTAAAAAATTTAAATAGCAGTATTCTTTTAAAAGCATACTGAAAAATAAAAACTATGTTGAAATCAAAATTATATTTTATTCTAGTATTACTAAGCTTAAAAAGTCTTGCCCAATCCCAAAAAGAAAATTCAAAAACAAGTCAAGACAGTCTCAAAAAAGAAATACTGAAAGAAGTAGTCGTTACGGCTTCCCGTACTCAAGAAACTTTTTTACGATCTCCTATAAGTATTGAGCAATTAAAAGCTGCAGATGCAAAAAATATGGGTTCACCATCCAGTTTTGATGCGCTCGAAAACTTAAAAGGAGTTCAAATTATTACGCCAAGTTTAGGTTTTAAAGTCATAAACACGAGAGGATTTGCCAACACAACCAATGTTCGTTTTGCCCAATTAGTAGACGGTATAGACAATCAAGCGCCACATCTGGGCGCGCCCATTGCCAATGCGCTTGGAGCAAACGACCTTGATATCGATAAAATTGAAATAATTCCCGGAGCGGCTTCTGCACTATATGGAATGAATGCCATAAACGGATTAGCAAATATTCAAACCAAAAATCCATTTGAATATGAAGGATTGAGTATTCAGCAATTAACCGAAATCAATCATGTTGGACATGTAGACCGCTTCTCTCCAAAGCTTTACAACCAGACCAATTTCCGTTATGCAAAAGCATTAAATTCCAAAATAGCTTTCAAAATAAACGGTTCCACAACCGGAGGAACGGATTGGGTTGCAGACAACAGAACTGATTTGGCTCCAAATAGTAATGCTTCAACCAATTTATATGGTGCTGATAATCCTGCTTTTGATGAAGTTAACGGCTACGGTAACGAATCGGCAAACAGAAAAACATTAACCCTGAACGGGAAAAAATATGTAGTTTCCAGAACGGGTTACAGAGAAGCCGACATTGCAGATTACAACATCCAAAACTATAAAGGCGATGTTGGCTTGTATTTCCGTCCAAAGAAAGGACAGGAATTGGTCCTAACTTATAAAGGCGCTTTAATTAATACAGTCTACCAACGTTCGAATCGTTTTAGATTAGAAGATTATACCTTACATCAATATAGCATTGATTACCATACCGATATTTTTCAGATACGAACGTATTTAACTCAAGAGAACACCGGAAAATCATACAATATGCGTTCTCTGGCAGAAAACATGGATCGGGCTTTTAAATCAGACGATCAATGGTTTGCCAATTATACTACAGCCTATAACAATGCGGTAACCACTGGGGCTACCATTGCAGACGCCCATAGAATGGCTAGAACAACATCCGATCAAGGAAGATTTATTCCCGGAACCGATGCTTTCAACAATAAGAAAGACGAATTAACCAACATCAACAATTGGGATTTTGGTGCCGCTTTGCGCGTAAAATCTTCTTTAGTGCATGCGGAAGGTTTGTTTAATTGGGATAAAGCTTTTGCTGACTTTTTCAAAAAAATCGACACACAACTCCTAAGTGGTTTTGATTATAGAACGTACATCATTGTTCCCGACGGAAATTACTTTATAAATCCAGTTGATGATGGCAAAAAACTAACCTATGGAAAAACAGGTGGATTTACCCAGTTGAGCACCGATTTATTTGACAAAAAATTACGTCTGAGTGCAACCGTTCGCGTAGACAAAGCGGATTATTTCGATTTGAAATTTACTCCTCGATTTACTGCTGTATTTTCTCCAAAAGAGGAAATCAACTTTAGAGCTTCTTACCAAAGCGGTTATAGATTCCCGAGTATTTTTGAAGGATTTTCTAACGTTAACAGCGGTGGTGTAAAACGTGTGGGTGGATTACGCATCATGTCTAACGGGATTTTCGAAAATTCGTACACAAAAGCATCTATCGATAAATTCCAAGCACTGGTAACTAGCGACATCAATACACTAGGTCTAACTCAGGCACAAGCCATTGATAAAAACAAGGGCATTATCCAGAAAAACCCATATACTTATTTACAACCTGAATTTGTTCGTTCTTTTGAATTTGGATTTAGAGGAGTTACCCTAAAAAAGAGTTTATTCATTGACGCCGATTTTTATTACAACTCCTATGAGAATTTTATCGCACAAGTTGAAGCAAGTATTCCTAACACAGCGGATGCAGCACAAATACCGACAGCCCTTTATTCTAAAGCTACACAAAGTCGGTATCGTTTATGGACCAATTCTAAAAGTAAGATTTACAATTATGGCGGTAGTTTAGGATTAAAATACAAATACAGTGATGTGTTTTCATTTTTAGGAAACGTAACTTATACAAAATTAGACCGAACAGATGATAAAGATGGGCTGGAAGATGGCTTTAACACGCCTAAATTCATTGTGAATGGAACAGTAATAACAGAAAACTTATGGAAAAACCTTGGCGCAAGCGTTACCTATCGCTATCAAAATAAATATGATTATGTTTCTTTCCTTGTTAGTGGCGAAGTACCTGCCTATTGGTCGATGGATGCGCAAATAAATTATAATTTAAAAAAACCATATGTAACTGCTAAACTGGGAGGAACTAATTTTCTCAACAAAACCTATTATTCTATGCTAGGCGGACCATCAATTGGGGCATTGTATTATTTATCATTGACTTGGAATATTGGTAAAATCTAAAAAAAGAGTCTTTAAAAGATTGGTTTGCTTTTGAAATTTACGTTTATTGTACGAAAGTTAAAACTTTGAGCGTTATTAACTTTAAATAAAGAAATTCTTTATTATTTTTACCCCATAATTTAAGTAAACTATGAGTTCTTCCTTTGATAAATTTCAAAAACGCAGGTTAATTTCCTCTTATTTTTCGGTTGTACTAAGTGTATTCTTGGTGTTATTCCTATTGGGAATGTTAGGATTTTTCATTATAAATTCTAAAAAACTGGCCGATGATTTCAAGGAAAAAATTGCCATGACGGTGTTTTTCAAAAACGATGCTAATGATAGTATCCTGAAAGCTTTTGGAACCGAATTAAAAACAGCTCCTTTTGCAAAATCATATGTTTATGTCACTAAAGAAGCTGCAGCTAAACAACATACTGATATTATAGGTGAGGATTTTATGGAATTTCTAGGTGAAAATCCGTTGCAAAACTCTTATGATATTCACTTAAAAGCAGATTATGTAATCAAGGACAGTATTGCTAAAATCGAAACTCGCTTACGCAAAAATGCCATGATTTCGGATATTGTTTATGACAAACAATTAGTGAATCTGGTAAATGACAATATCAAAAAAGTCAGCATGTGGATTTTAATAATCAGCGGATTTTTTACCGTTATAGCTGTTTTATTGATCAACAGCTCTTTACGTTTATCCATACATTCGAATCGATTTATCATCAAAACCATGCAAATGGTAGGCGCTACCAAAGCCTTTATCAGAAAACCATTTGTGATGCGAAGCATAAAATTGGGAATGATTGGTGCGGGTTTAGCCATTTTGGCGTTGATTGGCGTTTTGATTTACGTTCAAACTAATTTCCCTGACCTTGGTATTCTTGACGACAAATTACTGGTTGGATTGGTTTTATTAACTGTTCTGGGTATTGGTATTTTGATTACTTGGCTAAGCACTTACTTCGCAACACAACGCTTTTTAAACTTAAGAACAGACGATCTTTACTAGATTTCAGACTGCAGGTTTCAGATTACAGATAGAAGATTAAAACAATATCATTTTTAGGATTTTAAAAAAAAACCTATAATTCAGCATTTTTAGATGCTGAAATAAATTCAGCATAAATGAAAAACGAAGAACAAAAACAAGAATTTCTTTTTGACAAAATAAATTATAAAATTCTATTAATTGGGATTGGAGTAATTGCTTTAGGTTTTATTCTAATGTCGGGTGGCGGAAGTAATGATCCAAAAGTATTTAGTGAAGCAATCTTTGATTTCAGAAGAATTCGTTTGGCTCCAACAACTGTTTTAATCGGTTTTGGAATCACTGTTTATGCTATTCTTAAAAATCCAAAAAAAGCATAGATGAATACTTTACAAGCTATTGTTCTTGCCATTATTGAAGGAATTACTGAATTTTTACCTGTTTCTTCAACTGGACATATGATTATCGCATCTTCTTTTTTTGGAATTGCACATGATGATTTCACTAAACTGTTTACGATTGTCATTCAATTGGGAGCTATTTTCTCGGTAGTAGTCTTATATTTTAAACGATTTTTTCAATCCTTTGATTTTTATTTCAAACTGCTTGTTGCTTTTATTCCTGCAGTAGTTTTTGGATTGCTTTTCAGCAAAAAAATAGATGCTTTACTAGAAAGTCCGGTTACTGTTGCCGTTTCTCTTTTGATAGGAGGAATCATTTTACTAAAAGTAGATGATTGGTTTGCTGTTCCAGAAGTTGGTTTTCCAGTCAGTAAAGAAATCACCTATCTTCAAGCATTTAAAATTGGATTGTTCCAATGCCTTGCCATGATTCCTGGTGTTTCACGAAGTGGTGCCAGTATTGTAGGCGGAATGTCCCAGAAATTATCCCGAACTACCGCAGCAGAATTCTCCTTTTTTCTTGCCGTTCCCACCATGTTAGGCGCAACTGCAAAAAAATGTTATGATTATTACAAAGACGGATATGTATTGACTCACGATCAAATTAACTTTCTTATCATTGGTAATATTGTCGCTTTTGTAGTGGCTCTTTTAGCCATAAAATCATTCATTGGTTTTTTAAGCCGAAAAGGATTTAAACTATTTGGTTATTACAGAATTATAGCTGGAATCGTATTATTGATAATCCACTTTTTTATTCATCCCTTGACCATTATTTAATGACTACCGAAGACTTTCAAACCGGACAAATAATACTCATTGACAAACCTTTGCATTGGACTTCCTTTCAGGCAGTGAACAAATTAAAATGGGCTTTGATTACTAAACTAGGGCTTCCAAAAAAATTTAAGATTGGCCATGCCGGTACTTTAGATCCTTTGGCAACCGGATTGCTTTTAGTTTGTACCGGAAAATTCACCAAAAGAATTACAGAACTTCAAGGTCAAGCCAAAGAATATACTGGAACTTTTTATATTGGTGCTACTACACCTTCGTATGATTTAGAAACCGAAATTGACCAAACATTTCCAACTGAACATATTGACGAGGCTTTAATTCAGGAAACCGTAAAACAATTTCTGGGTGAAATAGACCAAAAACCACCCATTTACTCCGCTATAAAAAAAGATGGTGTTCGCTTGTATGAGCATGCCAGAGCAGGAGAAACTGTAGAAATTGCAACGAGAAAAACAACTGTCCACGAATTTGAAATTACCAGAATCGCACTTCCTGAAGTCGATTTCAGAGTAGTTTGCAGCAAAGGAACTTATATTCGTTCGCTGGCTTTTGATTTTGGAAAAGCCATGCATTCAGGTTCGCATTTAACTGCTTTACGCCGAACAAAAATTGGTGATTATAATGTAACTGATGGAATAGATGCTGAAGCATTTGAACAAAGTCTAGCTCCTCAATTGTAATCAAAAAAGCAAAAACACATGACAAATTCAAAAAATGAACTTGCGATGTGTTTTTTCTAAAAATTAAAGTAGTTTTAATCCATACTTTTTTTGTTTACTTGGCTGCGCCACTGGTTTTAATAATGTGTTACGTTTTTACCCCCAAATAGTAAGCACGATAAATAATCATAAAACCTTTCAAATAGCTTTTTCATAGCGATGTTTTTAAATTGAAACAATATTTAAACACCAATAAAAAAGTAAATTAAACAGTAGACATGGTTGGCAGTTACTAAATTACAAATTTTTTTTGGTAAAACAAAAAAAATAAACTTATTTTTTTTACATAAAGAAACGCATACCCGTCCCTCTTCTTGCCTTTAAAGACTCTGCATCAGATTAATTATTTCCTGTTGCGTACTTAATCCTTTATCCTTTAAATACCATAATTGTAATTCTGTTTTGATTTTTTCATCAATGACTCCAAATTTCTTTTTATAATCATTTATCAAATCCGTTGCGTCTTTTGGTCTGGGTCCCCAGCTGTCTAGTAGACTTCCAGTTTCTCTATCAATTATAATTAATTTGGGAATTGCTCTTTTTTTATTGGTTAGAAACAATTTCATCAATTCCTCGTTTTCATCACGCAAAACAATTTTCATTTCTATTTTACCATCGGAAGCAATAGTCATTTGATTTAAAACAGGCAGTATTTGTGCTGCATCTCCACACCAACCCTCAGAAATAACCAGCCAGAGGTATTCTCTTTCTAAATTTTTTAATTTAAGACTATTTTCATCTGGAATTTTCATCGTTTTATCCAAACGATCCATACGCGTTTCATTCAAAAAACTGTATTGTGTCAAATTTTCGGATTGTTCATTACCTGTTGATTTTCCTTCCAATAATAAATCAGAAACTAATTTTCTATATTCTGAATACGAATGACTGTGAAATAACGCTTTAGCTACTGTTGTTTTCATGATAAAATCTTTATACATACAAAGTTACCATAAAATTGGGTCTTAAATATGACTTATATCAGTTACAGTTACACAAAAAGAGTAATTTTATAACAAATATTTAGAATGGATTTAAAAACAAAATCGATAGGACTGGTACTTTCTGGCGGAGGCTCTAAAGGTATCGCACATGCTGGTGCTATAAAATTTTTGGAAGAGAAAAATATCTTTCCTTCCCGTATTGCCGGAACAAGCGCTGGCTCGATTGTTGGTGCCTTGTATGCGTGGGGGAAAACACCCGACGAAATCCTGGAGTTTTTTAAGTCTATCTACCTTTTTCATTGGAAACATTTTACCTTCACAAAAGCAGGTCTAATTGATTCTGAATCTTTCAAAAGTTATTTTCATGCTATTTTCAAGGATGCCTTATTAGAGGAACTGAAGATTCCAATTCATATTACGGCGACCGATATGGTTAGAGGAAGACTAAAAATATTTGGCCCCGAAACAACCATTATTGATGCTATTTTAGCTTCATCAGCATTTCCCGGGATTTTGTCTCCGTACGAAATTAAAGGAAAATTATATAGTGATGGTGGCATATTAAATCATTTTCCCTCAGATATTTTACAAGGACAATGTGATACCGTCATTGGAGTTTACGTAAGTCCTCTTCAAAAAATTGAAGCTAAAGATTTAAGCTCTATAAAAGCTGTAACTACCCGCGCTTTTGATATCCTTTCGGCAAATTCAAATATGCACAAATTCAACGTTTGCGATTGGGTTATTGAACCAAAGGATTTGTGTCTCTATAGTACTTTTGAAACGAATAAGATTAAAATGGATGCCATCTTCAACATTGGCTATGAAGCCGCAAAAAAATCTTACGGAAAACTTAATTTATAAATTTTAAGTAACGCTTTTTTTAAAAAACAGAATATGTCTATATTTGCACCAATCAACTCAACACAAAAATGAAATACAAAAGAATTCTTCTAAAACTAAGTGGCGAAGCTTTAATGGGCGACTTGCAATACGGAATTGACCCAAAAAGATTAGCTGAATATGCTGACGAAATCAAACAAATTCATGAAAAAGGAGTAGAAATAGCCATTGTAATAGGTGGTGGAAATATTTTTAGAGGAGTTGCCGGAGCAAGTGCAGGAATGGATAGAGTGCAAGGTGATTATATGGGAATGCTGGCTACCGTTATTAACGGAATGGCTTTGCAAGGTGCATTGGAAGATAAAGGGATGAAAACTCGTTTACAAACCGCTTTAAAAATGGAATCAATCGCTGAACCTTATATTAAAAGAAGAGCCGTTCGTCATCTTGAAAAAGGGAGAATTGTGATTTTTGGTGCAGGAACAGGAAATCCTTATTTTACAACAGATACGGCAGCCGTTTTACGTGGTGTAGAAATTGATGCTGATGTAATCCTAAAAGGAACTCGTGTTGATGGTGTATATGATTGTGATCCAGAGAAAAATGCATCTGCCGTGAAATTTGACTTCATTACATTTGAAGATGTTCTTAAAAAAGGATTAAATGTAATGGATACCACAGCATTCACGTTAAGCCAAGAAAATAAATTACCTATTGTAGTTTTCGACATGAATAAAATAGGGAATCTCTTGAAAATTTGCGACGGAGAAAACATAGGAACAGTAGTAAATATATAAATAGATTATTAGATCGTTAGATTATTAGATGCTTGAAAGTCTAAAAATCCAACAGTCTAAGAAATCTAAAAACCTAAAGAAATGACCGAAGAAATTGAATTTATATTAGATAGTACTAAAGAATCTATGACCGGTTCTATTGCGCATTTAGAAAAAGAATTTTTAAATATTCGCGCCGGAAAAGCATCTCCAGCAATGCTAGGAAGTGTTTTTGTAGATTATTACGGATCCGCAACACCGCTTTCACAAGTATCTAAAATCAGTGTTCCAGATGCCAGAACGATTACTTTACAGCCTTTTGAAAAAAACATGCTACATGTAATCGAAAAAGCAATTATGGTGGCTAATATTGGTTTCAATCCAATGAATAACGGGGATGTGATCATCATAAGCGTTCCAGCCTTAACTGAGGAAAGAAGACGTGATCTTGCTAAACAAGCAAAAGTAGAAGCCGAAGATGCTAAAGTTGGTATTCGTAACGCAAGAAAAGATGCTAATACTGATATTAAAAAATTAGAAAAAGAAGGAACATCAGAAGACATTTGTAAAAGTGCTGAAGAGGAAGTTCAAAACTTAACCAATAGTTACATCCGTAAAATAGATGAGCTTTTAGTTTCGAAAGAAGCTGAAATCATGAAGGTTTAACTTTTAAAAGTCTTGAGCTAAATACAAGCTAGTTTTATTAGACAAAAAATAATTAATTAAACAGTTTCAAGAATATTCTTAAAACTGTTTTTTTTTGTTTTAATCCAAAGCCTTTTTGTTGAACATTTAATTTAGAGTTTTCATTTAGCATAAAACAGAATTGTTTTAAATCTTTTTTATCACATAAGTCACGATTCCCCAAATGATTAATTGGTTTTCTTCGGTGACTTTTATAGGCGAATAATTGGGATTTTCAGGCATCAGATACAAACAATCTTTCTCCAGCTGAATGCGTTTTACAGTAAATTCTCCATCAATAAAACAAATCGCAATTTTGTTGTTTTGAGGTTCTAAACTTCGATCCACAACAAGAACATCTTTGTCATTTATACCGGCATCAATCATCGAATTCCCTTTGACTTTGATATAAAAAGTAGCCATAGGATTTTCACTTAGTTCTTTATTCAAATCGATATTTGCCTCCATAAAATCGGCAGCCGGAGAGGGAAATCCCGCCGAAACACCCTCGGACATGAAAGGAATTTTTAAGTCGCTTTCAAAATCAGGCAGAAAGAATGTTAGTTTTTGTTCTTTGTTTAATGGCATTTTATTTCGAGAATCTCTTTAAAATTAGTGGTGTATTTAGGCGACAAATGCTTCTGGTTCATATTCCAAGTCAGGCTTAAATTTTGAGTAGCCAACTTTACTTTTTTGTCTCCAATTTTATTATTGAGACGATCCATCACTTTCATTAACTCCAAATGTTTTGGGTTTTCTTCATCAAACAACTGCAATTGTTTTCTATTTTCATCAATAAGTTCCGTAACAATAACGCCGGCTTTCTTGAATTTTATATTTTCATTTCCTTTGTATATTTTTTTCAGAATAGCAATCGCCGTATTTGAAATTGTCAAAGTAGAATTGGTCGCATAAGGCAACGTAACCGCCATGTTAAAATAGTATTTTGACGTTTGCACGGTATGCTTATCAATCATTAGCATTAAAATAATCGTATGACAGCAGGAGTTTTGTTTTCGTAATTTCTCGGCACAAACCGATGCAAAAGTGGCAATGCGTTCCCGCAACAAATCAAAATCAGAAATCTGTTTTGGAAAGCTTCGGGTAATGGCAATACTTTTCTTTTGGTCAGCTATAGGTTCTAAATCTAAAACTGATTTTCCCTCTAATTCGTATTTTAACCGAAGACCAACAACTCCCATTTCTTTCTTAATCCAAGCTTCGTGTTGTGGAGCGATAAAATCTAATGCAGTGGTAATATTTCTGGCTTTCATCTTTTTATTCATGCGATAACCAATCCCCCAAACGTCTTCAATTTTTGTCCATTTCAAAGCTTTGATGCGTTTTTCATCATTATCGATCACATAAACACCATTCGTTCTATCCTGGAATTTTTTGGCAATTTTATTGGCTACTTTTGATAATGCTTTAGTTGGTGCAAAACCAATACAAACAGGAATTCCCACCCATTTTTGCACACGGTTTTTCATTTGGATTCCATAATCATGATAATCGAAAACATTTAGTCCATCAAAATTCAGAAAGGCTTCATCAATGCTGTAAATTTCGACATTAGGCGTAAATTGACCTAAAATCGACATCACTCGATTGCTCAAATCGCCATAAAGGGCATAATTGGAAGAAAATAACTTTACATTTTTCTCTTTTACCAATTCCTTGATTTGAAAGGCTGGCGCGCCCATTGGAATCCCAACAGCCTTAGCTTCATTACTTCTGGAAATCACGCAACCATCATTATTTGACAATATTGCAACAGGTTTCCCAACGAATTGAGGTTGAAAAACCCTTTCGCAGGAAGCGTAAAAATTGTTACAATCGACTAAAGCATACATAATGCAAAATTACTCAATATGCCTTTATGCGAGTTAGTAATAAAAGTTAATTTTGGGATTGTTGATAAGTAAAAAAATCAGAAAGCTTATTTTTATTCTTAAAATAAGGTCATAAAAAAATGAAACCAACAATTAGTTTTTTAAAATTTAAATAACTAATTATTGGTTCCATTTTTATCCAAGACATATAAAAACAGTCTAAACTAAGTTTTATATGTATTGATTTATAATGTTTTCAAAAAGTTCTTGTTTTCCACTTTGCAAATTAAGCTCTCCATTCTCTTGAGCAATTTTGTATAAAGCTTGTAAGTCTAACTTTCCTTCTTCAAAAGCTTTCCCGTTCCCAGAATCAAAAGAACGGTATCTTTCAGTTCTCAATTTTTCGTAAGGAGATGACGTAATAATTTTATCTGCAGTTAATAACGCTCTTGCAAATGTATCAGCTCCACCAATATGCGCAAGAAAAACATCTTCCATATCTGTAGAATTTCTTCTGATTTTAGCATCAAAATTAATTCCACCACCTTGCAAACCACCTGCTTTCAAGAATACCAACATGGCCTCAGTTGTTTCCTGAATGTTATTAGGAAATTGATCGGTATCCCATCCGTTTTGGTAATCCCCTCTATTCGCGTCTAAACTTCCCAACATACCTGCTTTTGCAGCAGTTTCAATTTCGTGTTGAAATGTGTGTTGTGCCAATGTTGCGTGATTTACCTCAATATTCATTTTGAAATCTTTCTCTAAACCATATTCACGCAAAAACCCAATAGCAGTGGCACAATCAAAATCATATTGATGTTTCATAGGCTCCATTGGTTTTGGCTCAATAAAGAAATTCCCTTTAAATCCTTGTGCTCTCGCATAATCTCTTGCTTGTGCCAAAAATTGTCCCATATGCTCCAATTCTCTTCCCATATTTGTATTTAGCAAAGTCATATATCCTTCACGGCCTCCCCAAAACACATAGTTTTCACCACCTAATGCAATAGTAGCATCTAGAGCCAATTTTACTTGTCCTCCTGCCCTTGCCAATACATTAAAGTCTGGATTGGTAGCTGCACCATTCATATAACGTGGATTAGAAAAGCAGTTTGCAGTTCCCCAAAGTAATTTAATTCCTGATGCTGCTTTTTTCTCTTTCAAATATTCTGTAATGGTAGCCAAACGTCTTTCAGATTCTGCAAAAGTTGGTCCTTCTTGAATCAAATCATAATCATGAAAACAAAAATAATCAAAGCCCATTTTACTGATAAATTCAAATGCAGCATCCGCTTTATCTTTTGCGGCTTGAAGCGGATCTGATGATTGATCCCAAGCAAAATTTTGTGTTCCCGGTCCAAATGGATCTGAACCTTGACCGCAGAATGAATGCCAATAGGCTATTGCAAATCTAAAATGTTCGCGCATTGTTTTACCCGCTACTACTTGCTCTGGGTTATAGTATTTAAAAGCCAGAGGATTATCTGATTCTTTTCCTTCAAACTGAATTTTACCAATTCCTTTGTAATATTCTTTATTCCCTAAAACTATCATTTTGTTATTTTTTATGAGTTAGTATTAATTCTAATTCTTTTTTCCACTGTTTATAAGCCGCTTCATAAGGTTCCTTATTTTTTAAAGGCATAAAGGTCATTACATGATCATTTTTAGTAATGCTTGAGCCAAATTTTTCAAAGTCGCCATCTGTCAAGCCTACTGCTCTTGCCGCTCCTATCGCTCCTGTTGTATCATAAATTTCTATTTCGTGACCAATCAAAGTTCCAACAGTATTTGAAAAAATTTCAGACCTAAATAAATTATCATTTCCTGCTCGTATAACATCAATTGTGGCATTATCCTCTTTTAAAACTTCCATTCCATAAACAAATGAAAAAGCAATCCCTTCTAAAGAGGCTCTAAACAAATGCGCATTACTATGGGTATTTAAATTTAGATTTAAGAAATGGGTTCCTATATTTTTATTGTTAAACATTCGCTCTGCTCCGTTCCCAAATGGAATAACAACAACTCCGTCTGAACCTACGGCAATTTCCGAGGCCTTTCTATTCATCGATTCATAGGTTTCAGTACCCATATTATTTCTCAACCATCTATATTGAATTCCTGCCCCATTGATATTGAGCAACTTCCCGATTCTTGGTTTCGATTTTTCATAATTTACATGTACAAAATTATTAACTCTAGTACCTTTTTGTTCCAATAAACTGTCGGTTACTGCATAGAATACTCCTGAAGTTCCGCCTGTTGCTGCGACTTCACCCGGATTAAATACATTTAATGATAATGCATTGTTGGGCTGGTCTCCAGCTCTATACACCACAGGAATACCAATAGGAAGCCCTACTTCTTTTGACGCTTGTTCATTTAAAAGTCCCTGATTGGTAAAATTATCTACAATGGTTGGTGTCAACGATGGATCAATACCATAATAATCCAACAACCAATCGGCAACCTTATTTTCTTTATAGTCCCAAAGCATCCCTTCGGACAATCCGTTTTTGGTGGTTGCTATTTCTCCAGTCAGTTTACAGGCAATAAAATCTCCCGGTAACATATACTTATAAATCTTATCATAAATTGTGGGTTCATTATCTTTCACCCATTTTAATTTTGAGGCTGTAAAATTACCCGGTGAATTCAATAAATGAGTGGCACATTTTTGTTCTCCTAATGCTGCGAAAGCCTTGTTGCCAATTTCTACCGCCCTGCTATCACACCATATTATAGCATTTCGCAATGGGCTGTGTTTTTCGTCAACAATAACCAATCCATGCATTTGATACGAGATACCAATACCTGTTATCATAGCAGCATCAACATTGGATTCCTTAATGGCTCTTTTTGTTGCCACGCATATATGTTGCCACCACATTTCAGGATCTTGTTCGGCCCAATTTGGGTGTAATGACACAATCTCCATTTCATTTTGAGGTTCGTGTAGAACAACTATTTTTTTTCCCGTTTTTGCTTCTACCAAGGCTACCTTGATGGAAGAACTTCCTATATCATATCCTATATAATACATAAATTTATAATGATTCTCTTATTATTAAATTTGTTGATACATAATATTGCATCGGTTCGTCTTTTGCAATAAACTCAGCTCCTTTAGTTCCTAATTCTTTAAAATCTGTAGTTATCACCGAGATGCCTTTGTAAATGAATTTTTTCATAGGGGTTTCATTGTAAGATAAGAAGCCCACATCTTTTCCTGGTTCAAAGTCTTTTTCTCTACATTGTTCTAAGAATATTCCAAGAATTCTGTCACTTACACTTATATACGCCTTATTTTTTTCTATAATAAAATCGTTGGGATTTGTAATAATCTTGTATTTAAAATTAAATTCTTTACAAAAAATTTTAAAAAAAGTAACGGTCTCTATTGGATGATTTGTAAAAGCTGGATAGACAAAATCAATCCCTTCATATTTTCTAAATAGATCAACAGCCCCTTTCAAAGATTCGAAAAAGGCTTTTCCAAAATCTTGAAAAACATAATTATTTTTAGGTTTTGAATGTATATTCCAATCAATGAGCAATAGTTTCTCATTAGGAATATTGGTCAAGACAGTAGCTACTTCTTTATCATCAAAATTCATCACTACATATTTATAATACTTCCCAACACTGTTGTTAATGATGGTTTTAAAATTCTCTATGTTATAATGATGAAACTGAACATCCGTAATAATGTTATCTGGTAAATTATCTACAAATGAATGATACAAAACTTCTTTATATGCCTTAAACGTATCCAGTACTAACAGCACTTTTCTGGTTTCTCCAGCAACATAATACCCTTTATTGGGAACGGACTCAATAACCTTTTGCTCTTTTAATACTGAATAGGCTTTAAAAACTGTATCTCGGGACAATTGATTGTTTTTACAAATACTGTTTACCGAAGGCAATAAATCCCCAACACCCAAAATGTTTTCAGCTACAGCATTATTTATAGCATTTACTATTTGTTGATATTTAGGAATATCACTATCGTGACTAATTAATAACTTAAAGTTTTTCTCGCTCATAATAACCGTACTGTTCTGTTCCGGTATGCAAAAGTAATTATTATTTTTAAAACACAAATAATTCTCTTAAATATTATTAAAAACCAATCTGCTTTGACTTGATAAAGTGTGAAAATTGTAGATTTTGCTTTCTTGTATGAAAATTATAAAACAACACATTTTTACAATAAAAAAACTCGCTGGAAGTAAATACATAGATTTACCTCCAACGAGTTTTTAATATTAATTTTTAACTCAAAAGAGTTGATGGAAATCCTTAATTTGCATTAGAAGGACTATAACCCATATTACTTCAGATGAGCATATTCATTTTATTTCCAAGTAAATGGCAAGTACCAGTTGCTTGGATTCATTAATTTAGCTCTTACTGTAGCAGCTTCACCATTACCTTCTTTATTCAATTTATCGTAGATTTTATCAGCTAAGAAAGCTGGATCGTTTCTACGTCTAGCAACACGCACTAAATCTTCCCAACGGTTTCCTTCGTAAGCCAAATCCAAAGCAGCTTCATCAATGATGTTATTTTCAATTGAAATTAAACTGTCTACTGTCACTACTGCAGCTTTTATTAGATTAGCACGTCCGTTTCTAATACCTCCACCACGATACCAATTAGCTCTATAGTAAGGAAATTCTCCTTGGCGAGCATCAAAATCATAAGGAAAACCTGGCTTAGTCTTCATAGCATTAGTCACATCAGCTGTAGAACTATTAAGTGCCCCCCGATTATAAGCACTTTTTATACCATCATTTAAAATAGCATCAGCAATTCGATGTTGATTATCTCTATTTGCAGCTTCAGCATAACGCAAATGCAATTTTTCTGCACGATATAAAAACCAATCTCCTTCCGTTTTAAACGGATCGGCAGCAGTTTCAGATTTGTAAAGGTATTTCATGATAACAGGATCACCACCTACAATCTTATACGTAAATTTTGGACCACGTGCATCATAAGGAATGCCATTTCGTTGCGTTTGACTATTCCAAAGCTCTATTGCTCGTTGCGATGGTTTGGCTAAATAATTACCAGACGTTTTTGAAAAAATAGCGATAAAAGGATTTGCAGGTGCAAACCTACTATCAAAAGGCAATGACCAAATCCATTCGGTATTCCATACAGCATCTTTGCTTCTAGCAAAAATAGACCTCCAACCTTGTGTATCAGTATTAAGCAAAGTAGTCACATCTGGACTTCTTGTATAATTAACAAGTAAATCATTATTACCACTACCAGCAAAATTACTTATACGATACACCTCATAACGCTCAGTATCACTTCCACTAGTAGATGCAGTCTCCAAAACGGTTTTATAATGTGAAGCTGCTTTTAAATAGTCGCCTTTCCAAAGTTCTAAATCTCCTAATAGACACTCCTTATTAATAAAGAATTTTGCTGTATAATACCCATCAACAGTAATTACTAAACTACTTCCTGCTTCATATTGTTTTTTATAAGTAAGTCCCTCTGTAAAAGTAACCAGCTTATCCACAAGTTGACTAAGAGGAATTCTTGGATATTTACTTACATTTTTAACGTCATCTAAGGTTTCAATAGGTTCTGTGATATAAGGTACACTTCCAAAGTGTATCCCTAATTGCAAGTAAACCCAAGAACGAATGCATCCCACATCGGCGTAACGTTGCTCGTACTGCGCCTGTGTAAATTTTTTATTAGCGAGCATGATGTCGAAATTTTTAAGCGCATCATTACAATTCTGAATTACTTCATAAAATTGTTTCGGATTAATATATGGATTTTCTGCCGTTTCATTATGCTCAGACAATTCCTTTAAATAAGGACTTGAATTTCTTGTTGTAGTCATTAAATCCGCGCGCATTTCGTTAAGAATTACGTGCTTTTCTGCAAGAGCCATGAATTTACCATAAATCCCTATTACAGCAGCATCAGCATCAAATACATCTCGATATACTTGAACTCCCGTAAGCTTATCCTCGGGTTGCACATCCAGATAGTCTTGACAAGAGCCTAGGCTAAGTAGCAGCACCATAACCGATAGTATGGATGTGATGCTTTTTGTTGTTTTTGTTTTAATTGTTGTTATCATCTGTATGTTATTTCTGTAGTGTAAATAATTTAAAGTCCTAGACGTAGTCCTAGTTGCAATGTTCTGAATTGAGGAGCTAAACCTATATCTGTTCCTTGGCCAAATATAGATGAAGTAGCACTGAATTCAGGATCATACCCAAGATATTTAGTAAACGTAAACAAGTTATTAGCACTGGCATAAAGCTTGATATATTTAACGTGCTTCATGTCCTTTACAGCAAAATCATATCCTAACACTACCGTTTTAAGTCTTAAATAAGAACCGTCTTCAATCCATCTGTTTGAAAATTCTGCATTCCCCATTGGATCTCCCCAAGTTGCTTTTGGAATATCAGTTGGTTGTCCTTCTACTCTCCAACGATTAGCAACAGCAGTACTTTGGTTTTCGTATCCACTCATTTTTTCCAGATTGTAACGCAATCCATTATAAATGTCATTCCCAATCGAGAAATTAAACAAACCTTGAAGACTAAAACGCTTGTAAGTAATATCAGCTGAGAAACTACCTACTACATCTGGATTAGGATTCCCAATGACCATACGGTCCTTGTTATCTATTACCTTATCATTATTAGCATCTGTAAATCGCATATCACCAGCTGTAAAAGGAACTAATTCCCCATTTGACAAACGTTTATTCAAACCAGCTGTAGCAGCTTCGGCAGCAGTACTATATACTCCGTTACTATTTAAACCATAGAATAAATTAGCATCTTTACCTACTGATGTCAAATAAGTAGCTCCAGCAAATTGAGTAAGTATATCACCACTTGGTAAGCTTTGAATTTCGTTTTTGTAACGACTTAAATTCAAATCAAAATCAAAAGTAAAATCAGCTGAATTAACAACACGTGCTTTCAATGCCAATTCGGCTCCTAAAGTACGCATTGCCCCACTATTGGAAACAGCATAATCAAATCCACTTGCATTACTAACTGTTTCATAAATAATCATGTTCTCCGTTTTATTGGAAAACACATCAAATGAAGCATTAATACGCTCATTCAATATACCTAAATCAGCACCTAAATTGAGTTTTTTTATCGTTTCCCATTCTAAGTTTGGATTTCCAATATTTCCTCTTACCAGACCTTGCATACCCAATAAATTTTGAGAAACATAGTATTGTTGTGCAGTAAAGTTTCCTATATCATCATTACCGCTATGACCATAACTAGCTCTAAGCTTTAAATAATCAATAGCCTTTAAATTTTTCATAAAGCCTTCAGATGACACTAACCAAGCTCCCGTTATGGAAGTCATAAGTGCAAATTTATCAGCCTCATCTGACTTTTTATCTCCAAATCTACTTGATCCATCGACTGCATAACTTGTTGTCAAGAAATACTTGTGACGGTAGTTGTAATTTGCGCTGGCATAAACATTTAACCAATTCCATTCTCCTAAGGCTCCTCCTACTTGACGAAGCAAGCTAGATCCAGCACTTACACTTTTAAAATCATCCGTAGAAGAATTGAAACCTAAACCTAAATCACTTTCTGATTTATTACTTTGAGTTCTAACTCCAAAACGTACCTCTAAGTTGTTGTCATTATTGAAATTTTTAAAGTAGTTAGCATAAGTATCCGTATAAAGACTTTTGTAACTTTGAACTTCACTTCCTGAACGATTCGTTCCTATAGCGGTGGGAAGAACAATATTAGCTACTCCATAATCTGGAATAAAGAAGGTTTCTCTTTCTTTATTAAATGTTAATCCTAAGATAGAACTAATATTCCAAGCCTTATTTAAAGCATAGTTGAATTTAAAATTACCAAAGAAGCGGTAATTATTGTTAGTTCCAAAACCATTCTTTAAAATCGCATTTGGGTTACTTACATTAAAATAATCTACATCAGCCAAATTCGGCGACACTTCACCAGCGTCATCAATATTCTGCTGATTTAAAAATGGTGACTTAGTAAGTGCTAAATAAATAGGACTTGTTTTGTAAGCAAATCCTTGATCCCATTGATTCTGAGTATTATTGATAAAAGACAGGTTAGCATCTACAGTAAGTTTCTCTGTTAATCTTAATGCTGCATTTAAACGAGTACTGTATTTTGTTGTATTGGTTTGTTGAACAATCCCCTTACTATCAAGATAACCTACAGACAAACCAAACTTTGCTATATCATCTCCTCCACGAACTTTTAAGAAATAATTTTGATTTGTACTTGCCTTAAAAACTTGATCTTGCCAATTCGTATTATTGTGATATTTATAATACCCTACAGAACCTACATTATCGTTCATATAAGGCAAAGCGGCAACCTGCTGTTGTGATAGACCACGAGAGGCTTCTAATTGAGATAGATGCGTACGGTAGCCATCTGCATCAAGCAAAGGCAACTGATCAGGAGCTTGATTTATCCCTCCATACATAGTAAAATCAATTTTAGTTGATAGTTCTGTAGCACGAGTAGTAGTAATATTAATTACTCCATTAGCTCCTTTAGTACCGTATAAGGATGATCCATCTTTAATAACAGTTACATCCTCAATATCTTTAACATCTATATTAGTTAAAGGAGAAGAAACATTATTTTGTACAATTCCTGAGCCATAATCTTCATCATCATAAATCATTCCATCTACAATAATCAAAGGTTTGTTAGTAGCATACAATGAGTTAAAACCTCGTAGTGATAAATAGGTACCTGCTCCTGGAGTTCCAGAGTTTCTAACCGTGTTTAACCCTGCTACTTTTCCTTGAAGAAAACCTCCAACAGATTCATTTACAGGACTAGACCATTGATTTTTTTTAAAACTAACAACGCTATTTGCACCCGTATTATCATATTGCATTTTTTCTCCAGAAGGAAGATTAGCGATTTGATAAGCAGGGGCATAATAAGGCTCACTTAGGAATATTTCTATTCCTGATTCTTGTTTCTTTAAAGCGTATACTTTAGCTTGAAAATCTTCACTACTAATTTTAAGTATTGCTTCTAAATTTGGTACTCTAATTTCAAAGCTACCATCATCATTCGTTATGGCTGCCGAAAATCCCTCGACAGCAATGTTAATTCCTGATAAAGCAACTTTGGTTTTTGCATTTTTGACAACGCCTTTAACTAAAATTCCTTTTACTTTTTTATTTGTAGTTGTGATTGCAGTAGTAGTTGAATCCTGAGCCTCTTGTGCATACAATGGCACATAGAGTTCCCCGGCAAAAAACATGCTTACTAGGCAGGTTAGTTTTATAATTTTTAGCATAACTAATTTTTTATAGAATATTATTTAAGGACAGGAACAAATTTCAAATAATCAAGAGTGAGGGAGTTGTTCCCGTTTGTGGTAGTATTGGCACCGATTAGTGAAATAAAATTAATATCACGAGCTTTATCAAGTGTAAATTCACCAATAAGAACTTCTTCATAGAAATTAAGTTCTACATTTATATAAGGAAATGTAACAATTAAATCAGTAAAATTTGTAAAATTATTAACCACTTGAGTTTTTCCATAAAGACTTACACGTTGTTGAAAAACATTTGTTTGCTCATTTATAGCCCTCCAATATACTTTATATTTAGTACTGTAAAAATCTTTCGCACTATAAGTAATCCAAGGTAGCGAAGCCCCAGGATTAAGTACATTGAGATCACTATATAGGGTACCTAATAATGGATCTCTTCTTTCACGATAATAAATCGAACTACGAGTAGCATTGAAAAAATTATCATTCTTTTCTCCTTCAATTTTTGTGGTAACCAAACGTTTTGCTAGAGGAACATCAACTTTTTTCATGATGTAAACTATACCATTGCTTAACTGTATTGGTTCACCTACAATTTGTGTTTTGTCAACAGGAACCTCAACACCAAATCTTGAAATTAAAGTTGCCGGCAATTCATTCAATTTATAGGCTTTAGGATAAGCCATGTCTCTCAAAGTAAAAAACTTGGAATAAATTGCCGTTGAATCAATTGTAGGAACATTTGATGTCTTAATTAAATAAGGCTTCAACTTATCCACTTCAGCATTATACCCAGCGTCTTGCATCAAGAATAAAGTATATGAATTTTTCTCGTTATTCAAATTATACACATTTCTCAAATACGAATTAGATAATGAATCCGCAAGAAATCCAGGAATGGCACCTGCTTTAGCATCAATATCAGCTTTATAAATACTAAAATCTTTTAAGCTCAATAAGTAATCGCTTGTTGCCGAAACACCTGCTTTAGAATTTATATACTGCCAAATGTTCAATTTAGGCGTAAGTGCTTTATTAATGATGTGAAAAACTCCATTAGCCGCATAGTGATCCGCTGTTACAATAGTAGCATCATCAATCATAGTACTTCCTGTGAATGTTAAGTATTTATCACTGAACATTTTTATTTGTGTTTTCCCCCCACTTCTTACCGAAGAATAAGCGGTTAAAGCAATATGATTTGCAACAAATAGTTTAAGTGCCTTAGCATCATTAAGAATGGATTTATCCAACTGATAGATAGCCTCATTAGTAGGAGCAAAAACGGTATAGGTCTTAGATTCAGACAGGATTTTGTCATATCCCGTTTGAACGAGTAACGCTCCAAACATGGATACTTCATTTGTATTTGCAATTGCCTCGCTCAGATTAACACCTAGATTTGCATCGCCATTATTTTCACGATCATCCCAAGGATTAGAACAAGAGACTAAGGCTATAGTTAACAAGCTAGCCAATAGTCTTTTATAATTTAAATTTAATACGATCATTTTTACTTGATTAAGTTTGTACTTGTACACTTTTATAATTTTAATAACCACTATTACTATTATCGCCGTTTGTGGCTTCTGCTCTTTGAACTAAATTACTAGTCCCTGAAACTGGAAAACCTTTTTTAAATTTTGGCCATATTTGATCCATCTCTACTGGACGAAACTCGACCATATCGAATCTGTCTGCATCAGCTGCACTACAACCGGAACAAGCATCTGTAGTAAATTTAATTTTATGTCTTCCTGTTGTTGGTACTTCTACAATACCTACAAGTCTACAATTAACATTATCTGCTTTAACAAATGGATATATATAACGTTTGTAACCTTGCGACTCTAGCACTCTATCGGCTATTCCCGTTGTAGTAGAAGAAGGATCATTTGCAAATTCTAAATGGTTGATAATCCTAGAAGTTTGCACACCATCAAAAAATACCTTTGTATTAGTAGAAGCTTTAGAAGTTGCTGCACGGTAAGATACCCATATTTTATAACGGCCTTTAATAATTACGGGGGTATTAAATTCAATATCATTCAAACCTCCTGTACCAGTACGAAAACGAAAAATATTAAAAAGATCCCCATTAACTGCCCCACTATAAGGTTGCCAAGACATATTATATGTTGCATTTCCTGTCCAGGTAACATTACTAAGTCCTCCTAATATAAAATTGAAAGATGCTCCTCCAACTTTTCTGTAATTAGCAACATTTGCAGCCATTTCTGGTTGATTACATAAATCAAAATAAACTGGTGATGCAACGCGCTTTTTGATTGAGAAATTTCCATCCACATAATGCAATACTCCATTAGAAGAAGTCTCGTCACTACTGTTTCTTATAATACCAATCCCTTTTTCAAGTACTCCATTAAAAACATCCTCATTTAATAAAATATCTTGTTTAATTAATTTTGAACTTATTACTTCCAACGGAGCCTTTGTAACAAACACTGGAGTTGTTGCAAAATCAGCTAAATAACTTAAACTAGGTATTATACGATATTGTACATACAAATTCAGACTATCTGCAGCTTTCGTAGGATCTCCTTGGCTATATCTTAGTTTTAAATTCTCTAAAGTATTTAATTTAATTGTAACATTATTTTTAGGATTTTTCCATGTAGTGTTTTCAAATACTGCATTAGATTGTGCTAAAACTGTTAAAAAACTACCAACTTTATTAGCATCATAAGTAATCGGTTGGTTTAGTTTCTCATACCATCCAGTAGCTTTTAAAACTTCCGTAAACAAAGATAGATTTGGATCAGCTTCTATAGTCTGTGCCAAAGTTTTATCGGCAACACGTAATACTTTATCAATAACATGGATCACACCATTCCCTGCTTCTACGTTAGAAGCTATAATTTTTGATGTTTTATTGATAGTTATACTAGAAACGTCATTGCTATTAGCTGCTCCAGTTATTAAATATTGACCCTGTAAAGTAGGCGTTACAATTTTTCCGTCAGTAAAATCAGTAGTACTAATTTTTTTATCTAAAATATGCAGTTTAGCTATATTTTGTAAATCTACTAATGGCACATCCTTTAATGAAGCAGCACCAACAGCTGTTAAATATTGCTTTACAGCATCATTAGTAGGAAGAAATAAGGTATACGTACCATAAGTATTCATAAATGATGCGTAATTAGTAATCTCCAGAATCTCTAAAAACATAGAATAATCTGGATTAGCTCTTAAATATTCGGTTATATTAAGAGTTTCATCAGTACTTTGTTTTATTTTTTCAGGTGTACAGTTCAGAAACACTATAGTTATAAAAAACACTAAAGTAAGTCTCAATAGGCTAGGCAATCTTAAAAATCTTTTCATGACTTATTTTTTTATTTATAAAATGGATTTTGTACAAGTGCTTTATTAGTATAAAGTTCATACGTATTAATAGGTAAATAGTGACTGTTTGGATCCCTTAATTTTGCAATAATTGATTGTTGTAGATTTGCTGGTGCAGTTGCGACAGCTAAATCAATTAACAATTGTTTACGTTCGTATTTATTAGCTCGGGCAACACGCAATAAATCATACCAACGTTTTCCTTCAAAAGCAAATTCACGGGCACGTTCCGCTAATATATAATCAATAATACCATTAGTATCAATTGAACCAACAGTTTGTGATGTTTGTGCAAGGGCTTTACGGTTAGCTCGAATATCAGTAATATTCTTAATTGCAGCTTTCCCATTCTCATCCCCTCCTATTCTTGCTAAAGCTTCAGATTGCATCAACAACACATCAGCATAACGATACACAAACCAATGCGTATCTGAATCTTGCAAGGCTTTTCGATCATCACTATTTAAACCAGTGAATTTATAAATTTCGCCTGTTGCGCCAACCAATGATGCTCTATCCCCACGAATATCTTTTTTATTAACAGGATCATCAAAATCGATTCCAAAAACATTATCCATCAAAAGTCCATCAGCCTTAAATTCTGGTCTTAGATAAAAGAGACTATAAAATGGTCCTCTATTAGATGTGGTGTATTGAAATTCAAAAATACTTTCAGTAGAATTTCCTTTAGCAAATACGGTATTAAACCAAGTGCTAGCCGAAGCTTCTATCAATTTAAATTTTCCTGAACCAGTCACCTTTTTTGTAGCTGCTAGCGCTGATGGATAATCTTCTGTCCATAAATAAACATCTGCTAACATTGCATTAATAGCGTAAGTTGTTATACGCCCTTTGCTTGAAGCAATATCTCCGTAATCTTCAACAGCATATTCATCCGCTTGTTTCAAATCTTTAATTACCTGCGCAAAAACTTCACTTTGGGTACTAGTCGCTATTTGAAAATTATCTTGATCACTTAAAGTAGCCGTTAATTTTAATGGCACATCTTTAAAAGTACGAGCCAATGTAAAGTACAAATACCCTCTAATTGCCAATGCTTCCGAAAGAAAATGTTTTAATTGTATATCAGTTAAGGTTGGATCTTCATTTTTAACCGCAGGCGCTAAATCAATTACCGCATTACAATAATTGATAGTTCTGTAAAATGCAGCCCAACTAGTTAACTCATTAGATGGAAGTATATTAGTATTAAGAATATCTCTCTCATCCTCAGTTACAAATATATCTTCAACCACCATACCGCCTCTCAATTCCCCATACATAAATAAATATTTAGTCAAAGTTAAATCGTCCACTCCTGGAGGAGAGCTTAGCATTGACGAGTAGATCCCTATCACAGCAGCCTGTATATCCTCTTTGGTTTTCCAGAATTCATCACGAACAATTCCATCCTGAGGACGTAAATCTAAATAATCATCGCACGAACTTGCCGAAACGAAAAGGATAAAGATTGCTAATATTATTTTTATTTTAGTTTGCATAAATCAAATATTTTTTATTTAAAAACGAGTTGTAAGACCAAATGTGAAACGTTTAGTAGGTGGTGTAGCGGCATTGTCAATTGAAATCCCAAAAGCACCTTTTCCCATACTTACCTCGGGATCTTGACCTCTATATTTTGTTAAAGTGTATAAGTTATCTGCAATTACATTCACCCTTAAATCTTCTAAATTTAATTTTTTTAATAGATTCTTTCCTAAACTATAACTAAGGCTAACCGAACGAAGACGAACGAATGAAGCATCTTCTACATAACGATCTGAACCTAACCAGTTATATCCTGCACCATAAACAGCTCTTGGCATATTAGTCACATCTCCTGGATTACGCCATCTAGCCAAAACTGCTGTACTTTGATTACTCCACCCATACATGTTGGTAGTTTTCATATCTGTTCCATTAATAATATCATAATCCAAACGATACGTAAAGAAAAGATTTAATTTCCATTGGGTATTAAAAGTAATATTTGGACCAAAACCTCCTGATAATTTAG
This sequence comes from Flavobacterium arabinosi, assembly GCF_048158725.1. Lineage (NCBI taxonomy): Bacteria > Pseudomonadati > Bacteroidota > Flavobacteriia > Flavobacteriales > Flavobacteriaceae > Flavobacterium > Flavobacterium arabinosi. The sequence continues at coordinate 81,995 of NZ_JBLNKX010000001.1, forward strand.
GATTGCTGTTTCCTAAATACACTACATCACGGCTATCAATGTTTCCATCTTTGTTGATATCTTCATAAATAGCGTCTCCTGGTTGAAACACATAATCCGTGTTAGGATAATTGAAACGCATTAATACTTCTTGACCATTAGGTCCTACAATCACATTCCCGCTAGCATCTCTAGCTTTTGTTGCTTCAAGATCAGTATAAACTCCTTTAAATTTATATCCATAGAACGAACCAAAAGGATTATCAACCTGAAGGAAACGTTTGAATTCTCCATTCCTATCTGTATTACCTTCTTCACTTTTATAAAACTCCGATATTTCAGTAATCATGTTTTTATTACTAGAAATATTGAAATTGAAATCTACTTTCCATTTTCCTGATCTATAAGGAGTAGCATTAATTCCTATTTCCCATCCTTGATTTTTCAAAGTTCCTGCGTTTTGGTCTGATATACTACTATATCCAGAAACTGAACTTACATCAATATCTTCGAAACGAAGATCTTTAGTTGTCGTTTGATATATTTCGGCATCTATACTCAAACGCTTATTGAACATTTGAAGATTGAATCCTAAGTTTTTACCAATTTTTGTCTCCCAACGCAAATTAGTCAACTCCATATTTCCAGAAACAACACCATTAAGACCTAGATACTGCGTTTGATAATTGTTATAAACATTAAAAAAACGATAATCCTCTTTAGGTGCTCCACCTGAATGTCCATAACTCAATCTCATACTTAAGTCATCTACATTTTTTACATTTTTCATAAACGGCTCTCCAGAAATTCTCCAACGAGTTGATACAGAAGGAAAATAACCGTATCTATTATTAGCACCAAACTTTGAATTACCATCAGCTCTTATACCTACATTTATCAAATATCGGTCTAACAAACCATATTGAGCGCTAAACACAGCTCCTACATTTCTTGCCTGAGTATTTCTAGTAGATAATACCAAATCCGAATTTTGTGTTCGAGAAGGATTTGACGGATCTGTCAATAAAGACGAAGCTGTATTTGAGGTCATTACTTGATGTGCGGTATAACGAAAATCATTCGATTGTAACGATACTAACCCTTGAAAAGTTTGTTTTTCACCTATGTTGGGTGTATAAATAAAATTCGTCTTTGTAATAATGCTAGACTGGTCAGAATCAGCATCAGCAGCTCTGTTTACCACTGTTTCTGTAAAAGGACGACCTGTTGCATTTTGAGGTAAAAAAGATTTATTTTTTCTGGACGCATAATCAAACTGTAGATCAAAAGTCGACATGAATATCTTAGGAATAATATCTACACTCAAATTAAAGTGAGGAACAATACGATCTTCTGATATATCATTAGTGGCTAACTCAGCCATAGCAAGTGGATTGTAAGTACCTCCATAAGCACCTTGAACGTTTGCAGCTGGTGAGAAATAATTTGGCGTAAGATTTCCTAGTTCGTCATACTCATAAATACTCATATTTGGCATTTTAGTATAAGCAACTCCCCTTAATTTGTCTTCACTATCCTTTGAATTAACATAATTACGTTGTGTATCTGTATGGGTATAAGATATATCGGTCTTGAACTTAATACGATCAGACACCACATAATCTAAGTTTAACCTTGCATTTACTCTTTCTACACCAGTACCTATAGTAACTCCTTTCTGTTTATAATAACCTACCGAGGTAAAGTACCTTGCTTTTTGCCCTCCTCCTTGTAAAGAAAGGTTGTGATCTCCTGTAATACCTGCTTGTGTGATAGCATCTACCCAATTGGTATTTTGACTGTAGTTTTTATAAAAATACACATCTTGTGGATCGTATTGAAATTCTTTAACAAACAAAGTATTCAAAGGCACTCCGTTTCTATTCATAAATTCTTCAGGAATCAATTGTGAGTATTGATCTCCATTTAACATTGGAATAGTTGGAGGTAACTCAGAATAAGTTCCTTTATAAGTATAGGTGATTTTTGGTGCACTAACTCCTCCACGTTTAGTGGTAATCAATAAAACTCCACTGGCAGCACGAGACCCCCAAATAGCAGTAGCAGCAGCATCTTTTAGAATAGTTATAGTTTCTATATCTGAAGGTGCAATATTTAACAAAGCCGCATAACCATTTTCATCAGCAGATCCAAAATTAAAATCATCAGGTACTGAAGTTTCATAAGGCATCCCATCTACAACTATCAATGGATCTGAAGAACCTGTAATAGAAGAGGTACCACGAATACGTATCTGCATACCAGCACCAGGATCTCCACTATTAGCAACAATATCCACACCAGATAAACGTCCTTGTAAAGCTTCATCAATAGATGCTGCTTGAGTGTTTTCTAAATCCGCAGCATTGATACTAACAGCACTGGTAGTTCGATCACGATCAGCAATATTCATCAAACCATTGTTAGACACTTTTTGAGAAGTAACAACAATCTCTTTTAATGACTCAATACTGGAAACCAATTTAATCTTAATAGATTGTCTGCCATTAAGAGGCACACTTTGAGATTTATAACCAATAGTTGATATAAATAATTTATTCTTTGGATTTACACGTAATGCAAAATTTCCATCAGAATCAGTTATCACTCCCCCTACTGTACGATTTTCGCCATCCTGTTCTACAACAGTTGCTCCAGGAATACTTAAATTATCCCCTGCATCTAATACCTGACCACGAACCAAAATAGCTGTAGTGGGCTGTTGCGCTAATGCCGGTATAGCTGTCAGCAAAACAAGGGCAATTGTAAAACTGTAAAATATATTTGTAATTTTTTGTTTCATTTTATTCCGTAAATTTAAGATAGTTGTCTACTAAGTGGATTAAGGATCTATCTGCTAAGTTATTACTGCTGGCTGAAATAAAATTAGCAGCTGGATTGCTTCCTGAATTATCTTTAAATGATAATGTCCCAGGTGTGCTAATTATTTCAACATAAGTTTTATCCCCTTGAGTATTTTTTCTTAATGTTTCATACTGCCCGGTAATAAGTCCGTCACTTGAAGCTGTCTTATTAGATATGATATGGTAACGGATAAAATCGGCAATCAAATCTCTTTCTCCCTGTATTATTGTAGCAGGATTAGCAGGAAGCACTTTAGCCGTTACTGCTCTTGCAATAGCCGCAGTATTGGGCACTATAAAAGTATAAGATGTACCTAAATCAACTCCCTCAATTTTACCAGTAGTTGCGTTATATATTGAAGAATTTAATAGGTATTGATAAAAGTTATTAAATTGTGTATTACTTGCTGCTAAACGCTTAATTGCTAAACCTTGTAATTCCTCCGAATATTGAGGTAGATTATCTACATAATAAGCTATTCCATTTTGTTGTACTTCTTTTCCTGTAACATTAACAGCAGTAGCACCTGGAATAACATTACCTGCTGCGTAAATTTTGTTATTGCTCCATTTTATGTATTCACCCGGAAGATCACTATCTCCCGTACGAATAATTCCTGAAGTAGTGGCAATATTATTTAACTCTCCATTGGGTGTATAAACGATACAATTGTAGAAAAGTCTTAATAATCTATTTCTAGCATTAGTTCCTGTTATAGTTGCTCCATTTGTTGGAGAAACATAAACCCAATATAAATGGCTAGTATCGTATTCATAACCAAGACTTCTCAATATAGCATCAGATGGCAAGAAAATCGTAAATTTTTTATTTATATTACTAATCATTTCTTTGTAACCTGAACCGTCATTATATATTCTAGTTGCAAAACTATACTTAGGGTCTAAATAAGCCGAAGTATATACACTATAAAATAAATTTGATTTTTGAACTATGTTAGAACCATAAAAAAATCCGTTACTTAAAACTTTTTTATCCGTAATATTACTATTGAAATCAAATCTTAAATCCTCTTTTAAACCATTAATAAAATTTCCTTTCATACTTGGCCACACCGCACCTTGTACCATGTGCGCATTTACCAAATCTTGAAAAACATATCTAGGTAGTTTATCAATAGTATAATGCTTAAGCAAAACAGTATTTATAAAATTCTGTAAAACAGCATTTTCAGGAACAATCATAGTATAAGCATCAGCTTGACCATCATTATCCTCTACTTTTAGATAATTTTCATTATTAGGGGCAAATACTAAAGTAGGATCATAAAATCTTACATAAACATTGTCAGATTTACCAGTGAAATTTTTGTAATTAGTTGTTGCAGTTTGACTAAAAACATAAGTAATTAAATTATCCTCTATAATTTTGCGAAAAACACTGTAATTACTATTTTGTTCTAAATACTGATCTATATTCTCTAATGGAAGATTTACTTTATCTAACTCATGAATAAATCCATTTTCGGCAACAATATCTGCCTCAGTTACTTTTGAATCTAAAACATTAAATCCTGTATATTCTTTACTAGGATAGAAATAATTAAAATCATAAGAACTTAAACCTTTAGCTGTAAAATATTCCTTTGTAAAATAAGTAACATACTTATTATTATTATCTCCAGCAAACCAAGCTCCATTACGATTAGCTCCAACAGTTACTGTTGGAACTCCATTTACTATTTTAGTTTGATAACCATCATAAAACGCTGTTCTTCTTCGAAAGGCATTATCTACTACCCATCCTCTTGATGACTGATAGTCCGAAAGTTGCTCTTCTCGAAACGCATTGTATATAAGAGCATATCTTACAATCTTAGCAGCTGTAGCTGAATCAATGGCTGCCAAGTTTGAAATTCCTTTTTCCTGAAAGAATTTTGTGAACGCTTCATCATTAGGAGCCAGCATAGTCCAATATCCTGCTTTGCTTAAGATATCTTTGTAACCCGCTTTTCCTATTAAAGCCGTCAGGTTACTAAAATTGCCACGCGCCTCCAGTTGTTGGTAAATAGGAGCTTCAAGTCCTTCTGGACGCGCATAGTAGTCATCAAATACATCTTGACTACAACTGGACAAAAAAGCCAGAAACGGAAGGACAAGTAAATAATAGTGGATTTTTTTCTTCATTATAGATTAACTTATAAAATGGTGAACAAATATTTATACTTTTTTTAACTTTTTTTATGAATATTTAACATTTTCAAATTTATGAGTTCAGCTTACCACATCTATCCTGTTCTATCCTGTTTTTTTGTGTTATATAAAAAAATGGCTAATTAAATATTAATTTAATAATCTATTAACTATTATTTTCACAATATGAAACCCTTCTATTTATTAGTGTCTGGCCTCATAACTCCTTTTAACCTTTAAGCGTAAAAACAACACTTACGCATTTTAACATATATTTTGTAATTCGGAAATTTAACATATAAAAGGAGTAATTATATAATATGATTTTTTTCTAAAAAATAAAAAAAATTAATTTAATAAGATTTTTATTCCATTAATGATTGTATTTGTCAAAATGACTATTAAAAATACAGAGGCTTTACCAACTTGTTGTCTAAAATAGTATAATCGAATTACTCTTAGTTTTGCTAAAAACCTTCAATGAAACATCAAACTGTTACAACTCTCAATTAGCAATTTTTTAATGATAAAATTTCTTTTTAATAACTCGTATTTTATTGACAACAAAAAATCAAGGGCAAAAGGAATAATAAGGTGTATTAATTGAGAAGAAGGAATATATGAGAATAATGAATGGAAAATAATCCGACATTTAAATGAGGATCTAATACATCAAGGACATCATCTTAGTATATCCGCTAGGAAAATATTCTACTCATGACTATTCTCTAGAAGTAGTTTTTAATTATTTTCAAAACAATTTTTTTGACAGCATCGATTTATACGAATACAACTATACTGGATCAATACATTTTTCATAATTTTTGATAGACCAATAAATAAAATTAAATTTCTTGAAATAAATCAGGAAATTAATTTGCTTCCTATTTTATCTTTTTTTAATATTAGTAAATCCTTAGTTTTTAATAAACCATTTTGATTGTTTACAAGCTCATAAATTCAAGAAATAACTTATTCTAAATATCCGCTCAAACTTAAATTACAATATTCCTATTTACAACCTGTTTTTTTATCATATTAATTTGTTTATCTGGCTTTTTTTTAATTAGATTTACAAATGTTAAAAACACACTTGTGAATAAATTTACTAAAATCAATAAATCTAGCTTTCTCTCAAACCACATTCAAGATTGAAACCCTAAAAAACGTAGCTAAAATAAATAAAAATCTACGATTATTTTGCGTAGTATCTTGACAGATAGATTTCACACAAGAGATTCTACATCAACGTCTAATATCAATGGAGTGATAAATTCTTTTTAAAAAACAGAGGTTTATCATACTAAAATTGATTGCTTCAAACAATTTTCATTTCAAAAAATCACATTTATGATTCAATCTAAATTTAACAAAATAGCACTCTCTATCTTATTCTTTTCCATATTCAACTATACTGTCCAATCCCAGGCTGAAAAAGAATTTCATAGTTGGGCACCAACTCCCCCCATGGGTTGGAACAGTTGGGACTGCTTTGGACCTACAGTTACAGAAGCCGAAGTAAAAGCTAATGCTGATTATATGTCCAAATATTTAAAACCTTATGGTTGGGATTATATTGTAGTAGATATTAGGTGGTATGTTGGGAACGATAAATCACATGGATACAATGAAAAAGATCCCGATTATGTTCTGGACCAATACGGTAGATTTTTACCAGCAGTAAACCGTTTCCCTTCTGCAGCGGGAGGAAAAGGCTTTAAACCTTTGGCTGATTACCTACATAAAAAAGGATTAAAATTTGGCATCCATATCATGCGGGGCATTCCAGTAATAGCTGTAAAACAAAACTTACCAATAAAAGGCACGAATGTAACAGCCAGAGATATTTATTCTGAGAAAGATCAGTGTAGTTGGTTGCACGATATGTATACTGTAGTTCCGGGCAAGCCAGGAGCACAAGAATACTATAATTCTCTTTTTGAATTGTACGCTTCATGGGGTCTTGATTTTGTTAAGATAGATGATCTTTCTTCCCCTATTTATTTTGAAGAAGAAATCAACATGATCCGTAAAGCCATTGATCGCACCGGGCGTAAAATTGTATTGAGCACCTCACCTGGCGAAACACCAATTGCACATGCAGACCATGTTCAAAAAAATGCGAATATGTGGCGTACCGTTGGTGATTTTTGGGATAGCTGGCAACAATTAAAAGACCATTTTGAAGTCTTTGAGCGTTGGAACAAATGGCGTTCCTATGGCGCATATCCAGATGGTGACATGTTACCGCTTGGTCGTATTGGAATCAGGGCAGAAAGAGGAGATCCTAGGATGACTGCTTTTACCAAGGATGAACAATACACTTTAATGAGCTTATGGTGTATTTTTAAATCCCCGTTGATGTTTGGTGGCAATCTTCCGGATAACGATCCTTTCACTCTCTCTCTGCTGACTAATAAAAATGTACTGAAGGTTTTGAACGAAAGTACCAACAATAAGCCGCTTTTCACGGATAAAGACAAAGCCGCTTGGATAGCAGACGAACGAGGAACTGGAGCAAAATACTTGGCGGTTTTCAACACAACCGATCAAAAATTGGTATCCGAAGAAAAAGCGGTTTGGAACAGCGGATTGATCTCAAAAGCAACTTCGGGTCAAAGTGCCACAATAGACATTGATATTTCGGGTGCTAAAAAACTGTATTTAGTGGTAAATGATGGTGGTGACAAAACCGATTGGGATCATGCGAACTGGATAGAACCAACACTATATAACGGTAAAAACGCTATTAAACTTACTAGTTTAAAATGGACAAAAGCGACATCTGGATGGCAAAAACCTAAGCTCAACCAAAGTGTTTCCGGCAATGCTCTTACAGTAAATAAAGTTAAATATGAAAATGGTATCGGTACGCATTCCAATTCAATTATAGAATTTGACATACCCGAAGGCTATACTCGTTTTAAAGCACTTGTTGGATTGGATGCAGCTTGTATCTCTCAAAATACGGGAGCTACCGTTAAATTTTTTGTGTTTACCCAAAACCCTTCAGGGCCTCCTCCTCCACCGAGCGTAAAAATCCCAATAAATTTGAAAAATATAGGACTTTCGGAAAACTATATAATCACCGATTTATGGTCCGGAAAAGTACTTGGGAACTATTCCGGAGAATTTACGCCTGAAATCAATTCGCACGGTGCCGGCTTGTATAAAATTGTTAAAGTGTCGAAATAGCTATTTTTTTGTAGTTCGTAACTAACTGTCAGGGTAATAGATTTAATTATTCATTTTGAAGCATAAAGCGACACTTGGAATTTAGAATTTATGAACAGAGATTTTGGTCAGTATATTTTAATTGGGTACTTGTGGAAAAATGAACTGGAGTAACTAGCACTATCAATTTCAATAAAACAATAATCTACAACGGAAAAAGCAAAATCCGTAAAACTATAAAGAACTAAATATAAAAGAACACCCACATGTTAAATTTTATCAAAGGTTCTTTTTTAAAATGAAAAAATGAAAAAAATTCTATTAATTACCATTTTAATATCCGGTTTATATATGAATGATGGCATTGCTCAACAGCAAAATAATTCATTCTCTCTTGGAAACAAAGAATTCTTATTAAACGGGAAACCTTTTATAATTCGCGCGGCAGAGTTGCATTATCCTCGTATTCCTAAACAATACTGGGAACAAAGAATACAACTTTGTAAAGCCATGGGAATGAACACCATTTGTATTTATCTATTCTGGAACCTACACGAACAAAAACAAGATCACTTTGATTTTACAGGACAAAATGATGTCGCTGAATTTGTACGTTTAGTACAAAAAAACGGAATGTATTGCGTTGTCCGTCCTGGACCTTATGTTTGTGCTGAATGGGATATGGGAGGTTTACCATGGTGGTTGCTAAAGAAAAAAGACATTAGCTTGCGTACTCTTTCGGATTCATTTTTTATGGAACGAACCCGAAAATTTTTTAGAGAAGCTGGAAAACAGCTTGCTCCTTTACAAATCCAAAATGGCGGAAACATCATCATGGTTCAGGTAGAGAATGAATATGCTTCTTACGGATCCGACGGCGCCTATATGGAAGCGATGCGTGATAATGTGAGAGAAGCTTTCGATAAAGTGCAACTTTTCCGTTGTGACTGGTCTTCTAATTTTAATAAATACAAATTAGACGGTGTTGCCACGACTTTAAATTTTGGGGCTGGAGCTAATATTGACAAGGAATTTAAAACCTTTCAAGAAATTAATCCAACTGCCCCTTTAATGTGTAGCGAATATTGGACAGGCTGGTTTGATCATTGGGGAAAACCACACGAAACCCGTTCTGTTGACAGTTTTATTGGAAGTTTAAAGGACATGATGGACAGGAAAATTTCGTTCAGCCTTTATATGGCTCACGGAGGAACTTCTTTTGGTCAATGGGGTGGCGCAAATGCAGCTCCCTACTCGGCCATGGTATCTTCTTACGACTACAATGCGCCAATTGGCGAACAAGGCAATACCACCGAGAAATTTTTTGCTATTCGTAATCTGTTAAAGAATTATTTACAAGAAGGCGAAACTTTGGGAGAGATTCCTCAAGCGATGCCTATAATCGAAATCCCAACTTTCGAGTTAAAAGAAAGCGCTTCTTTATTTGCTAATTTGCCTCTTGCCTATAATTCAGAAAACATCCAACCAATGGAAAATTTTGATCAGGGCTGGGGACGCATTCTTTACAGAACGAAATTGAATGCTTCGGCTGTAAAACAAAAAATAATTATAACCGAGCTTCACGATTGGGCAACGGTATTTATAAATGGAAAATCCATTGGAAAGTTAGACCGCAGAAAAGGAGAAAACACCATTGAAATTCCGTCGCTTTCTGAAAATGCACAACTAGACATTTTGGTTGAAGCTACTGGCCGTGTCAATTACGGAAAAGCGATTCTTGACAGCAAAGGGATAACAGAAAAAGTAGCATTAACCGATGGTAAAACAACAAAAGAATTAAAAAACTGGCAAGTGTATAATTTTCCAGTTGATTATGCATTTCAAAAAAACGTTACCTATTCAACTGCCGCTGCAAAAGGTCCCGCATGGTATAAAAGTTCCTTCAACCTGACTAAAACGGGCGATACTTTTTTAGATATGAGTACTTGGGGCAAAGGGATGGTTTGGGTTAATGGGTATAACTTGGGTCGTTTTTGGAAAATTGGACCACAACAAACTTTATTTGTACCGGGCGTATGGCTTAAAAAAGGAAAAAATGAAATCATTGTTTTGGATGTTGACAAACCAGTTAACAGAAAAGTGGCAGGATTGTCTAAATCTATTTTAGATAAAATTAATATTGACGAATCCTTATTGCATAAAACGCCAGGACAAAAACTGGATCTATCAGCAGAAAATCCTGCACATACAGGGACATTTACAAACGAAAATGGCTGGAAAGAGATAAACTTTCCCAAACAATATAACGGAAGATATTTTTGTCTGGAAGCATTGAATTCACAAAAAAATAATGATCCGCTTACTACACTTACAGAATTGGAATTAATCGGAGTCGACGGAAAAATAATACCGGTCTTGAAATGGAAAATTGTTTACGCCAGCAGTGAAGAAGTGACTGCAGGAAACTATACGGCAGATAAAATTTTTGATCAACAGGAATCCACATTTTGGCAAAGCCAATCTGTAGGTGCAAAACCATCACACCCGCATCAAATTGTAATTGATTTGGGACAGGTGGAATCCATAAAAGGGTTCAGATACCTACATCGTTTTGACAACAAAACAGCGGGTATGATTAAAGATTATAAAGTTTTTATTAAATTGGACCCATTCAATCTATAGTCAAATTGAATTATCCTGAAAATGGTTAAATCGGAAACTGTATTAATGCAGTCTCCGATTTAACCATTTTTTTTTAGTTTGATTTTATTTCTCTTTATAATAATAACAAATTCTTAGTTTTTACACAGAAGTTTCAGAATAAAATATTTTAAATAAACTCATAAATTTAGAAACGACTTCTTCTAAAAACATCAAATTTAAATTACAAGACTCTTAATTTATAGTCCATTTTTTTATCAGGTTGATTTGTTTACTTGCTTTTTTTAATTATATTTACAAATGTAAAAAACACACTTATAATACCCAAAAAAATAAAAATTCAACATAATATTAACCGATTCCTTAAAAACACAACAATGCGTTTCAAGCAATTACAAAAAATCACGATAAACGATTCGATTTAAATTTAGCAAAATAACACTCTTGTCTTATTTTTTTCCCAATCTCAGACTGATAAGAATTTCATAACTAGCCGGTAATTGCCCCTGTGGGCTGCATCAGCTAGGTTTGCTTTGAATCTAGAGTTCCTGAAGTAAAAGCCAGTCCTGATACGTATGCCTAAATAACTAAATTGTATAAAATACAACATGAATTACAATTCAATAATACCCACAAAAAAAAGGAACACTTATAAATGGCTCGGTTTATTTTTAGCCCTAAATACTCTAGGATCGATGTCAGCACAACAACTTTCTAAAAATAAAGTTTCAAAATCCGAAATGGAGACTTTCAATAAAAAAACAAGTGCCTACTTATTCACCTACTTTTCGGGTAATGGAAAAGATAAAGAAGCCATCCGGTTTGCCATCAGCAAGGATGGTTATAATTTCAGTGCTTTAAATAATAATATGCCCGTTATTAGTTCAGCCCAGATTAGCGCTACAGGAGGAGTACGAGATCCGCATATTCTCCGTGGGGCCGATGGAAAAACGTTTTATATGGTGGCCACCGATATGAATACATCAAAAAATGGCTGGGGACCAACTTATGCGATGGTATTATTAAAGTCAAAAGATTTGGTAAACTGGACTTCCCATGTTGTAAATATTCCACAAAGTTTCCCTGAATTATCGGCAGTTAGCAAGGTCTGGGCTCCACAAACCATATATGATAAAGAGAAAGGAAAATACATGATTTATTGGTCAATGAGCTTCGGCGATGGCCCCATTAAATTATATTATTCGTATGCAAATAGCGATTTCAGCAGACTAGAGACCAATCCCAAACAGCTTTTTTTTAGTCCAGACAACAGCACTTGTCTTGATGGTGATATCATTTTTAAAGATGGCAACTATCATCTATTCTTTAAAGCAACAGGACAGCACCCTGGTATAAAACAAGCGGTATCCAATAAACTTACAGAAGGGTATGTACTGCAGGATAAACGTTTAGAACAGACGGATAAAGAAGTAGAAGGTTCTGGAATGTATAAATTGAATAATTCTGACACCTGGATACTAATGTATGATCTTTATAGTAGTGGAAAGTATCAATTTACCAAAACGAAAGACCTCGAACATTTCACTCTAATAGACGAAGAAGTTACTATGAACTTTCATCCAAGACACGGAACCGTTATGCCAATCACTGCAAAAGAGGCTAAAAAATTAGAAAGTAAATGGGGCAACGAAAAAAATGGTACCGGTTCTCCAAATTCAAAATAAAAATAATTCTGAAATAGCCATTAACAAAACTTTAGCGCAAGCAAATGAAATTCGCTGAACATCTATGAAAAATATTAACTCAGTGAAGCAAACACCAATAAATGAAGTGTACAAAATAGTAAAGAATAACTTTTACATCTATGAACAAAATTAAATTTCTAGTTCTTTTTAGCATCTTGTTTTTTGTCAGTAATGCTGTGTTGGCTCAGAAAAAAAACAAAGTACCCAAAGAAAAAGATATGGGAGGGTATCTGATGGTATACTTTAAAGATGACACACACGGTTTATACATGGCATTGAGTAAAGATGGTTACAGTTTTACAGATGTAAATAATGCCAAACCAATTATAGCTGGTGATACGATTGCAGAGCAAAAAGGAATTCGTGACCCTTACATTTACCGAGCACCCGACGGAATGTTTTATTTGGCATTGACCGATCTACATATTTATGCTCAAAAAGCTGGATATCGCACTACCGAATGGGAACGTGATGGGAAACAATACGGTTGGGGAAACAATAGAGGATTGGTTTTAATGAAATCTCCCGATCTGATCCATTGGACGCATACCGTACTTCGTATAGATCAAGCTTTTCCTGAATTGGCAGACATTGGTTGTGCATGGGCACCTGAACTCATCTATGACGATAAAAAACAAAAAACCATGATCTACTTTACTATGCGCTTTGGCAACCAAAAAGACAAAGTGTATTATTCGTATATGAATTCCGATTTTACAAAATTAGAAACCGCTCCAAAACTTTTGCTTGAGTATCCAAAAGATGTTGCCTACATCGACGCCGGCATTACCAAAGTAGGCAATAAATACCACTTGTTCTATGTGCCGCATGATGGAACAGCGGGTGTTAAGCAGATGGTTTCTGATTCCATTAATTCAGGCTATCAATATGACGATAAATGGTACGACCCTGAACCGGTAGGATGCGAAGCTCCTACTATTTACAAACGCATTGGTGAGAATAAATGGGTACTTATTTATGACATTTACCGCATCAATCCACACAATTTTGGGTTCAGTGAAACCTCTGATTTTGTGAATTTTAAAAATTTGGGACACTTTAACGAAGGGGTTATGAAATCGACCAACTTTTCGTCACCCAAACATCCGGCGGTTATTCAAATCACAAAAAAAGAAGCCCAAAAACTGGCTAAAAACTGGAACTGTGAACTAAAATTCTAAAACATAAAAAATGATTATAAAAAATTTAGTTAAAGGTTTTGCATTTATCTTATTATTAACCTTTAGTAATACTCTTGTTAGCCAAAAATCAACATTCAACAAAACCAAAAAAAACAACAATCCTGCTCTAAAAGGATTATATGCTGATCCCGATATTATATACGCCCAAAAAACTGGAAAATTTTATATCTACCCTACCAGTGACGGATTTGAGAATTGGTCAGGCACCTATTTTAAAACCTTCTCTTCGGCAGATCTTATCAACTGGAAAGAGGAAGGCGTAATCTTAGATCTCCCTAAAGATGTGAGCTGGGCAAAGAAAAACGCATGGGCTCCTTGCATTACAGAAAAGAAAATCGGAAATAAATACAACTATTTTTTCTATTTCTGTGCTGCGCAAAAGATTGGTGTTGCTGTGTCAGACAATCCTAAGGGACCCTTTGTTGATTCAGGAAAACCTTTAATCGACAAATATCCTGAAGGCATTACAAAAGGGCAACAAATTGATCCGGACGTATTCACAGATCCTAAAACAGGGAAAAACTATTTGTACTGGGGAAATTCTTATATGGCTTGCGCCGAACTTAATGACGACATGGTTTCCATCAAACAAGAAACCATCAAAATAATGACTCCTGACAAGAGCTTCCGTGAAGGCGCTACTGTTTTTTTTAGAAATGGCAACTATTATTTCCTTTGGTCAGAAGATGATACACGAAGCGAAAACTATAAAGTGCGTTACGGAACTTCGGATTCTCCAATGGGGAAAATAAATATCCCACAAAATAATCTTGTCATTGCAAAAGACGCACAAGCCGGTATATATGCAACGGGTCATAATTCAGTAATTCAAATTCCGGGTAAAGACGAATGGTATATTGTTTACCATCGCTTCAATTATCCAAATGGAATCACCATGGGAAGATCGGCAGGATATAATAGAGAAGTATGTATCGACAAACTGGAATTCAACACTGATGGCAGTATAAAACAGGTGATACCAACCCATCGGGGAATTAAAAAAGTCAAATTTAAAAAATAGAATCATGATAAATATTTTCAAATTTCAAAAGCAAAAAAAGCACTTTTTAGGATTGCTGCTTGTATGTTTTTCTACTTTGTCTACTTATGGTAATAATCCAGATTCAGCCTATATATTCTCCTACACTTCAGGAAAAAGTTTCGACGGACTCCATTTTGCTTGGAGTATCGATAAAATCAATTGGCATCCCATAGGGCCGGAATACCATTATATCCATTCCGATTATGGAAGATGGGGATCGGAAAAAAGAATGGTTTCACCTCTATTATTTCCTGGGGCTGATGGACTGTGGCATTGCCTTTGGAGTTTGAATGAAAAGGACGGAACTTTTGCCCACGCTTCGTCAAAAGACCTTCTTTATTGGGGTCGTCAGTCTTATCCTGTTGTTATGACCGACAAAAACTGCTGGACACCCGAAGTTACTTACACCAAAGAAAAAAGCGAATACACGATTTCATGGTTAAGTAAAGATCAAACCGAAACCAAAGCTTGGTGCACGACAACCAAAGATTTTAAAAAATATTCGGAAACCAAAAACATCCCGGTAACAGAATACAAAAACTCCCGCAGCACTATCCTTATCGCTGGAAAACAAGAAACTGGGTCCATCAATAAAGTGGCTTGGAGTGTTGTTGATGGCTTGATTAAAACCCAACAATTATCGGCTTATAAAACCCAACTTTGGTCAGAAACCACAAAAACCGACACAGAACGTTTTGCCGACTTAAAACCTGTAGAAGCGAAGTTCACTTTGGACGTAACAAAAAGCAAAAAAATCAGTAACACCTTGTTGGGAATCTTTTTTGAAGACATCAATTACGCTGCCGATGGTGGTCTATACGCTGAACTGGTTCAAAATAGGGATTTTGAATATACTATAAGCGACACGAAAGGCCGAGATGCCACTTGGAACAGCACCAAAGCATGGAGTTTGAAAGGCGAAACCGCCAGTTATACTATTGATTCGATAAACCCAATCCATCCCAACAACAAACATTACGCAAAACTTGCAATTAAAAAAACGGGAGTGGCATTGGCAAATGAAGGTTTTGATGGCATTGCAGTAAAAGCGGGCGAAAAATATGATTTTTCAGTATTTGCCCGTGCTACTGATGCCAAATCAGCAAAACTTCTTATACGCTTGGTGAGTAAAAATGGTGAAATCGTAGCAGAAACATCAACCCAAACAATTGCCACAGTTTGGAAAAAACACAATGCAACTCTTACTGCAAAAATAACCATAGCCGATGCCAGTCTGGAAATCATTCCACAAATGACGGGCTCATTGGACTTAGACCTGATTTCGCTTTTCCCGCAAAAAACGTTTAAAGGACATAAAAATGGATTACGTGGAGACTTGGCCCAAACATTGGCGGACTTAAAACCTAAATTTATGCGTTTTCCCGGAGGCTGTGTTGCGCACGGCGACGGAATAGCAAACATTTATAATTGGAAAAACACCATTGGCCCGCTCGAAACACGAAAACCAATGCGCAACCTTTGGGGATACCATCAAACAGTTGGTTTAGGGTATTTCGAATATTTCCAATTTTGCGAAGATGCGGGAGCTGAACCATTACCGGTCATAGCTGCCGGTGTCCCTTGTCAAAACTCGTCAACAGGAGGTGCTGGGCAACAAGGCGGAGTTCCTATGTGCGATATGGAAAATTACGTGCAAGACATTTTGGATTTGGTCGAATATGCTAATGGGGATATAACGACCAAATGGGGTAAAAGACGTGCCGAAGCTGGACATCCGAAACCTTTTAACCTGAAATATGTTGGCATTGGCAATGAAGATCTTATCACCGATATTTTTGAAGAACGTTTTACGATGATCTTCAAAGCAATGAAGGAAAAGCACCCTGAAATAACGGTCATTGGAACCGTAGGTCCATCCTTTGAAGGCACTGATTATCAAGAAGGCTGGGATATCGCTTCAAAATTGGGTGTGCCAATGGTTGACGAACACTACTATCAATCTCCAGGCTGGTTCATCTATAATCAGGATTATTATGATCAATATGACCGTACAAAACCCAAAGTATATCTTGGCGAATATGCCGCTCACTTGCCTGGAAAACCCAATAATATCGAAACAGCCTTGGCAGAAGCCTTATATTTAACTTCTTTGGAACGCAATGGAGATGTAGTCAGCATGACTTCTTATGCGCCCTTATTGGCAAAAGACAAACATACGCAATGGAATCCCAATCTGATTTATTTCAACAATACGGAAGTGAGACCAACGGTAGGCTATGAAGTACAGAAACTCTATGGCGAAAACGCTGGTGACCACTATATCCCGAGCGAGATTAGCCTTTCCAACAATCAGGAAAATGTAAAAACCCGTATCGCCATATCTGTCGTTCAGGACACTAAAAGTAACGACATAATCGTAAAACTGGTCAACCTCCTACCTGTTGCCGTTACTGCATCCGTTGACTTGAAAAATGGCAATCTAGGAAGCAACGAGGCTCTAAAAACCGTATTGAAAGGTGATCCAAGCGACAAAAAAGCGAAACCGATAGTTTCCACTCGTCCTGTTTCAGAGTTGATGAATGCTGAATTACCGGCATACTCATTCACCGTATATCGCATTAAAACTGTTGGCTTAAATAAATAAAATTCAAAAAGATGATACCAAATAGTATTAAAAAATCATTTTGGCTCGGACTTGTACTGGTTTCAACAGCTTTTGTTTACGGACAGTCGTCTCAACTTCAAAGTTTTCCGTTATTCTCGGTTCGTTTACTGGAGAGTCCTTTTAAAGCAGCTCAAGAAACCGACATGAAATATATTTTGGCCCTTGATGCAGATAGACTTTTGGCTCCTTATTTCAAAGAGGCTGGATTGGAATCCAAGGCAATAAATTATCCTAATTGGGAAAATACCGGTCTTGATGGTCATATTGGCGGACACTATCTTTCGGCTTTGTCAGAGATGTATGCCGCAACTGGAAATCAGCAAATAAAGGAAAGACTCGATTATATGATCAACGGTCTCGAAAAATGTCAGCAGAAAAATGGAAACGGATACATTGGAGGTGTTCCCGGAAGCAAAGCCTTATGGGAGGAGATTGCCAAAGGAAAAATTGACGCCGGAAGTTTTTCGTTGAATAATAAATGGGTACCGTGGTATAACATCCATAAAGTATATGCCGGATTGGTGGATGCTTACACTTTGACTGGAAATGAAAAAGCTAAAAAAATGCTCATCCAACTTTCGGATTGGTGTTTAAAATTGGTTGCAAACCTTTCGGATAATCAAATACAGTTGCTATTAAAAAGCGAACACGGCGGAATGAATGAAATTTTTGCCGATGTTGCAGCTATCACGGGCGATAAAAAATATTTGGTTTTGGCTCGAAAATTCTCCCACAAAGCAATTCTTGATCCACTTTTGAACAATACAGATGCCTTAAACGGACTTCATGCGAATACCCAGATTCCTAAAGTAATAGGTTTTATGCGTGTTGCCGAAGTTTCGGGTGATAAAGAATGGACAAATGCCGCTAACTTTTTTTGGAATACGGTGGTAAATAACCGCACCATTTCTATTGGAGGAAACAGCGTTAGAGAACATTTTAATCTCGCCACCGATTTTTCCTCTATGCTGGAATCCAGAGAAGGGCCTGAAACATGCAACAGCTATAATATGCTTAAATTGAGTAAGCATTTATTTCTTGCCAATCCTTCTTCAAAATATATGGATTATTACGAACGCACGACCTACAACCATATCTTGTCGTCACAGCATCCTGATGGTGGTTTTGTGTATTTCACCCCTATCCGACCTCGTCATTACCGAGTTTATTCAGAATCCCAACAATCTTTTTGGTGTTGTGTAGGTTCTGGTTTAGAAAATCACGGAAAATATGGGGAACTCATTTATGCGCACGACAAGCAAAATCTCTATGTGAACCTTTTTATTCCTTCTACCCTAAATTGGAAAGAGAAAGGAATTACGCTTACGCAAAACACCAAATTCCCGTTTGAAGAACAATCGTCCATCACGCTAACGTTGAAAAAATCACAGCAGTTTGCGATTAAGTTCCGTTATCCATCCTGGGTAGAAAACGGCAAAATGAAAATTACGGTCAACAACCAAGAAATAAGCATTACAAAAGACCAAAATTCATACATTTCGATTGCACGAAAATGGAAAACAGGTGACGTGATTTCGATAATTCTGCCAATGCAAAATAAAACCGAGCAACTTCCGGATAAATCAGCCTGGGTTTCTTTTGTACACGGTCCTATTGTACTTGCTGCAGTAACAGACACAACAGATTTAGTCGGCCTTCATGCAGATGACAGTCGTATGGGACATATTGCCAATGGACCTATTTACCCTATAGAAGATGCACCTTTGCTTGTTTCCAACAGCACTGATTTAGCCGCTTCATTGAAAGCCGTAGCCAACAAACCGTTTACTTTCAGCGCTTCGGATCTTATTTATCAGGAAAAATACAAGAACCTGCAACTCGTTCCGTTCTTCCAGATTCACGATGCCAGATATATGTTATATTGGCCTTATACGACCAAAGAAAAATTGCCAGAAATACAAAGAGCGATGAAAGAACGAGAGGAATCGCAAATGAAATTAGAGGCAATTACCGTTGATGTAGTTACAGCAGGAGAACAACAACCAGAATCCGACCATAATTTCAAAGGAGAAAAAACAGATACCGGAATTTTTAAAGAACGTCATTACCGAAACGGGCAAGGTTCGTTCAGTTATGATTTGAAAAATCCACTTTTACAAGCCCATAAATTGCGCATCACCTATTTTGGAGCCGACAAAAATAGAAATTTTGATGTTTATGTTAATGCTATTTTGGTAGCATCGATGAATATGGATGGAACAGAAGGAAATCAATTCATAGATAAGATAATTGAACTTCCTGCTGCAATCCTGAATGCTAAACCTAAAATTTTGCAAGTACAATTTAAAGCAAAACCCAATTCGACCATTACCGGTATTTACGAGGTTCGGATATTAAAATAGAACAACTGCCCAACTCCATAATAAAGTTTTGATACCTATACTATTAATGTAATTCAAATTGAGACCAAATGATTAACAAAGAAAATAAAATGATCGTAAAAAGTAAAGTGGCAGTACTTGCCTTTGTAGTCCCATTTCTATTTAACTGTATAAATGCTTTTTCGCAAACTACAGAGAAACCCGTCGAAGTAAAAATAATGCTGGACAAACCAGTCGGTGACATGTATCCAATGTGGGCATGGTTCGGGTACGATGAACCGAATTATACATACATGAAAGATGGCAAGAAGCTACTAACCGAACTCGCAGCACTTTCGCCTACGCCGGTATATGTTCGGGCGCACAGTTTGTTGGTAAGCGGGGATGGCGTTGCCGCTCTTAAATGGGGGAGCACGAATGCTTATACGGAGGACGCCAAGGGCAACCCAATATACAACTGGCGTATTATCGACAGCATTTTTGATACCTATATCAAGCGCGGTATGAAACCACTTGCCCAGATTGGATTTATGCCGCAGGCACTGAGTACACATCCGGAGCCCTATAAACATTCCTGGAAACCAGGCGATCCTTACAGCGATATTCTGACGGGCTGGGCTTATCCGCCAAAAGACTACAATAAATGGGGAGAACTGGTGTACCAATGGGTAAAACATAGTGTGGAACGTTATGGCAAAAAGGAGGTAGAAAGTTGGTATTGGGAAGTGTGGAATGAACCTAACGGCTACTGGAAAGGCACTATGGACGAATACTTTAAACTATACGATTATTCAGCAGATGCCGTGAAAAGAGCACTTCCAACAGCTAAGATAGGAGGTCTTAATATCGCCGGTACAAGGAGCGAGAACTCCCAAAAGTGGACGAACGCTTTTTTGCAGCATTGCATCAGCGGTACTAATTACGCAACGGGCAAAAAAGGGGCACCTCTGGATGCTTTTCTTTTTCATGCAAAAGGAAACCCAAAACTAATAGATGGCGTAGTACGTATGGATATGTCGCCGCAATTAAAGGATATTTCTACCGGATTTAGGATTGCATCATCTTATCCGGAAGTTAAGAATCTACCTATCATCATTGGGGAAAGCGATCCCGAAGGATGTGCAGCATGTGGCATGGCTACTAACCCGCAAAATGCTTACCGTAACGGAACTATGTACAGTAGTTATACCGCTGCATCGTTTGCCAGAAAATATCTTTTGGCCGATAAATATAATGTCAATTTCCTGGGTGCTGTTTCTTGGTCGTTCGAATTCGAAAACCAGCCCTGGTTCTATGGCTTCCGTGATTTAGCTACAAATGGGGTAGACAAGCCGGTACTGAATGTATTCCGTATGTTCGGAAAAATGAGCGGTAAACGCGTAACTGTGCAAAGCGACCGGATGACGCCATTGGAATCCATTGTCGAGAACAGCGTACGTGGTGAGCAGTCTGAAATAGGTGCACTTGCGAGTGTTGATAGAAAAACAGCCGGCATCATGTTGTGGAACTACCACGACCTCGACCAATTGGGAGCTGCAGAACCAGTTAGGGTAAGCATCAGTGGTATTAAAGCCAGAAAAGTAACACTCACCCACTACACCATCGATAGCCAACACAGTAATTCATACGAGGTTTGGAAAAAAATGGGCTCACCACAAAACCCTACGACTGCGCAAATAATAACACTCGAAAAAGCCGGCCAATTAGAAACCGTTGGAAATCCACAAAAACTAGACGTGAAAGCAGGCAGTTTGGTAGTTGATATCGTTTTGCCCAGACAAGCGGTATCGCTTTTGAAACTAGACTGGTAAGCTATCCAGTTGACATTTGCGTCGTTTGAACTGTAATTCATGATCATCTATCGGTCTTATTTGATTATTTATTTACAATGCCCCACATTATCTGGGGTATTGTAATTTTTAAAGATCCTACCCCAACAACTATTACCGCTAAAAAATCACATTACTTAAGCACTGATCTAAGTTCCTGACGGTATTCTGAAGCACTTTTACCTGTAAACTCTTTGAACGATTTATTGAAATAACTGAAATTATTGAATCCACTTTCGTAACATATTTCAGTAATACTTATCGGTTTTTCGGCTAATAACTTAGATGCATGAACCAAACGGTAATCATTTACAAACTTCGTAAATGTTTTATTGGCTATTTTTTTAAAATACCGACAAAAAGAAGGCACAGTCATACTAACCAATACAGCCACTTCTTCGAGAGCAATATGCTCCTGAAAATTATCTTTTACATAATTAAAAACAGCATTGATACGGTCATTATCTTGCATCTGCATTTCCATAGAGAAGCCTTTTGCATTTAAAACAATACTTTCTTTGGATTGTTCGAGTTCATTTAAAATTGACAACATACTTAATAACCGCTCTAATTGAGACTGTTCCTCCATTGCTTCAATTTTAGTACCTATTGCTTTCTTAGTTTCTCCCAAAAATGAAATCCCTGATTTGGCTTGGTTAAATAAATTTCTAATATTTTTCATTTCGGAAATATCAAAAAAGTCATTTCCAAGAAAGTCAGGCTTCATTTGTATAACCGTTTCTTTTTTGTTCCCCGTTTCTTCATTCGTAAATCCGCAATGCGGTAAATTGCTTCCTATTAATATCAAATCCCCGTCATTATAATAGGAGATATGACTTCCTACTTGTCGTTTTCCAGATCCTCCATTAATATAGACCAATTCGATTTCAGGATGATAATGCCAGTGATTCGCATTATTGTTAGCATTTTCTTCATAATTAGAGAAAAAAAATGAACTTCCAAAAGAAGGCGTAATGATTTCCAAGTTGGGCAGTATAGGTCTCATGTTCCATGAATTTTAGAATTAATGTAAAAATACCTAAAATGCGAATACTATACCTTTTTTTAACCTTTATCGATTTCGTAAAAGATAAAATAGCACATATATTAGAAAATCCTGTACTATTCTTAATGAATCTGTTAGAATAATTTAGCATCAGATAAATAATCAATTATAAATCTAAAACATTTACTATTATGAAAAAGATTGTAAAATTTAGTTTAATGCTAGCCGCAGCAGCATTAACTACCGTAGAAGCACATGCAGGGAACGCTAATTTCTCATTAGATTTAAAAAAAGAAGAAGGAAAGACTGTAAGTTTTACTTTAAGAGAGACCAAGAAAATCGACTTGTCGATTTATGACACCAGTGACAATTTAATTTACCAAGAGAATGTTACGTCTGACGATAACATTAACAGAACATACGATTTGACAGCTTTCCCTGACGGAGTATATTACTTACAAGCGGAAAGTGACCTTAAAATCTCAAAGTATAAAATTGAGGTTGTTGGTAAAGTAGCCAAATTATCTGCTGATGCCATTTCTGAAGTTTACAAACCAGTTTTGGTAAACAAAAACGGAATAGTAACACTTAATATACTAAACTTAGACAAAACTCCTGTTACCGTTAAAATTTATAGCTCAAATGATACCGAGTTATATAATGAAACCTTGCCTTCTGAATTGAATGTGGGTAAAATATTTGACGTAAGTAAGACGCTAGGAGACAGATATACGTTTGTAATAACTTCTAATGGAAAAACTTTTGTCGAAACAGTTGATGCCAAATAATCATTAAATAAATGTCTAATTGAGGAGGCTGTCTTTTGGGATAGCCTTTTTTTTGTTTCAAAACTAATGAAGCTAAAATATTCATCAAGGTAATTTGACAACTATTTGAAAAAAAAGCATCTAGTTTTAGTTATTACCGTTGAAGTAGCAACTAATTTTGACTGTTCTATTCCGGAAAAGGGCAATAAAAAAAATCCTAACAAAGGAATTGCAATAAAAAAAACACTGAATCACCGCTCTTGAATAAATTATTATCACTTCATTTTTAAATTTTAAAGTATTGACTTTCATGTGTTTAAAATTAAAAAATCAAACAATAGCCTAAAACACGTAATCAAGATTATAATTTCTGGCACGCTACTTGGATATACCTAATCAAATAAGTAAAAAAGCGTAAGCCGAAAAGCTCGAGAGTAGGCAAAACCCAAATTATATTGATTATGAAAAAAATTACCCTTTTAGTAGCTAGTATCTTTCTTATTGGAGGTGGTGTAGCGAATGCAACAGAAAAAACGAATTTCTCTATTGAGAGAAGATCACCTGTTGATTTTAGAAATGCGGAACCAATTGTGTTCACCGAAAGAGGAATCGAATTTTTTGTATTTCCTGACGGACAATTTGATTTCAATACACGCCCATCAAATGGTAGCGATATGTATTACAAATCAAAAAGAACAAGTGCTGTAAATAAAACGTATGGTACGCCCACAAATTTTAGAAACCAAAATTACGGTGTAAAAGTGGAACATGATAATTCTGGTAAAGTAAGACGTATTGGAAATGTATTTATCAACTATGATTCAAATAATAGAATTAAACGAGTTGGTTCAGTATACATGACGTACAACCGTTATGCCTTAGAACAAGTAGGTGGATTGCAAATTATCTACAACCGTCGTGGTCAAATTGTTGATATTGTTGGAAGTGTGAATGGACGTAGAGCGAATGAATACAGCCAAAATAACTATGACAATAATGATCGTGATTATAGAAATAATCAAAATAACGATTATAATAACAATCGTGATTATGGAAACAATCAAAATTCAAATGATCAGGATCAATACTACTATAAAAATGATGGTGCAAAAAACCAGAAAGACACTAGAGTAACGGGAAGTTTAGATATTAGAGTAGATAAAAGATAATTAGTTTGTTTAAAATGGTTAGTTAAAAAAGTCCCGTTGGTATTCGTATCAACGGGACTTTTGTTTAAAGCTATTCTCCATTTTAGTCACAACCATTGATGTCGCAACTATTCTCGGTTGTTGTATTCAACAAAGTTACTTTAGATTCAAATTTACCTTCTTCCCATACTTTTTCTAATGTTTGTAAAAAAGCTGCTGCGGGTTGCGCTCCGGAAATTGCATATTTACTATCGAAAACAAAAAAGGGAACACCTTGCACACCAATTGAATTTGCCGATGCAATATCTTCCTGTACTTCATATGCAAAAGCATCAGAATATAACACTTGTTTAATTTCTTCCGCTTCTAGTCCAACTTCAAGCCCCAATTCGGCTAATGTATTTAAATCGTTGACGTTCTTACCTTCGGTCAAATACGCTTTGAATAGTAATTCTTCTAAATCATTTGCCAGATTGTACTTTTTAGCCAAATGCAACAGACGATGTGCATTCCATGAATTCGCCAGAACTGCTTTTTCAAAATGGAAATCCAATCCTGCCGTCTTTGCATTTTGAGTCATGTTATCGAGCATATTTTGAGCCCAATCCGTATCTTTTCTGTATTTTTCTGCTAAATGTTCCACCATAGTATCATCCGGAGAAGCAATAAAACCAGCGTCTAGTTGAAAGCTTTTCCATTCAATGGCAACAGCATCTTTATACTCAAAAAGCTGTAAAGCTTCTTCAATCCTTCTTTTTCCTATATAACAAAACGGACACATGATATCCGACCAGATTTGTATTTTTAATTTATTTTCCATCTTCATCTATTTAATTGAAATTCAAAATTGATTCTATAAGGCAAAATTAATCAATTCGGTTTTGAGCTTTTTGCATTTTAGGATTTTATTATAGATCCCCGAATAGTAAATATTTATCACAATCAAAGAAACAGGAAACTCTTGAAACCAAAAAACCATCAAAATTGCTCTTGATGGTTTTTGTATATTTTTAAAGCTTTGGCTTATCCCAATAAATCCAAAACAAAAGACGGAAACAAACCTAATGCTATATTCAAGACAATCGCTATAACGGCAACGGCATAAATAATAATCGGAGTTCCTTTTCTTTCTTCATTTGGCTCTTTGGTATACATCGCCAAAATCAATTTGAAGTAGTACCCAACGCTTATAATAGAATTCACAACTGCAACGATTACTAAAGCCAA
This sequence comes from Flavobacterium arabinosi, assembly GCF_048158725.1. Taxonomy (NCBI): domain Bacteria; kingdom Pseudomonadati; phylum Bacteroidota; class Flavobacteriia; order Flavobacteriales; family Flavobacteriaceae; genus Flavobacterium; species Flavobacterium arabinosi. Next base: position 107,680 of record NZ_JBLNKX010000001.1, read on the forward strand.
ATAACCTGCTTGAATAGTTTGATTAAATAAAACCAACTTTGCGAAAAATCCAGCGAAAATTGGAATACCAGCCATTGAAAGTAAAGCAGCTGTAAGAATCGCAGCTAACAAAGGATTTGTTTTTCCTAAACCGTGAAAATTAACGACATCTTCGTTATCTCTATTTTTACAAACATATAAAATCACACTAAAAGCTGCGATTCCTGATAAAGAATACGCTGATGCATAATACAACAGACTACCTGCTGAAGTGGACAAACTCAATAAAGTCATCAACATGAATCCAGCATGGGAAATCCCTGAAAAAGCCAACATACGTTTCACGTTTGTTTGTCTTAATGCCATAATATTACCAACAGTCATGGAAGCCATAGAAATCACCACCACAATAATTTTGAATGACTCTGAAATATCAGCATTCATAACGTAAAGCAATTTGTATAAAGTCGCCATAGCAACTACTTTTGCCAAAGTGCTCATCAATGCAGTTGTCAATGCAGGAGAACCTTCGTAAACATCCGGTGCCCAAAAATGAAAAGGAACTGCAGCAACTTTGAATAACATACCAATCGTTAACAATACAATTCCAATTGGAAACCAAATTGGCAATTCAGCCGATTGTGATAATTCACTGATTTCAGTAACGTCAAAACTTCCCATCGCTCCGTAAATTAAACAGATACCAAAAAGAATGATTCCCGAAGCAAAAGATCCCATTAAGAAATACTTCATTCCCGCTTCGTTACTTTTTAAATTCATACGGTCACTTGCCGCAAGAATATAAAGTGATATGGATAACACTTCGATTCCCAAAAAGAACATCGCTAAGTTCCCAAAAGAAACCATCGCCACTGCTCCCGCCAATAAAAACACTTTTATGGCAATAAAATCAGAAATTTTAGATTGATGATTTTCATAAAAATTATGTCCTAAAGCCACTAAAAAAATAGTAAGCACAATAAACAAAGAAGAAAACACAGTTGAAAATTTACTAACAATAATCATATTGTTATAGTAACTCTGTGTAGAATTAAATTCAGATATGGTTAAACCCAGAACCGCCAATAATCCAATAATCGTTATTGGAACAATGGCTTTCCTTAAATTAAAAATTTCAAATAAAAGGCATAAAACACCTAATCCTATTATAGCTATTAATGTATTCATTTTTTATTTGACTTAGTTAATTCGGTTTAATTGAGTTAAAATTTCTTCCAGACTTGGTGTGATCAAATCAATGATTGGTTTTGGATACATTCCAAAAAAGAATAGGACAGCAATTACAATTACCAAAGTTATTCCTTCATTGATCGTTACATCAGCAAAAAGTTTTGAATTGGTTTCGCCTAACATAGCGTGTTGAAACATTTTCAACATATAATACGCTCCTAAAATTATAGTTGATCCTCCTAAAATGGCAAACCAAATATTTATTTGTGAAAGACTGTATAAAACAGTGAATTCTCCAACAAAGTTAAAAGTAGTTGGCAATGCTACAGAAGCCAAAACCAAAATTAAAAACATGGAGGTGAATTTTGGTGTTTGAGCACGAATCCCTCCCATTTCAGTAATTGCTCTTGTCTGATATCTTCTGAAAATAATCTCAGCTACAAAAAACAATCCAACAACCACAAAACCGTGCGCTATCATTTGCAAAACTGCCCCACGCAGTCCATCTAATGTCAACGTGTAGGTTCCCGCTGCTATTAATCCTACGTGCGCCAAAGAAGAGTACGCTAATAATTTCTTCAAGTCTTTTTGTCTCAAGGCTACAATTGAACCGTAAATTACACCTGCAAGTCCAAGTCCAATAAATATAAACATGTATTCTTTAGCAGCAAGTGGTGCTAGCGGTAATTGCCAACGGATAACGCTGTACAATCCCATTTTTAGCATAATACCCGACAAAAGCATCGTCCCAACAGTTGGTGCCTTTTGATATACGCTAGCCTGCCAAGTGTGGAAAGGAATCAATGGAATCTTAATGGCATACGCCAAGAAGAAAGCCAGGAATATCCACAATTGCTCGGTTGCCGACAAATTCAATTTGTATAAATCTTCCAATAAAAGACTACCTGCTTTTTGATATATATAAACAAAAGCCACTAGCATAAATAATGAACCTGCAAGTGTGTAGATAAAGAATTTAACTACTGCTTTTTTACGTTCTTCTGTGTCTCCGTTACCCCATATTAATGCAATGAAGTAAATAGGAATTAATGATAACTCCCAGAATATATAATATAAAAGACCGTCTGATGCTAAGAATGTTCCTGCCATTGCAAATGACATAAACAAGATTAACGCATAAAATGATTTTGAATTTTTATATTCATTTCCAAAAGAAGAGAAAATAATAATTGGAGTCAAAACTGTAGTCAATAAAAGCATTGCTAACGAAAGTCCGTCCGCTTTTAAGGCAAAATAAATATTAGGTTTTGTAATCCACTGTTTGATGAAACTGATATTTTCACCTAAATTATAGTGATTTAGTAATACAACAGAACAGCCTGCAGCAGCTAACCCAAAGAACAAAGCTACTTTTGAAGCTAGTTTATCGCCTGCAAGGAAAGTTGCAAACGCACCAACTAAAAGTATAATTAATATTAGAGATACATTCATAGTATAAGATTATTGAGCTAAAAATAAATAGGAAACAATGGCACAAAGCCCTAATACGAAAACGAAAAGATAAAGTCCAATACTTCCATTTTGTATTTTTTTTCCTTGATAACTTATTTCGTTAGTTACTTTTCCGAATCCAAAAACTAAAGCTGATAAAGCCGTTTCAACATTATCTCTGAAAAAACGAGACAAGACATTAATTGGTTTAACAAAAATAGCATCATAAAATTCATCAACATAATATTTATTGTAAAGCACTTTAGAAAACCCTGTGATTTCCGTATCTACTGTCGGAACTGTATTTTGTTTAATGTATTTGGCATAAGCCAAACCAATTCCAACTAATCCGCCCACAACCGCAATAGCCATCAACATGTATTCGGTAGTTCCTAAATGGTGCTCAGCATTCAATAATTCCGGTAGAATAGGAGTTAAATACCCATTCAACCAACTATTTCCTGGCAAACTGATTAACCCACCTATTGTTGCCAATATTGCTAAAACAATTAAAGGAAAAGTAATCAAAGAAGGACTTTCATGTAAATGATGCTTTTGCTCCTCAGTACCTCTAAATTCTTGGAAGAAAGTTAAAAACATCAACCTGAACATATAAAAAGCAGTCATTATAGACGCAACCGAAGCAACAACCCATAATGGAATTGTATGTTCGAATGCCACTAATAATATTTCATCTTTAGAGAAAAACCCTGAAAATAATGGAACTCCGGAAATCGCTAAGGAAGCTATTAACATGGTGATAAAAGTAATTGGCATCGCTTTTTTCAATCCACCCATTTTACGCATGTCTTGTTCTCCGTGTAAAGCGTGAATTACAGAACCTGAACCCAAGAACAAACAAGCTTTGAAAAAAGCATGTGTGATTACGTGGAAAACAGCTACTTCATAAGCCCCTAAACCTAAAGCCAAGAACATTAATCCCAATTGAGAAACAGTTGAATAGGCCAATACTTTCTTAATATCATTTTGAACCAAACCAATTGTTGCGGCCACTAAAGCAGTAACTGCTCCAACAATCGCAATAATATCATTTACCAAATGCATACTTGGCAAATCAAGACTGTATAAAAAATTTAATCTAGTTATCATAAAAATACCTGCAGTAACCATTGTCGCAGCGTGAATCAATGCCGAAACCGGTGTTGGTCCAGCCATCGCATCCGGCAACCAAGTGTATAATGGTATTTGTGCTGATTTCCCACAAGCTCCAATGAATAGAGCAAAAGCGGCAACACCAATCCAATAGCTATTTAAATTTGTAGCCGTAGCAATAGCCGTTTTTAATGTAGCAAAATCCAATGTGGAGAATAAGCTTCCAAGAATGAAAATCCCAACTAACAAACCTAAATCTCCAATTCGGTTCATGATGAATGCTTTCTTAGCTGCATCATTAAAATCTTGGTTTTTATGCCAAAATCCAATCAGCAAATAAGAACAAAGACCTACGCCTTCCCATCCGATGAACATTACTAATAAGTTACTTCCTATTACTAAAGTGATCATGAAGAATATAAACAGATTCAAATATGCAAAGAACTTGTGCATATTTTCATCATCGTGCATGTAACTGATAGAATATAAATGAATCAAAGATCCAATCCCGGTTACGAAAAGCAACCATAAAATTGATAATTGGTCTAATTGAAATCCGAAATCAACCTTGAAATTACTGATTTGAATCCAGTCAAAAAGTGAAATATGAATTCCCTCCGATTGCGCTGAAATTCCACTGAAAAAATAAGCGGTCGCAATAAAAGAAACCACAACAGAACCGGTTCCAATTATTCCAGAAAGCGGTTTTCCCAGACTTTTTCCAAAGAAAACATTGATTAAAAATCCTAAAAAAGGAGCAAGAACTAAAACTAAAGCTATATTGGTATTCATTTCCATTTATCCTTTTAAGTTTTTTAAATTATCGATAGTAATTGAGCCTAAGTTTCTAAATATTGAAACTAGAATTGCCAATCCTACCGCAACTTCTGCAGCTGCAACAGCCATCGAGAAAAACACAAAAACTTGTCCTTGCGCATCTTGATGATAGGTAGAAAATGCTACAAACAATAAATTTACTGCATTCAGCATTATTTCAATTGACATAAATACGATAATGGCATTTCGTCTGTATAACACTCCAAAAACGCCAATACAAAAAAGTATCACGCAAAGGAATATATAATTTTCTATCCCTATTTGATTTAAAATATTGTTCATCTTATTTTTTCAGTTTTTCTTTTTTAGACAATAAAACAGTCCCAATCATCGCAACCAAAAGTAATATCGATGCAAATTCAAAAGGAACCATGTACTCATTTAGTAGTATTCTACCTAATACTTTTATAGACTGAAAATCTTCTCCTGTGGAAACATACTCTCCAACAATAGGTTTTGAGTTTATAAAAATTAAAATAAGAACGATGCATATCAAACAAAAAGAAACAATAGCACCTAATCTAGTAATCCTGGGTCTATGAACTTCTTTTTGCTCATTTAAATTCATCAACATGATGGTGAATAAAAATAAAATCATAATCGCTCCAGAATAAACGATAATGTGAACAATTGCCAGAAACTGCGCATTCAATAATAAATAATGACCTGCAACCGAAAAGAAACAAATCACTAAATAAATAGCACTGTGTATTGGATTTCTACTAAAAATTGTCAAAAATGCTGTTGACAAAGTTATCGCTGATAAAACACAAAAAATAATAAGTATCGTAGACATTAGTTAGCGTTTTTAAGTTGAGCGTTTTTCATTGCCACATCTAGAGGCATGACCAATTTATCTTTTCCAAAGATAAAATCTTCTCTTTCATAACTGGAAGGAACCAGCACTTTTGAAGTCGTTAGATAAATTGCATCTTTCGGACAAGCCTCTTCACACAACCCACAAAAAATACAACGCAACATATTAATCTCGTAAATCGAAGCATATTTTTCTTCTCTATACAAATGTTTTTCATCAGCTCTGCGCTCTTCCGCTTTCATAGTGATTGCTTCAGCAGGACAAGACAACGCACACAAACCACAAGCTGTACAATTCTCGCGCCCTTCTTCATCGCGTTTCAACATGTGTTGACCTCGATAAACGGGACTCATTTCACGTACTTGCTCTGGATATTGAATCGTAACTTTTCGAGTGAACAAGTGTCTAATAGTAATAATCAAACCTTTGATTATCGCAATCAGATACATATTTTCCCAAAAAGTCATCTCTTTATTAGAGACCATTTTTTTTCTTCCCGATAAGGATATATTTTCTATTGACATTTTTTATTTTTATTTGAAGCTTAATCCTGCTATTCGTTTCAATCTTTTATCCTGAACTTGTTTCAGGATCCTGAAACAAGTTCAGGATAAAAGGATTTCCACTGCTATCAGGGCTAGGGCTTTTCGGTACAATTAAAATCCTAAATAAGTTGCAATTTCACTTCTCAAAATTACAATACCAGTAATTATAATATTGATGATCGACAATGGAATTAATACTCTCCAACCCAAATGCATCAATTGATCGTATCTAAATCTTGGAATAGTCCATCTCACCCACATGTAGAAGAAAATGAAACTACATATCTTTATAAAAAGAGCAATAATCCCAATAACATTGGCAATATTAACACCCCAATTTTCAACAGCCCAACTCATTCCAGGATAGTTATAACCTCCAAAGAACAAAACCGATAAAATAGTAGAAGAGATAAACATATTCGCATATTCTGCAAATAAATAAAATCCCATTTTCATTGATGAATATTCGGTATGGTACCCTCCAATCAATTCACTTTCGCATTCCGCTAAGTCAAATGGAGTTCTGTTCGTTTCTGCAAAAGCACAAATCAAAAAGATTAAAAATGACAATGGCTGATAAAAAACATTCCAATTCATTCCTGCTTGCTGCGCTGAAATTTCTCTTAAACTCAACGTTCCGGTCATCATCAACAAAGCAATCATTGAAAGTCCCATCGCAACTTCATAAGAAACCATTTGTGAAGCGGCACGAACCGCACCCATCAAAGAGAACTTATTATTAGATGCCCAACCACCAATCATAATTCCGTAAACTCCAACAGATACTACTCCAAAAAAGTACAATAATGCCACATCGATATCAGCTGCCTGAAGTAAAATATCTCTTCCAAATAAATGAAAACGATCTCCCCAAGGAATAACGGCACTGGTCATTAATGCGGTACTCATTGCAATTGCAGGACCTACAAAAAATAAAAATCTGTTTGGGGTATTGGGTTCAAACTCTTCTTTCGAAAATAATTTTAAACCATCGGCAAGCGGTTGAAACAAACCCATTGGACCTGCTCTGTTCGGACCAATTCTATCTTGAAGCCAAGCCGCAACTTTACGTTCAGCCCAAGTGGAATACATCGCCATAAGCATTGTAATAGCAAAAACTACAACAATAATTACGCTTTTATCTATGATCAGTGTACTATTCATTATTTCCCAAACTTTTTTGATTAATAATGTCTTCTTCAGTCAATGGAATTTCCACCATGCTTATTTTCTTACGGTCTTCTTCTCTACCTAAAAGGATATGATCTTCGGTAGCGATTTCCACTTTTTGTAATTTTCTGTTGTATTTATTTTGATTGATAACCGAATCTTTTTCGAAAGCTCTTGGCCCTTCGATAATCCAATCTTTTATGTCTTTATGGTCAAAACGGCATCCATTACAAATAAATTCGTCTACTTCATGGTACTCGTCTTTTCTTCCGGTAACCCTTTGAATTTCGTCACCAAACATCCAAACCGTAGTTTTTCCGGAGCAGGTAGGACAATCTCTGTGTGCATCATAAGGTTTACTGAACCAAACTCTAGATTTAAATCTGAATGTTTTATCCGTCAATGCGCCTACCGGACAAACATCAATCATATTTCCGGAGAACTCATTATCAACCGCTTTTGAGATACAAGTCGATATATTCGAATGATCTCCTCTATCCATTACTCCGTGAACACGATCGTCAGTCAATTGATCAGCAACCATTACACAACGGTAACATAGAATACAACGGTTCATGTGTAACTGAATATTTGGACCAATATTTTCTGGTTCAAATGTTCTTTTTTCTTCGATAAAACGACTTTCTGATTTACCGTGCTCAAAGCTTAAATTTTGCAAATCACATTCTCCTGCCTGGTCACAAACCGGACAATCTAATGGGTGATTGATCAATAAAAACTCTGTTACTGATTTTCTTGCTTCTTGAACTCTCGGTGAAGATTTACTATTCACTTCCATTCCGTCCATACAACCTGTTACACAAGATGCCATTAATTTAGGCATTGGTCTTGGATCAGCTTCACTTCCTTTTGCAACTTCCACTAAACAACAACGGCATTTTCCACCGCTTCCTTTTAGTTTAGAATAATAGCACATTGCCGGCGGAACTACTTCTCCACCTATCATACGTGCCGCTTGCAGGATTGTTGTTCCTGGTTCTACTTCTATGCTTTGACCGTCTATGGTTACTTTCATTTTCTGAAATTCTTGACTTTATACGATTACTTTAGAAACTAAATGCTTTACTTTTTCAAAAGGTTCCGCAACAAAATGATCTCTATTTTTTATTTTTTCCGGGAAACGAATATGATATTCAAACTCATCTCTAAAGTGACGAATTGCTGCTGCCACTGGCCAAGCCGCCGCATCACCTAATGGACAAATGGTATTTCCTTCAATTTTACTTTGAATGCTCAAAAGCAAATCGATATCTTCTTCACGACCGTGACCATTTTCTATTCGGTGCAATACTTTTTCCATCCATCCTGTTCCTTCACGACAAGGGGAACATTGCCCACAACTTTCATGGTGATAAAAACGAGAGAAATTCCAAGTATTACGAACGATGCAAGACGTATCATTGTAAACGATAAATCCACCTGATCCTAACATAGAACCAGTTGCAAATCCACCGTCACTTAACGATTCGTATGACATCAAACGATCTTCGCCAGCGGCAGTTTTATAAATTAAATGGGCAGGTAAAACGGGAACAGAACTTCCTCCCGGTACAAAAGCTTTTAAAGGTCTGTCAGAACTCATTCCGCCTAAATATTCATCAGAATTCATGAATTCGTAAACACTTAATCCCAATTCAATTTCATAAACACCAGGATTTTTAATATGTCCTGAAGCCGAAATTAATTTGGTTCCTGTAGAACGTCCAATACCAATTTTAGCATATTCCGCGCCTGTATTGTTGATAATCCAAGGCACAGCGGCAATCGTTTCTACATTATTTACAACCGTTGGATTTGCCCAAAGCCCTGAAATAGCAGGAAATGGTGGTTTGATGCGAGGATTTCCTCTTTTTCCTTCCAATGATTCAATCAATGCAGTTTCTTCACCACAGATGTAAGCTCCGGCACCACAATGAACATAAAGTTCTAAATCGTATCCCGAACCTAATATATTTTTACCCAAAAATCCGGCAGCTTTTGCTTCGTTAATGGCTCTCTCTAATATTTTATAAACCCACATATATTCTCCACGAATGTAGATATAAGAAAGGTTGGCACCCAAAGCATAACTGGAAGTAATCATTCCTTCAATCAATAAATGAGGAATAAATTCCATCAAATAACGGTCTTTGAAAGTTCCTGGCTCCGATTCATCTGCATTACAAACTAAATGTCTTGGTTTTCCTGATTTTTTATCAATAAAACTCCATTTCATTCCTGCCGGAAATCCTGCTCCACCACGACCACGCAATCCTGAAGTTTTTACTTCTTCAACAACTTCGTCCGGTGTTAATGTTTTTAGGGCTTTTTCTACTGAAGCATAACCCCCGTTCTGACGGTATACTTCGTACGTTTTTATTCCTGGAATATTTATTTTATCTAATAATATTTTTTGTGACATATTTATTTATCGTGTAATATTATTTTATCGTTTTTGCAATCAGCAATTAATTGGTCGATTTTCTCTTCGTTCAAATGTTCTTTGTAAAAATCGCCTAATTGCATCATTGGAGCGTAACCACAAGCACCCAAACATTCTACGCCTCTAACTTCGAATAAACCATCTGGAGTTGGCTCACCCACTTTTACACCTAATTTCTCACAGGTATAATCCATTAAATCTTCTACCCCATTCAAGCAACATGGAGAAGTTTGGCAAAATTCGAACATGTATTTTCCAATTGGTCTTTGGTTGTACATCGTATAAAACGAAACTACTTCGTAAACCTCGATTGGTTTGATCAAAAGGATTTCAGCAACGGTATTCATTAATTCAATACTCAACCAATTCTCGTGAGCATCTTGAACTTCATGTAAAACTGGTAATAAAGCCGATTTTCTTTTGTCTTCAGGATAATGACTTATCAATTCATTGATGCGAGTCATCAATGCTTCCGTCATATTTATTTCTTGTTTGTGATACGTACGTTCCATTTTTTAATATTTTGAATTTTAAATTTTAAATTTTAAATGTTTTGAAACACTTATAATTTATAATTCAAAATTTACAATTCATTTATGCGTCTAATTCTCCGGCAATAACATTTAAACTTGATAAAATAACAATTGCATCCGATAGTAATGAACCTTTAATCATTTCTGGATACGCCTGATAGTAAATAAAACAAGGTCTGCGGAAATGCAATCTATAAGGCGTTCTACTTCCGTCAGTAACTAAATAGAAACCTAGTTCTCCATTTCCACCTTCAACTGGATGATATATTTCGGCAACTGGAACAGGAACTTCACCCATCACAATTTTGAAATGGTAAATCAAAGATTCCATACTCGTGTAAACATCTTCTTTTGGAGGAAGGTAATAATCCGGAACATCAGCATGGAAGTCATTTCCTTCCGGCATTTTTGCTAAAGCCTGACGAATAATACTCAAACTTTCCCAAACTTCGGCATTACGAACACAAAAACGATCGTACGTATCTCCTGATTTTCCAACAGGAATAATAAAATCAAAATCTTCGTAAGAAGAATAGGGTTGCGCTACACGAACATCATAATCAACTCCCGCAGCACGTAAATTTGGACCTGTAAATCCATAAGCCATAGCTTGTTCCGCCGTTATAGCGCCAACATTTACAGTTCTGTCGATAAAAATTCTATTTCTTTCAAATAAGTTTTCAAATTCTTTCCAAGCTGCTGGAAATTCTTCTAAAAACACATCTAATTTTCTAAAAGCTTCTGGCGACCAATCTCTTTCGAAGCCACCAATTCTTCCCATATTCGTAGTCAAACGAGCTCCACAAATTTCTTCGTAGATTTCGTACACTTTTTCTCTAAATTGGAACACATATAAAAATCCAGTATACGCTCCGGTATCCACACCAAGAATCGAATTACAGATGATATGATCCGTGATTCTTGCCAATTCCATTACAATTACTCTTAAATATTGCGCTCTTTTAGGAACTTCAATATCTAATAATTTTTCTAATGTCATCCACCAACCCATATTATTTATAGGCGATGAACAATAGTTCATTCTATCAGTTAGAGGGGTGATTTGGTAAAAAGGACGGTTTTCAGCAATTTTTTCAAAAGCTCTGTGAATGTAACCAATAGTTGGTTCCGCTTCTAGAATTCGTTCCCCATCCATCAACAAGATATTTTGAAAAATACCGTGTGTTGCTGGGTGAGTAGGCCCTAAATTCAGGATAGAAAGCTCGCTTCCATCTTCATTTAGTTGGGCTGCAATTCTTTTAGCATAGCGATGCTCGGGTGGTAATAATAGTTCTGACATTTAGTTAATGTGAAAAATTATAATAGTGAGTATTTTTTTTTTAATAATTGTCGGTTGTTCTTCCAAAGAAACGGTCATCCTTATCCGTTCTTCCGCTGTCTTCCATTGGAAATTCTTTTCGCATTGGAAAGGAAATCATTTCATCCATATTCAAAATACGTTTTAATTGTGGATGACCAATGAAGTTTATCCCATAAAAATCAAACGTTTCTCTTTCCATCCAATTTGAACTTAAGAAAATATTTGATATTGTTTTTATTTCTGGGTTTTCACCGTTGATAAATGCCTTGATTTTAATTCTTTTGTTTTCGTACCAATTATGCAAATGATAAACAACTGCAAATTGATGATCCACATCATTATCAGGATAGTGAATCCCACACAAGTCAGTTAAAAAATGAAAACGTAATGTTGGGTCATTTTTCAAAAAAAGAATCACCGCCGTAATTTTATCGGCAGCGACTTCAAATGAAAATATATCTTTTTCCTGTTTAAATTCAAAAACAGCCGAATCAAATGTTTCAACTAATTTTTCTTGGATTTGTATTGTTTCTAGCGCCATTATTTATTTGATATTATAAGAAGCCAATAATTCTTGGTATTCCGGAGAACTTCTTCTTCTTACAGATTCGTTTCTTACTAATTCCTGCAATTTCATAACACCATCAACAATTTGTTCTGGTCTTGGCGGACAACCCGGAACATAGACATCAACCGGAATCACTTTATCAATCCCTTGTAAAACAGAATAGGTATCAAAAATCCCGCCTGAACAAGCACAAGCACCAACAGCAATTACCCAACGAGGTTCTGACATTTGCTCATAAACCTGACGTAAAATAGGCGCCATTTTTTTGGAAATTGTTCCCATCACCATAAGCATATCCGCTTGACGAGGAGAAAAACTCACTCGCTCTGAACCAAAACGGGCTAAATCATAATGCGAAGCCATTGTAGCCATAAATTCAATCCCACAACAAGAAGTTGCAAAAGGCAAAGGCCATAATGAATTAGCGCGAGCCATTCCTACAACATCATTCAGTTTTGTAGCGAAGAAACCTTCCCCAACAACACCTTCAGGTGGTTCAACCATATTTATTTTAGAATCGCTCATTTTTTATTATTTTGAATTATAAAATTTGGATTATAAATTACAATGACACCATTTAAAATTTAGAATCCAGCTTTTAAAATAAATCTTTATTCCCACTCTAACGCTTTCTTTTTGATAATGTAGAAAAAACCTACCAAAAGTAAAAGCATAAAAATTACCATTTTAACCATTCCTTCCATTCCTAATTCTTTGAAATTGATTGCCCACGGATAAAGAAAAATTACCTCAACGTCAAACAAAACAAATAATATAGCAACAAGAAAATATTTAACTGAAAACGGAATTCTTGCGTTACCTACTGATTCGATACCGCATTCGAAGTTTTTATCTTTGATTTCAGAGTTACGTTTAGGCCCTAATTTTCCCGAAATGAATATCGTCCCTACTACAAAACCTACAGCTAAAATAAACTGCATTAAAATTGGAATATAACTTGATTGGTCGGATTGCATATTTATAGTTGTTTTTTAAGTAAAAATAAGGCACAAAGATAACTTTCAAATTATTAAATAACAATGAAAATTTAAAAATACATCTGCACTATATCGTTGTAAATTTACAGTTTTTATTAATTATAAATAACAAAAAAATTATATTAAGAAGTGTTTAACGTTTTAAATTTTAACAAACTTAAACAAAGGTGTGTTATTTCAATAGTCAAAAAAGTATAAGACAAAAAAAAACGTTCCGAATAATCGGAACGTTTTAAACATTCGTAGGCAAAAAAAATTAATTTTTTTATGCTTAGATCACTGCTACTTTCGCAGCAACTTTTCCTTTTCTTCCTTCTTCTTCTTCATAGCTAACTCTGTCACCTTCGCGTAATTCTTCCGCGTTGATTCCTGATGCATGAACAAAAATGTCTTTTCCTGTTTCTTCGTCTGTAATGAATCCGTAACCTTTAGATTCATTGAAAAATTTAACTGTACCTGTACGCATTGTAATAGTAATAATAATTTATAATGGAGCAAATGTAATATTTAATATAATACGAAAGACATTCTTCGCTTTTTATTTTGTAAAAATATTGATATTCAACGTTTTCAAACAAATTTAAACGATAAACTACACTAAGTCAATTTTAATATGCAACTCTTTTAATTGTGATTCATCAATTGTAGACGGTGCGTCAATCATAACATCTCTACCTGAATTATTTTTTGGAAAAGCAATAAAGTCCCTAATAGTTTCTTGCCCACCTAAAATCGCCACTAATCTATCCAATCCAAAAGCTAAACCTCCGTGTGGTGGCGCACCAAACTGGAACGCATCCATTAAGAATCCAAATTGCGCTTTCGCTTCCTCTTCAGTGAAACCTAAATATTTAAACATCAATTGTTGTGTCGCTTTATCGTGAATACGAATCGACCCTCCTCCAATTTCATTTCCATTCAAAACCATATCATACGCATTGGCACGAACTTTTCCTGGGTTAGTTTCTAATAAATGCATGTCTTCCGGTTTAGGAGAAGTAAAAGGATGGTGCATAGCATGGTAACGACCGCTTGCTTCATCAAATTCCAATAATGGAAAATCAACAACCCAAAGCGGTGCAAATTCAGCTGGCTTTCTCAAACCTAATCGTGTTGCTAATTCCATACGCAACGCACTTAACTGTCCGCGTGTTTTATCAGCAGGTCCGGAAAGTACAAAAATCATATCTCCAGATTGTGCCCCTGTTGTTTTTGCCCAATTACTTAAATCATTTTGATCGTAGAATTTATCTACTGATGATTTATAAGTTCCATCTTCATTGCATTTTACATATACCATCCCTGACGCACCAACTTGAGGACGTTTTACCCAGTCAATTAATCCATCTATTTCCTTACGGGTATAATTGCCAACTCCAGGAACAGCAATTCCTACTACTAATTCCGCAGCATTAAAAACTGGAAATTCTTTGCTTTTTGCAACTTCATTCAGCTCGCCAAATTCCATTCCGAAACGAATGTCCGGTTTGTCATTTCCGTATGTTTTCATGGCATGTTCGTAGGTCATTCTAGGGAATTTCTCCACTTCTACACCTTTAATTTCTTTCAACAAATGTCTTGTCAGTCCTTCGAAAATATTTAAAATATCTTCCTGTTCCACAAAAGCCATTTCACAGTCAATCTGCGTAAATTCCGGTTGTCTGTCAGCACGTAAATCTTCATCACGAAAACATTTTACGATTTGGAAATATTTATCCATACCACCCACCATCAGCAACTGTTTAAAGGTTTGAGGCGATTGTGGCAAAGCGTAAAACTGTCCTTCATTCATTCGAGAAGGAACAACAAAATCTCTTGCTCCTTCCGGAGTAGACTTGATCAAATAAGGCGTTTCTACTTCACAAAAATCCAGATCTGAAAGATACTTGCGCACTTCCATCGCTACTTTATGACGAAAAAGCAAACTGTTTTTCACCGGATTCCTTCTAATGTCAAGGTAACGATATTTCATTCTAATGTCTTCTCCACCATCCGTTTCATCTTCAATAGTAAAAGGAGGCGTCAACGAAGCATTAAGAATATTCAGTTCAGTAACTAAAATTTCTATTTCACCTGTAGGAATATTTTTATTTTTTGCTTCACGCTCAATAACAGTTCCTTTTACCTGAACCACAAATTCACGCCCTAAGGTTTTTGCTAATTCAAATACTTTTTTATCAGAACGACCTTCGTCGAAAATTAATTGCGTAATTCCATAACGGTCACGTAAATCAACCCAATTCATAAATCCTTTATCACGAGATTTCTGAACCCAACCGGCAAGCGTAACTTCTGTATTAATATGTGAGGCGTTCAATTCGCCGCAATTATGACTTCTATACATGATCCAAATTTTAGATTATTTCATCTGTTCGCCCTGTCGGCTCGGGTGCAAATTTAGGACTAATTATGAATAATGAATTGAGAATAGTGATTTTTTACACTATTGTTTTTTACTGCAATTTATTTTCCAATGTTAAGCTTTTGTCTAATGTTACTAAATTGTTATCAAAAAGTTTTTTTAATGTAAAGTATTCGTTAATTTTGATAAAGAAATATAAAATATTAAAAACTATAGATATGAAAAATTGTATTATTTTAGTTGCAATGTTGTTCTCAGGGATGATTTTTGCACAAGAATCAAAACCAGTATTGGAACCTTTTGGCAAAAAGGTTAGAGCAACTTACTTTTTTGAAAATGGACAAGTGCAACAAGAAGGTTTTTTTGAAAATGGAAAATTAGAAGGTGTTTGGGTTTCTTTTGATGAAAAAGGAAACAAAACTTCGTCTGGTGAATATAGAAATGGCATTAAAACCGGCAAATGGTTTTTTTGGTCTGAAAAAGGGGACAATGGCTTTAGCAATTTAAGTGAAGTTGATTATTCCAACAACAGAATAGCTTCTGTTAAAAACTGGAAACAAGAAGCAATAGTTAACATAGACTAAAGACTAATTCTTTACTTTATAAAAAAGCTTTCGCCTAAAACGAAAGCTTTTTTAGCTTTATTCTGTTTCCAGAAAAATATTATTTATTAATATATTGGCTGGAAACAAAATTTAAAAAGGTTTTAAAACCAGCACTATATTTTTTTAAATTTACAGTGTAATAAAATGCTCCTTTTTTGGAATTGAGCATATCTTTATCTTCCAACTTTTCCAACAATTTTGTAGACAACAACTTCCTGTTGAAATTTCCTTTATCAAATTCCATGTTATAAACAGCCTCATAAAGGCTCTGTAATTGTGGCATGGTAAATTTATCCGGCAACAATTCAAACAATAGTGGATGTAGCGCAGCCTTATAACGCAATTTTTCCTTGGCTAGCTCGACAATAGTAGAGTGGTCAAAAATTAATTCGGGTAATTGATTAATAGAAAACCAAGCAGGATGATAGTCTTCATTGATTTGTTGATTGTATTTTTGAATATCAATTAAAGCAAAGAAGGCTACAGAAATGATTCTCTCCGCACCCCCTCTTTTGGGTTCCGAAAAACAATGCAACTGTTCCATATACAAGCCATCTAAGCCGGTAAGTCCTTTAAGTACGCGAACCGCTGCTTCTTCAGCACTTTCATCATCTTCTAAAAAACCTCCTACTAAACTCCACTTCCCTTTAAATGGTTCAAAACTTCTCTTTATAACTAACAATTTTAAATCCTGACCATCATATCCGAATATGATACAATCAACCGCAAATGAGAAATTTTTTTCTTTTAAAAGCCCCTTCATACCAATTAAATTTTATATAAACCCCTTTAAAATCAAAAGCCCTTTAGTTAAACATTTCAATTGATTAATCACAAACTGAAAAACTTAACTAAACGGCATTTTAATCTGATTACAATAGTAATCAAAAAACTAGTTATTTAAAAACGATGCTACCAAAATTTAGCATACAAAGCAAAAATAATCAATAATGTGATTACTATCAATACTGTTGTTTGAGGCTTTACCTTAAACATTTCGGCATCTAATTCAAATGCTTTAGGATTTACTTTCGGACCAGCAAAACTTATTCCAATCATAAGAAGCATTGTAAACATAAATGACAATCCCATACAGATGTGAAACGGTATTTCAAATCCACCTTTACCATTAGTGTAAGCTGTATAAAGCAATGTTTCGTTACCAAATAAAGCTGGCGCAAATTCATTAAATAAAACAGATAATAGGAAACCGGCTATAACGCCTACTATTGCTGCAGTACCAGTAGTTCTTTTCCAGAACATACCAAGGAAAAACATGGCAAATACACCTGGACTAATAAAACCTGTATATTTTTGAATGTAAGTAAAACCACCCACACCACCAATACCTAATAAATCATTCCAAGTAAATAGAACTGCGAGAACCATTGCTCCAAAAATAGCATATCTTCCTATGTTTACCTGAGCTCTATCAGTCGCATCTTTTTGAATGTATTTTTTATGGACATCCAACGTATAAATAGTTGAAATACTGTTTACTTTACCAGCCAAAGAAGCTACAATAGCTGCAGTTAAAGCTGCTACAGACAACCCTTTTAGACCAGTTGGCAAGAAAGTTAACACTGCTGAGTAAGCACCATCTTTCCCTCCTACTAACTGAGGTAAATGTCCATTTTCGTATAAAACGTAAGCAGCAATACCAGGCAACATAACTATAAGCGGCATTAATAATTTTAATATACCTGCAAACAAAATACCTGTACGGGCAGTTTGTAAATCAGCCCCCAATGCTCTTTGAGTAATGTATTGGTTACAACCCCAATAATTAAGATTGATAATCCAAATACCCGCTAAATAAGATAACATTCCAGGGAAAGTAAGGTATTTATTGATATCGTTTTGAGATGAAGTTGCAGTTGGTTTAGGAATAATCATTTTGAAATGCTCTGGTGCTTCTCTCATCAATACTTTGAAACCTGCAATAGCATTTTCGCCCACTCCAAAATAGTGTCCAACCGTAGTCAAAGCGATATAAGAAGTAACCAGTCCACCTATTATTAAAACTGCAACCTGAATTACATCAGTATAAGCAACAACTTTCATTCCTCCTAAAGAGATCAACAAGGCAAAAACGGCAAGGCCAATCATAATAACGTGTAAATACTCACCTCCGGCCAATCCGTTAATGGCTACAGCTCCTAGATATAAAATAGAAGTCAAGTTTACAAATACATATAGGAATAACCAAAAAACAGCCATAATTAAAGCAGTTGATTCATTATACCTTGTTTTTAAAAATTGAGGCATCGTGTAAATCTTGTTTTTTAAATAAACAGGGATAAACCAAACGGCCACAATAATCAAAGCAATAGCAGCAACCCATTCGTAAGCAGCAACAGCAATTCCTAAAAAGAATCCTTCACCACTCATCCCAATAAACTGTTCTGCGGAAATATTAGAAGCAATCAAAGATGCTCCAATCGCCCACCATGTCAACGTTCCTTCTGCCAAAAAATAAGCTTTGGCATCGTGTTCATTTTTTTCACGTTTGCGATAAATGGTATATCCATAAGTGGATACCACAATAAAATAGATAATAAAAACTGCGTAATCCGCAAAAGCAAGGTTCTGGTTCATGAGTAATTTGTTTTTTAGAAAATTAATATAAATAAATAAGATTATTGTTATGGGTTATTTCTTTTTTTTAATGAATAATTGAACAGTTTTTATATTTACCGCTGTTCAACATCCTATGCGTACAATTATTATAAATTAAATAATTGATTATAAATTATGATATATGTTTTAATTTCATAATTTTTTTATGAATTACGAAAGTCAAAAGTAAAATAAAAAATTTTATTTACATCATTTACAAATGTGTTTTTTACATTTATTATTGTTAAATAAGTTAAATCCTAAAAACAATGTAATTAACTCGCTAATTTATAGCGCTCTTTCGCAACTATTTTTTATTTATCAATCGATTTTATCAGCTACTAATAGCTTTTTATTATAAACTAATTGTTATTCC
Organism: Flavobacterium arabinosi; assembly: GCF_048158725.1. Lineage (NCBI taxonomy): Bacteria > Pseudomonadati > Bacteroidota > Flavobacteriia > Flavobacteriales > Flavobacteriaceae > Flavobacterium > Flavobacterium arabinosi. The sequence goes on from NZ_JBLNKX010000001.1 coordinate 126,609, forward strand.
TAACTTTTTGTTCCCATTTCCAGGCACTTGCCATCCCTTCTTCCAGAGTTGATTGTGTTTTCCAACCAAGAATACTGTTTGCTTTATCAGTATTGGCGTAAGCCGAAATCACATCACCTTCCCTTCTAGCAACAATTTTGTATGGCAATTTTTGTCCGCTTACTTTTTCGAAAGCATTAATCACTTCCAAAACAGAACTTCCAGTACCGGTTCCAAGATTAAAAGTTTCTATTTTATCTAAATTCTTTTTGTCAATTAACCTTTGCAAAGCAATAACATGCGCTTTTGCTAAATCAACAACATGAATATAATCCCGTACACAAGTTCCATCAGGTGTTGGGTAATCATCTCCGTAAACGGATAATTCTTTTCGCAATCCAATTCCTGTTTGGGTAATAAATGGCACCAAATTTTGCGGAGTTCCAATAGGCAATTCCCCAATTTCTGTTGATGGATGTGAGCCAATAGGATTAAAATAACGTAATAAAATAGCATTTACACCACTTACTTTTGTAACATCAGTAATGATTTCTTCGCCTATTTGTTTCGTATTTCCATAAGGAGACATTGCTGGTTTAACTGATGCATTTTCGTTAATAGGCATAGTCTCGGCTTGACCATAAACAGTACAAGACGAACTAAAAATAAAATAAGCCTCCGGTTTTTGTTGCAATTCCTGAAGCAAATAGATTAAAGTATTAATGTTATTTTCATAATACAATAAAGGATTTTCTACACTTTCACCCACTGCTTTAGAAGCAGCAAAATGAATTACACCACCAACATCAGAATGTCTTTTAAAAAAATCCTGAACTGATGTTTTCTCTCTCAAATCTAGCTTTTCAAAAACAGGTGTTTTGCCTGTTATAGCAACTATTCCTTTCAAAACCTCTTCAGACGAATTTGAAAGATTATCAATAATTACAACTTCAAAGCCTTCATTTTGTAATTCAACAACAGTATGAGACCCAATAAACCCTAAACCACCTGTAACTACTATTTTCATGATTTGTTTTTATAATGAACTTCTGACTGTTCTTTTAATATTGAGGCACTCTTTTCTGGAGTAATATCTCTTTGTGACTCTCCCATCATTTCGTACCCTACCATAAATTTCTTAACGGTTGCAGAACGCAACAATGGCGGATAAAAATGCATGTGAAATTGCCATTCCGGATGAGATTCCCCATCGGTTGGTGATTGATGAATTCCTGACGAATATGGAAATGATGTTTCAAAAAGATTGTCATACTTGGTTGTCAATTGCTTTAGAATTGTCGCAAAAGCAGTTGTTTCCGCTTCAGTAAAATCAGTTATTTTTCCAAAATGACGCTTGCTGATTACCATTGTTTCATAAGGCCAGATTGCCCAAAAAGGAACTAATGCCACAAAATAATCATTTTCACTTACAATACGTTCGTTCAGTTTTAATTCTTCTTTCAAATAATCCTGTAAAAGATTGCTTTGATGTTTATCGTAATAAGCTTTGAGATTATTTTGTGTTTTCTCCACTTCGGTTGGCAAGGACGATTGTGCCCAAATTTGTCCATGAGGATGGGGATTACTACAACCCATCACACTCCCTTTGTTTTCAAAAATCTGAACGTGATTAATGTAATCAACATTACCTAAATCTGTATATTCTTTTTGCCAAGTACGAATGATATCTTCAATGGCAACAACTGGCATTTCCGGCAAGGTCAAATTGTGTTTTGGAGAAAAACAAACCACTCTGGAGATTCCTCTTTCTGGTTGTGCTTTGAAAAAAGTTTCATTTTTATTTTCTTCAAATGCAATTTCTTCTTGCTTTAAAGCGGCAAAATCATTTTCAAAAACAAAAGCGTTTTCATACGTTGGATTTACCTCACCATTCGCTCGAACATTTCCTGGACATAAATAACAAGTCGGGTCATATTCTGGAAGTGCGTCTGATGTAACGGTTTCGTTTTGACCTTGCCAAGGTCTTTTTGAACGGTGCGGAGAAACCAAAACCCATTCATTGATTAACGGATTATAGCGTCTGTGCGGATCTTCGTTGATGTCAAAATTTTTCATTCTAGTTATTGTTATAAAGTGATGTTCCGTTACCGATTTTAACATCATAAATTTTTAATTCTATTCCAAAAGTATCAAAATAAAGTGCCGAAAGTTTCTTTTTAACACCCTCTTCATGCCCCTTTTTTATTAAGTTGATTGTACAACCACCAAAACCACCACCCATTAATCGGGAACCGACTACAGCTTCTTCTTTTTTAAGCGTATCAACAATCATATCTAATTCGGCGCAACTTACTTCATAATCAACTGATAATCCTTCGTGAGTTTCGAACATTAATCGGCCTAAAGTTTCGATATTACCGTTATCTAAGGCTTTACATGCTTGGACAACACGATTGATTTCTTTTACAACAAAAAGGCTTCGCTTGAACACCGCCGCACTCATTTTGTCTTTCAAACTATTCACTTTATTTTCGGTGCAATCTCTAAAACTATTGATTTTTGGATAATTCTTTTTTATAATAGCGATACCTTCTTCACATTGCTGTCTTCTTTCATTATAAGCCGATGTCATTAATGAATGTTTTACATTCGAATCGAATAAAATCAAAGAATAATCACTGAAATTAGCATCATGGTATTCATATTCCAAGGTTCTGCAATCAATTTTTATCACTTTATTTTCTTGTCCCATGACACTCGAAAACTGATCCATTATCCCACAATTAATACCAACCCAATGCTCCGCTTTTTGCCCCATTAGTGCGATATCAATTGGCTTTATATTCAAATTAAAAAGCTCATTAATTCCAAACAGAAAACCACATTCTAAAGCTGCAGAAGATGACAAACCAGAACCCACAGGGATATTACTGCTAAAAACACAGTTAAAGCCTTCGAACTCAAAATCATTTTTTTTCAATTGATTAACTACACCACGAATGTAATTAGTCCAAACATTATCCGTCAATTCCATTGGAGCAGTGACGTCTATTTCAAATTCATCATCAAGATCCATCGCAATTATTCTCGATGTATTTGAATTACTTTTTTCGAAAGCAAAACAAATAATTTTGTCAATCGCTGCTGGCAAAACATATCCGTCGTTGTAATCTATATGTTCCCCAATTATATTAATTCTCCCTGGAGAAAGCACTATTTTTTGTGGCTCAGCACCAAATGTCTCTTCAAAAAAAGCGGTCGTTTTTTTAATTAAAATATCATTCATTATTTAGAAATTGTAAGTGTTATTGTTGGGATGCGATAAAAAATTCTTAAACAAATAAAAAAAGCAATTATTATAATTATTTTTTTATCAAAAGGATTGAAACTTATAAATCGTTTTGTGATTATAGGTCTCCTCTTTTTTCAAAACTGAACTGGGAAAATGTTCGTGATTTGGTGCATCAGGAAAATTTTGTGTTTCAAAACAAATCCCGCTTAACGAATGATAATCCACATTTTCTTTCCCTTTTATAGTATTGAAACAATTACCGCCAACGTAAATGTGAACTCCTGGTTGATTCGTATAAACCGCCATTTTTAGATTATTCTTCTTATTGAAAAGCGAAGCTGCAAATTCATTTTCTCTTTCCAGAACAAACGTAGTGTCAATTTTCGAAGGACATTTTTTTGGTTTACTAAAATCAAAAGAAGAATTAGCAGTGTTTATGAACCCTCCAGTTGGAATATTTTCATTTGTTGTCTCCAACATTTTTTCGGAATTTACAATCAATTCCTGTTCTGAAATATCGGATTCGTGACCATCAAGATTAAAATAATTGTGATGCGTTAAATTCACAATTGTATCCTGAGTAGTAGTTGCTTTGTATGCTATAATCAATTCGTTTTCCTCAGATAATGTATACGTTACAGTAATTGATAAATCTCCCGGATAATTCTCTTCATTATTAGAACTGAAATACGATAAGGTTATTGATGGGTTTCTACCTTCATTTACATTTTCTGCCTTCCAAATTTTTTGGCTAAACCCTGTATTTCCACCATGCAACGAATGATTATTATTGTTTCTATTTAAATGGATTTTTTTTCCTTTCAAACTAAAAGCACCATCCTTTATTCTTCCGGCAAACCTACCAACTGTTGCACCAAGATAAGGAGCACTTTCTAAATCAAATGATTTTATATACGCCTCCAAAGTATCAAAGCCTAAAACTACATCCACAATTTCACCGTTTTTTAATGGCATTTTCAATGATGTAATAGTAGCACCATATGTGACAACCTTCAATTGCATTCCATTTTTATTAGTTAATTCATAAGAATCAACAGCTTCGCCATCAACCATCAAGCCAAACAATTCCATTACAGATTCAGTCATAAAATGTGATATTTATTTTATTTTGATTATTTTTTTATGAAATATGAAAAACCAAAATTAAAATAATTACTCTCATAAACATACCAGTACCTACCAGTTTTTAATATATTTGCAAAAACCATTTCTTTATGAAAATCATAACCGTTCAAAATAATCAGGGTGTACCAAAATACAAACAAATCATTTCTTCTGTTGAGAAGACCATAGAAGAAGGTTATTTAAAAAAGGATGAAAAATTGCCCTCAATAAACAAAGTATGTCTCGAATTTTCATTATCCAGAGATACTGTTTTACAAGCCTATGACGAGTTGAAAAAAAGAGGGATAATCTACGCTATTCTTGGGAAAGGATACTATATAAAAAGCACGGAAGTCAGAATAAAACAACGAATATTTTTACTTTTTGAAGAACTAAATATTTTCAAGGAAGACCTTTACAATTCCTTTTTAGAAAACATTGGAAAAGACGTTCAAGTAGATATTTTCTTTCACCATTTTAACATTCAAGTTTTCCGAAAACTAATAAATGACAGTAATGGTAACTACACAAAATATATTATAATGCCTACAAACCTAGTTGAAGCAGCTTCAATTATAGAAACCCTACCAGTAAATGAAGTAATCATATTAGACCAAACCAATTCTGAATTAAAAGACTATCCCGCCATTTACCAAAATCATAAAAAAGATATTTATAACGGACTACTAAAAGGAAAATCTAAATTAAGTAAATACGAAAAACTGATTCTGATTTTTCCAGGATTCAGGGAACCATTAGGCATGAAAATAGGCTTCGAAAATTTTTGCAAAGACTACGTTTTTAACTATGAAGTTATCACTGAATTCCAGAATCGGGAAATAAAAAAAGGCGAAGTCTATATTATTCCAAGTGATAGAGATTTAGTCCTTGTAATCGAAAAAGCAAAACTTCAAAACCTAAAAATAGGTAGTGATTTTGGTATTATTTCCTATAATGAAAGCCCATTAAAAAAAATTGTAGAAAATGGTATAACCACAATTTCAACAAATTTTGTAGCTATGGGGAAAATTCTAGCTGAGATGATTCTGAAAGGAAAAAAAGAACAAATAGAAAACAAGAGTGCCTTGATTATTAGGAATTCTTTATAAAAAACAATTCCCTTATTTACATTCATAATTTTAAAAAAATACAAATACTATTTTTTATTGGCAAAGAAAATATGGTTCTCATTAAAAAAAGCAAGAAAAATAATTTATTTGTTATTGTAGAATAAATTTATATATATTTGCAAATGTATTTTTTACACTTATTATTAATTCCTACGTTAAACCCTAAAAAACAGCATTTTATTTGACCAACTTAAAAATGACTGGTGACAAATAATCAAACACAACAATACTTTTAAAGCTATTAGCATGTTTAATATTAAACCAACCATTTCAGAGCCAAACCATTTAGAAACTTTAGAATCTCTATGTTGGAATAACTACAATAAAAACGAATCATGTCTTTTTTCTAATTACAAGAAAACTATTATAATTAAATTATGAATAAAAAAATTGATCAATTAGCAGCCGATAATATAAGAGCACTTGCCATTTCAATGGTAGAAAAAGCAAAGTCAGGACATCCAGGAGGTGCCATGGGCGGTGCCGATTTCATGCATATTTTGTACACTGAATATCTGAATTTTGATCCTACAGAAATGGATTGGACTTTTAGAGATCGTTTCTTTATGGATGCCGGACATTTATCGGCATTAATGTATTCTCAATATCATTTATTGGGTAATTATAAAAAAGAAGACCTTCAAAATTTCAGACAATGGGGTTCTGTTACACCTGGCCACCCGGAAGTAGATGTACTTAGAGGCATTGAGAATACTTCAGGTCCTCTTGGACAAGGGCATGCGATGGGTGTGGGAGCGGCAATTGCAGCCAAATTTCTGGACGCAAGATTTAAAGGACTTTTCAATCATAAAATATACGGTTTCATTACTGATGGTGGCGTACAGGAAGAAATTTCTCAGGGAGCAGGAAGAATCGCAGGACATTTAGGATTGAATAATTTTATTATGTTTTATGATTCTAATGATGTGCAGCTTTCTTCCATGACGGATGAAGTTACCTCCGAAGATACAGGAATGAAGTACGAAGCTTGGGGATGGAATGTAATAACTATTGACGGACATGACCATGAGCAAATCAGGAAAGCGCTGCACGAGGCTCATGAAGAATCAGAAAAACCCACTTTGATAATTGGAAAAACAATTATGGGAAAAGGTACTGTTACTGCAACGGGCGACATGTATGAAGGTGAATGTGAATTACACGGAAAACCAATTGGTGAAACCAAAGCAGATTATACAAAAACACTTGTCAATCTAAATGCTAATCCTGAAAATCCATTTGCCATTTTTGAAGAAGTTGAAACGCATTATGCAAAAATACTAGCAATAAAAGGGGAGAAATCAGCCTATAAAAAATTGCAAATTACAACTTGGAGAAAAGAAAATAAGGAACTATCTCAAAAGATGGATTTGTTTTTATCTGGAAAACTCCCCGAATTAGATTTAAGCAGTGTTATCCAAAAACCCAATGCGGCAACAAGAGATGCTTCTTCAGCAGTACTTGCGTATTTAGCAGAAAACGTGGAAAACATAATTGTTTCCTCGGCAGATTTGTCTAACAGTGATAAAACAGATGGATTTCTAAAAAAATCATCCATATTACAAAAAAATGATTTCAGTGGAGCCTTCTTGCAAGCAGGAGTTGCAGAACTGACCATGACAGCCATTGCCAATGGAATCGCACTTCATGGAGGCGTTATTCCTGTAGTGGCAACGTTTTTTGTGTTTTCCGATTATATGAAACCTGCCATTAGATTAGCAGCCATTCAAGAAATACCGGTAAAATATGTTTGGACACACGATTCTTTCCGCGTGGGTGAAGACGGACCAACGCACCAACCTATTGAACAGGAAGCACAAATCCGTTTAATGGAAAAAATAAAAAACCATTCTGGAGAACAAAGTTTATTGGCGCTGCGTCCAGCCGATGCAATAGAAACTTCGGTAGCTTGGAACATGGCATTAAACAATACCAAAACACCAACAGGCCTAATTCTTTCCAGACAAAACATTAAAGACATTCCTGCGCAAGGAACGTCAAGATACGAAGAGGCAACTGAAGCTACAAAAGGAGGTTATTTAGTGAAATCCACGCAAAATCCTGACATTACTTTAATCGCAAATGGATCAGAAGTTGCCACACTTTTAGAAGCAGCCATTGTATTAGAAAAAGATAAAAATTTAAAAATAAATGTAGCTTCCATTATATCCGAAGGCTTATTCAAACAACAATCAAAAGCATACCAAGACAGTATTATTCCAAAAGGAAAATTGGTATTTGGACTTACAGCCGGACTTCCGGTAAATCTTGAAGGCTTGATTGGCGATAGTGGAAAAGTGATTGGATTGGATCATTTTGGCTATTCAGCTCCGGCCAGTGTATTAGATGAAAAATTCGGATTTACAAGTGAACACGCTTGCGCAGCAATCCTTAAATATATTGAAGAAAGTAAATAAATCAACAACCAGAAAAACTAAATAATAAAAGACATGAAATTTTTTATCGATACCGCAAATTTAAAAGACATAAAAGAAGCCAATGATTTAGGAATCCTAGACGGCGTAACCACCAACCCATCGCTGATGGCAAAGGAAGGAATTACGGGAGCTGAAAATATTATTGCCCATTATGTGAAAATATGTGAATTAGTTGATGGTGATGTTAGTGCCGAAGTGATTTCAACTGATTTAGCAGGAATGATTGCCGAAGGAGAAAGATTAGCCGCTTTGCACCCTCAAATCGTGGTGAAAATTCCAATGATTAAAGAAGGTATAAAAGCGATAAAATACTTTTCGGACAAAGGAATCAGAACCAACTGTACTTTAGTATTTTCAGCAGGTCAAGCCTTACTTGCTGCTAAAGCTGGGGCCACTTATGTATCCCCTTTCATTGGTAGATTAGATGATATTTCTACTGATGGAATGGCTTTAATTGCTGAAATCAAATTGATTTACGACAATTACGGTTATGAAACACAAATTTTGGCGGCTTCAGTACGTCACGTCATGCATATTTTGAATTGTGCAAAAATTGGAGCTGATGTAATAACAGGTCCTTTGAGCGCCATTGAAGGTCTATTAAAACACCCACTTACAGACAGCGGCTTAGCTACTTTTTTAGCAGATTACAACAAAGGGAATAGTTAATACTAACCTTTAATCTTTTAGAACTACCCTATTTTAGCCATTTTATATAGTATGGTAGTTTTAATTCATAAGAAATAAACTAAAATCTTGAAATTGTAGTAAATCAAAGAAAATAAGATTATTTCCGTCCATTTTTTACTTAATTACACAAAAAAAGGAAGTCTCATAATGAAACTTCCTTTTTTATTTCCTGAAATAATGAAACTTCTTCTTTCAAAAAGTTGATTTCAAATTAAAAATTTAAAACTATTTATAAGTTCAAAACAAAATCATTCAATAATTTTGCATCATACTTCTCTTTGTCAAACGTATATAGGTAAGACCCTTTTCTGGAAGACATCATATCCTTCTCCTCTAATTTCACAAGAATATCCAACGAGTTTATTTTACTGATAAAATTTCTCTTATCCAGTTCTTTGCTTAAAATAGCTTCGTATAATTCCAACAATTGACGCATCGTAAATTTCTCCGGTAAAAGCTCAAATCCAACAGGCTTAATAGAAGTTCTATAACGCAATCTTCTAATGGCGTGTTCTACCATAGAATCATGGTCAAAAATTAGTTTAGGAGCTTGAGCAACACTAAACCATTGTGCATGATAATTTTGAGTCAGTTCAGCATTATGATTTTCAATATTAATCAAAGCATAATAGGCGACAGAAATGGTTCTTTCTACCGGATCCCGATTTATTTCACTATACGTATACAATTGTTCCATGTATATATCTTGAAGTCCAGTATAGTTATCAAGTATTCTAATAGCTGCACTATCCAATACCTCATCTTTTCTAAGAAATCCCCCCATTAAAGACCACTTCCCTTTTTCAGGTTCAAAATCTCTTTTAATCAAAAGTATTTTTAATCCTTCATGATCAAATCCGAAAATGATACAATCTACTGCTAATAAAACCTTGTCAGCAGAACTATAACTATTTAACATACTACGCTTTTTAGGGTAAATATATAAACTTCCTTTTAGGTTTCATAATTTTATTAATGTAGATTTTACACTTAGTGATTCCAAAAATCAAAACAGAAAACCCAGATTTGTAATCCGACTTTTTCCAATTTCGATCGATTAAGATGATTATTAACGATTTATTGTTGTAGAATTTGACCCTTTTATTAAAAAAGACAAGACGTAAACAATCTAAAAGTTGACTATTTCCCCCTTTTTTTAAAATAATTAAGAAAGGTGATTTTTTATATAATTGTTGGTTTTTTGAAACAAAGCGTAAATTTTACACAAAGTAATTGTGAAAATTTGCTTTTTTTTAAAAAAATCACAACTTTTAAGTGTTCTTTTTACACTTAAATTACGATATGTATTTTTTTTCGCTACTTTTTTTACCAGATTAATTTGTTTTTATAGAATTTTTTTAATTAAATTTACAAATGTAAAATACACACTTATAAACTAACCAAAACAAAACAGAATGAAAACAAACCAACGATCCTTTTTTTATTGCAATTTTTTATTGCCAAGAAAAGAATGGCTGCTAGCAATAGTAGTTATGCTATTTTCTACTTATAATCTTTCTGCTCAAGAAGCTAAGGTCATTCAGGGAACCGTTACGTCTACAAAAGATGCAATGTCTTTACCTGGTGTAAATGTTTCAATAAAAGGTACTAATACAGTAACAGTTACTGGCTTTAATGGAGAATATTCAATAAAAGCCACCCCAAAAGATGTTCTTGTTTTTTCTTACATAGGATTTTCAAATCAAGAAATTACTGTTGGAAACAAATCTCAAATAAACATAGTATTAAATGATGATTTGAATAAACTCGATGAAGTAGTTGTTATTGGGTACGGTACACAAAAGAAATCAGACCTTTCTGGATCAGTTGGTATTGTAAATATGGAATCTGCAAAAAAAACAGTAACCTATGATGCCGCAAAAATGCTTCAGGGACAAGTAGCTGGTGTAACGGTACAATCTTCTGGTGAACCAGGGGGATTTGTAAATATTAAAATTAGAGGGCTTAACTCGTTTACTAACAACAATCCTCTTTTTGTAATTGATGGAATGATTGTAGATTCTCCGTTTGATTTCGCCCCAGGAGATATCGAATCGATGCAAGTACTTAAAGACGCTTCATCGGCAGCTATTTACGGAGTTCGTGGAGCTAATGGTGTTGTAATTATTACAACCAAAAAAGGAAAAGCAGGGAAACTAAACATCAAATATAAATCTCTTGTTGGTTTTCAAAATGTATCCAAAAAATGGTCAGTAACTGACAGAGTAGGTTATCAAACGATTACCAGTGCTGCAGAAAAAAATGCAGGATTAAGTGTAGCTCCAGGAAATGACCCAACAAATCCACTTTATATTAATAATGTTGATACTAATTGGCAAAATGCCGCATATGAAACTGGAGTTATAGAAAACCACTCGTTAGCGTTTAATGGCGGTGCTGAAGAATTAGCCTATAATATGAATATGGATTATTTCAAAAACAGCAGTTATATCAAATCTCCTCAAGACTATGAAAGATTGTCTATGAATATGAATTTGAATGGAAAAAAAGGAAAATTCAAGTACGGTACAAAAATAGGATATACACAATCTGACAAAGAAAACTTCAACAGTTATGTAGGAGAAAATGCAGTTGGGGCTTTAGTTGGTGCAATTCCTACAATGCCGGTTTATGATGCAAACCGATTAGGTGGTTACGGAGGTACAACCAACTTAACACAAAGAGCCATATCACTTAATGTCATAGGATTCAACAACTTAATCGAAAACAATGGGAAAAGAAACCGCTTTATTGGGGATGTTTGGGGAGAATATGAAATTGTAAAAGGATTAAAATATAAAATTGACGCCAGTTTTGACCGATTGGATTATGAAAACAGAAGGTACATTCCACAAAGTGATTTAGGATGGTATTATATTACTACCAAAGAAGAAGCTTCATTAGATGTATCAACAGGTAGCAATGACAAAACATTTTTTAACAACACATTAACCTACTCATTAGATATCGAAAAACATAAATTTGATATTTTGGCTGGTTGGGTACAAGAACGCAACGATTCTTACAATCACTGGTCAAGAGGCGTAGGCTATGATTCAGGTGAAATAAGTAAACTACAATATGCAGATGATACTAGTACGGGAGAAAGTAATGTAACCATAACTGGTAAATCATATATAAGCAGAATCAATTATTCTTATGACGATCGCTATTTGTTGCAAGCTAACTTTAGACAAGACAAAACATCTCTTTTTAGCGAAAAAAACAATACCGCTAATAACTACTCCTTCTCTGGAGCTTGGAAATTAAGTAACGAAAAATTTATTCACTTACCAGAATGGGTAAACACTATCAAATTAAGAGGTAGTTATGGTAAATTAGGAAATAATACTATTCCTCCGTATTTTTTCGCCACAACAATCAATAGTTTTGCGGGCTATGATTTTAATAATCAATTGGCTCCCGGTACAACAGTTGTAGCATCTTTAGATCCAAATGTTCGATGGGAGGATGTAAAAACGACCGATGTAGCCCTTGAACTTGGATTGTTCAACAATGACTTGCAATTTACGGCAGAGTATTTTGTGAAAAATTCTACAAATTTATTGGTTGATGTTCCGTTACCGTTTTCTACAGGTGCTTTCCCTGCATCTATTAGAACAAATGCCGGTGCAATGAGAAACAAAGGCTTTGAATTTTCTACAACGTACAACAACAACGACAATGCTTTCAAATACAGCATATCTGCCAATATAGGAACGTTGAAAAATGAAGTATTGCAAATTGGTATCAATGGGAATCCAATCTATGGTGCTGCTTCAAAAACAGTAGTAGGCAGGTCTATAGGCGAAATTTTTGCTTATGAAACCGCTGGTATTTTTCAAAACGCTGCCGATCTTGCTGCATCACCAACACAGACGAATGCTGGAGTGGGTGACATTAAATTCAAAGATATCAACGGCGACGGTATGATTAGTGATCTAGACAGAACATTTCAAGGAGTTACGGTTCCTAAATATAGCTATGGTTTTAATTTTAGTGGTTCTTACAAAAACTGGGACATCGCGATGTTTTGGCAAGGTGCTGGTGGAAACAAAGTTTTCAATAGTATATACCGCAATTTAATGGCAGGACAATATGGAAACCACAGTACAGATGAACTTAATTATTGGACTCCTACAAATACCAATACAAACGTTCCTCGCCCAATTATTGGTGACCCTAATGCAAACGGTAGAGACTCTAATCGATTTATAGAAAATGGAGACTACCTAAGACTACAGACTATGGAAATTGGATATCAAATTCCGGTTTCTTCTAAAAGTTTTATTCAAAAAGCAAAAGTGTATGTAAATGGGCAAAACTTATTGACTATTAGTAAATATAAAGGAAGCGACCCTGATTTTAATAGCAACGACGGATCATTCTCAAGAGGATATGATGGTGGTTCATTCCCAAATCCTAGAACTGTTTCTTTAGGACTTGAAGTGAATTTTTAAAAATAACCAAACCAATTAAAACGAATCAAAATGAAATATAAAATATTTAATTATCTAGCTAGTTTCTTTTCACTGGCAGTTATAACAACAAGTTGTGTCAACAATGAAGATTTAATTCAGCTTGACCCTAATAATGATGCTGCAGATTCATTCTGGAAAAATGACCAAGACGCTATAGAAGGTGTAAATGCCGCTTATGGTAGTTTGTTAACTGATGGTACTTACATGCGAAGTACTCCATTATTATTAGACTTAAAAGGGGATGATACCAGAAGTAACAGTCCATGGGGAGCCATGCAAAACGTCGGCCGTTTTAATTCAAATGTATCGGACGCAGCAATTTATGGGTGGGCTTATGAAACGTATTATCAAGGTATTTACCGTGCTAATCAAGTTTTGACCAATGTAGCTACCATCAATATGACCGATACAGCGCTTAAAAGCAGAATCTTGGGTCAAGCCTATTTCTTGAGAGGATTGTATTTATTTCATGCGGTAAATATGTTTAAAAACGTACCTCTACCGACAGAAATTGCTGCTTTCTATCCTCAAAAAACAGAAGCAGAAGGTTGGAAACAAGTTATTGCAGATTTTAAAGCTGCAGCTGATTTGCTTCCTGCTTCGTACAGCAATGTTACTGGTTTAGATGCAGGTCAAAAAGGACGTGCCACAAAAGGAGCAGCTTTAGGATATTTAGGAAAAGCGTACTTGTTTACCAAAGATTTCACAAATGCGAAAGTTGCATTCAAACAAGTCATAGATTTAGGGGTTTACTCTTTAGTATCTAATTACCGTGATAACTTTACTGACACTAACGAAAATAATTCAGAATCACTATTCGAAGTACAATTTAGTAGAAGTGCAGGTGGTGTTGATTTAGGTTGGGGTGGTGCTCCAGCTACAGGATGGGGAAAAACATCAGCAAGAGCTATTACTTATGGACCTAGGGCTTTTGGATGGACAGACGTACAACCAACAAGAACATTATTTAATGAGTTCCAACAAGAAAAAACTACGACGAATACAGTGGATCCACGTTTAGATGCCACTATGTTCTATAACAAACCAGGTGGAATGCAACTTTACGGACAGAATTTCGCTACTGTTTATGCAGGAAACTCAGCAGATTTAAATGATTTATTTTGCAGAAAATATGAAAATTCAGATGGGGCTTATGCGAATGAATTTGACTGGCGTTCTGGTATAAACGAGCGTTTATTACGTTATGCTGATGTATTGTTAATGTACGCTGAATGCTTAAACGAAACTGGCGATACTCCAGGAGCTTATACATATATTCAAATGGTTAGAACTCGTGTAGGTTTACCTAATTTAGCTACTGCAAAACCAGGATTGACACAAGCAACCATGAGAGACCAAATTGGACACGAAAGATTCTTGGAATTCCCATTAGAAGGACACCGTTTTGATGACATTCGTCGTTGGGGTTGGTTGCAAGATCCAGTAAAATTAGCATGGTTAAAATCAAGAGATGTTGAATTTAATTCTTATGCAACAGGAAGAGAATACTTCCCTATACCACAATTAGAAATGGATAACAATCCAGGTACGATTCAAAATACCGGATATTAATATTATTTATTTGAATTAGTTAAAACTTTAATATCACATGGTAAAATTTACCATGTGATATTATAACTTAAAGACAACATGAAAAAAGCATCATTACTATTACTTGTTTTTACTTTTTGCAATCAAATTATGGTTGCACAAAAAGAAACCACAGTACTTTCTATAAAGAATACTGCAAATGCACCTACTATCAATAAAAATATCTACGGACATTTTGCAGAACATTTAGGAAGATCAATCTATGGTGGCTTCTTTGTTGGGGATACATCAAAAATACCCAATACAGCTGGCGTTCGAAATGATGTTGTAGCCGCTTTAAAAGACTTAAAAATACCAAATTTACGTTGGCCGGGTGGTTGTTTTGCCGATACCTACCACTGGAAAGATGGTATTGGACCAAAAGAAGAACGACCAACAATTGTAAACCAATGGTGGGGAGGCGTTACCGAAGACAATAGTTTTGGAACCCACGATTTCTTAAACCTATGCGAACTACTGGGTACCGAGCCTTATTTGGCCGGAAACATGGGCAGTGGCACGGTTCAAGAATTAGCAGACTGGGTACAATACGTGAATTTTAGTGGAAAAAGCCCAATGAGTGATTTGCGTATTAAAAATGGTAGAAAAGAACCTTGGAAAGTAAAAATATGGGGAGTTGGTAACGAAGCTTGGGGTTGTGGCGGCAACATGACACCCGATTATTACGCAGGTGAATACCGCAAATATGCCACCTTTATGTCAGATTGGTCCAACACAGGAGGCTTGATGCGTGTAGCTTCTGGGGCGAACAGTGCCGATTATAACTGGACTGAAACCTTAATGAAAAACATCCCAGGTAATATGCTTGGCGGAGTAGCTTTACATCATTATTCCGTAATTGATTGGAGCAAAAAAGGAGATGGTGTCGATTTTACCGAAGACATCTATTTCAGAACTATGACAGAAGCATTAAAAATGGAGGAACTCGTTACTAAACATTCCGCCATTATGGACAAATACGATCCAAAGAAAAAAATAGCCTTGGTAGTTGATGAATGGGGCGGTTGGTATGAGGTTGAAAAAGGCAGCAATGCTGGCTTTTTATACCAACAAAACACCATGAGAGATGCCGTTTTGGCGGGAACTACCCTGAATATTTTCAACAATCATGCAGACAGAGTTCGTATGGCTAATTTGGCTCAATGCGTCAATGTACTACAAGCGGTAATTCTTACCGATAAAACAAAAATGTTGTTAACGCCAACCTATCACGTAATGAAAATGTATAGCGTACACCAAGACGCTACTTTAATACCCCTAACATTTGAGTCGCCTCTATACACACTCAATGACAAAAATTTACCAGCCATAAATATTTCGGCTTCAAAAGACGCCAAAGGCTTAACTCATGTTTCATTGGTAAATATTGACGCCAAAAAAGAAAATAAAATAGAGATTGACATAAAAGAACTTGGAATTAAAAATGTTACAGGAACTATAATCACTTCAACAAAATTGCAAAACCACAATACATTTGACAATCCAACAAAAATTCAACCCGTAATTTTTAAAGGATTTGAAATTAAAAAAGGCAAACTTGAAATAACAATTCCTCCTTTTTCTGTTGTAACTCTAGAAGGGAAATAAAAAACACGAAAATGAAAAAATCAAATTCCATTATAAAGTTAGTACCCTATTTAGTACTTTTTTTATTGATACTATCCGTGAGTAGTTGTTCCAGTAGCGATGACAGTCCGAGCCCTGCTCCAACACCGACACCAACGCCTACACCGACTCCTACACCAACATTTGCAGGACCTATTTATGCAGATAATTATTCCTCCATTGCTGCATGGGGTTCTAATTCGCAATGGAATTTAGCCAACGTACACGACCCTTCTGTCGAAAAATGTGGCGATTATTATTATATGTACCAAACAGATGCTTCTTATGGAAACGCACATGATGGACACGGTCATTTTCATTACAGACGTTCTAAAGATCTTGTAAATTGGGAATATATGGGACCTTCAATGACAACAGCTCCAGCTTGGGTAAAAGATTCATTGAATAATAAAAGGGCTCGTATGGTTCCGGCTTTACCACCAATTGCAAATCCTAGATATGGTTATTGGGCGCCTTACATCAAAAAAGTAGGTAGCAAATACCGAATGTATTACAGCATTGTGGTAGATGAACCGATTACAGGTACTAATTTTGACACTTCGTGGTCAGAAAGAGCCTTTATTGGATTGGCAGAATCGGACGATTTAGCCACTAATGTTTGGGTTGACAAAGGAATGGTAGTATGCTCTGAACCAGACGGATTAAAACCGTATTCTTTTACAGGCACCAGAAATTGGGAAAATGCTTATTTCAAATTTAATGCCATCGACCCTACTTTTACCGTTACTCCAGAGGGCGAACATTATTTAATTTACGGTTCATGGCATTCCGGTATTGCAGCACTTAAACTGAATCCAACTACAGGAAAACCAGATCAATTAAAAACGTTAAGTGATTATGGAACACGTATTGCTTCCCGAAGTGCCACTAGTCGCTGGCAAGGCTCCGAAGGTCCAGAGATTATTTACAATCCGGACACTCAATATTATTATCTTTTCTTGGCTTATGATGGTTTAGATGTTCCTTACAACACCAGAGTTTGCCGTTCCAGAAGTATTACAGGTCCTTATCTAGGAATCAACGGTGCCAATGTAACCAATGGAGCTGATGCTTGGCCAATGCTTACGCATCCTTATGGATTTAACAACCATACCGGATGGGTTGGATTTGCACATTGTTCCGTTTTTCAAAATCCAGATACAAAACAATGGTTCTATGCTTCTCAGGCTCGCTTGCCAAAGGATGTACCAGGTATCAATGCATCAAATGCCCTCATGATGGGACACGTTCGCGCCATAAAATGGACAGAAGACGGCTGGCCTGTAGTTGATCCCGAAAGATATGCTGCAGTACCAGAAACTACCATTAGCGACGCGTCATTCATTGGAACATGGGAGCAAATTACAATGAATTATCAATATGGAGTTATTCAAAAATCAACTACAATATATTTAACCGCTGACAAGAAAGTAAGCGGTGGAGTTACTGGAACTTGGTCGTATGACAGCACTAACAAAACACTAACCGTCAATGGCATAAAATGTAAAGTTAGTGATGCTTGGGACTGGGAAAAAAGCACTCGTAAAGTAACCATTTCTTATTCTGGACTTACCGCTGCGGGAATTCCGGTTTGGGGTAAAAAAATAGATTGATAGATTCTTTTAATATTTAGATTAGTTAGTAAAAAATGCGCCTCTTGTTTCTTTACAGGAGGGCGCATTTGGATAAAACAAACACAGTAAAGAGCTGTAAAGTCTTTAAAGAAATGAAAAAAACACTCTCCATCCTATCGCTTTTGGCACTTATTGCATCTTGCAAAACCATAAAGCCAGATGAGGTTACGGCTTCCGCCAATGGAAATGCAAATCAAACTTTGACAATGAATAATCCCATTATCAAAGACAAATACACGGGAGATCCTGCAGCTTTGGTATACAAAGACAAAGTATATCTCTATGCCGGTCATGATGAAGCGCCAAATGATTTCAATTTTTATAAAATGAATGAATGGTTGGTGTATTCCTCATCCGACATGGTGCATTGGCAAGAACATCCCGTACCGCTAAAAGTGACTGATTTTAAATGGGCAAAATCCGATGCTTGGGCTTCTCAAGTTATTGAACGCAACGGAAAATTTTATTGGTATGTGACCGTTTCACACGGAACTATCAATGGAAAAGCTATCGGTGTTGGTGTTTCCGACAGTCCAACAGGTCCTTTTAAAGATGCTTTAGGAAAGGCTCTTATTACCAATGATATGACCACACAAACCAAGATCGATTGGGATGATATTGACCCAACTGTTCTAATTGATGATGATGGCCAAGCCTATCTTTTTTGGGGAAATACTGTTTGCCATTATGCAAAATTGAAAGCTAACATGATGGAACTTGACGGCCCAATACAGACCATCAGTTTGCCAAATTATACAGAGGCACCTTGGATTCACAAACATAAGAATTGGTATTATTTATCATACGCCTATCAATTTCCTGAGAAAATTGTCTATGCCATGAGCAAGTCTATCAATGGACCATGGGAATACAAAGGAATTTTAAATGAACTTGCCGGAAACTCGAATACAAATCATCAAGCTATAATTGATTTCAAAGGAGGTTCTTATTTTATTTATCACAACGGGGGTTCTCAGCCTAACGGTAGCAGTTTTAGAAGATCCGTTTGTGTAGACCGTTTGTATTACAATGAAGATGGAACTATGAAACGAGTAATTATGACTTCGGAAGGGATAACACATTAAGCAGTTTTCAGTCGCAGTTTTCAGGAATTGCTTTAAACATAAACGATTAATAAAACCATTTAAACTTACATTTTCTTAAATGACTTATGGTTTAAAAAAAGTAAAACATGAAATTATATAAAAAAATACATCCTCTACTCCTCCTATTTATACTAGTAATAACGACTTCGTCATGGGCGCAAGACATTACCGTTCATGATCCCGTGATGATTAAACAAAAAGACACGTATTATTTGTATTGTACGGGACAAGGAATTAGTGTTTTTAGTTCTAAAGACATGAAAAACTGGAATCCGGAACCTGCTATATTTAAAGAGAAACCGGTTTGGGTAGATTCAGTCGTGCCTGATTTCAAAAATCACATTTGGGCACCAGACATTTCTTTCCACAACAATACTTATTATTTGTATTATTCGGTTTCGGCTTTCGCCAAAAATACTTCGGCGATTGGAGTAACAACCAATTCTACTTTAGACCCGAAAGACCCCGCTTACAAATGGGTCGATCAAGGAATCGTCATTCAATCCATACCCAATCGCGACCTTTGGAATGCCATTGATCCCAACTTGACATTCGACGAAAACAACATGCCTTGGCTGGCTTTCGGCTCTTTTTGGGAAGGTTTGAAAATGGTCAAATTAAATCCTGATTTAAAATCTATTGCGCAACCCCAAGAATGGCACACGATTGCAAAACGCAAAAGAACCTTTGAACTAGCCGACACCAATCCCGGAGATGGCGCACTCGAAGCTCCTTTTATATTCAAAAAGAACGGTTATTATTATCAATTTCTTTCATGGGATTTGTGTTGCCGAGGCGAAAAAAGCACCTATAAAGTAGTTGTGGGAAGATCAAAAAACATAACTGGCCCTTACGTTGACAAAGACGGAAAATTATTAACTGAAGGCGGTGGAACGTTACTTATTCAAGGAAATAAAAACTGGTACGGAGCCGGTCACAACAGCACCTACACTTTCGACGGGAAAGATTATATTGTTTTCCATGCCTATGAAATCAAGAACAATGGAAGACCAAAATTAGAAATTAAAGAATTGAAATGGGATGCCAATTTATGGCCTATTGTTCAATAACGCAATTGAAAACAGATGAAATGACCTTCATCAAAAAAATAAAAATTGGATTGATTATAAAGAGATAAAGACCAAATAGTAAAAATAATTAAAGTTTAGAGTTCAATTCAAGAAACTTCAAACCTTAACTTTAAAAAAAATTAAAAAAATGAAACCGAATTTAATCACTAAAATCACCCTTTGTGGCCTATTACTGAATGGTATATATGTCAATGCCCAAAAAACGAATCTCGAAGTTAATATTGCCAATACAATTACTAAAATTCAACCTACGATGTATGGTGCCTTTTTTGAAGACATCAATTTTGCCGCGGATGGTGGATTATATGCTGAAATGATTAAAAACCGTTCTTTCGAATTTGAAACGCCACTAATGGGTTGGAAACAGCCGAATAGTGACAAACATTCTTTCAATGAACAATCGGGTATTGCAACAACCATCAAAGTATTGGAAAATAAAACCAATCCAAATTTTTGCAGAGTTCTTGTAAATGACGACAAAGGATTTGAAATAATTAATGAAGGGTTTAGAGGAATGGGAATAAAAAAAGATGCTCGTTATAATCTTTCTCTAAAAGCGGCTAATCACAACGGAGCCATTAAAAAAATCATCATCCAATTTATCGACAGAAATAAAAAGGTTTTAGGCGAAACCATCATTGTCCCAACAGCTTCTGATTGGCAATCCTATTCTGCACAATTTACAGCTACTCAAACAGAAGCAAAAGCGCAGTTAAAAATCACTTTCGAAGGAACAGGAACAATCGATCTAGATATGATTTCCCTATTCCCAGAAGACACTTGGAAAAATAGAAAAAATGGTTTGCGTAAAGATATCGTACAATTACTTTATGATATGAAACCCGGATTTTTGAGATTCCCCGGAGGTTGTATTGTTGAAGGAAGAACTTTGGCACAGCGTTACCAATGGAAAAAAACCGTAGGCGATGTAGATAAAAGAGAAACATTAATCAACCGATGGAATACCGAGTTTGACCATAAACCAGCTCCTGATTATTTTCAAACTTTTGGTCTAGGATTTTTTGAATATTTCCAGCTTTCCGAAGATCTTGGTGCGCAGCCATTACCAATTTTAAGTTGCGGAATGGCATGTCAATTCAATACTGGAGAATTAGTTCCAATGGATGAGTTAGATCCTTACGTGCAAGATGCTTTGGATTTAATTGAATTTGCAAATGGTGGCGTTGAAACTCCTTGGGGAAGAATCCGTTCTGAAATGGGACATCCAAAACCTTTTAATTTAAAACTTATTGGTGTTGGAAATGAGCAATGGGGGCCTCAATACATCGAAAGATTTAAAGTATTTGAAAAAGCAATAAAATCAAAATATCCAAAAATGACTATCGTTTCAGGTGCAGGTCCATTTCCAGAAGGTGATTATTTTGATTATGGCATGCAGGAACTTAAAAAATTAAATGCCGAAATCGTTGATGAACATTATTATAAAAACCCACTATGGTTTAGAGAAAATGCAACTCGTTATGACAAATACGACAGAAAAGGACCTAAAGTTTTTGCAGGAGAATATGCCGCTCAAAGTGTCGCTATTGCAAGCCCTGATAATAAAAACAACTGGGAATGTGCGTTCTCTGAAGCTGCTTTCATGACTGGTTTAGAAAGAAACGCCGAGGTAGTGAACCTAACTTCCTATGCCCCATTGATGGCGCATGAAGAAGCTTGGCAATGGACACCGGATTTACTTTGGTTCAACAATTTAGAAGCCTATGGTTCAGCAAATTATTATGTACAAAAATTATTTTCAACTAATAAAGGAACTGATTTAATAGCCATCACAAAAGACGGAAAACCAATAACTGGACAAAATAACCTTTTTGCTTCAGCGGTTAAAGATGTAAATACCAAAGAAGTAATCGTAAAATTAGTAAACACGGCTGCAACGGCACAAGAAGTAAATGTAGACTTAAAAGGAAGCAAATTAGCATCAAAGGGAACTGTTATAACACTTACAAGTCCAAATTTACAAGATGAAAACTCTTTTGCTAATCCCAAAAAAATAAGCCCGACACAAAGCGAATTAAAGTTGAAAGGAGAGACCGCAAAAATGAGTCTTCCAGCCTATTCGGTAACCGTTTTGAAGATAATGTTGAAATAATCACAACATAATAATTGTATTATTGACATTTATTTTTCATTTCACTCATAAACAACTATTTTATTGATGTTTTGATAAAAATGATCTAATTAAATTAAATTAAGTGTTTTTTATACACTTATAAAATAAATATATTTATATTTGCATCTCTCTTAAAAAGATTTTAGAATGAAAAATTACGTTATAGGATTAGACTATGGAACAGATTCTGTTCGAGCAATTTTAATAGACACAGAAAACGGGCAAGAATTGGCATCGAATGTTTGCCACTACAAGCGTTGGAAAAATAAAGAATATTGTGACGCTTCTATAAATCAGTTTCGTCAACACCCTTTAGATCATATCGAAGGATTAGAAGCCACCATAAAATATGTTGTTGAAAACAGTAATGTAGATCCTTCCCTTATACGAAGCATTTGCATTGACACAACCGGTTCTTCACCTGTACCAGTTACTGAAGACGGAACACCATTAGCTTTGACAAAAGGTTTCGAGAACAACCCTAATGCCATGATGGTGTTGTGGAAAGATCATACTTCCATAAATGAAGCAAACGAAATCAATGAGCTTGCCGCTAATTGGGGCGGAGTAAATTTCACAAAATACGTGGGAGGAATTTATTCTTCAGAATGGTTTTGGGCAAAAATTTTACATATAGCAAAACAAGACGAAGCTGTTAAAAATGCCGCTTACACTTGGATGGAACATTGTGATCTAATGACGTATTTATTAATTGACAATAAAGATTTAAAATCGTTTAAAAGAAGCCGCTGCGCGGCAGGTCATAAAGCGATGTGGCACGAAGACTGGAACGGTTTACCTTCAGAAGAATTTCTGGGGAAACTACATCCTTATCTTGCAGCACTTCGCGGAAGATTGTACGATGAAACCTATACATCAGATCTTGTAGCAGGAAATTTAAGCCAAGAATGGGCTACCCGATTGGGACTTACCACAAGTACAGTTATCGCTGTTGGAACATTTGATGCGCACTCAGGTGCTGTTGGAGCAAAAATAGAAGAACATACCTTGGTTCGTGTTATGGGAACCTCAACTTGTGATATTATTGTTGCTTCGGAAGAGGCCATAGGAACTAAATCAGTACGTGGAATCTGCGGACAAGTTGATGGATCAGTAATTCCCGGTTTCATTGGTTTAGAAGCTGGTCAATCCGCTTTTGGAGATTTATTGGCTTGGTATAAAGAATTACTACTGTGGCCAACAGATCATTTATTAGCTACTTCTACCCTTTTGACTGATACTCAAAAAGAGCAACTAAAAGAAGAAATGAGCGATAATTTAATTATAAAATTAACGGCAGAGGCAGAAAAAATCCCATTATCGGAAAGTGTTCCAATCGCCTTAGATTGGATTAACGGAAGAAGAACTCCAGATGCCAATCAGGAAATAAAAAGTGCTATTTCTAATTTATCGTTAGGTACAAAAGCACCTCATTTATTCAAATCACTCGTTAACGCAATCTGTTTTGGTTCTAAGAAAATCGTAGACCGTTTTGAAGAAGAAGGTGTAAAAATAAACAGTGTCATCGGGATTGGTGGTGTTGCGAGAAAATCACCTTATATCATGCAAACCTTGGCTAATGTTTTGAACAAGCCTATTAAAATTGCAGCTTCGGATCAAACACCAGCATTGGGCGCAGCCATTTATGCAGCAGTTGCCGCAGGAATTTATCCTAACGTAATTGAAGCCAGTCAAAAAATGGGAAGCGATTTTGACGGAGAATATTTCCCTCAATTAGATAAAGTTGCAGCCTACAACAAATTGTTGTTAGCCTATGACCAATTAAGCTCTTTTGCAGATCCATCTCTTAAAAAATTACAACAGGAACACTATGTATAAAGATTTAAAACAAGAATGCTACGAAGCAAACATGCAATTGAACGCATTGAATTTAGTAGTATATACTTTTGGAAATGTAAGTGCCGTAGATCGAAAAAATGGCGTTTTTGCCATAAAACCGAGTGGCGTTCCTTACGAAGATTTAAAACCGGAAGATATTGTTATTGTGGATTTTGACAACAACATTGTCGAAGGCAACATGCGTCCTTCATCGGATACAAAAACGCATGCCTATTTATACAAAAACTGGCCAAACATTGGTGGTGTGGCACACACTCATGCTACATATTCTGTGGCTTGGGCGCAATCACAAAGAGACATTCCAATCTTTGGAACAACACATGCCGATCACTTAACATCCGATATTCCTTGTGCAGCTCCAATGAGTGACGCGCTTATCGAGGGAAATTACGAACACAATACCGGAATCCAAATTTTAGATTGTTTCAAAGAAAAAAATCTTTCATACGAAGAAGTCGAAATGATTCTAATCGGAAATCACGGTCCTTTTGCTTGGGGAAAAAACGCTGCGAAAGCGGTTTATAACAGTAAAGTTTTAGAAGTAGTCGCTGAAATGGCTCACTTGACATTACTAATTAACCCAAATGCACCAAGACTAAAAGATTCCTTAATAAAAAAACATTACGAACGTAAGCACGGAAAAGATTCCTATTACGGACAGTAATTATCCAACACATTGAACAGTTAAACGATTAAACAAATAAACGATTAAACAAAAAATATGATCGATATATCTCAAAAAGAAATTTGGTTTGTAGTAGGAAGCCAAGAATTATACGGTGAAGAGACACTTAGAAAAGTAGCGGAACATTCACAACACATTGCAAAAGGATTAGATGCTTCATCACACATACCCGTAAAAATTGTGTATAAAGATGTAGTAAAATCTCCATCTCAAATTACTAATGTATGTTTAGAAGCTAATTCGAACAAAAACTGTATTGGTATTGTGGCTTGGATGCATACTTTTTCGCCTGCTAAAATGTGGATTGGCGGTTTAAGTATTCTTAAAAAACCATTGTGTCACTTACATACACAATTCAACGCTGAAATTCCATGGGCTTCTATGGATATGGACTTTATGAACTTAAATCAATCGGCTCACGGAGATAGAGAATTTGGTTTCATCATGTCCAGAATGCGTAAAAAACGCAAAGTGGTTGTAGGACACTGGGAAGACGAACGTGTTCAAAAAAAATTAGCTATTTGGTCCAGAGTGGTTTTAGGTTGGGATGAATTCCAAAACTTAAAAGTTGCCAGAATTGGAGACAATATGCGTGAAGTTGCAGTAACCGAAGGAGATAAAGTCGAAGCCCAAATCCGTTTTGGTTTTTCGGTAAATGGTTTCGACTCTTCGGATGTTACAAAACATATTGACACGGTTTCTGATGCCGACATAAACAAACTAGTTGAAGTATATGAAGCATCTTATACATTAGCTCCAGCGCTTCAAAAAGGTGGTGCTCAAAGAGACTCATTAGTAGAAGCTGCTAAAATAGAAATAGGACTTAGAGCTTTCCTTGAAGAAGGTGGTTTTAAAGCATTTAC
The DNA here is from genome assembly GCF_048158725.1 of Flavobacterium arabinosi. Lineage (NCBI taxonomy): Bacteria > Pseudomonadati > Bacteroidota > Flavobacteriia > Flavobacteriales > Flavobacteriaceae > Flavobacterium > Flavobacterium arabinosi. Next base: position 152,294 of record NZ_JBLNKX010000001.1, read on the forward strand.
AGATACTTTCGAAAATCTTGGTTCGTTAAAACAACTTCCTGGAATTGCAGTACAACGCCTTATGGCTGATGGTTACGGTTTTGGTGGTGAAGGTGACTGGAAAACTGCAGCGATGCTTAGAGCGATGAAAGTAATGAATGTAGGTCTTGAAAACCAAGGCGGAACTTCATTCATGGAAGATTATACGTATCATTTTACACCTGAAAAATCATATGTTTTAGGTTCTCACATGTTAGAAATCTGTTCTTCTATTGCTGATGCAAAACCTTCTTGTGAAGTGCACCAATTAGGAATTGGAGGAAAAGAAGATCCAGTTCGTTTAGTATTTAATGTAGCTGCAGGAAATGCAATTAATGCTTCATTAGTTGATATGGGTAACCGTTTCAGATTGATTGTAAACGAAGTAGAAGCAGTAGCGCCTATGGCTGATTTGCCTAAACTTCCTGTCGCACGTGTTTTATGGGATTGCAAACCTAACTTAGATATAGCAGCAACATCATGGATATTAGCAGGTGGTGCGCATCATACGGTTTACAGCCAAGTGATAACGACGGAATATATGGAAGATTTTGCCGATATTGCAGGAATAGAATTGCTTGTTATCGATGAGAAAACAACGATTAGAGACTTCAAGGATAAAATCAATGCTAACGAAGCGTATTACCATCTTTTTCAACATGGCATGTAACACCAAAAATTTAAAATTATGAATATAGTAAAACGTTGTATTTATGGAATTTCCATTATGAGTTTAGCAAGTATGAATATTCAATGTAAAGGAGATAAAAAGGCTGGAGCCGACGAAACTACTTTAGACGCTAAAGCTACAGATTCAGTATCTATAGCAAAAGCGGCATATGGTAAAACGGATAAAGGAGAACAAGTCGATCGCTACACCCTGAAAAACCAAAAAGGAATGGAAGTAAATATTATTACCTATGGTGGTATTATTTCTTCTCTGAAAGTTCCTAACAAAGCTGGAGTTTCAGAAGAAGTTGTTATTGGTTTTAATTCTTTGGAACAATACATGAAACCCAATCCGTATTTTGGAGCCCTTATTGGAAGATATGGTAACCGAATTGCAAAAGGTAAATTTACTTTGGACGGAAAAGAATATTCTTTAGCCATCAATAACGAACCAAATGCCTTACATGGTGGGCCAGAAGGATTCCACAGAGTCGTTTGGACTGCCACTGAAGCAAAAGGTGGAGACAGCGCTTCTTTAAAATTGAAGTATGTGAGTAAAGACATGGAAGAAGGATATCCAGGAAACTTAACTGTTTTTGTAACCTACACGTTAAAAAATGACAATTCCCTAGATGTGCTTTATGAAGCGACTACAGACAAGAAAACAATCGTGAATTTGACACAACATTCGTATTTCAACCTGTCAGCTGATTTTACAAAACCTATTTTAAATGATGAAATAACTATCGATGCTGACAAATTAGTTCCAGTAGATGCGACCTTAATACCTACAGGTAAATTGACCGATGTAACGAATACCCCTTTCGACTTTAGAAAACCAAAAGTGGTTGGAAAAGACATAGAAGCTAAAGACGATCAGTTGAAAAAAGGATTGGGTTATGATCATTGTTGGGTATTGAACAATCAAGGTAAAGGCGAACGTTTTGCAGCTTCAGCTTATGATGCAGGAAGCGGAAGATTTCTTGAAGTATACACTGATCAACCAGGAATACAATTATATACCGGAAACTTTTTAGACGGAACTTTACCAATGAGAAATGGTGGGACGTATGCGCACAGAACTGGTTTATGTTTAGAAACGCAACATTATCCGGATTCTCCAAATCAAAAAGATTTTCCATCTACGGTTTTAAGCCCAGGGGAGAATTACAAAACAAAAACAACATTTAAGTTTTCAGTAAAATAAATTTAAAAAAAGACACTAACTATTATAGATTATTTTTCTATACCATAATTAATAAGTTGAATGGTTTGGTTTATCATATGGAATTAGTTAGCAAGCCCGAAAGTAATACTTTCGGGCTTTTTTATGCTTTATCTTGTGAAGATACGAGACTTCTCACATAGCATATGAGCCACAAAGTCGGAAATATTCGCAGCCCATTCCCATTTTCAAAGAACTCTTCGTAGAGTGGTGTCTTGTTCAAGTTAAATTAAATTTTCCCGCATATGAAGCAAATAAAGCTAACAAAACTACTTTTTTATAATTAAGTTTTTAATTTCCACTTACAGGAATACGAAAATAAATTTATATAAAAAACGATGTAGTTAAAATAGTATCAGAGTACTAGTTAATTTTTAGCCTGCATACTTCAAACATAATAAATCATCAAAATATTGTTGGTTTTACGGAAAACCTCAAAGAAGATAATTTTTAATAGGTTAAATTTGAGTTTTATTAATCTAAATCGTAAAAAATGAAAAAAATAATCTTTGTATTACTTCTTTTAACTTCGGTTATGGTAATAGGGCAAAAAAATAACTTTTATGGAGAAACAGGAAATCAAATTTATAAGATTAAAATACCTCTTAAAATCTTTAATTCACTAGATAAGACAAAAAGTACCATTGAATTAGGGAGTAATGATGAGGATGAGGAAATAATGGTAAAAATATTTGCTTCTTATACCTATAAAAATGGTGTCTTAACATTGTCGAAAATTAAATCCATTAGACCCGATATGGTTTGGAATAACACTCAAAAGAACAATAAATTAAATAAGTATTTTGACGATGTAGTGAGAGCATATTTGAAAAAATATTAATTTGAGTATTCTTCCAAAACGATATTATAACTATATCGCTATCTAAAGGACGGGAGATAAAAAATAATTAATGCTTATTCCGGTTACACCTGTTCCGGTTTAAACTGGACAGGTAATTAACATAAAAAGGCGAACATAAAACGGAACGCCTTTCTTTGTATATTTATTATTTTTTTACGCTTCTGGCTTTGCAGATCTTGGAAGAATGTTTGCGTATAATGCTTCATAGCCTGTAACGTTTTGAATCTTTTCTAATTCAATTTCCACAGGTTAAACTCTTTTCCTGTATGCCCACGTAGTTCGTCTATTTTACTTTCTAATGTACTGAAGTTGTCATTTGCATCTGATTGAATTTTTGACAGCACGTCTAAAATTGAACTTAGAACAGAGTCAAGTTTATTGACTTTTGGCTCAAGTATCACGCAGACATTGCTTAAAACCTCAATCAAAATTTTAAATTGAGGTATAATTTATCTTCAAAGAAAATGAATAGTGGTAAATAAAATTTTTAATTAATTTGATTATTTAACAAAGTTGTCAAAATAGAAATTATCGATGTTATTATTATGATTAACCACCAGAATTTAGCTGGAAATTGCTCAAATTTTAGTTTTCGCAAAGTTAATAGCTCTATTTCTTTACTATTCCTTTTTGATTCATGTTCATCTTCGATATATTTAAATGAAGTAAATTGTCTCCCTCTTTTAGTTAATCTAAACATTTCTTTATTCGGAGAAAAGATTAATTCTAATTGGTCTTTTAAAATCGCCGTTATTTCATTTAATTCTTTCGGATTGTTGATAATAATATTAAAATCGCTTTTTAACAATGAGTTTTCATTTTTCTTAAACTCATTAATTAATTTTAATATTATAGTCTTTCTATCTTCGGTTAATTTCATCATTTATTGAACTTTTAAATAAATTAAATACCAACATTAATATAGAACAAATATAAAGAAAAATAGCACAAGCAGAAGCGCTTAGAGAAATGAGATAAAGTAAGTAAAGTATAAAACCAAAAAAACCGCTTCTTTCGAAGCGGTTTTTGTACCCGGAGCCGGAGTCGAACCGGCACGGTTTCCCACAGGTGTTTGAGACCAGCGCGTCTACCAATTCCGCCATCCGGGCTTAGCTAGACATGAAATAACGACAGTTACTTCAAACGCAATAAAAGATGTGATTGTATTTAAATCAACCATCAATTCCTTTAACACGGTGCAAATGTAAAAAATAATATTAAATGTTCAACTAAAAATACTTAAAATTTTTCTTTCAGAGTTGAATAAATTTTATAAATTTGCACCTCGCTAAAAACGGAACACACAACTAACTACAAAACAACAAATTAAATGTCACACCTAGAACCAGAAGCTAAAATTTTTGCTTGTTCACAAAGTGTCTATCTTGCAGAAAAAATAGCAGAACAATACGGAATTCCGTTAGGGAAAATCACCGTATCAAAGTACAGCGATGGTGAATTTCAACCTTCTTACGAAGAGTCTATCAGAGGTTTACGCGTTTTTATTGTTTGTTCTACTTTTCCTACTGCCGATAATTTAATGGAATTGTTACTGATGATTGACGCTGCAAAACGTGCTTCGGCAAGACACATTACAGCAGTAATTCCTTACTTTGGTTGGGCAAGACAAGATAGAAAAGATAAGCCAAGAGTTCCGATAGGGGCTAAATTAGTAGCTAATTTATTAGATGCTGCGGGAGCAACAAGAGTAATGACAATGGATTTGCATGCCGATCAAATTCAAGGATTCTTTGAAAAACCAGTAGATCACCTTTTTGCATCGACTATTTTCATACCGTATATAGAAAGTTTAGGCTTAGACAATTTGACGATTGCTTCACCAGATATGGGAGGCTCTAAAAGAGCCTATGCGTATTCTAAATTTTTAAACTCCGATGTAGTTATTTGCTACAAACAAAGAAAAGAAGCAAACATTATCGACACCATGGAATTAATTGGTGAGGTAAAAGGCCGAAATGTAATCTTAATAGATGACATGATTGACACCGGAGGCACTTTGGCGAAAGCCGCAGATTTAATGATCGAAAAAGGAGCCTTAAGTGTAAGAGCCATTTGTACACACGCCATTTTATCAGGTGGTGCTTACGAAAAAATAGAAAACTCGCAATTGAGCGAATTAATAGTTACCGATTCTATTCCATTAAAGAAAGAATCAAACAAAATAAAAGTGTTGAGTTGTGCACCACTTTTTGCCGAAGTTATGCACATGGTACACCACAACAATTCCATTAGTGGAAAGTTTATAATGTAGACATAAGTCGTAAAGTCAAATGTCTTAAAGTTATAAAGTCATGCTGATAGCCAAAAGCTAGAAGCCAAACAAGTAATATTATTTAATAACTATATTTTTTTTACAATGAAATCGATTACAATTAAAGGATCAGAAAGAGAAAGCGTGGGCAAAGTTGCGACTAAAGCCTTACGTAATGCTGGATTGGTTCCTTGCGTATTATACGGAGGAAATCAGGCAGTTCATTTCTCAGCAGAAGTTATGGCTTTCAAAAACTTGGTTTACACTCCAAACGCTCACACAGTTGAGATCGATCTTGGAAAAGGAAAATCATTTAACGCCATTTTACAAGACATTCAGGTTCACCCAGTGTCTGACAAGATTTTACATATTGACTTCTTTCAATTATTTGATGACAAAGAAATCACTATGGAAGTTCCTGTAAAAGTGGTTGGAACTTCTAAAGGAGTTCTTGCTGGTGGTGTTTTACGTTTGAATACACGTAAACTTAAAGTAAAAGCTTTACCAAAAAATCTTCCAGATTTTATTGAAGCTGACATTACTCCACTTGAAATGGGAAACAAATTGTACGTTACTAAATTAGCTAACGACAACTACAAATTGATTCACCCTGAAAACACTGTTGTTGCTCAAGTAAGAATCTCTCGTGCGGCTATGAAAGCAGCTCAAGAAGCAGCAAAAGCAGCAAAAGCTCCTGTAAAAGGAAAGAAAAAATAATATTTTTTCAATCATTCAAGAAAGCATCAGTTGTAAAACTGGTGCTTTTTTTATTTAATCTGAACTTGTTTCAGATTCTATTTAGGAGCACAGCTATCCGTTTTCAGAACAACACTTCTCCTGCTGTCCGTTCTATCTTTTTTTTCATTTACCCTATCAGGGTTCAAAACCCAAACAAGATAAATAAAAAAAAGGATGCCACTCCCATCAGGGCTATCTAGAAATATTTTGTCTCCAATAACGATTTTCTAAAAATCTAATAGTCCAATACTCTAATTAAGTCTATTTTTGCAGCATGATAAAATGGATTTCAAATTTATTCACATCACCAAAAATAGACGACAATACGGATTGTATGAAACCGGAGGTTCACGAACACAAAAAAAACAATATAAAAAGCGTGAGTAATAAATTTTTAATAGTTGGACTCGGCAACATTGGTGCCGAATATGTAAACACAAGACACAACATCGGTTTTAAAATAGTCGATTTCTTTGCCAGAAAAGAAGGAGTCAACTTCGAAACCGTAAAACTGGGTTCCCTCGCCGAATATAAATTCAAGGGAAGAACTTTTTTACTTTTGAAACCCAACACATACATGAATTTGAGCGGGAAAGCGGTACAATACTGGATGACGGCAGCAAACATTCCTTTGGAAAATATTTTAGTCATTACGGATGATTTGAACCTTTCCTTTGGAGCGATTCGCATCAAACCAAAAGGAAGCGACGGTGGACACAATGGATTAAAGAATATCAATCTTGTTTTGAACACGCAGAATTACACGAGATTCCGTTTTGGAATTAGCGATGAATTCAAAAAAGGGAAACAAATTGATTATGTCCTTGGAGACTGGGACGATGCTGAAAAAGCAGCGCTTCCTGAACGATTAGAATTAGCTTCCGAGATTATAAAATCATTTGGAACTGCTGGATTAGAAATTACCATGACGGCATTTAATGGAAAATAAAAAAAAGGGAAACGTTTTAAAACCGTTTCCCTTTTTTAGTAAATTCTATTTTGATTATTCGATCACTATTTTTCTTACCTCTTTTTTATCTCCATCAATTACCGTCAATAAATAAAGTCCCGACTGAACATTTTTTAATTGGATATTTTCATTGAAATTTTGTTGAATTCCATATTCTTTTTCGAAAATTTTTCTACCTAACAAATCGTGTACTAGTACTTTAATTGTACTAGTTGAATCACTGGTAAATTTCAAGTTAAAATTTCCTTTGTTTGGATTTGGATAGAAGACTAAATTATTTATCTGAAAATCAGGAGCTGCTAAAGTAAAGGTTTCCGCACAAATGGTTATCGATGCCGAATTTAACGTCCCCACATTAGCCTGATAAGCATCCCGAACTCTCAATGTCCAAACTCCCTGTTGATTTTGCCCATTAAAAGCGGACAATGGCTCAAATGGAGCTACAATTTGAGCAGCAGTAGTTCCGCAAGCAAGTATACCTCCCAAATCATCATAATTCAATATTAAACTATTATTAGTATCCCCACAGCTTCTTTCAAATAATTTCACAGTAGTACCTTGCGGGCTTACCACCTCTATTTGTACATCTGACAAATACGAATGAGTAAAACCTACTGCAAAATTTACATCTGAGACAGTTCCAGTCGAACTAGGCACATTAACTATTTTAGAAGTATAAGTAGGTGAATCCGTTATGGGAAAAGGGGTTGCAAAAGCATACGTATTGCAAGATGAAGCAACCGTATATCCAATAGCAAAGGGTTTACTATTTATGGCATAATAAATATTTGCGGTTGGCTCAATTAAAATCCTACATTTTTTTGCAGTAACATTTGGAACTGTAATTACTTGAGAACCATCGTTTGGAGTAGCCGAAGCTAAAATTGTGGAAAATGTCAATCCACCATCTGTAGAAAGCTTGATATTTACATTTGCAGATCCAGCTAAAGCATTTGAGCCACTTACACTCCAGGTTACTGTTTGTGTTGTTCCTTGCAACCAACTTGAATTATCTGTATTTTGTGATGTAACAGCAAATGGACCAACTGTTCCGCTTACATTTACAATCATTTCATCTGTACTCGTTTGAGCGGTTCCAATTGTAGCATTAACATTATCCCTGCCTGTTAAAGTAAAATGAAGTGTTCTGGCTATTGTGGAAACTGACTCCCAAGCTGTAGTTAATTTACTGGACAATACAGTATTGTAAGCTGGCATATATCGTATAGGCGAACTAGTTGGATACATCGATCGAAAAAGAGGACCATCAGCTTTGGTAGGTAAAGCGATACTGTTTGCTCCACTTGTAGTTGTTGCCGTGTCATTTTGTTCCCAGCAATAAGAAATAGTATCGCCATTAACATCAGAACCAGTACCGGTCAACTTAAAAGCCGTACCATTAGGTATTATATAATCTAAACCAGCACTAATTGTTGGTGGACTATTACTTACTGCTGTACTGACAGGACAGTTTTTTGTTAGTAGATTATCTTGTATTTGCTTAATGCTTGCATAAGCAAAGTAATCATCCGAATTAGCTTGAACATCATAATCCGTAATCCCAGCATATCCCATAATGGTTGATCCGCTTCCCGGCTCAACGCACACTCCAGTCCCTTCAAGCGCATAAGAAAAGGTATGGTTTGCTCCTAGTTGATGCCCCATCTCATGAGCTACAAAATCAATGTCAAATGTATCGCCTTGCGGTTTTGCATCAGCTGGTGACGTAAAAGCACTCCCTTTGGCTAATGGAGCAGCACCTGTAGGACTTACACACACACAACCTATACAACCTGAATTACCCCCATTACCTGTAGCTCCAAATAAATGTCCTATATCATATCCTCCATCAGTTACAGTACTCGTTAAAGTACTCTGTAACTCTTGACTCCAAGCTCCTCCAGCTCCTGCAGTGGCATCAGAATAAGGATCTGTTGTGGCATTAGTATAAATAATAGCAGTATTGTTAGCGATAATCTTCAATTCTACGGCTAAATCTTTATTAAAAATACCATTCACTCGTGTCATAGTAGCATTCATACCCGCCAATGCTCCTGCTGAAGTTCCTCCAAAATAGGCAGTATATTCTCCCGTACAAGACAAAGCCAGTCTTAAAGTTTTAAAGACTCTGTTACTCGCTGCAATTTTACTGGTTTGTTTTAATAATTGTTTGTTTAAAGCTACATCTTCAGTTTTACAGGAAAAAGGCAAACTTCCTCTGGTTCTGTTTTTGGAATTAAAAAGAACATATACTGTTTTGTCATTAGAATCTTGTTCAATAAATTCCGACCCACTATCTCCCCTTAGAATCATGGTTTGAATTCCCTGTGGTGAAAAACTGAAATAAAGTGATGCATTTCGATCTGTAATTCCAATACCGTTATAAGCTCTGATATCTGGATATTTTACCTGCAACTCATGCTCAAAATTAGAGGATTCCCAAACTGAAAACTTTTCTAAAATACCATTCATATTCGGAATAGAAATTTCAACTCTATTTTCCTTTGCTGTATTATTCTGAAGTGGCTCCAAAAATTGTTTAATCGCAACTTCGTCTAATTTAAACAACAATTCATTATCAGCACTCAGCTTAGGGCTAATCTTATCTGAAAAAGCAACCTTATTTTGATCTATTCTTTTCCAAGGAGAACCATTTTGCGCATGCGCTATTGAACTCGAGAGAATAACAATAAAAAATAGTATAATTTTTTTCATGATTTGAAAACATTTTAGCATCAAAATTAAAGTATTTATATTAATGTATCAGCGCAATCCCTAATATATTGAATGAATTCTTAGTTTCTAAATGTCTATTTTTTGTTTTTAAGCCATTTTTTTAGAAACCTATGCGAAAATCAATTCCTCATACCGTTACTTTTAAAATAGATAGTATAAATTTGCACTATTATAAAACATTTGCTTTGAAAATTTTTCATTCTATAAACGATTTCAGTTCCACAAAAAAAACAATCCTAACTTTGGGCACCTTTGACGGAGTTCATATTGGTCACAAAAAAATTCTGGAAAAAGTAATACAAAAAACTAAAAACGAGAATTATGAAAGTTTAGTTCTTACTTTTTTTCCTCATCCCAGAATGGTTTTACAGGAGCATTCCGATATAAAACTACTTAATACCATTGACGAAAAAATAGATTTATTGGAAGAAATAGGTATTGAAAATCTTGTAATCCATCCTTTTGACGAAACTTTTTCGAGATTAACTGCCGAAGAGTTTGTCAAAACCGTTCTTGTAGATCGTTTTCATATTCAAAAAATAATTATTGGTTACGACCATCGATTTGGGAGAAATCGCACTGCTAATATTGATGATCTTATTGATTTTGGAAAACAATACGATTTTGAAGTAGAACAAATATCAGTTCAGGAAATAAATGATATTTCTGTGAGTTCTACTAAAATTAGGAAAGCATTGCTAGATGGAGATATGGATTTGGCCAATGAATATTTAGGATATGATTATTTCCTGACCGGAATTATTGTCAAAGGAAAACAATTAGGGAGAACTATTAATTTCCCAACCGCGAACCTAAAAATTGAAGAAAACTACAAGCTTATTCCACAAAACGGGGTTTACATTGTAAAAAGTACCCTCAATCAAAAAACTGTTTTTGGAATGATGAATATTGGATTCAATCCTACCGTTGAAGGGCAAAGTCAATCTATAGAAATTCATTATTTTGATTTCAATGAAGATTTATACAATCAAAAAATCAGGGTTTCCATGTTACACAGAATCCGTTCAGAACAAAAATTCGAGTCTGTTACGCTTTTAAAACAGCAACTTGAAAAAGACAAAGAAACCGCACTAACCTACCTTAATAAAATTTAGCTTTCTGTAAGATTATTTTTTAACACATTTCGTACAATATTGTCATATTTTCTGTAAATTTGAATATATGTATCATTTATCATCGTCGTATTATTTTTAACTCTTCTAAAAATTAATCCTATGAAACTGCCAAAAGAATTTTACAACGGATTTATAATTTTCCTGGGAATTGGACTTTACTTTTTGTTAATGGAGCTTTTGGGCCTTGCTGATTTGTTTTACTTGCGCCTATTCAATGTATTATTTGTATTTTACGGCACCAACCGAACTTTAAAAACAAATTTTACAGAAGGAAAAACTATTCTTGTTTCCAATGCTGTTTCAGCATTGATTACATCGCTCACAGGAGTTTTTTTAAGTATCATTGGACTCATAATTTACAGCTATTCAAAAGGTGGCGATGCCTATGTAGGATCTTTGTCGAAAACTTTTCTATTTGGCGGAAATCCATCCGTGATGACATATTCAATTTCTCTGCTTTTTGAAGGAATCGTATCAGCCGTAATTGTAACATTTATGTTGTTGCTATATTGGGAAAGCCGTTACTCTTCGGACAAACATTAAAATTAAATCAATTAGAAATGAACGTTTTCCTCTGTGTTCAATTGCTAAGAAAAAACAAATTTCAATAACTATATTACGTTTTTCTCTTTCGCTCTATTCAATTTATTTAGTTCAAAAAAGACACTCTTTAGATAATTCAGATATGTGTTCTATTTTTAATTATAAAAAATAATCAAATGAAACTACCTAAAGAATTAGTAAACGGAGGTATTATTTTTGCTGGAATTACAATCTATTTTTTGTTAATGAATGCACTAGGCTACGCTGATTTATTTTATTTACGCATCATTAATGTATTTTTTGTTTTTTATGGCGTTAATAAAACCATCGAAATGAATGTTGCTGAAGGTAAAAAAAACTTTATTACCAATGCCATATCAGCAATGATCACATCACTCATAGGAGTATTTTTAAGTATCATCGGATTAGTAGTCTACAGCTACATGCAAGGTGGAGACTCCTATGTGAAATCCTTATCAAAAACATTTTTATTTGGCGGAAACCCGTCCGTAAACACTTATTCTATTTGCTTGCTATTTGAAGGAATTGCATCTTCAGTAATTGTTACTATGTTGCTCATGCTATATTGGAACAACCGCCTTACAACAGATTAACATTGTCTGTTAAATTATTCTCTAATCAGCTTTTAGATACTATTCCATTGCTTCTTTAGAACAATTTGACTACTTTTGGTGCATCAAAAAATCGTATCGATGAGCATTACAAAACATAACTGGACGAAAGAAGAAATTATCGCAATATATAACAAACCTATGATGGATTTGCTTTATGAAGCAGCTTCTACTCATAGAGAACATCATGATCCAAACGTCGTTCAAGTTTCGACCTTATTATCCATAAAAACAGGCGGTTGCCCAGAAGATTGCGGATACTGTCCACAGGCCGCCCGTTATCACACCGCTGTTGAAGGCAATGATTTAATGTCGGTTAGTCAAGTAAAAGCACAAGCTTTGCGCGCAAAATCAAGCGGTTCTTCCCGTGTATGCATGGGAGCAGCTTGGAGAAATGTAAAAGATGGTCCTGAATTTGATCAAGTACTGGAAATGGTTCGTACCATAAACAAACTTGACATGGAGGTGTGCTGTACACTTGGAATGATTACTGAAAACCAAGCGCATCGTTTGGCAGAAGCTGGTTTATATGCCTATAACCACAATTTAGACACTTCAGAAGAATATTATAAAGAAGTAATCTCAACACGCGGATTTGAAGACCGTTTGCAAACTATAGAGAATGTTCGTAAAACGAATGTTACTGTTTGTAGTGGTGGAATTATTGGAATGGGAGAAAGCATTGAAGACAGAGCAGGAATGCTTGTAGCACTTTCTACACTAAATCCCCAACCGGAATCCGTGCCAATAAACGCTTTGGTTGCTGTTGAAGGAACGCCAATGGAAGAAGAAAAACCAGTAGAAATTTGGGAAATGATAAGAATGGTAGCCACTACCCGAATTATTATGCCTGAAACTCAAGTGCGTTTATCCGCTGGAAGAATGAACATGAGCCGCGAAGGCCAAGCCATGTGTTTCTTTGCTGGTGCTAATTCTATTTTTGCAGGAGACAAACTATTAACTACACCGAATCCAGATGTAAATGAAGACATGAAAATGTTTGAAATGCTAGGCTTGAACCCTCAAAAACCATTCACAAAAGTTTCTCAGCCTCAAACGGTTGAAGCGGCAGATTCACAATTCGCACCTCTTGGAGAAAAACCAAAATGGTCAAGACCAGGACACACAATAGAGAGAAATCTTGAAGCATCTACGAAAGAAAAATAGTATTGATTTTACTATAAATTAAACTTTTCTAATTTTGCTCTTAGCCTAAAAATTAAGAGCATTTTTTAATTTTTAATTCATGAAAATAGATCTTACCGAAATAGAGCGCGTTAATACCATTTCAAAAGATGATTTTTATATTAATTATGTCAAAAAACAAAAGCCTTTAGTTGTTGAAAAATTGACACAAGATTGGCCCGCATACAAAAAATGGAACCTCAACTACATCAAATCTATAGCTGGTGAAAAAGTAGTTTCTTTGTATGATAACCGACCTGTTTCACACAAAGATGGTTTTAATGAGACTCATGCCAAAATGAAGATGGCAAACTACATTGATTTATTACAATCAAAACCTACTAATTACAGAATATTTCTTTATGATTTAATGAAGGAACTACCCATTCTTCACAAGGATTTTAAATGGCCTGATATTGGATTACGTTTAATAAAACAATTACCGATGCTTTTTTTTGGAGGTAAAAACTCCAAAGTATTTATGCACTTTGATATCGATTATTCGAATATACTCCATTTTCAATTTGATGGTCAAAAACAATGTGTTTTATTTGATCCCCATCAGACTCCTTTTTTATATAAAATTCCCCATTCATTAATCTGCAGAGAAGATATTGATTTTGACAATCCTGATTTTGATAAATGGCCAGCTTTAAAACAAGCAAAAGGATATATTTGCAAACTAAATCATGGAGAAATGCTATACATGCCTGAAGGATATTGGCATTATATGAAATACCTCGAACCTGGATTTTCAATGAGTTTACGAGCTTTCCCACGAAAAATATCCAGTCTATCAAAAGCTGCTTACAACCTAATGATTATGCGTTATTTTGACAACTTTATGCGCAAACTAAAAGGGCAGAAATGGATAGATTATAAAAATGAAGAAGCCATAATACATACTCACAAAAAATTAAATATTAATCAAGACATAAGCTCCAAAGTCACTTAAAGCAAGTCGTTTTTTTATATAAAATACATTTTTTGATTTTTTAATATTCACATATCTTAATTCATGATTTTCTTGACTACCGTTTTAGTATTTTTAAATACAATTTTTAACAACAAAATTTGCTGACTCGAAACCAAATTAAAAACAGAAAACTCCACATCATTCACATTATTCTTTTGATATATTTTTCTTCCTGACAAATCATAAATTATAACTTTATCTATTATTTGCGAAGCAGATTTTACCTGTATCTGCTTATTTTTATTAGATACTAAAACTGAATTATTCACTATTTCAAATTCATTTGTAGCTAATGTTTTATCCGTATAGCGCAATACAAAACGATTATTAAAAGTTCCTATTTTTGTATTGAACATATAACTTCCGCTTTTTAAATCAAAGATTGTATTATTTAACTTGTCTTCAACAAAGATGCTCTGACTGGAGAGTAATCCATCGACAGCATCTATATTTATTGTAAAAACACCTTCAATAGTGGTACTATAACCTAACGGAACAATATCTGTTTGCCTAAATGGCAAAGCTCTACCCTGAATTACTAAATTCTTATCCTGGTTAATACTATAAAAATCTATATATACATTCCCATCGAAACTTTCTCCATCAAAACTGGTATCATAATCGTTAGTAGCTCCTTCTATATAACCGATTAAGGTTTGTTTGAAAGCTCCCCGACTATTGGAAAGGTTCAGCCAAATTCGGTCTTTCTCTATATTCAACCCTTTATATTTTTTTATTGAATTAGATTTGAAAAAATTCGTATTATTCCCAATAACACGCATACTATTATTAAATACAGCAGCTCCACTTCCATTTATACTAGTTACGAAGAAAGCCTGTCCAGAGGCTATTTTACCATCCGGTTTAGTATTATTTACTCCCAATTTTAATGCTGCGCTTGTTCCAATTCCTCCTGACAAGTTATAAACCGCATAATCATCAGAGGTGTAAACATTATTTGTAATAGCCGTATTATGTGTCCATAAATAAATAGTTCCATCTGTGATTCCGGCATTTGTTGTTATAAAAACATCTGCGTCAATTGCTGAAGGATATGGATTTCCTATAAGATTTGAAGTACTAATTGAAGTTATTGGAACCGAAACAATTCCATTGTTAGGAACTCCCGTAAAAACAGCTTCGTAAGTAGCCCGATTTATTGTTGAAAAACTTTCAGGACCTCGAATGATATAACCAGTTCCTAGACCCATTACACTTGTTGGCACTACATTATGCCATTTATTTGTGATAGCATCAAAAGAATAAAACTTATCCGAAAGCGTATTAGGAGATACATCAATCAACTTTTGATTTAAAACTGGCGAAGACCAATAAGTATAATCCGTTTTAAGAATTGGCGTAGTTTGTCTTTTTATTCGAATACTTCCTGTGTTAATGATTTGATCATCGGATTGATAAAGAGAAGCATTGTTTTCAAAGACTAATGTCCCTAATCCTGAATAATCAAAAATTAATCCCAAAGTATTTCCGTTTGGAATTGTAACTGTATTCCCCGCACTTATTAAACAAGAACAGACATTCATCGAATTAAAAAGAGGATAATTCCCAGTGAATATAATTGTTTTCTCAGCCGAAGGCAAACCATTACTCCAAGCAGTACCATCCCAAATAGAGCTATTGGTACATAATTTAATTCGAGCAACACGATGTTTTGTTACTCCTGAAATAGAATTAAAATTTCCGCTAATCATCACTTTGTTATTTGGAGTAAAGCAAATACTATACAACGTACTGTTTAAATTTACTAAAAAAGTAGTGTCATAAACTCCGGTCGCAAGCAATCGGACCATACGTTTGACAGAAACTCCATTATACGTTCCAGAAAAAGTTCCTCCTATCAGCAATCGGTCGTCACGTTGGATCAAAATTGTTCTAATTTCTCCATTACTAAAACCTGTTCCTGAAGGAAAAGAAGTATCTAAACTACCATTACTATTCAGTCTGGCTATTCTTTTTGCAGAAGCACTTCCATAATTTAAAAATGTTCCTCCAACAATTAGTTTATTATCCGATTGCAGGGCAATTGTATATACGTATTTATCAAAACCAACACCAATAGAAAAACTAGAATCGATACTTCCATCCTTATTCAAGCGGACCATTCGGTTGTACGAAATCCCATTGAAAGTTGTAAACCGTCCACCTAAAACTATTTTCCCATCTAATTGTAATAAAATAGTTTCTACTATGGCGTCCGCACCCAAACCAATATTAAAGCCCAAATCAAGAGTCCCATCAGGTAATAATCTGGCGATTCTATTTGAAGAAACACCATTATAAATTGTGAAATTTCCAGTAATAATTATTTTCCCATCAGGCTGAAGTGCTACAGCATAGACCTGATTGTTAGCCCCTGTACCAATTGTAAATGAAGTATCTAAATCCCCATTGGATAACACTCTCGTTATTCTGTTAACAGCAACTCCATTATAATTTGTAAAACTACCTACTAAAATAATTTTATTATCTGTTTGTATAACAGCGCTCTTAATTATATTATTTGCTCCAACCCCTAAAGAATTAAAAGAGGTATCGATAGCTCCATCTTCCAACAAACAAGCGATTCTATTAGCACTCGTTCCGTTGAATTTAGTAAAACTTCCAAAAGCCATTGTTTTATTATCCGGTAAGGAAATGACTTTTAAAACCGAATTATCAAAACCTACACCAGCGGTAAGATAGCCAATATCTAAGCTTCCAATGGCATCAATTCTAGCAAGACGTCCCTGGTTTTGTGAATCGAAAATAGAAAAAGAACCGCCTGCATACCACGACCCATTTAAATCGCCTACCAAGGCATATACTGTTGCTGTTGCTGGTCCAGATCCGATATCAAAAGTTGAGCTAATAACTCCATTAGGTCCCAATAAAACTAATCTGTTCACATCGGTTCCATTATAAGTACTGGCAAAAGAACCAGCAACCATAATTGCACCGACAGAATTCACTTTGATAATATCGACTCCACCAGTGCCAAATCCTGATCCGGAAATAAAACTTCCGTCAATGGAACCATTAGTATTCAATCGAATTATCTTATTGGCTGAAGTCCCATTAAAGATTCCAAAATCACCTCCAACTAAAATTTTACCATCTGACTGTAAAAAAAGAGCCCCAATGTCACCATTAAAACTTGTTCCAATTCCAAAAGTAGCATCAATACTACCGTTAGCATTTAATCTGATTATTCTATTACAAGTAGTGCCACTAAATGAAATAAAAGAGCCTGCCACAATTATTTTACCGTCAGTTTGAACCTGAACTTCTTCTGCCGCACCACTAGCACCAGAACCCGTAATAAAAGAAACATCTAAATTTCCGTTTGGCAATATACGAGCTATATGATTCGCATTTAACCCATTATATTTAGTAAAACTGCCTACAATAATTATACTCCCATCAGTTTGCAAAGCAGCATTATGGACTATACCAGTGTTTGCGGCTAGTGAAGTATTAAAAGTGACATCAAAAGAACCATCACTATTCAATCGTATTAATCGTCCAACAGTTGAGCCATTAAAAGCGGTAAAAGATCCACCCAAAATTATTTTCCCATCTGGCAGCAGTAGAGAACAATATATTTTTCCGTTAAAACCGGAGCCTGATTCAAAGGAAATATCTTTAGATCCATCTGAAAACAATCTACATAAATACGAGGTTGCAGCACCATTAAAATTCAAAAAATCCCCTCCTACAATTAATTTTCCATCGGTTTGTAAAGAAACAGTTCTAACTGTATTATCAAAGCCATCCCCTTGAAGTCCATCATCGAAGGTATTAAACGCTAAATCTACTTTCCCTTGTTGGGAATAAATTGGACTCATAAAAAAAAGACCAAACAAAATAACGAAAAAATATAGCTTTGCTTTCAAATTTAAATTGAATTTATGGTTCCAATATGAATCGTGAGATAATCCGCAGTTTTTCCTCTCAACAACATCTATAAAAGTAGAGACTATGTTTTTATTCCACAATACCCACATTTAGTGATATTTACTTACAAAAATGATTGATTTTGTTTTTTACAGAAATATGATTTTGGGGAAAGCCATGTTAGCGATAGAAGGTCTTAAGGAATTTAAATTCACAATAGACTTATCATGAATGAGCGGAAAACAGATTAACTGTTCCTAATTTTTATTTATTAAATCAAAAAATCCCATTCTGTTTATATTCAGAATGGGATTTTTTAATCGTTGTCAAATTGATCAAATGTTTCTAATAAATAACTTTTTTAGAAATTATCTGGCCAGTAGTTAAAGTTATTTTTACTATTACAGTTTGCTTATTTAAAGTACTATTTAAGATATTAAATTCATTGCTTTCTATTGCTCCTTTATCAAACACTTTTCTTCCAAGCAAATCGAAAACGGTAATTCGTTTTATATTTTCAAGTTCTGATTTTATTTTTAATTCATTTTTATCTTTAGAAACCAAAACTATATTTTCTAATGTATTAAAAGTACCCTTTCCTAAAGTTTTATTGGTATTGGTATTTGTATATCGCAATATAAAACGATCGTTGAAAACTCCTGCTTCTGTTGAAAAGCTATATGCTCCCTCTTTTAGGTTTTTGACACAATTAATTTTCTTATCTTCAATAAAAATATCCTTAGACGCTAGTAATCCATCTACTTCATCAATAGCTATTGAAAAAACACCTTTAATAGTAGAACTAAAGCCCAAAGGAACTTTATCATTTTCATCAAAAGGTAAGGCTCTTCCTTGTATTGTTAAATTTTCACTTTCGTTAACACTATAAAAATCAACAAACTTATTCCCATCAAAACTCTGCCCATCAAAAGCATCATCATAACCATTAGTGGCATTGGTAATATAACCAACCAAGGTTTGCTTAAACGCGCCTTGATTGTTGGTTAAATTAAGCCAAACGCGATGTTTTTCAATAGTATTTATTGTTTTTGAATTTTTAGTTACCTTGAAAAACTGAGAGTTATTGACACCAGAAGCCCCGCCAGAAATACGCATATTGTTATTGAATACCGCATTACCAGCAGCTATACCAGTTGCAAAAAATCCTTGTCCCGAAGCAATTTTACCTGAAGGTTTATTGGATATTTGCTCAACAAGCCCTACAAAGTTACCAGTTCTTGTTGCAGTTCCTCCCGTTAGATTATAAGTCGCATAATCATCTGATGAGTAGGCATAAACTCCAGTACCTGGATTGCTAACTCCAATGCCAATTTCTGTTTTGTGTGTCCAAAAATAAAGGGTTCCGTCCAATACTGCACTATTTGTTGTTAAAAACAAATCTGCATTTAAAGCGGATGGATAAGGATTACCTATAAGATTCGAAGTTGCTTTTCCTGCAAATGGAATTGGAATAGAAATATTTCCATTGTTTGGTACCCCTTGAAAAAGAGCTTCATAGAACCCTGGAGGTGGTATTGATGTATAATGCGGTCCTCTAATGATGTAGCCAAGACCTATTGTCATAACATTAGCTGAATTCTCTTGGTTCCAATTATTTACAGCTGCATTAAACGAATAAAACAAATTCGATGGGGTGTTGGGAGAAACCTTTTTCAATGTTTGCCCTGCCACTGGCGAAGACCAATAGGTGTAATCTGTCTCCCTAGTTGTGGAATTGCTTCTCCTATAAGTTATGTTTCCTGAATTTATTGCATTATCATTAATTTGTACCAAACTGGCAGTATTTTCGAATGTTAATATCCCTGTGCCTAAAACAGTAACCCCGTTAGTTATTTTTAGAGTTCCTCCTGATAAAATAGTTACCGAATTACCTGAATTCACTTGGCAAGAACAACCATCAACGTCAGAAACTGAAGAGTATAATCCATTAAAAATAAGGGATTTTGCACTTGTTGGAGGTCCATTAGTCCAAGATCCAACACCTGAAATAACGTTCCAAGTTGCAGTAATTACTGGATCTATCACTACATTGGCAGAAACAACCGACATACAAGTACCATTTGAAACCGTATAAGTGTAAGTTCCTGTAGAAAGACCAGTAATAGTTGTACTAATTCCTGCTCCTGCAGTTATTAATGGTGTTACACTACCATCTTGATATAAATTCCAAACGCCTGTTGCCGGCAAACCGCTCAGAACAACACTTCCAGTTACTGTAGAACAATTAGGCTGTGTAATATCTCCCGGTGTAAATGTTGGAGCTGTAGGCAAAGAGTTTACTGTATTAGTAATTCCTGAACTTGTTGCAGTACATCCTGATGCATTCGTAACTATCACATCAACTACTTGTCCATTAGTTAATGTAGTTGTGTTAAATGTAACTGCTGCACCACTTTGAACACTTGTTCCAGCTACTCTAAAATTATAATTCGTTCCGCCTGAAGCAGTAAATGTTACCGATGTCCCTAAACAAAATGTATTATCAGCATCATTGCTTGTTAACCCTGCAGTTGGCGTTACAGGTTGTGCATTAATTACTTTGCTAGATGATGCAATAGAGGTACAAGTTCCTAAGGTAGCCGTTAAGCTATAACTTCCAGTTGGCGCAGTTACTGTATTTCCAGAAATTGTCACTCCTGCTAACGGACTTACAACATAGGTATAAGATGCATTATAATTAGTTATTGTAAAACTTCCCGTTGAGATGGTGCAGGTTGGCTGTGTTTCAATACTTAAAATTGGCTGCACTGGTGTTGCTGGTTGTACGTTTATAGTTACACTAGTTCCTGAAGAAATACATCCAGATGAATTCCTGGCTGTTACATTATATGTTCCCGAAACCAATGTAGCAAAGACACCATTTGTATTTATGTATGTTAAGCCATCAATACTGTATTTCATTCCAGAACCTGTAGGTGCTGTTATTGTTATATTTCCTGTTGAAACAGAACAAGTTGGCTGTGTAAGAGTCACTGTTGGAGCTGCTGTAGTCGAGCCAGAATTAACGACAATTGTGGCTTTAGCTACAATGGATTTATTAGAACTTAGAGTTGTTGAAGTCATTATTACTGTATATATACCCGCAGCTGCAGTTACAGAATTAGTAATCGTAGGATTCCGGCTAGTACTTGAAAACCCATTGGGGCCAGACCATGAATAGGTGTATGGCCCTCCGTTTGGTGATGGAGTTGCACTAAGATTAATAGCGTTTCCAACACAAACTGGAGAATTTGATGTTGCACTCCCAGTTCCACCTAAAGTAATTAAGTCATCAAAACCCAAAAGACCCGATCCTCCTTGACAAGTTGCCATTAGTACACCACCTATATATACCCTATCATTTCCGGTACAACCTCCACTAGTCCCCCCAGCAGGGTTTAAAGTTCCGCCATTAATAAATACTATTGAAGAACCTTCTGGAAGGTACACCCGTTTATTCGCTGTTGAAAAATCGATTGTAGCATTGTTTACGATTATTTGAATTGGTTCTAAAGAACAAGTTGTCAAGTCTAAATCCCCATCCATTATTAAATTAGAAGTAGTAGCCCCATTACCAATGTTTATTATATTAAACCCTGTAAATGTATTGCAGCTTAAAGTACTAGCATTTACATTTCCTGTAATTGTATATGTTTGGGCAATTACATTTCCATAAAAAGCAAACAACAAAAATATAATTATAAAAAAAGTAGACTTAGGTAAAAATATTTTCATAAAAGTATTTGCATTATTTTTAATAAATTCATTTTTGAAATCATGTTTTTCTAAAAGAAAAAACTTACATTAAAAAACAAAATAAAAAAAACAAATTTGCATAACATAATAAAGTCGTTCATATGCATATTTACTCGTTGTGTAGCTGTTTTTACAAACTCTTAAAATTCTAATATTAAGAAGAATAAATCTCAAAAAATGTCGTCCTAAAAAAGACATATCTGTTTTATTTTTGTCGCAACAGAATGATTTTTGACTTTAGAAAAATAGATTTCAAAATGAATCTGAAAGACCTTTAAACAAAGGTTTTTTTTCAATCAGGAATAGAATTCAATCAAATTTTAAAGATTTGGAATTAAGTTGGTTTACCGTTACGGGCCCAATCAACTTCCTAAATTTGAAGATAATATTGCTGCATAAGTTATGCACTCAATTTAGCGCTTTAAACTAAAAATAAAGTCCTGCATGTCTCTATAAAAATGCAGGACTTTACTTTTAATTCAATTATTTTTATGGTTTAATAATCAAAACCGATGGTGTATTATTGAGCCAAATACTATGAGAATCCAGCAGTTTTTTCCAACTTTCTAAACTAATGATCATCAAATCCTGCTGCTCTAAAAACTCTTTTTTAATCGTTCTTTCCTGCATCATCATAATGTGATTAGGTGCTATTTGTTCTATGGAACGAATCCCTTCTTGGATTTTACGATTGTTTCTAATTTGCCCAACCGCATCCAAAACCGTAATTTGAGAACCATTATTGTGAATCAATTTTTGGGCAAATTCAATCAAAAAGGCATCTTCATCACTAAAGATAGGCATAAAAACTTGATTGATTTCATCTAATTCTTTATCCACAAGAATTCCAACTGACATTTTGCTTTTAGCGATAATTTGTCTTGTTCTTTCATCAAAAGGAGAGTTTTCAAACAAACCTTCTTTCCCTGTAAATTTATCAATCAAACGATCCGGATTGATGATTCTTGTTGTAAAACCAAGCACTTTCCCTAGCAGTGTTCCTTCAAAAATAGATTGTCCTAAACCTACTAATAACAAGTCATAATCACCATGATTAGCGGTATCCGTTATATCCGAATCAATATCATTTGATGCTTTGAAAAGGGTAATTATTTTTTGATTCAAATTTTCTGATTCTGAAATAACCGGTAAAAACATTTCTCGTTCATAATCTTTCACATCAAAGGAATGCAACTCTGAACTTAATGATAAATGCATTGCGGTAACAACCGTATTCCCACTTTGTTTTTTAACCAAACTATTGGCCACTTTCAATAATATTTTTCCTTTTTCGGGTGTGGCAAAAGAAATCAGGATTTTGTATTTACTTTTATTGCTAATTTCTTCTGGCACGATGCTGTTTTTGGTTTTAAAAATATAATTAATTAAATCCAAAGCCGGACCAGTCATGAAGGTGGTAGCCAGTGCCATAATAACCATCATGGTAAAAATTTGAGTGGACAAAACGCCTAAATCATACCCAATATTCAGCACCACCAATTCCATCAAACCTCTAGTATTCATCAAGGTACCAATTGACAGACTGTCTTTCCAGCTATGACCTACGAACTTTGCCGCAAGGGCACTCCCGAAAAATTTACCAACTACTGCAACCAAAATAATCAAGCCTGTAATTTTCCATAAATAAGGGTCGTCGATTAATCCTATTTGGGTTCGTAAACCCGTAAAAACAAAGAACAGAGGAAGTAAGATTACAACGGAAACGTCTTCTACTTTTTCGATAAAAATAGTGCGGAATTTATTGTTTTCCGGCATGATTGCCCCAGCCAAAAATGCTCCAAACAAAGCGTGAATCCCTATCAACTCAGACGCATAAGAAGACAATAATAAGGTCAAAAAGAAAATAGCCACAACTGGTTTATTCAGACTTTCTCTGGTGGAATTCAAATCACCCACTCTTTTTAGGAAAGGCCGAACCACTTTTAGCATTACAATAACATAGAATATCGCCAGTCCAATAACATACAAACAACTCATAAAAGAACCTGCTTTTACAATGGCGATTACTGCTGCCAAAATACACCATGCCGTAATATCATCGGCAGCAGCACAAGTAATTACAATTGCCCCTAATTTAGTTTTATGAATTCCGCGTTCCCGAACAATACCTGCCAAAACTGGAAATGCGGTAATGCTCATGGCAATTCCTAAGAACAATCCAAAAGAAAGGAATTCAACACCTGGAGGAGCAAAAGAATGGTATATAAAATAAGCAAGTCCCAATCCTAAAGTAAACGGAATAATAATACTGGCATGACTGATAACGACAGCATCATGCGCTTTATTTTTAAGCACTTTTAAATCCAATTCCATCCCAATAACAAACATGAAAAGGATTAATCCAATTTGGCTCAGAAACTGCAAGTTGCCTAACGAGTCTTTTGGAAATAACATTGCCGAAAATTCGGGAAAATACATCCCGATTAAAGAGGGACCTAGAACAATCCCTGCAATCATCTCCCCGATTACTGTTGGCTGCCCAATTCTTCTGCAAACCCATCCAAAAAATCGAGCTACCAAAATAATAGTGACGATTTGTGCCAGAAGAATGGCTAAAGGATGTTGTAAATTGTGGTTCATCGACGTTAAAAAATCATTCCAATGTCCGTTTTCTATTTGGTGAGTAACAATATTTCGTCCTATTTCCAGCGTTTTTCCTTTTAGCACAATCCAATACATCAAAGCAGAAGATCCCCCTATAATTATCAGATAAAAAAACGAATTTTTAAAACTTCTCATACAACCTTTTTAAATTATCAATCATTTACGATGCAAATATGGGAAGTGATTTTTGAGAAATAAAGGGAAACACAAGGTAATTTCCGCCAAATGTAACAAGAATGGAAAACTTTGTAATAAGTTAGATTTTGACTTTTATTAAAAAATCAGAACGATAGGTTTCGCTCAAAATTAATGTGGTGAATTTTCCGTTTTGTTCTTGATGGTTCAGCGTAATTTCATTGTGATTGAAAAATTTCACCGCCGTCATCGCAATAATTTCCTTTTTATTCACTCTACAAAAATCAGTCTCAGGAAGCTGACTCAAAAGCAAATCAAAATTAATGTTTTTTAAAATCAGGGAACTGCCGTCAACAAGAAATACTTCCTTGTCTCTACTGTCACTCACAGCAGTTTTGATGTATTGAATCTGATGAAAATATAACAATGCTTTCCCTTTATCAGTATTTAAATGAATGAATTTTTTAGTAACTGCGGGTTTATTGAATCGTTCCAAAGCCTTTGCAACTGCTTTTTGCAAACGCTCTTTTGTAACCGGTTTTGTGATGTAATCAACTGCATCAATATCAAATGCTTCGGCAGCGTAGTTTTTGTAGGCAGTGGTAAAAATGACTAATTTATTCTGTAGTAAACTCGCAAGAGTCAAACCATCAATTCCTGGCATTTCGATATCTGAAATACACAAATCAAAATCGAGTTTTGGAATTTCTGCCAGTAATTTTTCAGGATTATCGAATGCTTTTACGATTTCTAATTCCGGAATTTGCTCGCAAAGCATTTTCAGGTACGTCAATCCCGGTAATTCATCGTCCAGCAGCAAGCATTTGAGTTTTGTATTCAAGAAGATTGATTTTTAAGTGCGCAATATAAATGTCATTTTCGACAAATTTATCCAGTTTGAACTGATTTTTGTATATAATTTTCAATCGTTGTTCCAATGTAGTCGCTCCAATACCGCTTCGTTCTTTTTTCAATGTCTTTTTATCTGAAATTTTATTCGAAACCGTCAAATAGAAACAATTGTCTTTGAATTCAAATAATACCGAAATAAACGCATCAGCACTTTGCAAATCAGCATGTTTGAACGCATTTTCAATTAAATCAATCGAAATTAAAGGTGCTAACAGCCGTTGTTCATAAAGCATCTCGCCTTCATTGATTTTGGTTTTCACTTTCAATTCAAAAAGCGGACTGACTTTAATTTTATTGATTTCTATCAGATTCAGTGCAAACTCGATTTCTTCTTTTGGTGAAACAAACTTTTTTTGGCTTTCATATAAAATGTAATCCAGCACATTCGCCAATTTATCCAACGCAAAGTACGTTTGATAGGCGTGTGACTGAATTGAATTGAGAATGTTTTTAAAAAGATGTGGATTAAGTTTAGATTCTAATGTTTCCAACTGTAAAGTATTCACTTTCATTTCCAGCAAATGAAATTTCTCTTCCACACTTTCTTTTGCTTTTCCTGATTGGATTAATCGATAAATAAGGTAGCAAAGCGCAATTATCAGTATCATAATAATTGCCAGAAACATATAAATCACACCATTATTTTCTTGAATTTTATTCATATTTTATGTTTAAAATACTTTAGAATGTAAAATCATTTTTTATATCTAATGGCTCGACACGAATTTTAGTCCAATAATCGAAGCTATTAAAGTAGTGATAAAGAAAACCCTCCAGAAATCAGCCGGTTCTTTAAAAATAAAAATCCCTACCAAAACAGTTCCCACTGCTCCTATTCCTGTCCAAACCGCATAAGCAGTTCCTATAGGCAATGTTTGCGTGGCTTTATAAAGTAACATCATACTAATGGTCAAACAAACTAAAAATCCACCCAACCATAGTGTAGCGGTAACGCCTGAACTTTCTTTGGCTTTGCCTAAACAAGTAGCAAAACCCACTTCAAAAAGACCTCCAATAATCAATAAAATCCAGTTCATTTTTAATGTTTTAATATCAACACCGACGGAACTCCTCTCAGCCACACACTTCTTGAATCGACAAGCGTTTTCCAATTTTCGTGACTAATTACCATTAAGTCTTCCTTAGATAAAAAATCCTCTTCAAGAATCTTGTCTCGCATCAAAGTGATGTTTTTAGGATATTTTAGTTCCAAAGAATTTATGGTGCTTTTGATTACAAAATTGGAATCGATATGGCCATTTACATCCAAAATCACTATTTTAGAATTGTTATTGTAAATTAATTTTTGGGCGTAATCCAACAAAAATGAATCTTCGGAACTAAAAATTGGAAGAAAAACTTCGTCAACATTTTGCAAATCTTTATCAATCAAAATCCCAATAGGCATCTTGGTTTTAGAAATAATTTGTCTGGTCCTTTCGTCAAAAGGAGAATTCTCAAACAATCCCTCTTTTCCGGTAAACTTGTCAATCAATCGGTCCGGATTAATTATTCTTGTGGTAAAACCAATCACTTTTCCGAGGATTGTACCTTCAAAAATTGATTTTCCTAAACCTATAAGTAATAAATCGTAATCGCCTTGATTCGCAATATCAGCAATATCCGTTTCAATGTCAATCGTCGCTTTAAAAATAGTGGTGATTTCCTGTTTTAGTATTTTAGATTCTTCAACAATTGGAATAAAACTATTTTTCTCTTTATCATCCATATTGAATTGATGCATTTCATCACTCAAAGACAAATGCATTACTGTAATAGTGGACGTTTCTTTTGTTTTCTTTACTAAACTGTTGGCCAATCGTAAAAGCGATTTTCCTTTTTCGTTATTTCCAAACGAAATTAATATTCGGAATTTATTGTGGTTTGTTTCTTCTTCAGAGTCAACACCATCTCTAGTTTTAAAAATATAATTGATTAAATCCAAAGCCGGTCCCGTCATAAAAGTAGTGACCAACGCCATAATTACCATCATTGTAAACACTTCAGGAGTCAACACTTTAAGCTCTAATCCAATGTTCAGCACGATTAATTCCATCAATCCTCTAGTATTCATCAAGGCACCAATAGTTAAACTGTCTCGCCAACTCTGACCTACAAATTTAGCAGCCAAAGCACTCCCTAAAAACTTCCCGACCACCGCAACCAGAATGATAAATCCAGTTACTTTCCATAAATAAGGATCATTAAGAAGTCCAATCTCAGTTTTTAAACCAGTGAAGACAAAAAACAAAGGCAATAAAAGTATCAAAGCTACGTCCTCGACTTTTTCAATAAATATAGATCTGAATTTTGGAACATCAGGCATAATAGCTCCTGCCATAAAAGCCCCAAAAAGTGCATGAATACCAATAACTTCAGTAGCATACGAAGAAAGTATAAGCACCAAAAAAAAGATGGCTACAACCGGTTTTACTATACTGTCCTTCGTTCCATATAAATCCCCGATTCTTTTCAAAAAAGGCTTTACAATAAAAATCATCAATAGAACATAAATTATAGCCAGTGAAATGATGTATAGCGAACTTACAAATGTACCCGCTTTTACAATCGCAATTACCACCGCCAGAATACACCAAGCAGTAATATCATCAGCAGCGGCGCATGTAATAACAATCGCACCCAACCTAGTTTTATGAATTCCTCTTTCCTGAACGATCCTTGCCAAAACCGGAAAAGCAGTTATACTCATCGCAATTCCCATGAACAAACTAAAGGAAAGAAATTTTACGCCTTCGGGAGCAAATCTATTGTAAACGAAATAAGCTAAACCAATACCAAGTGCAAAAGGAATAACTATACTGGCATGACTAATTACAACTGCTTCATTGGCTTTATTTTTTAATACTTTCAAATCGAGTTCCATGCCTATGACAAACATAAAAAGTATCAATCCTATTTGGCTTAAAAACTTTAGATTTCCTAACGATTCCACTGGAAATAAAGCGGCTGAAAATTCAGGAAAATACATCCCTAATAAAGATGGACCAAGAACAATACCCGCAATAATCTCCCCTATTACTGAGGGCTGACCAATTTTTTTAAAAACCCAGCCAAAAAAACGGGCTACAAGTATAATTGTTATAATTTGGGCTAAAAGTATCGCTAAAGGATCTTGGAAACTATGTTGCATAGAAGCTATAAAATCATTCCAAGAACCATTCTCACTTGTAGCAATGGTGATTTTTTTACTTCCTTCTAAATGTTTTCCTTTTTTAATAATCCAATACATTAAAGCAGTGAAACCACCGGTTACACCGAAATAAAATAATGCATTTTTGTAGTTTTTCATATTTATTTTTATGTGAACTTACTCCTCTTTTAAAAATGCAAAGATGAGAAAACCAAATATATAATTTATATCTCATAAATTATATTAATGTAAAATAAAAAACAAAGGATTATCCCTGTAACAATAGAAAAAGTTTGCTTTAAACTTTATGATTTATAACGGTTTTGATTACATTTGCATGCATTTTTAAATCAGCTATGAAAAAGAAAATAACAGTAGGATTTTGGGAATTAATCGCCCGAATTGTACTTAAAAATAGAATCGTAATACTAGGAGTTATTCTTGCCTTAACCGTTTTTCTGGCATTACAATGGAAAAACCTTGGTATGACGTATACCGAAGCCAATTTACTTCCTAAAAAACACATTGTAAATCAACAATACGAAGACTTCCTAAACAAGTTTGGTGAAGAAGGCAATTTGATTGTTATAGGCTTCAAAGACAACACTTTTTTCACTCCAAAAGCTTTTGCTGCCTGGAATGAATTAATGACTGGCTTAAAAAATTCCAAAGAAGTAGAACTGGTTGTTTCTTTGAATGATTTAAAAAAGTTACAAAAAAACGAAGCTGCCGAAAAATTTGAATTGGTCCCACTAATCGACCAAACTCAAACTGTAAACCCAGAATATTTACAGAAAATAAAAAACGAACTCTTTAATAATCTCCCTTTTTACGAAGGATTATTGTTCAACAAACAATCGGGAAGTATTCGTTCAGCGGTTTATTTAAACAAGAAAATTGTCAATACAGCCGAAAGAAAGACATTTATCATTGAGAATCTGGTTCCAAAAATCGAGAAATTCGAAAAAACAACTGGAATTGACCTTCGCGTTTCTGGAATGCCATACATCCGAACGATAAATGCCGAGAACATGAAAGGTGAAATTGGTCTTTTCATTGGTGCGGCTTTGTTCATTACATCATTAATATTCTTTTTATTCTTCCGTTCGTTTCGAGCGACTTTTATTTCGATTTGCATTTTGCTTTTTGGAGTCATGTGGTCTTTTGGAACACTGGGATTATTCCATTACAAAATCACGATTTTAACGGCTATTATTCCGCCACTTATTATTGTTATTGGGATTACAAACTGTATTTTCCTGATTAATAAATACCAGCAGGAAATAAAAATTCACCAGAATCAAGCCAAAGCTTTACAACGTGTAATTTCCAAAATTGGTGTTGCTACGCTGATGAC
Organism: Flavobacterium arabinosi; assembly: GCF_048158725.1. Taxonomy (NCBI): domain Bacteria; kingdom Pseudomonadati; phylum Bacteroidota; class Flavobacteriia; order Flavobacteriales; family Flavobacteriaceae; genus Flavobacterium; species Flavobacterium arabinosi. The sequence continues at coordinate 182,086 of NZ_JBLNKX010000001.1, forward strand.
GAATTTAACAACAGCTGCCGGTTTTGCTACATTTATGATTACGGGCAACGACTTACTTTTTGAATTTGGATTAGTGACTTCCATCAACGTTATCTCCGTATATCTGTTGACGCTGGTTGTTGTGCCAATTTTTTACAGTTTTATGCCTTTACCAAAGGAAAAACACCTGTATCACTTGAGCAAAACCTACATTTCAACCTTGTTGGATTGGGTAGAAAACATTGTAAAATACAAACGAAAAACGATTTATATCATCTACGCTTTGCTACTTTTACTTAGCGTAATTGGGGTTTCACAAATGAAAGTTTCGGGAAGTTTGATTGGTGAAATGCCAAAAAGCGCTTCTTTCTTTAAAGACATTGTTTTCTTCGAAAAGGAATTCAACGGCGTTATGCCATTGGAAATCATGATTAACACCAAACGCAAAAAAGGGGTTATGAAATTGTCCACGATGAAAAAAATGGACGAGTTGCAAGAGACTATTGCTACCATTCCAGAATTATCAAAACCTATTTCTATTGTAAATTTGGTTAAATATTCCAAGCAAGCCTATTACAACGGCAATCCGGAATATTACGAGTTACCTACTTCGCAAGAACAGGCATTCATCCTTTCATATGCCAAAAATGCCACTAAAAACACGAAAGAAAACTTAATGAAAAGCTATGTTGATTCTACTGGGCAATATGCCAGAATCACCACTTTCATGAAAGATATTGGAACCGTAGAAATGGCAAGAGTGGAACATCAGTTGCAACAAAAAATAGATAAAGTTTTCCCAAAAGACCGTTACGAAGTGACACTTACCGGAAAAGCTTTGGTTTTCCAAAAAGGAACTTCTTACTTAATTGACAACCTGATTGAATCCTTGATTTTCGCTATTTTCTTGATAGCATTACTAATGGCCTATTTATTCAGATCGGGTAAAATGGTAATGGCGTCCGTAATCACTAATGTTTTACCGCTTTGCATCACCTCCGGATTGATGGGTTATTTTGGCATTCCATTGAAGCCATCTACGATATTGGTTTTCAGTATTGCTTTTGGGATTTCGGTGGATAATGCGATTCAGTTTATGGCAAAATACCGTCACGATTTACTGCAAAACAATGGAAAAGTAAAAAAATCAGTATTCAGTGCATTGAGAGAAACAGGAATTAGTACGTTCTATACTTCGGTGGTTTTGATTCTTGGATTTGCGACTTTTACACTTTCCAGCTTTAGCGGTACCATTGCGCTTGGCGGTTTGATTTCTTGTACGCTGTTGTTTGCCATGTTTGCTAACTTATTGGTTTTACCGGCACTGGTATTGACTTTTGAAAAGAAAAAAGCAAAAAAAGAAGACCTTGTAGAGGTCGAGTTAGTGAATTAGTTTTTTTATTTGGAGCTATTTCCCGCTTTACACTCTATCTTTTCTTGTCTCAAAAAAAGAGACAAGAAAAGGATGCCGTTTCAATCAGGGCTAGGAAATTGTGGTAACTTATAATCTATTTAATCAATTCGCACTTTTATCCTGCACCATTTTTTTAACCTTGTAGGTATTAAGATTTACTTATGTCAAACTTACAAGGTTAAAAAAATGGTGCAGGATATTCCGAAAAAATATTTCCTAAAACTCCAAATCTCTCCATTCGTTTAGCCCCGATAGCAGCGGTATCCTTTTACTTTTTTCTTTAAAAAGTAAAAGATATAGCGGATAGCGGGAAATAGCTCCTGATTACCCTATTTCCCGCAATGACTTTCAAAACAAATCCTTTATATTTGCACTTCGGTTACAAGACAATTTTTAATATCAATTATATAATTAAAATGAGACATACAAAAGTTAAAGACTTACTAAACAGTACCACGACGCTTCATGAAGTTAATGCAAAAGGATGGGTGAGAACTTTTAGAAACAATCAATTTATCGCGTTGAACGATGGTTCAACAATCAATAATATACAATGTGTTGTCGATTTTGAGAATACTCCAGATGAGACTTTAAAGAGAATTACTACTGGCGCAGCGATTTCTGTAACCGGAACTTTGGTAGAAAGCAAAGGCGCTGGACAACAATTTGAAATTCAGGTGATAAAACTGGAAATCCTTGGAGATTCGGATGCTGAGAAGTTCCCAATACAACCTAAAAATAAACCAAGCTTGGATTTCTTGCGTGAAAATGCGCATTTAAGAGTGCGTACTAATATGTTTGGAGCAATTATGCGCGTACGTTCGGTATTGTCGTATGCGGTTCACAGTTATTTTCAAGAGAAAGGTTTTGTGTATGTGAATACGCCAATCATCACGGGATCGGATGCGGAAGGTGCCGGTGAAATGTTCAAAGTTACCGCTTTGCCATTTGACGGAACGCCAAGAACCGAAGACGGAAAAGTGAATTATAAAGAAGATTTCTTCGGGAAAGAAACGAACCTTACGGTTTCGGGACAACTGGAAGGAGAGACTTTTGCAATGGCTTTGGGTCAGATTTATACTTTTGGACCAACCTTTAGAGCCGAAAACTCGAATACTTCGCGTCACCTTGCGGAATTTTGGATGATTGAGCCAGAAGTGGCTTTCAATGATTTGAATGATAACATGGATCTAGCCGAAGATTTTATTCAATATGTAATCAAATACACAATGGACAAATGTCCGGAGGATTTGAAATTCCTGGAAGGAAGATTATTGGATGAGGAAAAATCTAAACCAGTTGCAGAGAGAAGCGAAATGCCGCTTTTGGAAAAATTGAACTTTGTTTTGGAAAACAATTTCAAACGTGTTTCGTACACGGAAGCAATTGATATTTTAAGAGATTGTACGCCAAATAAAAAGAAAAAATTCAACTATATCATTAACGAATGGGGTGCTGATTTACAATCGGAACACGAACGTTATTTGGTGGAGAAACACTTTAAATGTCCGGTAATCTTGTTCGATTACCCGGCAAATATCAAAGCATTTTACATGCGTTTGAACGAAGACGGAAAAACAGTTCGCGCGATGGATATCCTTTTCCCTGGAATTGGAGAAATTGTGGGTGGCTCACAAAGAGAAGAGCGTTTTGATGTTTTGGTTGAAAAAATGAAAGCCTTAGGAATTGATGAGGAAGAATTGTGGTGGTATCTTGATACTCGAAGATTTGGATCTGCGGTTCACTCTGGTTTTGGACTTGGATTCGAACGTTTGGTATTGTTTGTAACAGGAATGACGAACATTCGTGACGTAATTCCTTTTCCTAGAACGCCAATGAATGCAGAATTTTAAAAATTTGTTTCAGGTTTAAAGTTTAAAGTTGTCGATAGTTCTGCAACGGTAAACCATAAACCTTAAACTTTTAAACAATAAAAATGCTAAAGCAATTCTTAAATTTAAAATTATCCCAGAAATTATCTCCTCAACAAATCCAGTTGATGAAGTTAATTCAATTGCCAACGCAAGCTTTCGAACAACGTTTATTGGAAGAAATGAACGAAAATCCAGCACTGGAAACTGGAAAAGAGGAAGAGGATTACGAGAAAGACGAGTTCGACAACGAAGATTATGATGATTATGATGACGCCGAATCGGAGCGAATTGATGCCGAAGATATTAATATAGACGAATATTTAAGCAACGACGAAACACCCGATTATAAAACACAGGCCAACAATTACAGTGACGATGACGATGATCGCGAAACGCCTTTTGCGGCTCCTGTAAGTTTTCATCAGGATTTAATCAATCAGTTGAATACGTTCATTTTGAATGATGAAGAGCGTGAAATTGCCGAATTTCTGGTAGGAAGTATTGATGATATGGGTTACATCCGTCGTAGCGTTCCTGATATCGTTGACGACATGGCGTTTACCCAAGGAATTTATACTGATGAGAAAATGGTGGAGAAAATGCTGCAGGTTATTCATGAATTGGAACCTTCAGGCGTTGGCGCACGAGATTTACAGGAATGTTTGTTGTTGCAATTGAAACATAAAACACCAACGGAATACGTAGCATTAGCAACTGATATTATCGAAAATCAGTTTGATGCGTTTACCAAAAAACATTACGATAAATTAATTCAAAAATACAATGTTTCGAATGAGCAGCTTAAAAAAGCCATTCACGAAATAGAAAAATTGAATCCAAAACCAGGTGGTTCCTTTACCGGAAATAATAAAGTTACTGAAAATGTAGTTCCTGATTTTGCCATCAGAATTGTGGACGGCGAACTGGAACTGACCTTAAACGGACGAAATGCTCCTTCCCTGCATGTTTCCAAAGATTATCAGGAAATGATGCAAACCTATAAGGATTCCCGAGATAAATCAGCACAGCAAAAAGACGCGGTACAGTTTATCAAGCAAAAATTGGATTCGGCTAAATGGTTTATCGATGCAATACGCCAACGCCAGGAAACGCTTTTTGTAACCATGAATGCGATTATGCATTATCAGGAAGAATATTTCCTCGATGGTGATGAAACTAAGTTGAAACCGATGATTCTAAAAGACATTGCCGACATGGTAGGTCTTGATATTTCGACCGTTTCGCGTGTGGCCAACAGCAAATATGTGGAAACACCCTATGGTACTAAACTGATAAAAGAATTCTTTTCGGAATCGATGAAAAACGATCAAGGCGAAGATGTTTCTACGCTTGAAATCAAAAAAATTCTTCAGAATACGATTGAGGAAGAAGACAAGAAAAAACCACTTCCAGACGATCAATTAGCCGAAATCCTTAAAGAAAAAGGCTATCCAATTGCAAGAAGAACGATTGCAAAATACAGGGAACAACTCGATATTCCGGTAGCGAGAATGAGGAAAAAGATGTAAACTGGAAATTAAAATACTAAAAAGGGGAAATTTGTTTTGAAGCAAGTTTTCCCTTTTTTTATGGAGCAAATTTACTGATTTACAAGATGTTAAATATCACTAAAAGTGGGTATTGTGTATGGCTTTAAAAAAACTTATTTTTAGATTAGAAATGTAAATAATTAAAAGTCAAACAATTAAACGCACTGTGTCATTAACACATTTGAATTGCCTTTGAAATTAATGGCAAAACAGACTAACATTAAAATAAACTTAAAAGATGAAAAAGAAAATTTATTTATTAGGAGGAATACTATTAACTATAATTATTGCTTTTAGTTGTAGTTCTGAAAATGGTCCTTCTACAGAAAACACCCCAACTTTACCTATAATTTCTACATTGACTGTTACAAAATCCGGAACTACTACAGCTTCATCTGGCGGTAACATTTCTTCAGATGGTGGCAAAAGCATTACTTCCCGAGGAATTGTATGGAATACTAGTCAAAATCCAACAATTGTGAATTCAAAAACTATTGATGGGATAGGAATAGGAAACTTCAATTCAGCCATTACCGGTTTGTTATCAAATACTACTTACTACTTTAGAGCTTATGCAACCAATAGTGTTGGTACAGCCTATGGAAATGAAATTACATATATAACTTCCGCAATTTCAACATTACCCACACTTACAACTTCTTCTATTAGCAATATTACAGCTTCAACTGCAATTAGTGGTGGCAATATAACTTCAGATGGAGGATCAACAATCGTAAATCGTGGTATCGCATGGAGTATAAACCAAAATCCGATTGTCACAAATTCAAAAACTATTGATGGTAGTGGTGTTGGTGTTTTTAATTCATCCATTACTAATTTAACAGCTAATACGACATATTATATTAGAGCATATGCAACTAATAGTATCGGAACTGCTTATGGGAATCAAATTTCTTTGACTACAACATCAAACAATGTAGTTACAACCGTAACTGATATAGATGGAAATATCTATCCTACTACACTAATATGTAGTCAATTATGGATGAAAAAAAATCTTAATGTAAGTAAATATCGTAATGGTGATGTTATACCACAAGTACAAGATGCAACTCAATGGAATAATCTAACCACTGGAGCATGGTGTTATTATGCAAATCAGACTGCAAATGGTACCGTGTATGGTAAATTATATAATTGGTATGCGGTAAATGATTCTCGCGGATTAGCTCCAGCAGGTTGGCATATTCCTTCAAATAATGAATGGGTTACACTTGAAAATTGTTTGGGTGGATGGGTTTCCGCAGGATTTAAGATGAAAGAGATTGGAACTGCTCATTGGCTGCCAACTAATGATGGAGCAACAAATAGCTCTGGTTTCACTGGAATCCCAGGTGGATTAAGGATTTCAAATCCCAATGCGGTTGATTTCTCCCAAATTAATTATGAAGGATTCTGGTGGTCCACTTCAGAAAGTAGTGATTATTATGGTAAAACTTATAGAGTTTTGAATTCAGATGTTGGCTATTCAGGAACTAATGCAGCAAATTTAAATCAAGGTCTTTCAGTACGTTGTTTAAAGGATTAGAAAATTCAATATTGAATAATCATTTAATGAAACAATACTATTTAGAAAAATAAAATGAAAAGTAAAAATTCAGATTGAACTGTAACCATTCTATAAAAATTTTAGTGAAATAATTAAAAAACCCTTTCAGAGTTTCGAACTCTGAAAGGGTTTTCTATTTATAAAAAATCAAATTTTCTTTATTTTACTTCTCCTGATCTTTCCGCATCGCATGATAATACGCAGCACGGCTCAACGGTTCGTATTCTTCGGTTTCGCCTAACATGACGAGTTTGTCATTGTCGGTTTTTCGAAAACTATAATTAGCGAGATTTCCGGTGCGGGTGCATACGGCGTGAACTTTGGTTACATATTCGGCAGTAGCCATTAATGCGGGCATCGGACCAAAAGGATTTCCCTTGAAATCCATATCCAATCCGGCAACAATTACACGGATTCCTTGGTTTGCCAAATCGTTACAAATTTTAACAATTTCGTCATCAAAAAACTGCGCTTCGTCAATTCCCACCACATCACAACCTTGCGCCAAAATAGCAATATTTGCGGCCGCAGGAACGGGCGTGGAACGGATTTCGTTAGCGTCATGCGAAACTACCATATCATCATGATAGCGTGTATCAATTTCAGGTTTGAAAATTTCTACTTTTTGCTTGGCAAATTGCGCTCTTTTCAGACGACGTATGAGTTCCTCGGTTTTACCCGAAAACATGGAGCCACAAATGACTTCAATCCAACCAAATTGTTCTTTATGATTTACTGTATTTTCGAGAAACATTTTGTATTTTTCTGACTTAAAAAATGAATAGTTTTTATTACTTTGTAACGGATAAAACCAACTTAAAAATTTTATACTTTTACGTCGTTTCAAAAGTATGACATTTTTATTAAAGGTTACTTCTTCCTTATGCTAAATAAAACTCAGGAAGAAACTTATTGAAAAAGACCCGCCTAAAACACTATAATTTCAAAGTTATGAAAAAAAAATTGGAAGCCGATTTAATCAGCATTGCACACAGAATATTACAACTAAAAAATAAATCTGATATCAATCAATTATATCTGGAAACGCAGAAACTGTATGAAAAACTTTCTGTCTTGCGATTTGTAGACGAGCATTTTAGTGACGTAAAACCAACAATTGGAATTGCTGAAATAGAGAAAAAAATTGAAGAGGTTTTTGACCAAAAAGAAACTGTACAACCTGAAACTAAAACAGCTGTTGAAGAAATTACAACGGAAAAAACCGCAGAAAAAACTGGATTATTTCAGCCAATTGCGACTATTGTTCCTGATGAAATAATTTTAGAGGAAACTATCGAAACGCCTTTAGAGGAAAAAGAAGAAATAGTTGTTGCAGAAGAACCTGTAATTGAAGAAGAAATAGTTACTGAGGAAGAAGCCGCAATTGAAGAAAAAATAACCGCTCCGGAAACTGCTCCATTCCTTCCTGCTTTCGAATTATCAAAAGAAGAGGAAGTTGAAGAAGAAAAAGCAGCAGAAATTGAAACGCCAAAAAAACCGGAAGCAGTACAGATCTCTTTCGAAGATTTATTAGGCGGAAATTATAGTGATGCACAGTTTGTAAAAGTGCATCCGCTTGAAAACATTCCTACTGCCATTGCCATTGATTTCGAAGAAAAACAATTGGACACCATTGAAGAAGTGAAACCCGAACCGGTGGAACCAAAAACAGCTTCTTTAAACGAAAAATTAGCAAAAAATATCAATATCGACTTGAATGATCGCATTGCATTTACAAAACACCTTTTTGGCAACAGCAGTGAGGATTACAACCGTGTTTTAAATCAATTAATCACGTTTGATACGTTCTACGAAACCAGAGATTTTATTCAGGAAATGGTAAAACCAGATTACAATAACTGGGAAGGAAAACAAGATTACGAGGAACGTTTTATGGACATTATCGAGAAAAAATTCCTGTAATTCCGTTTCAATAGTTCCTTTGAACAAAAACAAAATAAAAAACGGAATGAATTTTAAGTTTTAAAATTCATTCCGTTTTACTTCTTATCTCGAAAATTCGGGATGTGTTTAATTTTTTAATTTATGTCAAAATTATATATCGTTCCCACGCCTATTGGTAATCTCGAAGACATGACTTTTCGAGCGATTCGGATTCTTAAAGAAGTCGATTTGATTCTCGCCGAAGACACGCGAACCAGTGGGAAATTGTTGAAGCATTTCGAAATCGGTACGCACATGTACAGCCATCACATGCACAACGAACACAAAACCATCGAAAATTTAATTTCTAGATTGAAAGCCGGAGAAAATATTGCCTTGATTTCGGATGCGGGAACTCCTGCCATTTCGGATCCCGGTTTTTTATTAACCCGCGCTTGTGTCGAAAACGGAATTGATGTCGAATGTTTGCCAGGGGCAACCGCTTTCGTTCCGGCACTAGTCAATAGCGGTTTACCCAATGACAAGTTTGTTTTTGAAGGATTCTTGCCCGACAAAAAAGGACGTCAAACCCGATATTTAGCTTTGGCAGAAGAAACGCGCACGATGATTTTGTATGTTTCTCCGCATAAATTAGTAAAAACTTTAGCGGAGTTCATTACCTATTTTGGTGAAGACCGACAAATATCGGTTTCACGGGAATTATCAAAAATGCATGAAGAGAACATCCGCGGAACGGTCCAAGAAGTCATAGCCCATTTTGAAAAAATAGCCCCAAGAGGCGAAATTGTCGTGGTGGTCAGTGGAAAAACAATTACCAAAGAGCCTAAAAAATCAAAATTTTCATCAGAAGAATAATATAAATATGAGCCAAGCATCTTTCTTAGAAAAACTAAAACAAACTCCAGAAGCAATCGCATTTACTGATACCATTGCCACCATTGAAGACAACTATATTTTTACTCCAACCACATTTCAGAACGGTTCTCAAATCAATGTTGCAGGAGAAAATTCCGGTTCTTGCAAATTATTTGCTTTTGCCCAATTACAGAACTTAACCGAAGCAGAAACATTATCTTGTTTTGGAGCATATTATTATGAAGACGTTTTGAAAAACCCGGAATCAACGGATCACCAAAACATTCGCAACTTTATGAAAACGGGTTGGAACGGAATTCAATTTGATGGAATTGCTTTGATCTCAAAATAGCATTGCTAAAATTGTAAAACTCTCTTTTCTAAATATAAAAAACCAAACTATATGCGTTGGACCATTAAATCAAAACCTTCCGAAGATACCGTGAAACATCTCGCTCAAGCTTTGAATGTGGAAGATTTTGTGGCAACATTATTAGTGCAACGTGGTATTGAAACTTTCGAAGATGCCAAACGATTTTTTCGTCCCAGTTTAGATGATTTACACGACCCATACTTGATGAAAGATATGGAAAAGGCGGTGGAACGTATCGAAAAAGCAATTGAAAATCAGGAGAATATCCTTGTTTTTGGAGATTATGATGTCGATGGAACTACAGCCGTTTCACTGGTTTCTTCCTATTTAAGAACCTATTACCCTAATGTTGCCACTTATATTCCGGATCGTTATGACGAAGGATACGGAATTTCCTTTAAAGGAATTGACTTTGCCGATGACAATGGATTTTCGCTTATTATTGCTTTGGATTGTGGTATAAAATCCATAAATCATGTGGCCTACGCCAAAGAGCGAAACATTGATTTTATCATTTGTGACCACCACAGACCCGGTAAAAATTTACCAGAAGCCGTTGCAGTTCTCGACCCAAAACGAGATGATTGCAACTATCCGTACGATGAATTATGCGGTTGCGGCATTGGTTTCAAATTGATTCAGGCACTAGGCCAAAACCGTGACGAAACCATCGAAGACTTATTCCCCTATTTGGATTTAGTTGCGGCTGCAATTGCAGCGGACATTGTCCCGATGACCGGAGAAAACAGAGTATTGGCGTATTATGGATTGCAAGTCATCAACGCTGATCCGAGACCTGGAATCAAAGCATTGATTCACCAAGTAAAAAAACAAACTTTAGATATTACTGATGTCGTTTTTATCATCGCCCCAAGAATTAATGCTGCCGGACGCATTAAACACGGCAATCACGCGGTGGAATTATTGACCGAATTTGATTTTGAGCAAGCCCAACAATTTGCCTCTGAAATCGAAAAATACAATTCGGATCGAAAAGAATTAGACAAACAAATCACCAAAGAAGCACTTTCGCAAATTGAAAACAACAAGGAAAAAGAGCGTTTTACTTCCGTAGTTTTTCAAGAGGATTGGCACAAAGGAGTTATTGGAATTGTAGCTTCCCGATTGATAGAAACCTATTATCGTCCGACCTTAGTTTTTACCAAAAGTGGCGATAAATACGCAGCTTCGGCGCGTTCCGTAAAAGGATTTGATGTTTATAATGCATTGGAAGCTTGTGCTGAACATTTAGAACAATTTGGCGGTCACATGTATGCTGCCGGAATGACTTTAAAAGAAGAAAACTACCAACTTTTCAAAGATGCTTTCGAAAAAGAAGTCGAAAAAACCATTCATCCGGATATGCTGACTCCGGAAATTTCAGTTGATGCCGAAATTGATTTTGCCGATATTACTCCAAAACTGACTCGGATTCTAAAACAATTTGAGCCTTTTGGACCCCAAAATATGACACCCGTTTTCCTGACTAAAAATGTAAAAGACACTGGTTACGGAAAACCAATGGGGCAAGAAGACGAACACTTGAAACTGTTTGTAAAACAAAATAATTCCGAAGGCATTGCTGCGATTGGCTTTGGCTTAGGCAAAAAATTAGAAACTACTAAGAACGGACAACCCTTTGAAATGGTTTATTCTATTGATGAAAACGAATGGAAAGGAAATGTCAGTCTACAATTACGATTAAGAGATATTAAATAATTAGGTTAACAAAATGAAAAAAACTCACGATCCCTACGCCGCCTTGCGTTATAAAGAATTCAATACATTTTTATTATTACGTTTTGCCATGGTTTTTGCCTGGTCCATGCAGTTTATTGTTATTGAATGGCAAGTATATAGTTTGACCAAAAATCCGCTTTCATTAGGAATCATTGGATTAATGGAAATAATTCCTGCTGTTGCCATGGCCTTATTTGCAGGACACATTGTGGATCAAAATGAGAAAAAAGGACTTCTTTTCAAGTGTATTTTAGGATTTTCGGCAATCAGTTTTGGTTTATTTATGTTAACATGGCCGCCGATTGTAAGTGAGTATTCTACAAAAGCAATTTTGTATGGTATTTATTTTCTAGTTTTTCTGGGTGGGATTGTACGCTCCTTTCTTGGTCCAACCATATTTTCCCTTTTATCCTTAATTGTCCCTAAAAAAGTATATCCAAATGCTGCTACATGGAGCAGTTCCGTTTGGCAAATAGGAGCTGTTTTAGGACCGGCAGTTGCGGGTTTTTCTATTACTTTGATTGGCGTTCATTGGTCGATGTGTTCCGTTTTTTTATGTTCTATTTTTTCTTTAATCGCTTTGTCACAAATAGCCGCTAAACCTATTTTGAATCCAAAAATTGGGGAACCCATTATGGAAAGTTTGAAAGAGGGCGTGAAATTTGTTTTCACTAACAAAACCGTCTTGGGAGCTTTATCACTGGATATGGCAGCGGTTCTTTTTGGCGGGGCGGTAGCGTTGTTACCCATTTTTGCCCAAGATATTTTAAAAGTTGGACCCGAAGGTTTTGGTGTGTTGCGCGCCGCTCCAGCTGTTGGTTCTTTTTTAACACTGATTATTTCAGCCTATGTGCCCATGAATAAAAATGCAGGAATTAAGCTTTTGTCAGCCATTTTTGCCTTTGGAATCTGTATCATTGTTTTTGGACTTTCCACTATTTTCTGGTTGTCTGTATTGGCATTATTTTTTAGCGGTGCTGTTGATGGAATTTCGGTGGTGATACGCCAAACTATTATGCAATTGAAAACACCGGATCACATGCGAGGCCGAGTTTCGGCAGTGAATTCTATCTTTGTGGGTTCTTCCAATGAATTGGGTGCTTTTGAAAGCGGATTGACCGCAAAGCTAATGGGAACGGTAACATCAGTGGTTTTTGGAGGGAGTATGACCCTTTTGATCGTGCTTGGAACTGGAATATTCTCACCAGCCTTTAGAAAACTGGATTTGCAAAAGGATATTGACGAACACGAAAAAGGCGATTAATTACTTCCGTCTGGACACAAATATATTTATACATTGGAATAGAACACAGATTTGACAGATTAGGCAGATTGTCACAGATTTTTTTAATTTGTTCGATCCGTGTAATCTGTCTTCTATTTTAAGATGTATCCAGACGACAGAATTTTCCATCGGATTTTTTATGAGTTTTTTATATATTTTTATTTAGAATAAATCTAAATAATTATTATATTTGTTTTAAAGAAATTCTACATGAAAGAAATAAAACAAATATATTACAATGATTCAGGAACTTCTTTCTACTGGAAAAAAGAGGATGAAGTGGTAACGGATAAAGTGCAATTGATTTTTAGAGAAACGGGATTTTATCTTACCAAACACGAACTCCAACTTTTTAAATATTGCATAGAAGAAAGTAGTATACTAAACAAATGTTGCGATGATTGCGAACTGAAAAACAAATGCCACAAATTTTTGCTAAATACACCTTGTTCCCAAATTGATTTGGCCGTTTCCATGGAAGAATTAAATGCCGTAAAAGATTTGGTGGAAGGAACTTTGTTTAAAATAAATTTGGATGATTATTTGTATGGTGTGGGGATGAATTAATTTCCATATTTTTTAATCTCGAAAGTATCGCCATCAAAAACACCATACGTGAAATACGTGATCCAATCACCCAGATTGACATATTCGGAATTTTCTCCTACCGTTACTTTCATAGGTAAATGACGGTGTCCAAAAACAAGGTAATTGTAGTGTTTGGTTTCCAGTTTTCTTTTGGAATAGAGAATCAACCATTCCTTGTCTTCGCCAAGAAAGGTCACATCTTCATCACCGGAAATCAATTTGTTTTTTACCGAAAGATATTGCGCCAGCCCTACTCCAATATCAGGATGAAGCCATCTAAAAAGCCATTTAGAGAATGGATTTGTAAATACTTTTTTCATTCGTTTGTATCCCAAGTCGCCAGGACCTTTTCCGTCGCCATGACCGACTAAGAATGTTTTATCTCCAAAAGTATATTCTTGATTATCATGATACACCGGAATATTCAATTCTTTCTGGAAATAATCTTCCATCCATAAATCGTGATTTCCTACGAAGAAATAAATAGGGATTCCGCTGTCGCGAATTTCGGCGAGTTTGCCTAGAACACGAATAAACCCTTTTGGAACTACTGTTTTGTATTCAAACCAAAAATCAAATAAATCACCTACTAAAAAAATAGCTTCCGCGTCTTTTTTAACCTCATCGAGCCAAGCCACAAATTTTTGTTCTCTTGGAAAACTCAATTCCGGTGTTGGTGCGCCAAAATGTTGATCGGAGGCGAAATATATTTTTTTGTTGTTCGGTAATTTCATGAAGCTATAGTATAGATTTCATATTATCACTTGCAAACCATTCGGCGAAAGAAGATTCTGTTTCTTGCAATTTCAAGGAAAAAAGTGTGATTCCTTCCGGTAATCTTCTTATTATTCTTTGTGAAAAATCGACTACCATATTCTCGCTTGTTGGTTGATAATCTACTAAAATAACGTGATGTCCGCGATTCTTTAATTCGTTTGCCAATTCAATATGAGGAGTCGTTTCGTTAAAAACCGTTGCGTGATCAAATTGATCCACAATCTCTTCTTTTACAATTTTCTTCAAATCAGAAAAATCGATCACCATTCCAAATTTTACGTCGTTACGGTTTTCGATTGGCTTCCCTATTACGGTTACTGACAATTTATAACTATGCCCGTGAACATTTTTACATTTTCCGTCATAACCATATAAAGCATGACCGGTTTCGAAACTAAATTGTTTTGTAATTCTGATATTGCTCATTGCGGTTTTTATTTTGATTGCAAATTTAGTAAATAATTAAAGGTCTTTGTCTCTTTTTTTGGCACTTGTATACATCCAGTATGCCAAGCCAATTAAAACAACAAATGGAATAAATGATCCAATAATAATCCCTGTTTGATAACTGTTATCTGTTGCGCTTTTTAATTTTCCTTCTATATTTACTTGCTGAACAAGTGCTGAAATTGTCATGCTGAATTATTTTTTGAATTGTGACAACGCCTTTTTTGTAAAATCAGACAACACTAATCTTCCAGAAATTGTGGCACGTTCCAGCAATAGTGTTTCCCAGTCTTGGGTTCCTTCCCACAAAACCTTTTTCATTTCGGCTAACGCTTCTGGATTATAGCTTGCCAATTTAGCACTAAAATCAGCTATTGCAGTATCAAGTGCTTCGACAGTTTCAAAAGTACTGGCGTACAATCCCTTCTCTTTTGCCCAGTCTGCCGTTTTCCATTCGTGCGCTGCCAGTGTCATTTCGGCCATTGCCATTTTTCCCATTTTTCTGGAAACTGCCGGTTCAATTACAAACGGCCCAATTCCTATCGCCAACTCCGATAATTTGATCGAAGCATTTCTTGTTGCCAATGTATAGTCGCAAGCCGAAGCAATGCCCACTCCTCCACCTACTGCTTTGCCGTGAATACGACCAACAATTAGTTTTGAGCAATTTCTCATGGCATTAATCAAATGTGCAAATCCTAAGAAAAATTTCGTTCCCTCTTCTTGATTAGAAACCGCCAAAAGTTCATCAAACGAAGCTCCGGCACAAAAAGCACCCGAGCCTTCGCTTTTTACAATAATCACTGAAACAGCTGGGTTAGTACTCAAACTATTGAATTCATTTGTTAAGCGGTCTAACAATTCTCTTGGAAAGGAATTGCTCGCCGGATGACCAAATTCAAGTGTTACGATTTTATTTTCGATTGTTGTGATGAGTGAACCTGTTGGAATTTCTGTTACCATAGCACCTATTTTGATGTAAAGTTAAAAAAAGTAAAGTATGCTTTTGCTTTTTTTTCAAATAGTATGGATTTGTATTTATGAAATTTGCTTTTTGCTTTATTAATATCTTATATTTGCGATATAGTTTGGGGGATTAGCTCATTTGGCTAGAGTGCTTGCCTGGCAGGCAAGAGGTGACCGGTTCGAATCCGGTATTCTCCACAAAATAAAACCGTAAAATCTTTTAATTAAGAGTTTACGGTTTTTTATTTTTAGTTTTTGTGTGATTATCTTCTTCAACTAAAGAATCTAATATTCTATTTTCCCCACATGTCGCATCACACGGACAATTTTAGCTTTTCTATTATTGATATAAGACGACGAACTTGTAGCTGAATATTTTCTTGGATTTGGTAATATCGCCGCAATTCCAGCGGCTTGTTGTAGTGTCAAGCTTGAAACATCTTTTCTATACCAGTGTTGTGCTGCAGCTTCCGCACCATATACACCATCACCCATTTCGATACTATTCAAATATACTTCCATGATGCGTTTTTTCCCCCAGATGGTTTCTATCAAAACAGTAAAATAAGCTTCCAGTCCTTTTCTTAAATAACTACGACCTTGCCAAAGAAATACATTCTTGGCTGTTTGTTGTGATATCGTACTTCCTCCTTTTATTCTGCGTCCTCTTTCATTACTTTTATAGGCTTTTTGCATCGCGGTAAAATCAAAACCATTGTGTTTCAAGAAAGTTCCGTCTTCACTGGCAATAACCGCTTTTTGAAGATTGACTGAAATATTATCAAGAGATTCCCAATCATGGCTGAAGTAATTTTCTTTTCCCGCCATTTTATTTTCAATGGCCCGGATCACCATCAAAGGAGTGAATGGTACTGGGACAAATTTAAAAAGCACCACAAAAAACAAAGACAGTCCAATGAACCACAAGAAAACTTTAAATAAAAAACGGGTTAGTTTGTTCATAAATGTTGTTGGTTCTTTTTTTGCGGGTTGTTTTGATCTTTTCGGTATTATTTTCGTTGCCATTATACTAAATCTGCTAATTCTGTTCCTATTAAACTTCCTATGGCCACTCCCATTCCTCCTAATCGTACGCCACAATATACATTATCTGATACTTGTGAAACGATAGGATTCTTACTGTTGCCAATGCCCATGATTCCGCTCCAACGGTGTGCAATTTCGAAATCCTGATTCGGCAAAATTACTTCTTTTAATAATTGTTCCAATTTTTTTTGTACGATTTCTGTTTGACCAAATTCAGTTGTAGTTTCCGCCTCAAAATCAAGGTTTCTTCCGCCACCTAACAATATTCTGTCGCCAATATTCCTGAAATAATAATACCCTCTATCCAAGTGAAACGTCCCTTTTATATCTAAATTTTTAATTGGCTCTGTAATCAAAACTTGTGCTCTCGCTGGTTTTACCGCTCCATTGGTCAGCGCATTTGCAAAACCGTTTGTGGCAAAAAATAATTTCTTAGTGACAAAACTAAAATCGCCAAGCGCCACTTCGACACCATTTTCTTTATCTATATACGATGTCACCGTTTGTTTATTTAGAATCAAAATATTTTCATTACTAGCTTGTTTCAACAAAGCCTGCATCATATTTCCGGTATCAATCTGCGCTTCAAAAGGATTAAAAATCAAATATTCCTGAATGCCGCCAAACCCAAAACGATCCACTTCTTTAGCAAAAACATCAGCTTTGAAAAGTGGTCTTAAAATTTCATTGATGAAAGGCAATTTTCCAACGCATTCGCCATAACTATTTTCATCGGTATTCAAAAACAGCTCATAGCCGCCGTAAGGCTTGAAATCAATCGTGTCGTCACCAAGTCTTTTTCGCAACAACTGCAAGCCTTTCCACCGTTTTTGAACGAGGTTGACAACTTCCTCTTCCGAATGGGATTTTAAATCCTCTATAATTTCAGACAGACTTCCAAAACAAGCGAAACCAGCATTTTTTGTACTGGCTCCTTGCGGCAACATCCCTTTTTCCAAAACCAGAATTTTACTTTCAGGGAATTTTTCGCGCAAGCGTAATGCAGCATGCAAGCCCACAATACCGCTCCCAACAATCGTATAATCTACGTCAGTAAACCAGTTTTTTAATTCCCAATAACTCAAATCCATGTCTAAATGTTTTTATAAAAATAATAATTTTTAGAAGCTAATCCCGCTATTCGTTCTAATCTTTTATTTTTTTAAAGAAAAAAAATAAAAGGATTTCCACTGCTATCAGGGCTAAAAAGCAATTATTAAAACGACAAACATCAAATAAAATTGGCTATTTTTATAGCTAAGAAAAAAATATATTTTAATTCGTTTATATGCTATGGCACAAGATGTAATGACCCCCGAATTGCTTTGGAAATTAGGAAGAATAACTCCTTTAGGCATCTCCAAAGATGAAAAAAATGTAGTCTATAAAGTAGAAACTCCTTCTGTTACAGAAAATAAATCGGACACGACATTTTACACCTTACCCATAAATGGTGGAAATCCAAGCGAAATAAAAGACACAGCAGCAGTATTAAAAGACAAGAACATAGCTCCAGACGGAAAGTATATTCTATATCATGAAGAAGTAAAAATCGATAAAGTTCTTGGAAAAGATTTTTATCCGGAATTGGATAAATCCGAAGTTCAAATCTACGATGGATTGGATTATCGTCATTGGGACACTTGGAACGAAGGCAAATTTAACCATGTTTTTTACAAAGAAAACAAAGAAGGCGCAGTTGGAATTGACATTCTGAAAGGAGAGAATTTTGACAGCCCTCAAAAACCTTTTGGTGATGATGACGATTATATCTGGTCGCCAGACAGCAAAAGCATTTTATATGTTTGCAAGAAAAAAATTGGAACAGAATACGCTACTTCTACCAATACTAATATTTTCGAATACAATCTAGAAACTGGAGAAACCATTAACAGAACCGAAGAAAATCAAGGTTATGATACTGCTCCACAATTTTCTCCTACAGGAAATTTGACTTGGCTACAAATGAAGCGAGATGGTTACGAGGCCGATAAAAATGATATAATCGTTAGTTTCGAAGGAATGAATAGGAACCTGACAGCTAATTGGGATGGTACCGTGAACCATTTTATCTGGAGTAATGATGGACAAAAAATCTATTTTATTGCACCAATTGACGGGACAAAACAATTATTTGAAGTTAATTTTCCAGGACGGACTAAAATCACAATCAACGTTAACCAAATCACAAATGGTGATTTTGACATCAATGATTTAATTGGTTTTTCAGGCGACGAAATCATTATAACGAGAACTGATATGAACCATGCATCGGAAATTTTCTCTTTTGATTTAAATAAAAACAGCTGGAAACAATTATCAAATGTAAATACCACTAGTTATAATTCATTGGCGTTAAGCAAAACCGAAAGACGATATGTAACCACAACCGATGGCAAAAAAATGTTAGTTTGGGTAATACTCCCGCCTAATTTTGATGCATCAAAAAAATACCCAACACTTTTATTTTGTCAAGGAGGACCACAGGCTCCATTAACACAAGGCTATTCCTTTCGTTGGAATTTTCAGTTAATGGCTGCTAACGGTTATATTGTAGTGGCGCCAAACCGTCGTGGAATGCAAGGTCATGGTGTGGAGTGGAATGAGCAAATCAGCAAAGACTGGGGTGGTCAGGTAATGGATGATTACCTTTCGGCTATTGATGATATAACGAGAGAAGCATATGTTGATGCAGCTCGTTTGGGATGTGTGGGCGCCAGTTATGGTGGTTATTCCGTGTTTTACTTAGCCGGAATTCACAACAACAGATTCAAAACGTTCATTGCTCACGATGGTGTTTTTAATACTCAAAGCATGTTTGGAACCACCGAAGAAATTTTCTTTTGCAACTGGGACTTTGATGGCGCTTATTGGGAAAAAGACAATACTGTAGCACAAAAAGCTTATACTACATTCAACCCAATAAATAGTGTCGAGAAATGGAACAAACCTATTTTAATTATCCAAGGTGGTAAAGATTTTCGTGTACCAATAGGACAAGGGCAGGAAGCTTTTCAAGCGGCTCAATTGAGAGGTATAAAAAGTAGATTCTTATATTTTCCAGAAGAAAACCATTGGGTTCTAAAACCACAGAATGCTCAAGTTTGGCAAGGTGAGTTTTTCAAATGGCTGAAAGAAACCTTGTAAAACAATAATTAAATGCCCATTCTAAAAAACTTTACTTTTTTGTGAGGTTTTTTGTTTTCAACTAAAACATTCTGAATAACTTAACTTTAAACACTTTTGTAATTTTTATCTTTGAAAGATGAATAGCAAAAAAAGTTACATTCCTATTAAAATTCTCATCAGTTACTTAATCTTGGCAGCCTTATTCGTTGGAGTAGGCTGGTTTTTGTATTCGGAAAGTAACTTTTTTTCGAAAACGGAAAGTAAGATTGCTAAAGAAAACAGTAAGATTTTAAAAGTAAGCAATTTGCTTTCCAATGTTTATAAAACGGAAAGTTTAGCCCGGATAGCCATTCAGTCTAATTCTGAAAAGGATTTCAAGAATTATGTCGCTAAAACGGACACTTTAAAATCAGATATTGATTCTTTAAAATTATTGGTCACTACTCCATATCAAAGTACATTATTGGATAGTGTAAAATTTTTATTATCTAAAAAAACTCAAAATATAAAGCAGCTAAAAGCTATAAAAAATAAAACTGACGATGAAGCTTCAGTAAAAAATGCCATTACAGATTTAACTAAAATGGAAGCTTCTCTGAGAAAGCTCCAATTAGAAGATTTTGTAAAATATCCTTCAGCAATGGGAACGTATCAGCGAAATGTACTTAAAAAATATGTTGCTTATTTAAATCAAAACATTCCTGATGACAGTACAAATACACTGACCAAAAAAGCTTCCGATTCGATTTTATTAGCTTCTAAAGCTTTATTGAATCAAGTTAAAGAAGAGACCGCAAAAAAGAAAGAATCATTAAATTTTGAAGAAAATAAATTGCTTCAAAACGAGCTTTCAATATCTGAACAATTGAGAAAAGTCTTAAGCATTGTTGAAAGTGAAATCATCAAAAACACGACTAAAAACTATTTCGACAGAGAAAATTCATTAAAAAAAACGAACCAAATAGTAACTATAGCAGCCGCAGTAGGATCATTATCTACGTTGTTTTTCTTGATTTTAATTTTGAATGATTTTTCAAAAACACAATCCTATAAAAAACAACTTGAAATTGCCAATACAAGAACTAAATCACTTCTTAAAAACAGAGAACAACTCATCTCCACTGTGAGCCATGATTTAAAAACTCCATTAAGTACAATCTTAGGCTACACTGAACTTTTAGATAATTCTGATCTAAATAAAAAACAACTCTATTTTACAAAAAACATCAAAACCTCTTCTGAATACATCTCAAAATTAGTTCAGGATTTACTGGATTTCACACAAATTGAAGCAGGAAAAATAGCAATTGAACACATTCCGTTTTCATTAAATGATATCATTTCAGATGTTGCAAAAAGCATTCAATCCATCTATGAACCAAAATCGATCGCACTTTTGATTGAAACTGACGAGAAATTAAATAATCCTATAATGGGAGATCCTTTTAGATTAAGGCAGATTTTAACCAATCTAATTGGGAATGCTTATAAATTTACTGAAAAAGGATTCATAAAAATTGAAACCAAAATCGATATTGAAAACCATAAAATCAAAATCATGGTTGAAGATTCCGGAATTGGAATAGCGGAAAAAAAACAACAATTAATCTTCGAAGAGTTCACACAAGCAAATGGAAACATCGAAAAAAAATATGGTGGAACTGGATTAGGACTTACTATTTCAAAAAGTATGGTTGAAATTTTAGGAGGAAAATTGAGTTTAAAAAGTGTTTTAGGGAAAGGAAGTATTTTTGAAATCGAACTTCCATTACAATTTAACACTTCTTTACCACAAAAAACATCAATTACTAATAATCCAAAGGATGAATTAACGGCTATTATTATTGACGATGATATTAATTTATTGAAACTGACTGCTGAAATTTTAAAACAAAACAATTACAACGTCATTCCTTTTAATAACGCTGCTGATGCACTTGAGGCAATAAGAACAAGTTATTTTGATTTTATAATTACCGACATTCAAATGCCGGAAATTGACGGTTTCTTGTTTTTAGAAAAACTAAAAAATGCTACAGCATCAAAATATAAAAATCAACCAATAATAGCTGTTACGGGAAGAACCGATTTAGATTTAGAGGTTTATAAAAAAGCTGGATTTATGGCAGTTGTTAAGAAACCATATGCCCCAAATAAACTGTTAATTGCATTAAACGCTATTTTTAATCCAAATAATAATCAAGCAACTTCAGACCAACTATTTGAAGAAAGTGATTTAAACAAGCCTTATTCTTTACTATCATTACAATCATTCTTTACAGATGATGATGAAGCTTTAAAAGAATTTTTAACGTCGTTTATAAAAAGTACAAAGGAAAATTTAATCCAATTAGAAAATGCAGTTGTAGATAATAATATCCTGAAAATTAAAGAAATTTCACATCGAATATGTCCAATGTTTAAACAAATTCAGGCGAATACTATAACTGAAATATTAGATGATCTAGAATTGAAAGATCTCTCAATAGCAGTTATCAACGCTAATTTTAAGGAATTAAAAAATAAAATAGCAACTCTTTTTATACTTTTAGAGAAGGCAATAAATTAATCAATATCGTATAACTTCAATTTATTATACAGTGTTTTTCTGTTGATTTTAAGCAACCTGGCCGCTTCAGATTTATTGTTTTTAGTTTGCTTTAAAGCATCAAGTATAGCTTCTTTTTCGTTTTCAGACAACGAAAAATCATTTGCTCCCTTATCAGATTTTTGAAAAAATTCAACGGGAAGTGCTGTTTTTTCGATAAAATCTCCCTGAGATAAAAGTGTCGCTCTTTTAATACTATTCTGAAGTTCTCTTAAATTTCCGGGCCATCGGTAATTTTGAAAAATGGTCACCACTTCAGAAGAAAATCCTATTACTTCTTTATTCAATTCTTGATTTGCTTTTTCAAGGAAAAAATCAGAAAAAATCATCAGATCTTCCTCTCTATCTACCAATGAAGGCGAATGAATAGAGAATTCATTGATTCTATGATATAAATCTTCTCTGAAATCACCATTTTTAACTGCTTCCCGTAAATCCTCATTGGTAGCGGTAATTATTCTAATGTCAACGTCGATTTCTTTATTGCTTCCAACAGGTTTTATCTTTCTTTCCTGTAAAGCTCTC
Organism: Flavobacterium arabinosi; assembly: GCF_048158725.1. Taxonomy (NCBI): domain Bacteria; kingdom Pseudomonadati; phylum Bacteroidota; class Flavobacteriia; order Flavobacteriales; family Flavobacteriaceae; genus Flavobacterium; species Flavobacterium arabinosi. Next base: position 204,718 of record NZ_JBLNKX010000001.1, read on the forward strand.
AGCAACTGGATTTGATTTTCATACGATAAATTTCCTATTTCATCCAGAAAAATTGTACCGCCATTTGCGGCCTGAAAATAACCTATTTTATCACCAATAGCCCCTGTAAAAGAGCCCTTTACATGTCCAAAAAATTCACTTGCAGCCAATTCCTTTGGTATTGCTCCGCAGTCAACCGCAATAAAACTATTGTCTTTCCTGGAACTTTGTTGATGAATACTTTTTGCAATAACTTCCTTACCCGTTCCACTTTCGCCAATAATCAAAACAGACATATTTGTTGGACTCACTAATTGAATGTATTCAGCAAGTTTTTTTGAAGCTGCAGAAATACCTGAAACAAATTTATTCTCTGAAATTACATTGCTTTTTTTGTTTTTTGTTATTGGACTTTTTGAAGTATTTATAACTGTAGTTTGCAATGCACTAGCAATAACCAATAAAACTTCTTCAGGATTAAATGGCTTAGAAATATAATCTGAAGCACCTTTTTTTATTGCTTTTACGGCAGTATTCACATCAGAATAACCTGTCATAAGAACGACTGGAATTGTCGGATGTAATTTTTTGAACTCTGTCATTAATTCGATTCCATCATAATTAGGAAGTCTTAAATCCGTAATTATAAGGTCAAATTCTTCATTATTAATTTTAATTTTTGCATCTTCAGCTGTAAAAGCAGTCGTTACTAGAAATGATTTTTTGACGAGAAATTTCTCTAACAACTTGCAAAAAGAAACATCATCTTCTATCAATAAAATTTTTGACATGGTTTTTTTAACTTTGAATGCTAATTTAAAGTTATTAAACTCGAATTTTCATAAAAAATTTGTAAAAAAAAGAGAGATTGTAAAAAACAATCTCTCTTTTTAAAAATAAACCTAAGTTACCCAAACTTATTTTTTGATCCAGTTTCCATTAGCATCCGCATAAACAGTAGCCTTCTGATCACCATTTTTGATTTCTAATTTAAATTCTTTCTTTTCATTCACAAATGCTTTCTCAATAACCGCCTCTGGATAAGCTGCTTTCAAAGCTACTTGTAATGGTTCCGGAACCTCTTCTGATTTAATTTCTGTAAACTTTTCTTCAACAACTTTTGTTGTAGTTTCTATTTTTTCTACTTTCTTAACTTTTGAGGACTGGGCAAAAGTTGACAGACTTCCTAAAACAATTACTGCTGATAAAATTAACTTTTTCATACTAATCTATTTTCTAATGATTTAAATTTTATGTTGCTTTCTAAGATTGTTTAGTGATCCATTTCCCAGCTGCATCTACATAAAGAGCACCTACTTTTTCACCTACAGTAACTTGTAATTTATACTCTTTCTTTTCGTTCACGAATGCTTTATCTAGTACAGCCGTTGGAAAGGCTTTTTTCAAAGCGCCTTTAACAGCATCCGGAAGTTCTTCTGCCTTAATTTCTGTATATTTTTCCTCAACGGTTTGAGTAGTTTGAGTAGTTTCTTCTGTTTTTGTAGCAGCTGATGCTTGTGCAAATGTTGATAAACTTCCTAAAAAGATTGCTGCTGATAAGATTAACTTTTTCATAATGATAGATTTTAAAAATTTAATGTTTTATTGTTATTTAAACTAATGAAATTATCATACCATAGTTACTCACACAAACCCAATCACAACCAACTTACTGTTTTACAACGACTTATTAATTATTCAGATGATTTTAAAATCCATTAAAGTGTGTATTCTGCATTTAAGCCTGTATAATAATTACACACCAATCGCGTTTACTCACTCTCATAGGAAAAAAACAGCAGGACAAAAAAAAGCCCTACATTACTGTAAGGCTTATTCTAAATAAATAATATTCCAAATTATTCTGGATCGTTCATTTTGAAAGTATCCATAAAAGCAGTTGTATAATCTCCTGCAATATATCTTGGGTCGTCCATTAATTGTCTGTGAAAAGGAATGGTAGTTTTTATACCTTCAATCACAAATTCATCCAATGCTCTTCTCATTTTACTGATTGCTTCTTCTCGTGATTGTGCAGTAGTAATTAACTTTGCAATCATAGAATCGTAATTTGGTGGAATGGTATAACCTGAATAAACATGCGTATCCAAACGAACACCGTGTCCTCCTGGCATATGAAGTGTTGTAATCTTTCCTGGAGATGGACGGAAATCGTTATAAGGATCTTCCGCGTTTATTCTACATTCGATAGCGTGCAATTGTGGCAAATAATTTTTACCCGAAATAGGTATTCCTGCAGCTACCATAATTTGTTCCCGAATTAAGTCATAATCAATAACTTGCTCTGTAATAGGATGCTCTACTTGAATACGGGTATTCATTTCCATGAAGTAGAAATTACGGTGTTTATCAACCAAAAATTCTACAGTTCCTGCACCTTCGTATTTAATATATTCTGCTGCTTTTACAGCTGCTTCACCCATTTTAGCACGAAGTTCATCCGTCATAAATGGAGATGGGGTCTCTTCGGTCAATTTTTGATGACGTCTTTGAACTGAACAATCTCTTTCCGAAAGATGACACGCTTTCCCATAAGCATCACCTACTACTTGAATTTCAATATGACGAGGTTCTTCGATTAATTTCTCCAAATACATCCCATCATTTCCAAAAGCAGCAGCAGATTCTTGACGGGCACCTTCCCATGCTTTAAGCAATTCCTCTTCTTTCCAAACTGCTCGCATTCCTTTTCCACCACCACCAGCAGTTGCTTTAAGCATTACCGGATAGCCAAAATCTCTTGATAATTGTAAGGCTTGTTCATACGATTCTAGAATCCCTACTGAACCGGGAACACATGGAACACCAGCTTCAATCATAGTTGCTTTAGCGGAAGCTTTGTCCCCCATTCTATCAATCATTTCAGGAGATGCTCCAATGAATTTGATACCATGTTCTTGACAAATCTTAGAAAATTTTGAATTTTCAGAAAGGAATCCATAACCTGGATGTATTGCATCTGCATTGGTAATTTCGGCAGCGGCAATAATATTTGACATTTTCAAATAAGATAAGTTACTTGGAGGTGGCCCTATACAAACCGCTTCGTCAGCAAACTTTACATGCAGACTTTCAGCATCAGCAGTAGAATAAACGGCTACTGTTTTTATACCCATTTCCTTGCATGTTCTAATTACGCGAAGCGCAATTTCTCCCCTATTTGCAATTAATATTTTTTTAAACATCTTCTTGAAATTATAAATTATAATTATAAATTTTAAATTATTTGAATGATCGAAAAACAATTGTTCATTCAAAATTCATCATTCAAAATTTCTTATGATGGATCTACTAAGAATAATGGTTGGTCAAATTCTACTGGAGACATATCGTCAACCAATATTTTTACAATTTTACCAGAAACTTCAGATTCAATTTCATTAAATAATTTCATTGCTTCAATAACACAAAGCACATCTCCTTTAGAAATAGTTTTTCCTACTTCAACAAACATAGGTTTATCCGGTGATGGTTTTCTATAGAAAGTTCCAATAATTGGAGATTTTATAGTGATATAATGAGAGTTTTCTACTACTGGAGCTTCAGCAACCGCTACGGCAGGAGCAATTTGTTGTGGAGCTGCTGCTTGTGGAAGTGCGTTTTGAGCTGGCATTTGTTGAACATACGTAGTCTCAGTTACATTCCCTTCTAAAGTTGTTCTAATGGTGATTTTAACATCATCCATCTCTAATTTAACTTCTGCAACACCTGAATTTGCTACAAACTTGATTAGATTTTGAATTTCTTTTAAATCCATAATTATTTATTTTAGTTTAAATTTATTTTTTATCGTATGCCCATTTTAAGTAAATAGAGCCCCAAGTGAATCCTCCTCCGAAAGCTGCAAAAATAATGGTATCCCCTTTTTTAAATAAAGATTCAAAATCGTAAAGTACTAAAGGCAATGTTGCAGAAGTGGTATTTCCGTATTTTTCTATGTTCATTAAAACTTTTGAATCTTCTAAATTCATTCGGCTTGCTGTAGCGTCAATGATTCGTTTATTTGCTTGATGTGGAACTAACCAATCGACATCGTCATTGGTCAAATTATTTCTTTTTAAAATTAGTTCACTGGCATCAGCCATATTTGTAACTGCATATTTAAAAACAGTTTTACCATCTTGGATGATATTGTGTCTATTGTCTTTTACAGTTTCGAAAGTTGTGGGAACTAAAGAACCTCCAGCTGGAATTTTTAAAAAGTCACGTCCTACACCATCACTACGCAAATATTCATCTTGCAATCCTAAACCTTCGTAGTTAGGTTCGAATAAAACTGCTCCGGCACCATCACCAAAAATAATACAGGTTGATCTATCCGTATAATCAACGATAGAGGACATTTTATCTGCCCCGATCAAAAGTACTTTTTTATATCTACCCGATTGAATATAGGCTGCTGCTGCTGACATTCCATATAAAAAACTGGAACATGCGGCTTGTAAATCGTAAGAAAAAGCATTTATAGCTCCTATTTCAGTGGCCACATAAACACCTGTTGATGCAACTGGCATGTCCGGGGTAGCGGTTGCCATTATTAATAAATCTATTTCTAAAGGGTCAATGTTTGCTTTAGCCAATAAATCTTTTGCTGCCATAATGGCTAAGTAAGAAGTTCCTTTATCTTCATCTTTAAGGATTCTTCTTTCTTTTATTCCTGTACGGGAGGTAATCCACTCGTCATTTGTGTCAACCATTGTTTCTAGCACTTTGTTTGAAAGCACAAAGTCTGGCACATAGCCTCCAACAGCGGTAATTGCGGCGGTAATTGTATTCATTGTATTCGATTATTTCTTATCAAATGCTACCATTTGAAAAATTCTTAAAAGACTTGAAAATTACAAAAAAAATACCAAAACGTATTGATTTAGAACTTCTTATTTAATGAAAATTATAAACAACAAAAAAACTCTCACGATGTGAGAGTTCGAATATCATTTACAAAAATGTATTAAGCAACAGCTACAGATTTATCTATAACAACTTGCCCTCTGTAATACATTTTCCCTTCATGCCAGTAGGCTCTGTGGTATAAATGCGCTTCCCCAGTGATTGGGCAAGTAGCGATTTGTGCTACAGTAGCTTTGTAATGTGTTCTTCTTTTATCTCTTCTTGTTTTGGAGATTTTTCTCTTAGGATGCGCCATTTTACTATATTATTTATCCGTTAATAGTTGCTTTAATTTGTCCCAACGCGGGTCAATATTTTCTTCTTTTTGTTCTTGTTTATGCTCTTTTTTTTGTTCTTTTATTGTCAGTTCTTTCAGTTTTTTTAAGGCTTCAGTATTTAAACTTCCATCTTTTATTCCTGGATGAACTCGTCTTAGAGGCACGGACAATACTACCATTTCATAGATATATTGTGCAATATCTACTTCAAACTCTCCGTGTGGCAAAATCAACAATTCTTCATTGTCATTATTAAACATTTCTCCAAAACGAACAATCAATTTCATTTTACCCTTAACAGGCAAATCAAAATCTTCACTGGTAAGATCACAAGGAACATTTACGGTTCCTTTATGCTTTAAACTTAATTCCAGCATTGTACTTTTCTTCTCTAAAACTACATTTACTTTGATGTCTGAATTTTCAAATTCATTATAATCAAAGATTTCAAAGAACGCATTACTTATTTGATATTCAAATTGATGTTTCCCTAGCTTTAATCCTACGAAAGGAATTAAATATTCTTTTGTCTTGTTCATTTCAACAACAATTTACCCTAAACTTCGGGAGTGCAAAGATATAAAATTATTACAAATCTAATAATGTTATTCACCTTTTTTTGTTCACAACTGTTTTTCTTTTGTTTTCAAAGGTTTTTGACTGATTTCCTTGTACTGATTTCTAGAATGAAAGATATCGATAGCAAGATAAACCGCTTCCTTAAATGAGTTATAATCAGCCACGCCTTTTCCAGCAATATCATAAGCGGTACCATGATCTGGCGAGGTTCTAATTTTATTTAAACCTGCCGTATAATTCACTCCTTTTCCAAACGATAATGTTTTGAAAGGAATCAATCCTTGATCATGATAAGTTGCAATAACAGCATCATATTTCTCATATTGATTACTACCAAAAAATCCATCCGCTGCAAAAGGACCAAAAACCAGTGTTCCTTTATCAAATATTTTTTTCAATGCTGGCTTTATTATCAAATCATCTTCTGTACCTATCACTCCGCCATCACCACAATGTGGATTCAATCCTAAAACAGCAATTTTCGGCTTGTTAATGCTAAAATCTTGAATTAACGATTGCTTTACGGTTTCTATTTTTTGCTTAATCAACTCTTCTGTTAAATGTGATGCAACTTCATTTAAAGGGATATGATCCGTCAACAAACCAACTCTTAAATTATCCTGAACCATCAACATTAATGCATTCCCTTCTAACTCTTGATTTAGATAATCAGTGTGACCAGGGAATTTAAACGTTTCTGATTGAATATTATATTTATTAATTGGAGCTGTTACCAACACATCAATCAAACCTTCTTTTAAAGCTTTGGTCGCAGCAACAAATGACTTTATAGCATACTCTCCTACTTTTTCATCATTTATACCCGGATTCAAATCAACCCCCTCTTTCCAAAGATTCAAAACATTGATCTTTCCCAGAACAATTTGATCTAATCTATCAATCCCATGAAGCGTTGAAGTAGATTCAAAACTCTTTTTTACAAAAGACATTATTTTAACATTGGCAAAAATAACCGGCGTACAAAGTTCCAGCATGCGTGAATCTTCAAATGTTTTCAGTACCACTTCGCTTCCAATACCGTTCAAATCTCCTATAGAAATTCCTACGATTATATTTTCTGCTTTTTTCATCATGACCTCACGTTATTTATTGCTAATTTTGAAGTGCAAATTTAGTAAAATAAAATAAGAAATGTTTACAGGAATCATAGAAACCCTTGGTGTAATCCAAGAAATAAAAAAAGAGAAAGACAACATTCATATCACAATGAATTCTTCAATCACCAGCGAATTACAAATAGACCAAAGCGTAGCTCACAATGGAATCTGTTTAACGGTAGTTGCCTTAAATGACACTTCCTATACCGTAACTGCCATTGACGAGACTATAAAAAAAACAAATTTAGGTTCCTGGCAAGAAGGAGACAGCGTAAATCTTGAAAGAGCAATGAAGTTAGGCGACAGACTCGACGGCCATATAGTTCAAGGCCATGTTGACCAAATAGGAACTTGCATCGTAGCCGAAGAAACTAATGGAAGTTGGCTTTATACTTTTGAATATGATGAAACACTAAACAACATTACCATTGAAAAAGGTTCAATTACAGTAAACGGAGTAAGTTTGACTGTAGTAAACTCAAATAAAAATCAGTTTAGCGTAGCAATTATCCCATATACCCATGAACATACCAATTTTAATTCCTTTAAAGTAGGCACAAAAATTAATCTTGAGTTTGACGTAATAGGCAAATACGTGGCTAGACTATACGCCAACAAATAGAAAATAACGAGACACCTTATAAAAACAAAAACTCCAACTTAAGTTGGAGTTTTTGTTTTTAATCTAAAGCTATAAATGACATAAATCCCAAATAGTAACGCAATTATAATTCCTATAAAAATATCTTCATCAATAGGCAACCCTGGCGGAGGCGGAGGCGGCGCTGGCGCAGGAGGACCCTGACCCAAAACATCAAAAATGCCAAGCGTAAATACGATTATAGTAAGAAAAAAAAATTTAATAACTTTCATAAATCAGAAAAATAAGAGATAATTATCTAACACGAATATTTTTCCACCATATTTATTCTTTTACAAAAAAAACCATATCGTTTTAACAAAAACAACAGTATTCGTGACAAAAGTATGATTTTTTTACATGAAATTTGCTTTTTATATTGTTATAAAAAAAGCCTTTCAAAAATTTTGAAAGGCTTTTTTATGTGGTCCCACCTGGGCTCGAACCAGGGACCACCTGATTATGAGATAGACTATTAATGTTTGTATTTAATTGCATTTAGCTTCAAAGCTACTGTATTATAGCTATTTATCATTTTTAAAAAATATTTTTGTTTCATCCTGCTTCACAATATGTATGCATTTGTTGTACGTATGTTGAACTTTTAAAAATATTAAAAATGAAAGCTAGTGTAAAAATCATCCTAAAAAAAACAATGCTTAATGATGGTACTTTTCCAATTAATTTAAGAATAACGATAAACAGAAAATCGAAATTCTACAAAACCCCTTACAATGTATTACCAAAATTTTGGAACAACAAAGCAAATGAATTTACATCTAAATTCCCAAATTATTTACAATGTAATCGAATATTAAATTCGATAAAACAAGATGCTTCTAAAATATTAAATATAATGATCGAGGAAGGTAATAACTATTCTCTTGAATCATTTGACTCTTTATTTAGACCTGAAGAAGTTAAAAAACTAAGCTTTATCGCTTATTTTGAGGAGAGAAAACTTCAATTAAAAGAATCTGGAAAAATAAGTTCAAGCTGTTCCTATCGTGACACCATTTCTGCTCTTATGAGATTTAGATCAACAATTATAACTTACGATTTTACAAAAATTAATTACGATTTTCTAATAGCTTTTGAATCTCATTTACGAGCTCATGACTGTAACGATGGTGGTATTGGCGTATATATGCGCAATATTAGAGCAATATATAACTCAGCAATAAAATCTAAAATTGTTTCTAGTGAATTTTATCCTTTTAAAGATTATATAATTTCAAAATTGAAATCCAGTAAAGTAAAGAAGGCTTTAAGTAAACAAGATTTACAACTATTACTGGACTATGACATATCTGAAAACAAAGAGGGTGCGAAAGCATTGTATGCTTATCTATTTAGTTTTTACTGCCGAGGCATGAATTTCACAGATGTAGCTGAGTTAAAATGGGAAGATGTTGATTTAAGCAGTTTTTCGTATATTAGAAATAAAACGCAAGTAAAATTAAATGTAAAAATTCCAAATAATAATTATACGAAAACTATTCTAAACTACTTTAAAATTTATCGACCATTTGATACCGATTATATTTTCCCAATTTTAGACAAAGATGAAAAGCTATACACAAAAGAAGAATTGAGAGATAGAAAAAAAAGTGTTTTAAATTATTATGGGAAACTTCTCAACATTATTGCACTCCAATGTGGTATTAAAAACAAAGTGACTTTTTATACTGCTAGACACACCTTCGCAACAATATCTTTAAAAAAAGGTATCAATACCGTCATGATTAAGCAAGCCTTAGGACATCAATCTATTAAAACAACTGAAACTTATTTAGAAGATTTCAACACTACAGATTTAGATTTCGCCTTTGAGAACTTAATCTAAAATTATTGGAACCTTATAATACAAAAACTTCATCTTTTACGAATGTAATTATAGTTTCTGATAAACTTACTTTTTTATAATCAGAAGGATTATCAATCCATGGTTTTTTCCTTTATAATTTTCACAAAGAAAAAAAGAAAAAAAAGAAAGTCCTCGCATTAGAGGAGGTTTCAAAATAAGTCAAGTTTTTTTGATAAAATACAACCCGAATGGGTGGAGATTTTATCAAAAACCCGGAGGGCCTGAACTTTACTTTTTGAAACCGGAACTTAGCTTTGCTTTCTTTTTTTTATTTTTTTTATATTATAGCAGTATGCTTCTGAGGAAGTTGGAAAAGTTCTTATGAGAATGGCAATCAAACACCCCCAAGCACCACAGAAAATAATGATTGTAGCGATAGCGGAAATTATTATTATTCGAGGAGCGCAGTGGCGGGGTTGCGGCAATCGAACTGCCACCATAGACGCGGGAGTACAGCGCAGGCACGGAGCGAAAAGGAGCGGGTATGAGCGTGAAACGGCGGGGTGACTAAAAAATCAGTCCCGCTTTTTCTGCGGGGCGTTCCTTATTCAAATGCAAAGTGATAACGGAGCAAACCCCGATGGCTGTGCGAAGGAGCAACCGCCGAAAAAATAAGGGGCGACAGACACAATACTGCTGGAATGCAGTGGAGCGTAGCTTGCGGAGCGAAACGGAATGAAGCGGTATTGTGGATGTAGTAGCCCCGACAAACGCAGGAAGCGACCGTGTGAAGACAAGGAATGAAACGGCGCAAAAAAAAGAGCTGCTTTTTTTTCTAAGCTGCTCTTTTTTTTGTGCTGTGAAGTGCCTGTGGAACTGAGGAAGGAGGCTTTTTCTGCCGACGACCGACTGGAACAGCCGAGCGGAACAAAGGAAGCGACCGAAGAGAGACCGCTTGATTGCCCGTATTCTTTTTAACGGAAATGTTCTTTTTGAACTAGTTTGTTTAGAGATGCGTATTTTTTCTTTATTGGCTATAATTTCCTTTTTTTTTAAAAAACTTTTGTAAAAAAAATTACTGCTATAAGACACAAAAAAAAGTGTTTTTGTTTGAAAAAGTGTGATGATGATTTTTTTTAGAGAATTGGAAAGGACAAATACTTGAGTACGAAATATTGTACAATGTTTTAATTGATTTTAAATTCATATATTTGATTTCCCCTCAAAAAAAGCACAACTTAATCTTCTAAAACGACATTAAAAACTAAAAAAGAAAACCTTTCGATGAGAAAATCTAAAAACCAATTCATTTTTTCTGCTTCTGATTTATCAAATCATATTCATTGTAAACATTCAACAAAACTTAACAAAGATGTTGTAGATGGTTTGTTAGAAAAATCTATTAATAACAATAGGGTTTTAGATCTATTAAGAGAACGAGGTGTCGAATTTGAAAATGCATTTTTATCATCTATTGAAGCACAAGGTCATTCAATAATAAAAATTGATACCAATGAAACAGATGCACAGCAAAAAACAATTAATGCTATGCTACAAGGTATTGATTATATTTATCAAGCTAGATTATGTAATGATAAATGGCAAGGATGGGCAGATTTTTTAGTAAAGGTTTTAATTCCAAGTAAATTAGGTGATTGGTCTTACGAAGTTATAGATACGAAGTTATCGACACATACAAGAGCAGGTACAATTTTGCAAATTGCTCTTTATTCTGAAATTTTAGAAGAAATTCAAGGTGTCCTACCGGAATATATGCATGTCAGAACACCTGAGAATGAGATAAATTATCGCGTTAATGATTATATTTCCTATTTACGATTGATAAAAAAGAGATTAGATACAGCCATTTTGACTCCTACTTCCACTTATCCTGAACCTTGTGCGCATTGTGATATTTGTAATTGGTGGGAACATTGTAATAGTATAAGAAGGAAAGATGACCATTTAAGTTTTATTGCAGGTATGGGGACTTCTCAAATTAAGGAAGTCAAATTACACGGGGTTGAAACATTAGATGCCATGTCAAAACTACCATTACCACTGCCTTTTAAACCAAGCAAAGGTTCTAAAGAAACTTTTATTAAACTACGGGAGCAGGCACGAATTCAAAACGAAACGAGGACTACAAAAAAACCAATATATGAACTTTTAGAAAGAGTTGAAAATACGGGTTTTTACAATTTACCTGAACCTACTGAAGGTGATATTTACTTAGATTTTGAAGGAGATCCTTTGGTTGAACCATCAGGATTGGAATATTTATTTGGATGGGTATTTCAAAATAAATACTATAAAATATGGGTAATGAATATGGAACAAGAAAAAGTCGCCCTAGAGGAATTTATTGATTTCGTATTTGAAAAAAGAAAAGAATATCCAACACTACATATTTATCATTTTGCTCCTTATGAAACCATAGCACTAAAAAGAATGATGGGGAAATATGCAACTAAAGAAAATGAAATAGATATTCTTTTACGCACTCAATCCTTTGTTGATTTACATCGTATTTTAAGGCAGTCCATTAGAGCCGGAGTTGAACGATATTCTTTAAAAGATTTAGAGAAATATCATGGCTATACAAGAGAAATGGATTTACGTACACTTTCAAAATTTAAATCAAATTTTGAATTTTTATTAGAATCAAAAAAGATTGATGTTATTACTGATGAAATGAAAGATTCTATTCAACTTTATAACCAAGATGATTGTTTATCTACTCAAAATCTTCATAATTGGTTTGAAAAGGAAAGAGAAAATTTAATTAATAATTCTGAAATTATACCAAGACCTATTTACAATTCCGTAGAAATATCTGAAAATATTAATGCTCATTTGGAACGAATTGAACCTTTATTTACTGCTCTAATGAAAGATGTTCCTCTTATGTCAGATGAACGAACTCCTATTGAGCAAGCTAAATATATATTAGCTAATATGCTAGATTGGTATCGAAGAGAAGAAAAATCATTTTGGTGGGAATATTTCAGAATTAAGGAATTAGAACCTGATGAGTTATTAGATGAGAAAACAGCACTTACTTATTTACAATTTACAGGAGAAAGAGAAATTGTTAAAAAAAGTGTAGCTGACACCTATACTTTCCCAAATCAAGAATGTGAACTTAGAGTTGGAAATCAAATAAAAAATGAAAATGGTGGTAGTGCTGGCGAAATCATTGAAATTGATGAAATTAAAAATATCATAAAATTAAAAAAAGGACCTAGTATTAAAGATGTTCACCCAGAAACAGTAATTAAATTTGAGCAGTTTAGTACTAAAGATAAGGTTGAAACTTTATTACAATTTGCAGAATGGATAGTAATTAATGGTTTTGAAAATACTATTAATAGCTACAAAGCAACACGTGACCTTTTATTAAATACACCACCAAGAGTATCTATTCCATTAAATAATTACAAAAATATATTAGAAAAAAGTATTGATTGGGCAACTAAATTAGATAGCAGTTATTTACCCATTCAAGGCCCCCCTGGTGCCGGAAAAAGTTATACTGCAAGTCATATGATTTATGAGCTTATTAAAAATGGAAAGAAAATAGGTGTAACAGCCTTAAGCCATAAAGTAATTATCAATCTACTACATAAAGTAAAGCAAATTGCTGAAAATGAAAAATTTGATATAAAAATTCTATATAAAGGTTCAACAACAAATGAAGATGAATATCCATGGGATAGTGCTAAAACTATTGATGTAGTAGCTTCTAACCTTTCTAGCTATCACATTATTGCAGGTACGAGTTTTATGTGGTGCAATGAAAAATTGAAAAACGCTGTAGATTTTCTTTTTATTGATGAAGCCGGTCAATTTGCTTTGATTGATACTGTAGTAGTATCACATGCTGCAAAAAATATAATATTATTAGGCGATCATCAACAACTCAAGCAACCTATTAAAGGTGTTCATCCCGAAGGAACTGAAGTGTCTGCATTGGAGCATTTATTAGAAGGTAAAAAAACAATTCCTGAAGAAAAGGGAATCTTTCTGGAAGAAACATGGAGAATGCATCCGGACATTTGTTCATTTGATTCTGATATGTTTTATGAATCAAGATTACACTCTGTAGATGGGCTTGAAAATCAAAAAGTTGAAGGAAATACTATTTATAAAGGCTCTGGGTTATTTTATAAATCAGTTATTCATGAAGGAAATACAAATTTATCTATAGAAGAGATTGACGCCATTGAAAAAATAATTCAAGAGCTTACAAAAGGTGATGTCTTTTGGTTTGATGAAAAAAACAACAAACACCTTTTACAACATACTGATATAAAAATTATTACACCGTATAATAGTAATGTATTTGAGTTACAAAAGAGAATGCCCAATGTAGAAATAGGAACAGTTGATAAATTTCAGGGACAAGAAGCTCCTGTTATCATTTACAGCTTAGCCAGTTCAACACCAGAAGATGCCCCACGCGGAATGGATTTTTTGTATAGCCCAAACAGATTCAATGTAGCTGTATCAAGAGCAAAAGTTATTTTTATTATGGTTGGGAATCCTAGATTATTTGAACCAGATTGTAAATCACCAGAGCAAATAAAACTAGCCAATCCATTTTGTAGGTTTATGGAGTTGGCTACAATTGTACCTTGAGAAAACAAAAATAATGATGGTTTAAAGAATTCCTGGACTAAACGAGGGTTTTGTACAGGTGAATGGAGTAATGCTATTTTATTGTTATTCTAGAATTTCTTCAGCAGCACCTTCGTCCCACATTTCTCGGTAGATATTTACATATTCGAAGGTTGCAATTGGATTGATTTCATAATAATACCTGCATAATCTTTTAAAAAGTAATAGCATTTTATCGTCGTAGCAGTAATCTAATAAAATTTCTATTACACGTTCAATTTCCTTTTCGTCTTTGACCGTATTATGGTAAATTCTATCAACCTGTACTTCGTATATTATGAAAGCTTCTTGTGTAATTTTCTCTATACTTTCTGCTAATTCTTTGAAACCATTAAGATCATCTTCTGTCATCGAAACAACTATTTAGGTTTAAACGGATTTGTATGCTTGGTCTGGGTGGTTTGGCATATCTGGAAATGTATATTTCAATTTACCTTCTTCACGTAATGGAGTTAGGTAACTACGAAAAACCGTATTCTCTTTTCTATTTAATAAGGCCGCTAATTGTTTTGCAGAATAACTTCTGTATTTACAAAGTTCATAAATTACATCTTTTATTTTATTAGGGTCATTCTCTCTTACTTTTAACTGTTCTAGTTGCTCTCTTAATACAGAAGGTAACTCTTGTAATAAGGAATGAGGTTCTGTATTAAGCGACAGAGGTTCTGTATTAGTGGAATTAGGTTCTGTGTTAAGCAAATCAGGTTCTGTGTTAAGAATAACACTAGATATATAATATGTTGCTCTTCCTTTACCTTTTTGTTCTATAAGTCCTTTATCTCTAAGACCTCTTAGTTCGTTACTCGCTTTTAAAACATCACAAGCATTAAGTTGTCGGTATGTAGAATTATCAATTGCTCCAGCTTCTCGAATAAAGATTAACCCTTTTTTCTGTTCTGTATTTAAATCGAATTTACTAAACGTATTCAACCATTGTAAATCGCTTTCGTTAAGAAAATGATGCAACAGTAATCTTGTCGTAAATAAATTTGCTGTGTGGTCACTTTCGAAAGTTGGCGGTGCCAATGAGGATTTCTCCATCAAGTTTCTCATCGTTCTAATTCCGCTTCCTTTTGTTTCCGCAAGGTTCGTTTCGTGAAATATTGATGCTATAAATGGGTTTCTATTTTTAGATCCTGGTTCTCCCAACTGCTCTTCCGGTTTTAAAGAAAATCCTGGGTTTTTGATTTCTATTCTGTTTCCGTATCGGATTATTTGAATAGGTTGATTTTCTCTATACGTTCTGTGAATAAAGGCATTTACTAATGCTTCACGCAAAACTTTTGAAGGTAAACCAATTGCATCTGCTTGTAATTTATCATCTCCTAACAAAAATCCTTTTGGCAAATCGTCTGCTATAGCACTAAATGCCCTTTGAACCAACTCAATAAGTGGACCACGCATATCTATGGTAGTAAATCTGTTTTCAGGGTCTTCCACCCATTCGTTACCTGGAACTCGGATGTAATCTAGACGAACCATTGGCAACAATCTTCGTAATGCTTGACGTTTACCGAAAACTAATAATCCTGTGTAGGTTAATTTCCACTCGTCTTTATCTTTTTTAATACAACCCAAAGATCTTAATAAATCAAAATCGCTGTAATCTAATTCTTCTGCATATTCGTTTACTTTGGCACGCAAGCTTTTGTATAATGAAATGGCTTCTTCGCTAACATCGTCAATGCTGGTGTCGTTTACAATGGTACTGTCTAAACTGTCTTCTTTGTTGTAGAAAATAAACAAATCATCTTCGGTACATCTTTGGTCGCTTGAACCAATTCTCCTGTATGCTCCTTGTGGCAATCCTTTGTTTTTGAAATACAATGGTTTTTGACCATCTGGCAATTCTTTAACAAACATTTTCAGGATTAGTTTACCATTTGATAGTTTTTCAATTTCTATATCCGGTCTAACCGGTTGGTTGAATAATGTTGCCGTTTGTGAAGCAATATCTAATTGTAACTTATCCGGGTTTGTAATTCCTTCAATAAAATAGTTTTGGAATAACGAAGTTTCATCTTTTACAACACCAAGCACAATTAACCCACCCCCTAAACCTGGTTCATTAGAAAATGCACAAATGGTTTCCATAATGGAAGTATCAATTGCGGAACCTTTTTTGGCTTCAATTGTGGTACATTCGTCTGTGATATTTAAATGCTCTAAAATGTCTTTGATGGGTTCCATAAGATGTTGTTACTATATTGATTGCGCAAAATTAAGCATAATCTAATTTTTTTACTTAATTAATTCTAAGATACCGCTAGTCTCTAAACAAAGAATGATGCTAGGAATATTTGGACTAGAAGCATTTTTTGTGAAGCTGAATGAGATAATGGCATTTTATTTTAATGGGTAAATATATCTATATATCTGTTGATTTTAAATAAAATTATTATTGTACAATACTATTCTTAATTCGTGGAAATCGGGATAATAAAAGTGTTATTAAATAATATAGAAAAAAAATCAGTATGATGTAAATAATATTGTGTTTTTGCCTGTCAGAAAACAACAATTTATTTATTTTCAATCAATTTTATTTTTGCTAAAAATTCTTTAGTTTGTTCAATATCAAAGTACTTGTCTTTTATAAGTTTAACTTGATAGTCATCTGGTAAATAAACTCCCCATTTAGAAAAATCTAATAAAGCTGGATTTGACTTCAAAAGTTTAGAAATATGGCTATCAATATTTTCCAATGGTGCAGATACAGAACTCCATTTAGAAATTAATTCTTGCTTAGAAACTTGAATATAAAATGAACTATTCGCATCGTCAAGCATATTTTTTATCCCAGATATATCTAAAACTAATTTAATTGTTCTGTTTATTCGTGTTCCTGTGAACGTAAAAAGTTGCAGGTTTTTTTCTGATGATAGCAAAGGTCGTTCAGAATGTAAATCCTTAATATTGAAAACAGAAAAATCTTTTCGAAGGATTTCTATTTCATCACAACTTGACTGGTCGAGAAAATCGTAATCCGTTTTAGAATAAAGAACGTCAACCATTTTTTCTCTAATTCTTTGATGTATTACGCCACTACTACCAAAAAACATTGGCTTTTTCCCATCTTTTGTTGGAATCACTTCTATCTTTTTTGCTTTATGGTCAACAAATTTTATTTTCCATATTTTAGCAGAAAGTAAAATGTTTTCATCCTCAATAATTTGTGGAGAAAATGGCACTTCCCCAATTTTATTACCTGCATTTACAACTTTGAAATTTTCTTCAGTCTTAAATACGCTGTAAAAATCACGACTGTTTACTATTTTCTCTCCTTCAACACCAATTATAACTTCGTGTTGTAATTTTTCAAGGAAATCAACTTCTATTAAATGCTGAAGAATTTGTTCTATTTCAAATAATTCAATGCGTTTAAAAGCTGAATTTCCAATAAGCTGATTTATTAAATCCGTTAGTTTAATTCCTGAATGTCCTTTTGTTATAGACAAAGCTTGATGAATTAAAATATCATAAGGCTTTTCATTTTTTTGAGGCGGTTCAATAAAACCCTCTTTGTATAATAACCAGCATCCAATAGATTGAAGTAAACTCCATTTATCTGTAGCATATAAATACAAATTACTGATTTCTCCATCTTTCCGTCCACTTCTACCAACTCTTTGAATTAAGGAAGCTATACTATGTGTTGCATCAATTTGTACAACTGCATCTACCGTTCCAATGTCAATACCGAGTTCTAACGTTGATGTGCAGGAAATGCAAAAGTTTTGTCGATTGTTATTCTTTGCAAAATATTCGACATATTCCCTTACTTCTCTATCGACTGACGAATGGTGTGAAAAGTAATTTGTATGACCTTTTACTCTGTCTGAAATTTTTCTAAGTTTCACAGCAACTTCTTCCGCTTTTCCTCTGCTGTTTGGAAAAATTAAAACTTTATTGTCTTTAGTTTCAATATATAAATCTTTTAAAAGCTCCAATGGCAATTCATTCCCTTCGTTTTTAAAATAACGGAATAAAGCATTTATTTCTTTTGTTGTCCTATCTATTAATATTTTTGTCTTCTCAACATTACCAGTAAATTCTTTTACTTCTAAAAATTTATTTTCTTCACTCATTGTAGCTGATAATCCAACAATACTGAATGATTTATGATTTACTTGTTGTAATCTTGATAAGATAGATTTCAACTGAATTCCTCTATCTGTACCAATAAATGAATGTATTTCATCTATTACTACATATTTTAAATTTGAAAACAACTGTTTGACATTGTAAGGTTTGTTTACAAACATTGCTTCCAATGATTCGGGCGTGATTAAAATTATTCCGTTAGGTTGTTTGATTAATCTGTCTTTAAATGTTTTGCTAGCTTCGCCGTGCCATTTTGTGACAGTAACATCAATATTTTTACAAAGTTCTTCAATGCGATAAAATTGGTCATTTATTAAAGCAATTAAAGGAGAAATATAGAGTACTTGAACACCTGATTCGTTGAAATCAACTTTTGAAAGTATTGGTAAAAAAGCGGCTTCTGTTTTTCCGGATGCTGTTCTCGATGCTAAAATATAATTATCATCGGACCCTAGTATTCTTGTAATAGCTGCATTCTGAATTGGTCGCAATTCTTCCCAACCTTTATCACGAATGAATTTCCTAATTGGCTCTGAAAGTAAATCAAATGACATTATAGTTCTTCTATGCTATCTAATGAAAATTCAGCAGGTCTTTCATCTGAAATTTCAAGTTCTCCAAATAATTTAACTTTGTCCACAGTTGGATTTTGACGAATAATATTAAGAATATTTAAAAAATCTCGAATGACTTCTCTTGGTGTTAAAAATTCAGAAGCTCCTGGTTTGTTAAATAACTCTTCCATAAACTGTTGAATATCGTCATCATTAATTAATAGATCCGTTTTGTAGTTATAATCAAATATTGCTTTTAAATTTTTAAGCAATACAAATATTTCATTGTGGTCAAGAGGAAGTAAACGAATAACTGGTTGTGCAAAATCCCTTATTTCGGCTGTTTCATATTTATTAGTTACCAATCTTGTTTTTAAAGCATCATAGCTAAAAAAACCTCTGCGTTGGTTTTCTAAAACTTCTTTTGTACCAGCAAAATTGAAAAATAAATTGGTTACTTTTCCCTGAAAACAATCATTGTAGATAGTAAGTATTTTTTCGTAATTTTTCTCTCTAATAGCAGAATTTGAAATCTTATAAAGATTAATAGCTTCATCAAGATTTATCATAAAACCGCTATACCCCATACTTACAAATAGTTTACAGAAATTTTTGAGCATATCATAATAATTTAAATCATTGATAATTTCTCTAATCCCTAAATCTTGTCTTGCTTCGGTTTTGGTTCTATATTCACCTTTCAACCATTTCAAGGCATTTCTTCTTAATTGCTCATCGTCTTTTATATATCCTTCATAATATTTCATTACAACCAATCCAAAGTCAAAACCACCAACATCGGTTAATTCATTAATAGTTTTTTGAATATTAGTCTGAATCAGATTCAAATATTCTTCCTTACGAATCTCAGTCAATGAAATTTTATTGTCTTCTGCTGTTTTAGTGACAACTTGCTCAATCCATTTTTCTAACAAAGTTGGCAATGCTCCCCCTTCAGGCTTGGTCTGAATAGACACATTGTCCATAATCGAAGTGTAGAGAGCAACTCCTTTCCCATCATTAGAATATAAACGGTTATCGGGAGTAAAATCGGCATTTGCAACTACAAACTTCTGTTTCAAAGCCACAGTATTAAGCAAATGAAGCATAAATGATTTGCCTGAGCCAAAGTCTCCAATCCAAAACTTTACCATACTATGACCATTTTTCACATCTTCTAATGCAGTAACTACTGCATTTATTTCTTCGGAACGCCCAACGGCAATATGTTGAACACCAATTTTTGGAACTACGCCCCCAATTAATGAATTGATAATTGATGTGGCTTCTTTAGGTTTAATTTTATCTATCATTTTGTTGAAATTCTTTGAAAATAGTTTGTATTAATGGTGTAATAATCGTCTTCATCGTCAATCAGCACATCATCCAAAAACTCATAACAAGTATCGTTAATGCTTTCTATTAATTGATTTTTGAAAACTCCTTTTGATTTTGCAAATACTTCAAATTCGCTTTGAGATACTGAAAAATTGCTTTTCGCAAATAGTTCTAATGCCGTTGTGTGTATTGCTGTAAAAGTTAATTCACTTATAAAAGAGGATTGATGAACCTCTTCGTTTTTTTGAGTTATCTTAATTTGGATTTCTTCGCTATTTATTTCTTGAGATTTTATGGTATTGTTTTCGTCTTCAAAATCATCATTTAAATACTCATTCAAGAGTTCGACAGTTGTAGAATGTTGTTGCTGTACTTCTTTTATTGAAGCTGTATTTAATTGTATTTTTTTACGTTTGACTTTATATATCTTGGAAACACTTTCTAAAGCCTTATCTAAATCCTTATCTTTAATTAGTTCAATAATTATTTTTTCAAAATCGTGTAATTGTTCATTTGAGTTAAATAAGCTTTTCTGAATGGTTTTTGTGAGTTGTTTGTAGTTGAAAGTATCGGATTTCAAGTCGCAGTGTAAATAATAAATATAAAAAGTAAGTGCCGATTCCTTATTATATTTCGATATGAATTTAGATGCTTCAAAAAATATGTTTTCTATTGATGCATTCTTTTCATTTAGTGATGCAAGAGAATAAATTGAATCAATAAATTCATTTGAATTTTCATTATAGTCTCTTGTTAATTCTTCAAACTTAATTTTCCAACGATTTGTATTTTGTGAATATAGCTCAATCTCGGTAGCTTCATCTGGTAACGCAACTTTTGAAATTAACAGGGGAAGTAATTCGCTAACTTTAGAAATTATTTTTGTTTCAAAATCTTCTTTTACCTCTTTATCAGTGTAATATGTGTCAACACTTAGTTTGCGTTTATGACCATAAACTTCACGAACCGTATTTTCACAGTATTTGAAAATGTGCGAATAGAATTCATTAATTATTGAATTGATTCCATAAGTATAACTATGATTGAGATTCTGCCTTTTTGCAATTACATTTGCAACTGATAAGAATTGAGCTTCAATAGTCGTTCCTTCTTGATTATATTTATTTTTCAACTCTGAAATTAATGAAATGTAAAGTTTCAGAATTTCAAGACGACAATATTCAAGGTTAAAAAAATTATTACTAGGACTATAGATTTTGTTAAGAAGTTCTACTTCTTCTTGGTTCAGATTTAACTTGTCCTTGTAATTGTTTCCTAATTTCCAATACTCTTCATATGAATAGATATTTTCTTTTTCAATTGAAGAATAATTGGCATTTTTTGATTTTTGTTTTAAAAAGGAAATTGCATAGGGTTTTGTTTTAGGGTAGTATTGTCCTAATGTATTAGTGAGATTTTCAAGCTTATAAATATCTTTATGAATTTCATATTCATTTAGTAAGTCGAAAAGTAAGATAAAAGCATAATTTGTGTTACCTTCTAAATCTAGATACTTACCATTTAAAAAGTTGTTTTTAAAAATGGAATAGAAATGTTTTTGTTCATTGGAAGCTCGAACGATTTCAGAAAAATAATAAATATATTTATGCTCCCAATGAGGAACCTTAACCAGGTCTAAAGTATTTTCTTCTTTTATAAAGTAATGTTCATTTGTAACATCAATTATAGAATCGTCGCTAAGCTTAGTTTGCAAGTCAGTTGATACTTTATTCTCTTTTAGACTGTCAATAACACTCAAAATTAATTTATTTTGTATTTCCTTTTCTTTCTTTAATTTTATATGATTAATTCTTTCAGAAGTACTTGTTTTATTTAGATGCGGTTTGAGTTCGTCTGCATTTAATCCAAAATCTATTGTTGATGTTTTTTTCATTAGAAAAGAAGAACAATAAGATTTTGTTTTAGGATAATGCAGTCCTAAATATTTAAATTGTTTTTCAAGTTTTGAGATGTTTTTGTGATTATCATAATCATTTAATAGGTCAAATAATAAGATAAATGCGTAATTTGTATTACCTTCTAAATCAATAAATATATCCTTTAGAAACTTATCCTTGAAAGTACTATAAAAAAACTTTTGCTCACTAGTTGCTCCGTTTATTTCAGAATACGAGTAAATATATTGTTGTTTCCATTTAGGCACATTAATACTGTATTTTATCATACTGTTATTTAAGTTTATTTTCGGAGATTGCCCTGTAATGTCGATGATTGAATTATTTTTATAATAATTCGAAGATTCTAACAAAGATTTTTCCTTTATTTCTCCAAAAATAATTTTTTGAGTTTCTAATTCAGAAAACTCATATTTACCCGTTTCCTTACTTTTTTTCCTGATCTTTTGAAAACATATTTTACATACTTGATTTTCATTTCCTAAACCCCAAAATGAAATAGTCTCTTTGGATAATGAATTTTGACAAGTCGAACAACGTGTTTTTGATTTTTGATTATACTTAAAATCAAAAAAACCTTGACCCATAAATTGAAATATAACAAAGTCAACAATTCCAATTATCATTGGAATATATGTCCAACAAAAAATTATAGAGAAAACACCTTTTGCAGTTTGTCCAAGATAAAATCTATGAATTCCAATTCCTCCAAATAATAAGGCTAATATAGATGCAGTTTTTTTACTTTTCATTTGTTATGATGTGTTTTTCTTAATTCAGGAAATTCCAACAAACATTTAGAAATTTTATTAAAAAAAATATTTTTATCACTTTCAACTCTATCAATTCCCTCTCTGTGTGAAGCTAAACATAAATAGCATTAGTAATATTTTCCTGTTTTTCAACAACTTTTTTCTTTCTATTCTTTCTTTTGCTTCTGTTAAAAGTAAATGTATTTTTTCTTCAAACTATTTTTCAGCCATTAAATAGACAATTTTCAGCAATAAGATGTAAATATATAACAAAGCAATCTAAAGAAAAATGAGGAAAACCGTAAACGGATGAAAAAAGAAGCATAATAGTGAGGCTCTTCCGTCTTATGAAAACAATTTTTGAATTATTTCTTATTTATATCATGGATTTTAAATTTTGAATTAAAAATTAGTTTTATTCCAAAATTGTCGTTTACTAATCTGGTTCATTTTGCTCAAAGCTCAATAACCCGTCTTCAATAACCAAATTATGCAATTCATACATCAGTTTCTCAACAATAACATTCATCTGAAGAGCCTCTTCTTTTTTGAGCTTAGATAACTTATGATGAAGGGTCATATGCTTATCTAAATAAGGAAAGAAATCAGTCCAGAACTGCTCTATTAGATAATTATACTTTCGTATGTCTGAATCTGCATAGAGACATAAATGCCATAATGTTTGATTAGAAAGATAATTAGGTAGGTAATACGTTTTTACAAAAATGTACGTCCTGCAAAATGACATGATAAATAATGAAAAAAAGTATTCTAAACCTTGATAGTTTTCTTTATCATCATTGGCTATTGCAAAAAATTGCAGGGCAATATTTTTGGTAGGCTTATAATAAAAATGCAGATCAGCGTGATAAGAATTGTGAGGAACCTCCCAGTGAAAATAAGGAAGATATTTACTCGATGAATATATCAGATATTCGTTTTGAATAATGCTGGAAAAGAAACTCTGATTCTGATACAGATTAGTCTGTATCCAGTAACGACTGTGGCTTAACAAAACAAAATCATGTTTTTCTCCTATTTTACTTTTTAAAGATTGAGTGATTAATTTTAATTTTTCATTACCCGTCCCGACAGCTATAAGCATCAGATAATAAGTCGTTTTTTCGCCATAGGTAATTTGATGATATAAATAGATTTCCTCAACTTCTGTCATTTCTAATATAGTTTCTATTGCAGTATCTAAAATTATATTCTTCGGCTCCTTTTCAATTTCACATACAGCCTCATTACTTTCATGCAGTCCTTTCTTTATAAGCTTCTTTAATTCGACAAGCCTTTTTTCCACAAGAAAATAGAGACTTTTCTGGGCAATTCCAACTGCTTCATACATTTCTTCTTTATAAATTATATCATCATCCGCAGAAGCTTCTTTTGCTTTCCTAAATAAATCCGTCAGATAAAATTTATTGTAAGGGGTTCTGATAAAACATTTTTGAATATCAGGAATATATTGGATAAGATTATTGATCCTATCATCTAAGCTCTGCAAAACAGATTTACTTCCTATGTACAGTTCTTCTAAATAATCAAGATCGTATTCAATAAGTCTTGCATAGGATGTAAATACGCTGTTTGAAGAACCTTCTGAAATGAGATTTTTAATCTGCCACACATGAAGATCATGATCGTGGTAAAAATTATTTTCATACTCATTGAACCTTTTTTTGAATTTTTGCCATTCCTCTGTTCTAAAAATAGAATTTTCGAACTCATTATTTTGGTAGATAACCGAAGACTCACGGCAGTAAAACGCAAGGAAAGGAGAACCTAAAGAATAGTGATGACGAAGTTTTGAGGAGAAGATAAAAGCTATATTAATCTGAAGGTGTTCTTTAACTTTTCTTACCCACTTATTCTGCTGAAGTTTCTGAGCGTCTATATTGCTTTCAATATTGATAATAAGACAACTAAATTCCGAATACTGTTGTCTGGTAAAAAATATTTGAATAACATTATACTGATGGATTAATTGTCTGAGAATGTTTTCCAAATACTCGTTTTCGAGTTTTGGAAATGAAAGTTTTTCTAGAGTTTTCATAATACTGTATTTTTGAAGATTAGATAAAGGATATTTTATTCCGCTGAAGGTTCAGTCTGAGCAGTTTTCTTTATTCTCTCAACACCTCTTTCCCTCATTAGTTCCCCTGCATCGAGCATTTTGATTAAATGAATATAAGGTGTCGTAAGGTCGGAGTCAGGATCTACATAATATGGAGACAATGAAAGCTCTGTGATTTCACATAAGAAAAATTCGAACTGTTGTAGTGTTCTCTCTTCAAATGCATTTTGAAGCACCAAAAAAGGATTGTCGAATTCTTCTTTGGTCAGGGAAGAAAGATGAAATACAGTTTCAGAGCGGGAAGACTCTTTTACTTTCCATTTCTTGTCTTTTGCCTTCAGGCAGTAACAGACTTTGAGAAAAGAGCATACAGCAGTGTAAAAGACAAAAGCATTGCAGGGTGCATCCTGTTTGAAAACTTTTCGCTTATAGCAGTGAAGCACCGCATCACTTAAATTCTTTTTATAATAATCAAGATGTGCAAAGTCAAAAATAGCGTCAAATGCCTCAAATGGATTTCGTGCCACAAACCCCGCCCAAAACCTTGTTTCGAAGGATATTTTATTCTTTTTCATAGCGGAAAGATTTAATATTCACCAGCGAAGTTCCATTCTTTCAAAAGGATAATCTATTCGAAAAGCGGATATAATATCTGATAAAATGGATATTTTACAGGATATTTTTTTATCTTTGAAACTCAGAATTTTTAATCCAAATGGCTTTATCTTTGAGCCTTCAGAAAATTGATACTCACTATGGAACAGAAAATACATCAGGGAAGAAACGTAAAACGCTTCAGAGAAATGCTTGGAATCAAGCAAGAGGCATTGGCTTTTGATCTGGGAGAAGACTGGAATCAGAAGAAAATTTCTATGCTCGAACAGAAAGATGTAATTGAAGATAATATTCTTAGGCAAATCTCAAATGCACTAAAAATTCCTGTTGAGGCGTTTGAAAACTTTGATGAAGAGCAAGCAGTAAATATCATTTCTAATACATTTGATAACGGCGCTTTCTTAAATACAGGTCATAGTCCAACATTTAATGTTAATCCGATCGAAAAATTGATCAAAATTCATGAAGAAAAAATTGCATTGTACGAGCGCATGCTGAAAGAAAAAGATGAAATGATGGCAAGGCTTGAAAAATTAATCAATAAATAATTGGGATAATTCTTATTCATATTTGGAAAAACAAAATTCGAAATAATCATTTGTAAAAGATATATTAATTCCAGAAAGAGACTTTTAGTCTCTTTTTTGTTTCCTGTTATTTAGATAATTCAATTTACAACAAACCAAATGAATAAAAGAATAAAACTTAGAGTTGAAAAGGAAATTTAAGTACAAAAGGCTTTACCGAAATTATTTACCTTGCATATGAAAATGAAAAATTATCAAATCCTTTTTGACGTCTTCTCACCAAAAAAAGAAGTAGTAGAAAATTTTGTGTTGGATTATATATCCGTAAATAGTTTAACACTATTACTTTACTTACTACTCTTAATAACTCCAGATTAGTTTACCTATTTTCAGAATATCAAAAAAATTAAAAAGATATATTAAACGAATAATTCTTTCAAATCATTATGATTAATTAAAGCGTTATCAATATATCGGTAGGTTTGCGGTGGATTAAATCCAGGGATTATTTTTTTTAACTTTTCTAAATTTATTGTATGTCCCAATAAGCTTTTAACTTCTTTTAATTCAATACAAAAAGCATTATTTGTTTCTTCGTAGTAATTATCAAATTCTCCTTTACTGATCCCTGTCTTTTCACCAAATTTTTCCCAAATGATTTCTGGTTTATCTTTAATTAAACCTGCAATTTTACAAACACCCCACAATTCTTTTACAGGAGAGGTAACATAGATAAGCATATAGCTATCTATTCCAGCCCTTAAAGGAGCCGATTTTCTTAATTCAATAGTTTTTTTACCCTTAAAAATTTTTTTTGCGTATTGGGGTTTGATTGATATAAGTAGCAAACTATTATTTTTATTCTCCATTATTTTAATTCCATTCCTAATTTATAGAGTGCAAGATACGTTTCAGTTTTAATTTCTACAGGCGACAAAGCCATAAAGTTTTTATTTTCTAATTTTTTAATTAGTGTTTTTATTTTACTTAGCGATATTGAGTTTTTAAACATCTCAGTATCAGAAAATACGAAGGCCATTACTTCATTATTATTTTTTGCTGTTTCTGAAATATGCTTCCATTCATAAATGCCAAGTTGTTTAAATTGTTTATATAACTTTTTTGGTTCATCAATAAAAATTTCATCAATATATGACGAAGCATTTATTCTGCCTTTACCTCTAGTAGCTTTATTTTCGCTGATGTACCATAAAATTCTCGCAGGCGATTTTAAAATTTTCGGAAAAGCAGAACGATAATATACATTTTCTCTATTAAGTAATAGTTCATATTCAGGTTCAAACAAGGCTAATTTTTCGTCTGACTTATCATCAAATAACTGTTCTGCCCACTGTGGTTGAATTGCAACAATATAGGTAGGTATTTCTAATTCTTTGATTTTTATTGGAGATAGATGTCGTTCAATATTGTAATTTATTAAAAACTGATCATCATCTATATTACAATCTGTTTCTTTTAATATTTCATTCAGAGTATCTTTTGTATTAAAAGAGATATCATTTTTCTTGGATATTTCTGTAAGTATATTTTTTTCTTCAATTATTCCTTTGAGATTTATTTTCCGCCATGAATTTCCAACATTAACAAATCTAGCTTCTCTAATAACGTCAATAATATCATCATCTAAACACTGTTCCGTAATCTCGATTGAAATTCTATCTTCTTTTGTAGATGTTAGGATTGATTTGAAAAGTAAATGTTTTGACAATGTAATTTTTAATTCATTCTTTAGAAATCTAAAAACTGGAATTTTAAGTTCTGAACTAGAAGTTCTGTCAAAGATTATAAATGCCAGTAATAAATCATCTTTTGAAATTGTTATTAATTCAAAGTCATTTGGTAGTGAAAGGGAATTTCTAATTATTTTATCAAACTGATGTTTCTTTTCAGTTGGTTTTAAAAAAACATTAGTGAAGTGACTAATATTGGATGCATTAACGCTTTTTGAATTGATATTAGTCCCTACTAATCGCTGTGGTTGATATTTTGTTACTTGAATATTCTCATCTAAATGAGTAATAAAATCACTCGGTCTATAAATATTTAGATCGTATTTAATTTTAAAATAATCTCCTTTACTTAATATTTCTTGATCGCGAGTTATAAAAAAATGTGCTCCTCCAACAATGGAATATGCAATATGATTTAAGTCCGATTTATCATTTTGACTTTTGAGCGGAAATACTAATTTGAGGTCAGCTATTATATTTTTATATTCAACTTCATCCCTAAACGGAAGCTCGTTATAGTGTGCCAGAAGTTGTCTGCTACTTTCTTTTTGTTTTTGTGTTTTTGATCTATTTATTTCTACGTTTATTTCTCTTGTAACAAATAATATTGCCTCACTTAACAACCAATCACTGTTTAATGCTAAACTTTCATCTTCTCTTTTATCCTTGATATCCAGAAACACATTCATATCAATTACAGCAACAATTTTATTGCTAATTTCGAAATCTGAAATTTGAGATAGTAAATTATTTTGATAATGTGGGAACCACCAAACGGTTAAAGGCAACCCTAATTTACTTCTTCCTTTTTTTTCTTTTACAGGTACGAAATTAAAACTTTCCCATACCTTATCAATTCCATAATCATTTCGACAACTTAATTTTATTCCTTCAAACTGTTTTGTATTATTTTTTAAATAATCAATTAATTTAAGAGCAATATTTTTTTTTCTGTGAACTTCATTAATACAACAATGTACAATAGTCACACGATTAAATGAAATTCGGAAAAGAAGGTATCCCATTAAATCATCGCTTTCTTCTTCAAAAATGCCTATCAACTGGTTATCAGATGCGTATTTTTCAAAAGCCTGATATGGCAAGAAACCTAATGTTGCTGAATTTCGATCTCCTAATTCAACTGCTTTCTTAAATTTTTCTGAAGTGATATTATTTATTTTTTCTATTTGCAATTTTTATTTTTTTAAATGATGGTTCAATTTGTATTATCTAATATGAACATTAATGCTTTTTTTGTTAAAAGTAGCTTCTAAATTATACATTTACGTGGAAATACTAAAAGCTGTATTTAGCTTTTAAAGTGATGAAAATCGAAAGTTTATTTCAAATATATTCATTTTTTATTAGACTGTGTTTTAGTAAAATTTAATAACTGCAATTATCCTTTCAAAGAATAAAAAGTAACCCAAATTATTGAATATCGGCACTAAAATGGACACTTCCCTAAAAAAACAAAACCTAATATCAGAATCCAGATCAAGTATTGGGTTTTGTTTGTATTACTACTTTATTATGATAAAATGATTCTCCCGTCTTGTAAACAATTCATTAAAGGGAACACTTTTTTAATTCTCCCGACTAGATGGAGGTTTAACAGAATAATAATAAGACTTTAGAATTGGATTAGTTGAATTCTGAGTAATAAATCCTACCGTTTTAATGGTTTCTCTTTTGTATATTTTACGTTTGCCTACACAACATATTCTACATATAAAGAATCATTTGTTTTTATTCTATTAGTTTTGATACTATCAATTTCTTATTACTCTCTTTCTTTTTGGCAATTCATCATCAACAGCTAGGGCAATTTCAAAGGGCAGAAATGATAAGATAGATACTAATTTTTCGGTATTAATCTTCCAATCCTCTAATGACGGTTCAGTTTGTTGCAATTGCTTCGTTGTTTTATTATCAGCACTAAATAATTCATTGAGTTTTAAGTTTTGATCAACTTCACTCGCTTTGAAATCTATTCCTGATTTTTCGTGAAAAAAGTGATTCTCTTGGGTAAAATCACCTTTATTTATTGTTGGTAAAACTTGAATAGCAAATTTTATCATTCGTTGCTGATACTCTTTTAAATTGTTTGGTTTTGTCCTCAAAACATTGAAATGAGCATTCCTAATTTGTTTTTTTATATCATCCATATTAATCGATTCTATTTCTAATTTTTTATTGATTTCATGCTTGTCCTGAGGACTTCCATTTTTTAAAATATTTTGATTTTGAAATTTTTCAAGTTCTTTTCGTTTATAATTAAAATGTTCATCAAAGGTTTTTTCGTTCGAATTGATCCATTTCACTCTATCAAATCCCACTTGATATTCGTTATTGCCAATTTTTCTATTGGTTTGTTTTTCATTACAAGTAGGGCTTAATTTTAATATTTGTGTTTTATCTTTTCTGGAAACAATTATGTGAATATGAGATTGCAGTCCCTTTTTATACTCTCCAGAAATTTCTTTTCGATTAATAACCTCTTTATCGGTACCCTTGTATTTTCTAAAATGCTCAATTTTTGCAAAATAAACTAAATCAGCACCCGTTTTAATCCCCTTGTCTTGACGATTAAAATTCAAAGCATAGTTGTCCATAACTTTGCGTC
The DNA here is from genome assembly GCF_048158725.1 of Flavobacterium arabinosi. Lineage (NCBI taxonomy): Bacteria > Pseudomonadati > Bacteroidota > Flavobacteriia > Flavobacteriales > Flavobacteriaceae > Flavobacterium > Flavobacterium arabinosi. The sequence continues at coordinate 234,973 of NZ_JBLNKX010000001.1, forward strand.
CATACTCTCTTATAAGATTATTAAATTGCTCTAATTCAGATGAATTTAAGTCAAAAACACTCGTAACTTCTCTTTTACCAGTAGCCAGAAAGGCAATATGACCCAACTCATTCTCGCTGAAGCTAATTGTTGGAGCAAAATATTTAGCATCATTTGCGCCTAATTTTCTTTTATTATTATCGATAGAACTAATAACATCTATCGTGCTGATATTAATCTCTGAAGCGGTAAAGAAACCTTGTTTTCTATTTTCTAGCTGAGATATTTCACTCATTGAGGAAGACTTCTTGATGGTTCTATCTAATTCTTCATTTTCCTTTTCTAAGTAAATAGCCAAGTTGGAACAACTTCCTTTATTGTCCGCTCCAAGTGTACTATGTGGTTTAGATATTGGCATTATGAAAAAAGAGATTTAATTTTACCCAAAGTACCAGATTTGTTTTTGTCATCTAATAGTTGACAAATAAGCAAAATGGCTTGTCTGTTTTTTTGTAATTCAGAAATTATCATTTTAGTTCTTTCTTGATCATTGCTATTTATTTTGTTTAGATTCTCAAGATGAGCTTTTTTTATTTCAGTTATTCGTTCTGAATGTTGATCTAGAAGTTTGTTTATCGAAATAATTAATTTTGATATTTCTTCTTTTTGGGCATTTTGATAATTAAAAACATCTTGTCTTAATGGTTTCAAAATATCTCTTTCTTGAACTTTTAAAAAAGAGACTATCCTTTTGTCTAAAGCGGCAACCATTAAAGCTGGATTTTTGTTTACAGCATCTTTGGGATCGATACCTGTTTTTTTGAAATAATAAATCATTTCTTGTATAAGAGCACCCAAATTCATTCGTAAACTTTCAGATAATTTCCCAAGTTCTACATGAGCTTTTTCATCTATAATAATACTTTTTTTAGTCATAATTATAACTTTTAAAACTGTTAATCAATGAGTTAAGTAATAAATTATATTTAAATTATAAAATCTTATAAACTTCATTCTTAAAGAAAGCCTTATTTTCAAGACTCTAGCCTCGCAGAGCAAGTAGGATAGGGGTTTTTCCGCCCCTGTCCTACTTGCTACTAAATACACTGCTATTATAAGCTCTTTCAAAGTATCACTCACAAGCCTAACCACTTGTTTTAGTATTTAAAATCAAGAAATCATTTATATCTTTTGAGCCATGAAACAGATACCTGATATCTTTACATCTAACTCCTGCTAAATTCCACTTCTTTAAACAGTTTTCTGTTGCATTCGAACCCGCAACATCGTTGTCCAGCGCAAACAAAAGTTCAGAATAAACATTTAATACTTGGTCTACTTTCGAAAGCATGGATAGAGAATTTAAAATCAAGAAATCTTTTGACTTTTCACATTTTGGATACAACGTCAATAATGAAATGAAATCCGACCACGATTCTAAGACTATTATGGATTTATTACTTTTGTTAATCCATGTAAACCATTTTATTCCTAAACATAATTTTGCATATTTATTTCGAATTTCAAATTGATTTTGATCATTCCTAAATCCTACTCCAAAATATTTCCTATCCTTTATTTTATAATACACTTCATCTAAATATCTTTTGCATATTTCAATGTTCAATTTTCTTGTATTTAAATAATCAATTAAAATTTTATTTTGTAAAAGTTGAATTCTTTCCACACGATATTGCTTTTCTTTTTTCATCTCCAGAAAAACATTTTGTTTAGGCTGGTCAAAAGAAAAAATAACATCCTCACTTTGTAGCCATCTAACTGCTTGTAAAAAACCAATGGAAAAATACTTCATAATAAAGTCCACAGTATTACCTCCAAAACCTTCACCAAAGTCATAAAAAAGATTATGCTCGCATTTTACAGAAGGCGTTTGCTCATTTCTCCAATGAGCTTTAAACCAAAACTGTTCTTTTTTCTTTTCAATGGTTTCAATATTTAATCTTTGCAAAATATTGATCATTGGAATATTTCTTAATTTTTCTATATCGTTCACTATAATTTGAATTTTCACCTACCTAGCTACCTAGTGAAATTGGACAGCTATAATAGGCATATTAAAAAAAGGTGCTTTATTTTTGATTTACCTAGTTACCTAATTAAGGTAAGCCAAGCATTGATTGTCATTGGTTACCTACCTATATAAGTTGTTTAAATTCAATTAATTAAAATAAAATCAGGTAACTAGGTAAGTATGTTTAAGAATCTGTAAATCCCCAAGGCGAATCCCTAAATTTGGTTTTTGCTAAATATCCATATACTTGACGTTTTGCATGCTTGATTCTGATAAAATTGTGTTTTTTTAGTGCTGAGCCAACTTTTTGAGCATTTAATTTATGCCCCATAACCTGTAGTTCTGTTACAATTTCCGATGGTGTCCTAAAATCTGAAAGATTATCACTAGTCGAATAGTATTTTAAAACAAATTCATTCTCTACTGATTGTATGGTAAAACGTTCATTTCTCAATTCATTAACTTTTATTTCTTCCTGAGTTAAATCTGATTTAAAGTCTTTTTGATTTTTAAAAATATGGTAAGCTTGTGACCAAAAATCATCTATATTAAATTCTTTACTATAGGAAAAGTCAATCTTCTCAATGACGCTAAAAATAATCCACCTTACAGAACCTGTATCATCACATAAAAATTCAGCACGATTTGTTGACGCTAAAAATGAACAAGTCCGATATAGTAAAGTTGATTTATCTGCATATGGTAAACGCTCATTAACAGAAACTTGACTTATCAGTGCTTTAATAGCATTGATATCATATTTTCCCATTACGTCTAATTCTTCAACATTAATAATCAAAGATTTAGCCAACTTGATACGTTCATCCCTTCCTACTCCTAAATTTGTATATAAATATTTTTCAAGTTGGGTTGGACATAGAAAATTTAAAAAATAAGATTTACCAAAACTCTGACCTCCTTCTAAAACCAATACATGTTTATTTATAGCCTCCTTCAGAAATACCGTTTTAACAGCACGAACTGCCCATTTAAGAAGATGGAGGTAAAACAATTCGTTGTCGTCCGTATTTACATAGTCGGCATACCTTTTGACATGATCTTTACCGTTCCAGGGCTGTAAGCTTTTAAAATACTCTATCAGCGGATTGATACGTTCTACAAAATGCGACTTTAAATATGTTTTAAAAACTTGGGGACTAACATTTAATTTTTCTCTATGAAGATGTATCAACAGAGAGGACTCGTTAAAATCGATTTTACATGAAGAGTTTGCATCAAAAATTTCGTACTCCAATGCAATTTCATTAAACTTGATTTTAAAATACTTAGATAATTCTTCCTGAATTTTGTCATACACAGAATCCTTGCGTGATGACACATCATATACGCTTATTTCGTCCATAAATAAATAATTGATGAATGAGCATAATGCTTATATTTGCATATACTCTTTTGAGTTACATATAAAAATTTCTAAGCGTTCAAAAGTGCATTTTTGAACGCTTATTTTTTTAACTGCTTGGAAAATTTAGACAAAACTTCCTCATCTGAATAGACTTTGTGCTTTCTAATCCATTCAACTATCTCAACTCGATCGAAGAATAAAGCCCCGTTGGTTGGCTTGTTATGAGGGATTAATTTTTTAGCAGATAATTTATGAATCGTACTATCTGAAAAGCCTGTATAGTTCATGAGATCTTTAATAGTAAAAATCTCTTTTTGGAACTGATTACCTTTTGTAATCATCATTTTAATTTCATTTAACTGTTCAATAATTTTTTGTGGGTTCATAATTTTTGTTTTAGAATTATGAGGCTAAACTATTGGAATGAAACTAGATGAAACGTGGAATTGCGACTTGGTCACATAATAATTCGGGGAATTTACATTTTTTGAACACTTTCATATACCTTTTTTTGACAAAGGGTAACGGTTATTCTATTTTTATCGGATAATGACTTTTCATTTACAGGAATATATTTACCGGCTTTTTTATATTGTAACAGAGAAGCTATACTTTTTTTAGGTATTACACGGTTTGAATCTAATTTTATCAAGAAAGGAATCATAAATTCATTGATAAAAGCGTGTGTTTCCTGAGCACTAATTTCTAATTTAAAAAAATAATTGTTCTTAGATTTTTTTAAGCAATTAGCAATCAAACTTTGAAAGTCAATTAATAATGTGTCATCGTTAAATAGTTCAATCTTTTTAAATTCAACGTAATAGTAATTTATTGCTTCTCTATTAGCATCAATTAAATCAGCTACTTTTTTTTCAGACACATTGTTTGAAGACTTTGATGTATTTTGGAACTGAGATAAATTACTATTTGACTTTTCTCTATTATATCGATTAAAAATATTATCACCTTTTAAAAAATATATGGATGATACTGTAAGTAAAAATGAAAAAATAACTCCAAAAATTAGAATTATTAAATGGAATGGAATAAAATCACCATTGTATAACTGAAAAGCACTGACGATAACTACCAAAATAGGTAATAGCGGGGCTAAAATAAGTGGAACCTTTTTGGAGGTTATTGTAGAATTTACCTTTTGTATTTGTTGATGAAGAAAGAAAAAAATTTTTTCAATTATTTTTGCCATAACGCTAATTATTTTTAATTGAAAAGTAAAAATACTAAAAAATACAGCTAATTGAAACAGAATGAAAAGTTTACTATCTTTGTGAGATCAGCAATTTGTTATACATATATTGTACTGATGAAAACAAAAAAGCCTCTACATTGCTGTAAAGGCTTGATTTTACTAGTGGTCCCACCTGGGCTCGAACCAGGGACCACCTGATTATGAGTCAGGTGCTCTAACCAACTGAGCTATAGGACCGGTTAAGAGTTTGCAATATTACTACTATTTTTCATTTGCTCCAAATATTTTCGACTTAGATTTTCAGATAGTTTCATTATTAAGAACTTTCTAATTGAAACCAACTGAAGATTAGAATTCTATCTTTTTTATCTAAAAAAAATTATCGAATTTCCTGGCATAGCTCAATCAAAACACCATTAGTACTTTTTGGATGTAAAAAAGCGACTAGCTTGTTATCGGCACCTTTCTTTGGAGTTTCATTCAAAATAACAAAGCCTTCTTTTTTTAAACGCGCTATTTCCAGCACAATATCCTCTACATCAAAAGCGACATGATGTATTCCTTCTCCTTTCTTGGCAATAAATTTCGCAATAGGACTATCGGGATTAGTGGCTGCTAAAAGCTCAATTTTATTAGGACCAACATTAAAGAAAGAAGTCGTTACCCCTTCACTTTCTACTTCTTCAAATTTATAGGCCGGAACACCTAATAGCTTTTCAAAAATTAAATTTGAAGTTTCTAAATCATTAACTGCAATCCCAATGTGTTCTATTTTTCTCATTATTTAAATATTCAACTGAAAATTAATTTATAAAATTTAAAGGCAGAAAAATTGTATTTTTTAAAATTTACCAACCTTAAACCCATGTAAATTTAAACATTAAAAATCATAAAAAACAAGAAGAATTATAAAAGTAAGCCTCGTTAAATCCCTCATAATAATTCGATAAAAAGTTTCGATTACATTAATTATAATTGTTATTTTGTAAATTCTAATTTTGATTTGATATGTTGAAAAACAATTTAAAATATATTTCCATATTCCTGCTTTTATTTATGATTGGCTGTGCAAAAAGAGGAAGCATTACCGGAGGCTTAAAAGACACTATTGCTCCCGTTTTAAAAACAAGTTTCCCAAAGAATTTCAATACCAATTTCAAAGGAAATGAAATTAAATTGGTCTTTGACGAAAATATAAAATTAAAGAATCTAAATAAACAGTTGGTTATTTCACCACCAATGAAAAACGAACCTTTGATTCTTCCTACAACCGTAAGTAAATCTATTACAATCAAAATAAAGGACACGCTGCAACCTAACACGACTTATAGTTTCAACTTTGGTCAGAGTATTGCAGATAATAATGAAGAAAATCCATTAAACCAGTTCAAGTATGTGTTTTCAACGGGAGACTATATCGATTCTTTATCCCTTAGCGGAACTGTAAAAGATGCCTATGAAAAAGAAGTGGAATCATTCGTTTCAGTCTTGTTGTATGAAGTAAATGACACCTTTAAGGATTCAATTGTGTATACTAAAAATCCGAGATACATCACAAGCACATTGGATAGTCTAAAAACATTTCGTCTTGAAAATCTTAAAGCAGGAAAATACCTTCTTGTAGCTATGAAAGACTACAATAATAATAATAAATTTAATCCAAAAAAAGATAAAATTGGATTTAATAAACAATTCATTACCGTTCCAAACGACTCCATTTACGAATTAACACTATTCAAAGAAGTTCTCCCATTCAAGGCTTATAAACCAAGCCAAGCGTCTGGAAATAGATTACTGATGGGCTATGAAGGAAAGATGAGTCAAGCCAATTCAAGGCCAAAAATAACCTTAAAAAATCACAATGAAATCATTCCCACCATTGTAACACAATTATCTAAAAAAGATTCGTTACAAATATGGTATAAACCCCTAAAAACCGATTCGTTAGCTTTGGCTGTAGCCAAAGACAAATACAGCGTAAATTTTTCCTTTAAAGTTAAAGACCAGAAAAAAGACACTCTAAATATAACTGCTGTACAAAATAGTGGATCAAATTTTAAAGAACGATTTACTTTAGAAACCGCTACACCATTGGTAACTTTTGACAATTCTAAAATAAAATTAGTTAACAAAGCAGCTATTTCTGTTCCTTTTACAACTGAATATGATGAATTTAATCAGAAATTGTATTTCGATTTTAAGAAAGAACCCTCAGAAAACTACAGCATTTCCATTCTCCCTGGCGCATTAATTGATTTTTTTCAAAAATCAAATGATTCACTAACTTATAAAATAACCACCAAAAGTACTGATGATTACGGAAATCTCACTGTGTCTTTACAAAATGCAAAACAATTTCCTGTGATTGTAGAATTGACCAATTTAAAAGGTGAAGTTTTAGCCACTGAATACACTGAAAAGAACACGACAGTTGACTTTAATTTAATTGAGCCCGGGCTTTATACACTCAGAGCTATTTATGATGAAAACAAAAATAAAGAATGGGATTCCGGAAATTATTTAGAAAAATACCAAGCAGAAGAAGTGATTTATTTTTCTAAAGAAATAGATATTCGCGCTAATTGGGATGTAAACCAAATTTTTGACCTGAGTATTCCTTACATTCCTGAACCTAAAAAGAAAACTGATAAAAGAGAATAAATAAACTATCCTTTTTTTATTTCAAAAACATCTCTATCATTTAAAAAACCTAACTTTTGTCTGGTTTGCAACATCTTTTCTTTACTTAATTCAGCATAGAAAATACTTTCAGATTCGACCGGTTCGACAATACAATTTCCAAGAAAATCTACCACTTGCGAATGTCCCGTATATTGATACCCATTGTTATCTTCTCCTATTCTGTTAACCCCAATCGTATAACACATATTTTCTATTGCACGGGCTTTAAGCAATGCATCCCAGGCATTTATTCTTATTTTCGGCCAACTCGCAACATAAATTAATAAATCATAATCCTCAAAATTCCTAGTAAATACAGGAAATCTTAAATCATAACATACTTGCAGGCAGATTTTCCAACCTAAATAATCCACAATGATTTTTTGGGTTCCGCTTGTATACACTTTGTCTTCACCGGCCAGAGTAAATAAGTGTTTTTTGTCATAGAATTGAATTTCTCCTGATGGAAAAACGAATACCATTCTGTTATAGAAATTACTATTTTCTTTTATAACTAAGCTTCCTGTTATAGCGGTGTTTTTGGCTTTGGCCAATGCTTTAAGCCACGTTACGGTTTCACCTTGCATCGTCTCCGCAACATTTTCTGGACTCATCGTAAATCCGGATGTAAACATTTCAGGAAGTACAATCAAATCAATATCATCATTAATTGTATTGATTTTTTCTTCGAAATAATCTCGATTTTGTTTTGGGTTTTCCCAATATAAAGACGATTGTATAAGTGACGTTTTCATTTGAAATCATTTTTATAAAGATAAAAAAAACGCATTCAACTTTTACATTGAATGCGTTTCTTAATTTTATTTTATGTGTTTTTATCCTTTCAAACTTGCAGACATATATTCTCTGTTCATTCGAGCGATATTTTCAAGAGAAATTCCTTTTGGACATTCTACTTCGCAAGCTCCAGTATTAGTACAGTTACCAAAACCTTCAGCATCCATTTGGCTAACCATATTTAAAACCCTGTCGGTAGCTTCAATTCTTCCTTGTGGCAATAAAGCATATTGAGATACTTTTGCAGCAACAAATAACATAGCCGATGAGTTTTTACAACTCGCAACACAAGCGCCACAACCAATACAAGCAGCTGCATCAAAAGCATCATCAGCATCTTTCTTGTTAATTGGAATTGTGTTTGCATCAATTGTATTACCAGATGTATTTACTGATATAAATCCACCAGCATGTTGAATTCGGTCAAAAGAACTTCTGTCAACAACTAAATCTTTAATTACTGGAAATGCTTTTGCTCTAAATGGCTCAATAAAAATGGTATCACCATCCTTGAACATTCTCATGTGCAATTGACACGTTGTAACACCTCTGTCTGGCCCGTGAGCTTCACCATTGATATACAAAGAACACATTCCGCAAATTCCTTCGCGACAATCGTGGTCAAAAGCTACAGGCTCATCCCCTTTCATGATTAATTCATCATTCAAAATGTCAAGCATTTCAAGAAATGACATATCTGGTTCAATATGATCTATAGGATATTCGACTATTTTTCCTTCTGTAGCGGCATTTTTCTGACGCCATATTTTTAATGTAAGTTTCATCTTTTTTTAAGTATTAAGTATTAAGAGTAATCTTCAAGATTTTCCTCGAAATACTATTTATAACTTCTTTGAACTAATTTCACGTTATCAAATACCAACGGCTCTTTATGCAAAACAGCTTCACTTGGTTTTCCAGTGTATTCCCATGCAGCTACGTAAGCGAAATTCTCATCGTCACGTTGCGCTTCACCTTCTTCAGTTTGGTATTCTTCACGGAAATGTCCTCCACAAGATTCATTACGATGTAAAGCATCTTTAGCAAACAATTCTCCCAATTCAAGGAAATCGGCAACACGAGTCGCTTTTTCCAATTCTTGATTCAATCCATTAGCATCCCCAGGAACTTTTACTTCTTTGTAAAACTCCTCACGTAAAGCAGCAATTTCTACAATCGCTTCATTTAATCCTTTTGCGTTACGCGCCATTCCAACTTTGTCCCACATAATTTTTCCTAATTTCTTATGGAAATAGTCAACCGAATGTGTTCCTTTATTGTTGATGAATTTTTCGATTTGATCTTTTACCGCTTTTTCAGCAGCAACAAATTCAGGTAAATCTGTAGATATTGTTCCCATTTTAATATCTGGAGCTAAATAATCTCCAATAGTATATGGTAATACGAAATACCCATCAGCTAGACCTTGCATCAAAGCCGAAGCTCCTAAACGGTTCGCTCCATGATCTGAGAAGTTTGATTCCCCGATTGAGAAACAACCCGGAATTGTAGTTTGCAAGTTATAATCAACCCAAGTACCTCCCATTGTATAATGTACCGCAGGGTAAATCATCATTGGAGCAGTATAAGGATCCTCATCTACAATTTTATAATACATTTGGAACAAGTTCCCGTATTTACTTTTTACAAGTTCAGTACCTAATTTAGTTACTAATTTAGTATCCTTAGTATCCAGTCCTTTTACATAGGCTTGCTCATTTCCGTAACGTTGAATAGCTGCGGCAAAATCCAAATAAACTGCTTCTCCTGTTTTGTTTACTCCAAAACCAGCATCACATCTTTCTTTGGCAGCACGGGAAGCTACATCACGAGGCACTAAGTTACCAAAAGCAGGATACCTTCTTTCTAAGAAATAATCTCTTTCAGCTTCAGATAAATCAGTTGCTTTCTTCTTTCCTTCACGAATCGCTTGCGCATCTTCTAATTTTGCAGGAACCCAGATACGTCCATCATTACGCAATGATTCTGACATTAATGTCAATTTCGATTGATGATCTCCAGAAACCGGAATACAAGTTGGGTGAATTTGAGTGTAACAAGGATTTGCGAAGAAAGCTCCTTTTTTGTGGATTTTCCATGCTGCAGTAGCATTAGATCCCATAGCATTGGTTGACAAGAAGAAAACGTTTCCGTATCCTCCAGAAGCAATAACAACAGCATGAGCAGAGTGTCTTTCTATTTCACCAGTAACTAGGTTACGAGCGATAATTCCTCTTGCTTTTCCGTTTACTACTACTAAATCTAGCATTTCGTGACGGTTGTACATTTTTACTTTACCACGACCAATTTGACGGTTCATTGCTGAGTAAGCACCCAAAAGCAATTGTTGACCTGTTTGCCCTTGTGCATAAAAAGTACGAGAAACTAAAGTTCCTCCAAAAGAACGGTTATCTAACAATCCTCCATATTCACGAGCCAATGGAACCCCTTGCGCCACACATTGGTCAATAATATTAGATGAAACTTCAGCCAAACGGTGTACGTTAGCCTCACGAGCACGATAATCGCCACCTTTTACAGTATCGTAAAACAATCTGTGAACAGAGTCACCGTCTCCTTTATAATTTTTTGCAGCGTTGATTCCCCCTTGTGCAGCAATTGAGTGCGCACGACGTGGCGAATCTTGAAAGCAAAAAGCTTTTACGTTATATCCTAATTCTGCTAAAGTTGCAGCAGCAGAACCTCCAGCTAAACCTGTACCAACTATAATTATATCTAAATTACGTTTGTTAGCAGGATTTACTAAATTAATATGATCTTTATAATTTGTCCATTTGTCCGAAATTGGACCACTAGGAATTTTTGAATCTAATGCCATTATAATTGAATATTAATGATTGAAATGATGAAAAAGTGCAATAAAAATAAATCCGGCAGGAACTACATAAGCAAATCCTAATCCGAAATTTTTCAAACCTTTAGAATATTTATTATTGAATCCCACAGATTGAAAAGAAGAACTAAATCCGTGTTGTAAGTGTAATGCTAACAATAGAAAAGACAAGCTATATAATGCTGTACGAACCGGGCTTTCAAATTTAGCAACTAGTTCATGAAAATACCTTGTTTCATCTAACGGATTACATTCTACATACTTGTACACCATTTCCGGAAACCAGAAATCATAAAAGTGCAATCCTAAAAATGCCAAAATTACTGAACCCGAAATAATCATATTTCTTGAAGCCCAAGAAGAATTTGCAGCTCCGTTATTCTTTGCGTAAGCAATTGGCCTCGCACTTCTATTTTTAAAATCCAAAACAAAACCCATAATAAAGTGAAAAACTACACCTATGATTAATATAGGTTGTATTACGAATTGAACTAATGGATTATTTCCCATAAAATGGGATATTGAATTAAAAGTATCGGCACTAAATACCGATGTCATATTGATAAAAAAATGCTGTGCTAGAAACAACATCAAAAAAAGTCCTGAAAGCGCCATAGCTACTTTTTTTGCTATTGACGATTTCAATAATGCAGATTTTGCCATAAGATTTATATAATTTGTTTTAAAAAATTCTACAAAAATAAAGCAATTAGACAGTAACTACAACCTTTTCGTTGTTATTTATAATGATTTTAAAGTGTTTTACACAAAACACCAAGAAATCCTTAAAAATCAAACAAAATTCAAAAAACAGCAAAATAAACGGTTAAACAAAAAAGAAATAAATCTTAAATAAGAGATAATGAAATTTACCAAAAATCAATCCTCAAAGAGGCTAAAATTACCGATTCAATAATTTTTATTATTATTTATTTATAAATTAATAAAAACACCAAGCACCTTGATTTTATTTCCTAAAACAATTGTACCAAGACAATGCGTTTTTAACTTTACATTTTAAAATTTGAATAATGAAAACAGGAATTGATTCCATCTCTTTTGATGTTGCTAAAATACATTTACCTATTAAAACTTTGGCGAAAGCCAGAAATATTGAACCTGAAAAATTAGAAAAAGGTTTAGGATTAATCAAAATGACACTGCCAGATTCGCATCAAGATACAGTAGTTTTTGCAGCAAACGCTTTGACTAAACTGATCCAAGAAAACAATCTGAATCTAAATGAAATTACAAGAATATATGTTGGAACCGAAAGTTCTATTGATAGTTCAAAACCAATCAGCTCATTTCTAATTGCATTAATGGAACAAAAATTTGGAGAAAACACTTTGTCCGAATGTGATGTAGTTGATTTTACATTTGCTTGTATTGGCGGTGTTGATGCATTACAAAACTGTATTGATTTTGTAAAATTAAATCCAACCAAGAAAGCAATTGTTGTCACCACAGATTTTGCGAAATACGATTTAAATTCAACCGGGGAATACACTCAAGGTGCCGGAGCTTTAGCAATGCTGGTAACTTCAAATCCAAGAATTATTGCATTTGACAACAATTGGGCGACAAGCACAAAAGGTGTTTTTGATTTTTTTAAGCCGCTTAGAACACTTTCAAAAGAAGAAATCACAGGAAATAAAAACAACGAATCATGGTTTGACAATCTTGAAGCGGAAATAGAAATCCACAAAGACCAACCGGTTTTTGACGGACAATATTCCAACCAATGTTACATGGATCGTACCAGAAACGCCTATTTTTCATTAAAAAAATTAAAAAACACAAGCGAAACTATCTATAATTCATGGGAAAGCATCATCATGCATTTACCTTATGCATTTCAAGGACGTCGCATGTTATCTGAGATTTATGCCTTGGATGCAGAAAGTAAAATTATCACCGGAGATGAAGACGCTTCGGAATACCAAAATAAATTGAAGGGAATCAGTAAATCTGAAGAATACCAAAATTTTGTAAATAAAAAATTAATGCCAGCTGAATTAGCTTCTTCATTAATTGGTAATTTATATACCGGTTCCATTTTTATGGGGTTACTTTCTACTTTGGCACATTTTTATGATACTAAAAAAGAAATTTCAAATTCAAAATTTGGTTTTTTAGCTTACGGAAGTGGTTCTAAATCTAAAGTTTTCGAAGGTGAAATTCAGCCCGATTGGAAAACTGCAATAGCTGACATTAAACTTTTCGAAACCTTAAAACAAAGCTTTGAAATTGATTTTGAAACTTATGAAAAACTGCATAAAAAAGAACAGAAACAAAGCATTCAACTTCCAAAAAACGAATGGATTTTGGACCGAATAGAAAAAGAAATTCCAAACCTATTAGGAGCTCGTTATTACAAATGGGCTGATTAATTTTATATTCCTACTGAAAAAAGCACCGAGAATTCTTAATTGAACTTTCGGTGCTTTTTACTTAAACAGAGCATCCGTTTAACTGAATTTGCTCATATATTGTTGTACGATTAAATCTGTGTTTTCATTTCGAGTCTTTTGCTCTAACTGAATTGGAGGCGAAGCTCTTTCCAAACAATTTTTCACCGCACAAGTTTCACAAGTCACCCCAACAATTTGTTTTTGTATGGATTTATTATCAATGATTTTAAACTTTTTCTTGACACTTGGCGTAATCAATATTCCCACTGATATACTTCTTAAACAATCTTTTTTGAAAGGATCAAGTGTCGCTGAAGAAAATACCAAATACTCATTATTACTATTGTCATAACGTGAAATTTGCGCATCAAAAAAGTGCATTTTATTTTGTTTAATTGCATTTTCAATTGTTTTAATTGAAACCCATCTTCTACAATAATGCTCATTCATTTCATTAGCGTGTGGCTCCTGTTGATTGGTAATGTGTAATTCTTTTTTAATTTGATACGTATCAGCACCAATTTTGTGTGACAATCGAAGGAAAAATAAATTTTTTAACTGAAAATCCTTTGGTAAAATATTCGTCAGTCTTTGATAGAAGGATTCAGGCGAAACATTAAATTTACCCATAAGCTCAATCATTTCCTGTGGTTTTGGATCCGTTTTCAACAAAAACACATTCAACTCATCAATCAATTTTTGCCTAGGAATAAGTAACGCTCCAGCAAAATAAGAAGCGTAAAAATTATTCAGAACCTGATCAAAATTATCAAATTTTATCCAACTGAACGTGTACAACCTTTCGGTAATTTCAAGGTAATTATAAGCAATTTCTTTTGCTAAAATAAAAGCTTTTTGAGGTTCATCAATATCTAATGAAAGCAACAAAGTCTTGCTTTTAGGGACGAATATAGACCTTAAATCACCCAATTCTTCTTGTTCCGAAAAAACAATCTCATTAATTGTATAACCATATTCTTCAGTTAATATGGCTGATAATTCTTCAATAGAAATTTTAGCATCAATATTTATATGAAACGCTTTAGAAAATTGCAACACTTTCAATTCTAAATCTTCAAAATAATTATTGTGTGCTTCTTGATACGAACGCAACGCAGCTAAGAAGAAACTTTCACGGGTTAAATTATAATGTTGTGCAATTTCAATAATCGTACTTATAAAGGCATTCACTTTAGCTGGCGCATTGGCAATGATATCGATAAGATCGTTTTCTTGAATCCCAAAAATCTCCAAAGGAATTTCTTTTAAAATTCCTGATTTTAAGATTTCACCTATAGGAGCCAGATTATTATCCAGCTTTAAAGACACCATATGATCGTACGAAACGTCCAATTTTTCAGACAAAAGAATAATCTTATCTGTTTTAGGATATTTTTTTCCTTTTTCAATTTCATTTAAATACGATTTTGAAAGGTCAGTAATTTTTGCCAAACCAAATAGTGACAAATTCTTATTTGTTCGAGCCTGCTTGAGCTTCAACCCAAAAATCAACTTGATGTAATCCTTTTCTACATTCATAAATTCAAAGATACGCTAAAAAACAAAAATGTCAAAAAAATATTTTTTTCATTTTTAGCGTACGTTCGCTTGTTTTGTAAAAACTTTTTTATAATATTGTCATGTAAAACATATTAACCATGATACACCAACCAGAAACAACCGAAAGAGAGTTCCAGTTTTCTACTGAAACGAATCAGCATTATCCTGAAATATTGACGGATGAAGCCATTGAATTTTTAACTGATTTACACAAAAATTTCAATAACAAAAGACTTTTGTTATTAGAGGAAAGAAAAAACCAACAAGTCAGATTTGATGCTGGTGCTTTACCTTGTTTCTCTACCGAAACAAAAAGTATTAGAGAAAGCAACTGGCGTGCGGCAGCAATTCCAAAAGATTTATTAGACAGAAGAGTGGAAATAACAGGCCCTGTTGATAGAAAAATGGTTATCAATGCACTGAATTCAGGAGCAAAAACCTTTATGGCTGATTTCGAAGACAGCACTTCCCCAACTTGGAATAACCTAATGACTGGTCAACAAAATTTAAAAGATGCCGTAAATAAAACCATCACTTTAGACGACCCTTTAAAGAACAAAAAATACTCATTAAATGAAAATACAGCAGTTTTAATTGTTCGTCCAAGAGGATTGCATTTATCAGAAAAAAATATTTTGATTCACGGTCAACAGGCTTCAGGTTCACTTATTGATTTTGGTTTATACGCTTTTCATAATCACTTAGAACTGATAAAAAATGGAACTGCACCCTATTTTTATTTACCAAAACTGGAACATTATTTAGAGGCAAGGTGGTGGAATGAAGTTTTTGAATTTGCACAAGAATATTTAGGAGAACAAAACGGGACTTTCAAAGCAACAGTTTTAATCGAAACAATAACTGCCAGTTTTCAATTGGACGAAATAATCTTCGAATTGAGAGATCATATCGTAGGTCTTAATTGCGGAAGGTGGGATTATATTTTTTCTTACATCAAAAAACTAAGAAATAACCCCGCCTTTATTGTTCCAAATAGAGATCAAGTAACAATGACATCGCCATTTATGAGCGCCTATTCACAATTGGTAATTCAAAGATGCCACAAACGCAACATACATGCAATAGGTGGAATGGCAGCTCAAATTCCTATAAAAAATGATGAGCAAGCCAACACAATTGCTTTCAACAAAGTGATTGCCGACAAAGAACGAGAAGCAAAAAATGGACATGACGGCACTTGGGTAGCCCATCCAGATTTGGTTTCAATTGCCATGACAGTATTCGACAAGTATATGCCAACGAAAAATCAAATTCATGTAAAAAGAGACGATGTACACGTTACTGAAAAAGACTTACTGGAAACCCCAGAAGGAACAATTACCGAGGAAGGCGTTAGAAAAAACATCAGTATCTCCGTTTTATATATAGCCTCATGGCTCAATGGACAAGGTGCTGCTGCATTACATCATTTAATGGAAGATGCCGCCACTGCCGAAATTTCGAGATCACAATTGTGGCAATGGCTCAAAAACGAAGTGGTTTTGGATAATAAAAAAATATTAAATGAAGAATGCTATCACAGAATAGCCATGGAAGAATTTGAAAAAATAAGAAAAACTGTTGGAGATGAAAATCATGAAAAACAGAAATACAGGTTAGCGGAACAACTGTTAGACACGCTTGTTGTAAACGATAATTTCATCGAATTCTTAACCATTCCAGGGTACAAATACATCTAAAAATAAACCAAACAAACCATAAAACATATTATGAAAACAACAGAAACAAGAATTCAGGAATTAGTTGCCGATTGGATAACAAACCCAAGATGGAAAGGAGTTGAACGCCCATACACAGCTGAGGAAGTTGTAAAATTGCAAGGTTCTTATGTTATAGAACATAGCGTTGCTAAAATTGGCGCCAATAATTTATGGAAAAAACTTAATTCTCAGGATTTTGTTGCCGGACTTGGTGCGCTTACCGGAAATCAAGCAATTCAAGAAGTAGAAGCGGGGTTAGATGCTATTTATTTGAGCGGATGGCAAGTTGCTGCTGACGCAAATGTTGCAGGAGAAATGTATCCTGACCAATCTTTATATCCTGCAAACAGCGTTCCATTAGTTGTAAAACGAATCAATAATGCGCTTTTACGTGCAGATCAAATACAAGTTGTAAACGGAGCTACGGATAAAAAACAATACTTAGTTCCTATAGTTGCTGATGCTGAAGCTGGTTTTGGTGGTAATCTAAATGCATTCGAATTAATGAAATCGATGATTGAAGCGGGTGCTGCCGGGGTTCACTTTGAGGACCAATTGAGTTCTGCTAAAAAATGTGGACACTTAGGCGGAAAAGTATTAGTACCAACACAAGAAGCCATCAATAAACTGATTGCAGCACGATTAGCATCCGATGTAATGGGAACGCCAACGTTAATTGTTGCCCGTACAGATGCTGATGCGGCCAACTTGTTGACAAGTGATATTGACCCAAGAGACACAAAATTCATTACAGGAGAAAAAACGGGAGAAGGATTTTTCTATGTAAATTGTGGTGTTGAGCAAGGAATTGATAGAGGATTGAGTTATGCTCCTTATGCTGATTTGATATGGATGGAGACCAGCAATCCTGATTTGGCTTACGCAAAACAATTTGCTGATGCTATTCACAAAGAATTTCCCGGCAAAATGTTGGCTTATAATTGCTCTCCATCCTTCAACTGGGCTGCTAAATTATCTGTTGCCGAAATGGAAACTTTCAGAGAAGACTTAGCTGAAATGGGATACAAATTTCAATTTATCACTTTGGCTGGATTCCATGCACTAAACACGAGCATGTTCGAATTATCAAAAGCGTACAAAGAAAGAGGAATGGCTGGATATTCTGAATTACAGGAAAGAGAATTTGCATTGCAAAAACACGGTTTCAAAGCAGTAAAACATCAAGGTTTTGTAGGAACATCTTATTTTGATGCAGTTCAAAACACCGTTACAACAGGAAAATCTTCTACAATAGCCATGAAAGATTCTACTGAAGTAGCACAGTTTTAAGCAAAACTTATTTCATTAAGAACACAAAGCGTTCAATTTTAAAATGTATTTTTTTTCTTGCGCGCTTTGTGTTTTTTTTTATTTAAAATTTGACGAATTCATAATAAAAAACGATTTAAACTTAGTATTTTTGAGTAATTAAAAGTTTAAACCGTATTGCTATGAAATACCATCAAATTGACCGGGATTTATTTATAAAAAATCGCACCAAATTCATGGCTCAGATGAAGCCAAAAAGTATTGCTGTCTTCAACTCTAATGATATTTATCCAATAAGTGCCGATAGTACGATGCCTTTTGCACAACACCGTGACATCTTTTATTTAAGCGGAGTGGACCAAGAGGAAAGTATTTTATTGCTTTTTCCTGATGCACCATACGAGCATCAAAGAGAAATGGTATTCTTGAAAGAAACCAGCGAACACATTGCAATTTGGGAAGGCGAAAAACTAACCAAAGAACGCGCTTTTGAAGTTTCAGGAATCAAAACCGTGCATTGGTTACAGGATTTCGAGAAAATTTTATTCGAAATGATGACACATTCGGATACGATTTACATCAATACCAACGAGCATTACCGCGCCACCGTGGAAACCGAAACCCGTGAAGCCCGTTTTGTAAAATGGTGGAAAGAGAAATATCCTGCGCATGCAGTTGCAAAAAGTAATCCCATATTACAACGCCTTCGTTCTGTAAAAGAAACCGAAGAATTGGATTTAATCCAAAATGCTTGCAACGTTACTGAAAAAGGTTTCAGAAGATTATTATCCTTTGTAAAACCAAATGTAACCGAATACGAAATCGAAGCAGAGTTGATCCACGAGTTCATTCGCAATCGTTCCAAAGGTTTTGCCTACACGCCAATTATCGCTTCCGGAAATAATGCTAATGTGTTGCATTACATCGAAAACAACCAACAATGCCACGTAGGTGATTTGATTTTATTGGATGTGGCTGCAGAATATGCGAATTATTCCAGCGATATGACGAGAATGATACCTGTTTCAGGAAAATTTACCGGCAGACAAAAACAGGTGTACGAAGCCGTTTTACGTGTAAAAAACGAAGCGACCAAAATGCTTACACCAGGAACACTTTGGAAACAATATCATTTTGAAGTGGGAAAAATCATGACTTCAGAATTACTTGGTTTAGGATTGCTGGACAAAGCCGATGTACAAAACGAAAACCCGGAATGGCCCGCTTACAAAAAACATTTCATGCACGGAACTTCCCACCACATGGGATTGGACACGCACGATTATGGAATCCTGACTGAACCAATGCAAGCCAATATGGTTTTCACCGTAGAACCGGGAATTTACATTCCTGCCGAAGGTTTCGGAATCCGTTTGGAGGACAATGTAATCGTTCAGGAAACCGGCGAACCATTTAATTTGATGCGCAACATTCCTATTGAAGTGGATGAAATTGAAACGTTGATGAATTGTTAAAATCCTTTCAAATATAACCAGAACGGCTTACAGCAATGTAGGCCGTTTTTTATTGGGGCGCAACCCAGCCTCCGTAAACTCCTGCTGCGTCGGGCTATTCGCTACAAGTCCTCGCACCGCAAAAAAATGCTGCGCTGTGGGCTTTCCGCTACTATCCCTTGCGCACTGCACCCAGAAAATCTATAACTCCATAACATCAATTCCAAAATCCATCTTAAAACTGTAACTTTATAATCCAGCTTCCGACTTATTTAAAAAACCTTAAACTACAGAAATCATGCAAGCACACGAAATAGACTACCACATTTACGGCGAGGAAATGCAATATGTGGAAATAGAATTAGACCCACAGGAAATTGTAATTGCCGAAGCAGGAAGTTTTATGATGATGGATAATAATATCCAAATGGAAACCATCTTTGGCGACGGCTCCGGACAACAAACCGGATTGTTTGGTAAACTTTTAAGCGCAGGAAAAAGAGTCCTAACCGGAGAAAGCCTCTTCATGACAGCGTTCATCAATCAAAACAATACCAAAAGTAAGGTTTCCTTCGCATCGCCTTATCCTGGAAAAATAATCCCAATTGACTTAACCCAATTTGGCGGAAAATTCATTTGCCAGAAAGATGCATTTTTATGTGCTGCCAAAGGCGTTTCTATAGGAATCGAATTCTCTAAAAAACTCGGTCGCGGATTGTTTGGTGGTGAAGGTTTCATTATGCAAAAAGTAGAAGGTGATGGTCTGGCGTTTGTCCATACCGGCGGAACATTAGCAAAAAAAGAATTAGCCGCAGGCGAAATCCTAAAAGTCGACACGGGTTGTATTGTTGGTTTTACCAAAGATGTCGATTATGATATTGAGTTTATTGGCGGTATAAAGAATTCTATTTTTGGCGGCGAAGGCTTATTTTATGCCACTCTTCGTGGTCCGGGAACGGTTTACATTCAATCCTTACCTTTCAGCCGACTCGCCGACAGAATCATCGCATCTGCGCCAAAAGCTGGCGGAAACAGTCGCGACGAAGGCAGTTTATTAGGCGGATTAGGAAGTCTTCTTGATGGCGACAGACGATTTTAAATTTTATAAACGGCTTTCAGAAATGGGAGCCGTTTTATTTTAAAGGAAGTTGAATTTGTGGTAAAGGTTGACAAAGAGTTTTGTTTACAATCTTTTCTCTCATTAATTTCTTCTTGTTAAAATGTCTAGATATGTTTTGAGTGATTTCAGTATAATTATCCTTGACAATTTTACCATGTTCATCTTTTGTTTCATGATAAAAAATTTTAATGGAGCGACAGTTATTATGTTCAAAAACAGTATTCAATAATGTTCTATCCGATAACCCACAAGAATGTCCCATTATATATACTTGATAAATATCGCTATCAATTAAATCCAAAAGTCTTTTATAATTTGACGTATGTAAGTATTGAAAAGATTTAATGTTTTTTAAATATTCATTATCATTTTTCTCTTCAATTTCTTGATACTGTTTATCCATTTCATCCCCAAAACCAAAGTTAATTGGATTACTTTTATCATCTAATCTTCCATGAATTTCATTAAGTGAATCAAGATCTAAACCCAATAATTTTGAGTAATTAAAAACCGTAGTTGTATAATTAAAACTTAGAAAGTAGGTATCTAAACTTAATTCGTCTTTAAAAAGTCCTTGTTTCGGAATATCTCCAAGCGAAAGAAATTCTTTTTCAAATTTATCAAATCTATCTTTGATAACTTGAACATCTCTATTAGACAATTCCGTTAAGAATCTATCAAGCTCATGTTTTTCATAATAACATTTGTTAAAAATCTCAACAAATTCCTCAACTGAATCTTTTGAAAAATCATATTTCTCCTCTACATTTTTAAGCAAATACTTTTCTAGGAGACCTTTAACTTGTTCAAATTCTTTATTTAATTTAATTATTTTATAATTATTATTTTGTTTAACACACTCTTTTAAAAGTTTATAATATTCATTTTCTATATCAACCCAATTTTGAATTGAATCTTCGGAAATTTTTTTAAAAAATAAATTTTTAAATTCCATAACAAATTCACCATACTTCTTTTCCGCATTTCTTCCTATGAAATTATTTAATTCTTCATAAGATTTTAAGTCATCAATAGCTTTATATTCAGATAAATTATACGAGTGTCCAAACTTGCATATAATTGTAACAAACTCATCATTCTTGTTTATTATGGTTTTAGTTCCTTTAGTGTCACATACATTCTTCCAATAATCATTAATAAAATCACTGTATTTCGTCGGTAACCCATGAGCCAAATCAAATCCATTTCCAATAATCACAAGTCTGTTCATATTTATAATTGCTTTTCTCAAATATACTATTTTTAATACAAGCGTATTCATGAATTGCTTACATGAACTTATATTTCTTAAATGGTTAAAAAAATAAAATGCTACTTTTGTAGACTAAATTTCCATTTTGAAACAAATTCTCTTTAAAAACACCAACATCTCCTATTCCGATACCGGAAAAGGAACCGTTATTGTCTTGCTTCATGGTTTCTTGGAAAACAAAGGCATGTGGGATTTTTACATTCCGGAATTTGCTAAAAAAAACCGCGTCATCACGATTGATTTATTAGGACATGGCGCAACGGAATGCTTGAGTTACGTACAAACGATGGAAGATAATGCAGATGCGGTTCATGCTGTTTTATCGGAACTGCGCATCCGGAAAGCCATTTTTGTCGGGCATTCTATGGGTGGTTATGTGGCTTTGGCTTTCGCCGAATTATACCCTGACACCATAAAAGGATTAGTTTTACTAAATTCAACTACAAGAGCGGATAGCGAAGAACGAAAAATAAATCGGGACCGAGCTATTAAAGCCGTAAAACAATCTTTTATCAATTTTGTTTCGCTCTCCATCGCAAATTTATTCAACGAATCCAATCGAGAAAGATTGTCATCAGAAATCGAAAGCGTTAAAAAAGAAGCCTTAAAAACGCCACTTCAAGGAATTGTTGCCTCACTCGAAGGAATGAAAACAAGAAAAGACCGGGAAGTTTTATTGCATCTGACACCGTATCCAAAACTATTAATTCTTGGCGAAAAAGATCCTGTTCTAAATTACGAAGAAACTAAAGAACAAATAGAAAACACTCAAGTAGAACTGGTTACATTTCCAGACGGACACATGTCTCATATTGAGAATCGAGAAGAATTATTAAAAGTCTTATTAGCTTTTTTTAAAAGGATTTAAATTATTTTCTCTTCAAAAGGAATATTCTGATCTAATATTTCGCTTAATAACAGTACTATTTGTTCGAGATATTTACTCAAAACTTCTTCATTTATAATTGAATTTATTTCTTTGTCTTCTTTAAAATTAAACGGAAGAAATCCTGCTTTCAAATTTTTAAAAGAAATAATCCCTGCTTCAATTGGTTTTCCTTGTGCTTCATTTTCGTACATGAATGCATAAGCCAAAACCTGAATGATTTTATCGCTTTTAATATCTTCGGTTAATCCTTTCCAGGATTTTAGCGTGACGCTTGCTTTTTCTACTTTACCCGTTTTATAATCGATAATTCGAATGATTCCGTTGCGCTCTTCAATTCTATCCACGTTTCCTTTTATCAATACCGGAAAAGGTAAATTAGGATGATTTAAAGTACGTGCGAATGTTTGTTCTAAAGCAATAATTTTGATTGCGTCCCCATTTTTGATACTTTCCAATTCTACTTTCAGGAAATTTGAAACATTTCGTTTCGCCACTTCAAAAGCCAATAAATTTCGCCCTTTTTTGATTTCGCCTTCTTTGTAAACCAATTTGAATTGCTTCAAAACCTCAGCGTCAATTTGTTTGAAACAGTTTAAAATGTCACTTTCTGAAATAAATTTCCCAATGAACGGCTCATATAAAACCTTCAAAGTTTCATGAATAATGGTTCCCAACGTATTCAGCGCAATATTTTCTTCGACTTCTTCGACTTCTTCGACTTCGCTGATGCGTAAAATCTTCTGGAAATAAAACTGAATCGGATTTCGTATATAACTCGTCAATGCCGATGGAGAAAAACCTTTCTCGGCAATTTCTTTCAATCGCACCATCACACTTTCCGATTTTGGGATTACCATCGGTTTATACGCTGTTTCAGGTAAAACAGCATTATAAATTTCGTGCGTAAGGGTATGATTTTTTTGCTTTTCGACTTCCAGTTGGGTGATGAATCGGCTTTTTTCACCCGCATCCAACCCTTCGCTTTCTGTATTATACAGTAAATAAATGTTCTTTGCTCTTTGTAATAAATGATAAAAGTGATATGTATAAATAGCATCTTTTTCTTTGAATGTCGGCAAACCCAATTCGCGTTTCACATCATACGGAATAAAAGAATTCTGCGATTTTCCAGCTGGAAATTTCCCTTCATTCATTGAAGTGACAATAACGGTGTCAAAATCCAAAACACGACTTTCTAAAACTCCCATAATCTGTAGACCATTCAACGGTTCTCCTTCAAAGGAAACTTCGGCCAAATCAATTACTTGTTTGTAGATGGCATAAAGTGTTTCTATTTTATCAATATGTTCGTGTTTCGAATAGTAATTAATCAATTTATTAATGACTTTGAAAATGGCAAAGACAAAAGACTTGGTGATTTTTTCTTCCTCGTTGTCGTTGCTTAAATTGTTTTTTATTGTCTGCAATAATTTGGAAATTGTCTCTAATACCGGAATTGAACCATGCTCCCATTTTTGAAATAACAAAAGAAACAACTCCGATGGATTTACATTTAATTCCATCAATTTATGATGGGTAATAAAAGTGTAATTATTTTGATTGATAATTTTGACTAACACATTAGTTTTAGCATACGGTTCCACCAAAGGGTGTGTCAAGATATCCAATACATCTTTGTAATACAAGACATAACTTTTGGCATTTCTAGACATAGCATTAGTATGCATTTTAAACAATTTGGCAATCAAAATCTGGGCTGGATTGTTCTTACTCGAATACCCCATAGTAATATTCAAAGCACCAACGCTTGACGGTAACGAGTATAAAAGTGGAACCAAAAGATTTTCCTCCCCAAGAACCACAGCCACTTTATCAAGCTTACCTTCAGGATTTTCATTGATAACATTTTCAATAATACTTCCAGCTATTTTGGCCTGACCAATCGTTTTTGGTGTTCCAATAACTCGAATGTTTTTAGTCTGCGAAAAATCATTTACAATCCATTCAAACGGATGCAGCTTATAATGTTTCCAACTTTCTTTGAAACGCCTTACAAACAGTCCTGCATCGTGATATGGATCGTTCAGAAAGGTTTGATCAACATCCCAATATACCTTGGCTTGATCAGAAGCAATAAGATGTTGGATTATTTTTTCTTCGGCAGCATTCAGTGCGTTAAACCCTGCAAATAGAAATTGTTTGTTCTGTACTGAATTCGAAAAATGGTTTAGGTTATTTACCGCTTCACGATAAATCAAGCCTTGATAACCGATTCCTTTATTCAATAAATGACTATAAAGTGATTGATAATAATTGGGTAGTAATTTCCAAAAATCGATATATTTCTCTAATAATACAGTCTTATTTTCAACTTCAATTCCCCATTTTTTTATGTCTTCGATATCCTTCAGATACGAAAGAACATGGGAAGGTTCTAATAAGTACCGGTCAATTTCATTAAAATCCTGTAATAGTGTTTTAGCCCAATTGGCAAATAATTCGAATGATTGTTGGTTTGTTTTATCAGTAATAGATAGGTATACTTCATAAAATTCAAATAAGAGCTCAATCGGATCAATAGTACGAATGCCTGCTATGTCTTGAACAAAGTCTTCAATGCTTATAATTTCAGGAGAAAGTATATTTGAGGTTACCTGATTTTTCAGCGCTTCAATTAAAAATATTTTTGCCCTTTTGTTTGGTAAAACAACAATCGTATTGGATAGATTATCTGAATAGTTATTAATTAAAACTGCGGCTATTTTATCTAAAAAAGAAGTATTTGTCATTCTATAAAAATAAAAAAAACGCCCCGATAAATCGAGGCGTTTTCCATAAATATTTTAGAAAGAAATTATTCTTTAATCAAAGATATTTCAACTCTTCTGTTCATTGCTTTACCTTTTGCAGTTTTGTTAGTTGCAATTGGTTTAGTTTCTCCAAAACCTGTAGATCTAAGTCTATCAGCAGCAATTCCGTTTTCAATTAAATAATTTTTAACTGCAGCAGCTCTGTTCTCAGATAACGTTTGGTTAAGTTCATTACTACCATCACTATCACAGTGACCTTCGATCATGAATCTTGAATAAGGATATTCTTTTAAGATTGAAGTGATTGATTGTAAAACTGTGTAGGTACCTTTTTGGAAAGTAGCTTTACCAGAATCAAACAAGATTATTTTACCATAGTTATTTAAAGTTTTCATAACTTCTTCTGAAACTTCTGGACAACCTTGATTAGCAACAGTTCCTCTTACGTCTGGACATTTATCATCTTTGTCTAAAACACCATCTCCATCAGTATCTGGCCAAGGACAACCTGCGTTTTCTTTAGGACCTGCAACAGTTGGACATTTATCATCTTTATCAGCTACTCCATCTCCATCAGAATCTGGACAACCTTTTAATGCAGCTAAACCAGCAACTTCTGGACAAGCATCATCCTTATCAGCAATTCCATCTCCATCAGTATCAGGACATCCGTTCAATGCAGCTAAACCAGCAACATCTGGACAAGCATCAGCACTATCTTGAATTCCATCTCCGTCAGTATCAGGACAACCATTGAATTGTTTTAAACCAGCAACTTCTGGACACGCATCATCTTTGTCATATATTCCATCACCATCAGTATCTTTACCTCCAAATTTGAAAATAAGACCTGCACTGTGTTGAAAATGTGATGGAGCGTCAGGAGTTCCCGAAGCATCTTCTCTATCACCAAAAGATTTTTTGTATTTTGTTGCAAGTTCTAATCCAATGTTTTCAGTAAACCATAAAGTAAGACCAGCACCTGGATTAAGAGTTCCATAACTACTGTCTCCAAAGAATGTATATCCTCCACCAACAGATAATGACGGATCAATTACTTTAGAGTTGATTAAGTTCATCAAACTGTATTTAATAGTTGCGTCAACACCGTAATACATTAGGTCTCCAGGATTAGAAACTATGTATCCACGAGAATCATGACCAACAGCAGTTGGAGCAAATTTCACATATTTATCAATTTTGTTTACAGAACCAGTAAGTCCAAAAGAGAAATTATCACCTATGTATCTAGATACACTAATGTATGACACAGAAGGAAGAATGTTCCAGTTGTCTTTAACAGCGAAAGGCTGAGAAAAATGTCGGTCTAACCAATTATGCCCACCACCAGCACTAGTTTTAGTGTCAACGGCATTAACCCCAAAAGAGATTGCCCATGGATTGTTACTGTCTTGTGCGTGAGAGCTTAAACCCATCACCATCATTACGGCAACTAAAAGTTTGTTAAGATGTTTCATACTTAATTTTTTTAATTACAATTTAGTTAATTACAGACAAAAGTAACTCGTAAATTTTTAACTACAAAATGAAATGTTAAAAAAAACCTATAAAAATCGCTAAAAGTGGAAATTATATAACTTCAAATCAAAATTACACAACATTTAACATTCTGCCAACTTCAATAAAAGCACTAATTGCCTTATCTAAATGAGCGATTGTATGTGCTGCAGACAGCTGCACTCTGATTCTTGCTTTATCCTTAGGGACCACAGGAAAAAAGAAGCCAATAACATAAATTCCTCTTTTTAAAAGCTCATTTGCCATAGTTTGGGACAATTTTGCATCATAAAGCATCACAGGAACGATTGCTGAATCACCATCAATAATATCGAAACCAGCTTTTTTCATTCCCTCTTTGAAATAATTTGTATTCCATTCTAACTTATCGCGTAACACAGTATCTCTTTCTAATATTTCAAAAACCTTTATAGAAGCTCCAACAATGGCTGGCGCAAGGGAATTAGAAAACAAGTAAGGTCTGGAACGTTGGCGCAATATTTCGATAATTTCTTTTTTAGCAGTAGTATACCCACCCATTGCTCCTCCAAGGGCTTTACCTAATGTTCCAGTAATGATATCTACCCTTCCCATTACGCCTTTTGCCTCAAGTGTCCCTTTTCCGGTTGCGCCTATGAATCCGGCAGCATGACATTCATCCACCATTACCATTGCATCATATTTATCTGCTAAATCACAGATTTTATCCAAAGGGGCCACAACTCCGTCCATAGAAAAAACGCCATCAGTAACAATTAATTTGAAACGAGTTCCAGCCTCAGTAGCTTTGATTAATTGTTGCTCCAAATCTTCCATATTGCTATTTTCATAACGATAGCGAGCCGCTTTACACAAACGAACCCCATCTATGATAGAAGCATGATTTAAACTATCTGAAATTATTGCATCATTTTCTCCTAGCAACGGCTCAAAAACACCACCGTTAGCATCAAAAGCGGCGGCATAAAGAATAGTATCTTCTGTCCCATAAAATTCAGAAATCTTTTTTTCCAATGTTTTATGGATATCTTGAGTCCCACAAATAAACCGAACTGATGACATTCCGAAACCGTGTGTATCCAAAGCATCTTTAGCAGCCTGAATTACTTCTGGGTGCGATGACAATCCAAGATAATTATTAGCACAAAAATTTAAAACTTTCTCACCTGTAGAAATAGTGATTTCTGCTCCTTGTGGCGAAGTGATGATTCTTTCTTTTTTGAAAATTCCGTTATCTTCAATAGTTTGCAATTCTGACTGTAAGTATTCTTTGATTTTTCCGTACATTTTATAAGTTTATTAAAGCCGTTATTTATTCCTTTCAATAGTAGCTTACAAATTTACTACATCGATTTCTTTCCCTATGTATACCAATGCCTTTTTAACTACTTTGTATCCCATTTTCTCAATAGCATCCTGATAATTCTCCAATTGTTGTTGGTATTTAACATTATGCGTTCCAGTTTTATAATCCAGTAACAATACTTCCTTATCTTTAGTTAAAACCATTCGGTCCGGTTTTACTGTTTTTCCTTCTTTTTGAATGATTGTTTGCTCATTCAAAATTTCATTTCCTTCAGCAAAATAAGTTGAAAGTTCTAAATGATTGACAATTTCCTGAATCGTTTTATAAACTAATTCTTTTTGATTCAGGGTAATTAATCCATTTTCAATAGATTTTGTAATCGCCAAATCAATATCGTTTTTAGTTCTTACAAAAGATAAAATTTCGTGAATGACATTCCCATACTCTATGGCTTCTTGTTGGAGTGTCCCCCACATTAATGCTTCTCGCTGTGCTATTTTTATATTCTTTGGATTTAGAATTTCTGAAACCAAAGGAATCGTTTTTGAAGTATCGATGTGTTGTTTTACTGAAGATAATTTCGTTACATTTCCAAATTCATATTCCAATTTATTTTCATCAAATTGGCCTTTGTTACCCAAATAATTAATAAAAAAACTACACATATTATTCTTTGGAATTTCTCCTTTACTAGATAAATTCATATTTGATATTACATACAACTGCTCCTCAGCTCTTGTTAAAGCAACGTATAAAACATTGATATTATCTAATAATTCTTCCTGCTTTTTTTGATTGTAAACGCCAGCAGCTTCTTCGCCAAATCCTTCTACCGCACTGCTATTGTCGATTAAAACTTTTGGCAAACCAAAATCTTGTTCCTCAGCATTAAGCCATAATTTATCTTTTGGTTTTCGATTATAATCTTCCTCAGCAAAAGGAAAAATAACCACCGGAAACTCCAATCCTTTCGATTTATGAATCGTCATAATTCGAACGGCATTAGTCCCTTCCGGAGATGGAATACTGAATTTCTCTGCATTTTTATCCCAAAAATTCAGGAAATCAGAAATCCCTGCTTGATTGCGAATGTCTCGTTCCAGAACAATGTCTAGAAAATATTGGACGTAGGCATTCCCCTCCCCAACCCTCCCCGAAGGGGAGGGAGACGAAACCGATAAGTTGGAATTTTGAATTTCTTCTTGTTGAATTAATTCTTCTTGTATTCTTTTCAAAACTTCTGAAATACTCTTTATAACTTGCTCATTGGTAAATCGAATGACTTTATAGCCTAATTTATTTAGAGTAATTGTCCTATTATTATCTAACTCAACTTGTTCTTCGGTAAAATGATAATCCCCATCTACTTCAACAACCAGTTTTTTTGACAAACAAACAAAGTCAACAATAAAATCATCTATCAAATGTTGTTGCCTGAATTTATAATCTTCTAATGATTTAGATTTGAGCTCCATCCAAAGAACTTTCTCGGCATGAGTTGGCTGTTTCCTCATCTCTTTTGCTTTTTCAATTAAAAGATGAGAATAATTTCCACCAGTCATGTACCCTAATTTATCCACACGATTCACTATTCCGTCACCCTTTCCTTTGGAGAGGGCTGGGGAGAGGAATTTACTTATTATAGTTTCCACCGCTTCATACAATGATTTTTTTCTAATATTTTGAAACGAAAGCAAAACATCAAAACTCACCAACCAGTCTTCGAAATCAGTTTCCTGAAATAACGCCATTCCTTGAGCGATAAAATCATGAATCGGTAATTTATCCTGACTGTTTTGCGCTAAATATTGAAGAAAATTTGCTTTGGATTCCAAATCAGAACTGTTTTTCAAGTATTTTAATAAATGAATAATCAATCGGACTTCGGTGGCATTTTGAATCATTAGGGTTTCTGACGACAAAAGCGGAATAGCTTGCTCCGTCAGATAATTGGCAATCGCAATTCCTTGGTCTCGTTTTCGAGTCAGAATCACTATATCTTTGTATTGAAACCCTTGTTTTAACGTTTTTTGAATGGTATTTAAAGTTGCTAAAACATACAAATCAGTTTTATCCAAAGCCTCTTCATCTGCCGAAGCTTCGTGATTATTATCTATTTTCTCTACTTTTGGGATGAAAGAAATATTCACATAACCTCCGGTTTTGTCATTGGATTTTTGATGACTGTGATTTTCATACAAATCTTTATAATCCAAATGCTCGAATTCATTCGATAACAATTTAAAGAAATCATTATTGAATTCGATTATCTGAGAATAACTGCGGTAATTTTTATCTAAATGCTCCAGTTTTTTATCGGGATTGTTGAATGGATTTTGGTCTTTACTCAATTCAATAAATTGTTCCGCTTTTCCACCACGCCATCTGTAAATGGATTGTTTGGGATCGCCCACAATCATCAAAGTTCCTTTTACCCCAAAATCATCCTGACCCGAAAGCGCATTATCAATGAGCGGAATTAAATTCTGCCATTGCATTTCGGAAGTATCCTGAAATTCATCAATAAAAAAATGACGGTAGCGCTCGCCCAATCGTTCATATATAAAAGGAGCGGGCTGATTTTGAATTTCACGATGAATAATCGCATTAAATTCGGAAATGGAAAGTACGTTTTGTTCTTCCTGAATTTTGGCTAATTCATTACTGACCGTATTTAATAATGATAAAGGTGTAATGTTTTTCAAGAAAGCTTTATAAAAATTTATCTTTTCGAAAGTTTTGTAAACTTTGTCTAGAAATTGCAATAAATCAGGAATTATATTTTCAATAATCGCACGATCTTTTGCAGTTTTATTGATTTTTATGTCATCAAATTCGTGATAGGTTTTGTTTTTTGGATTGAATTTTCCTTCTTGAATACTCGACAAATGTTTTGGAAAATGTCCCGCGGAAAAGGATTTCGTGTCAATTCCATTTTTTTCGATTAGCAATAACCCTTCTTCTGCAAAAACGACACTTTCTTTTTCCAAAACTTTACAAGCTTCGGTTAATTTGGCTTTGATTTCAACAAACTCAGCGATGGATTTATCTTGAAAATGAGTGATTTCGTTTCGATTATTTTCATTTAAAACCAACCGACCAGTTTCAAGAATTTCACGAGAAATATCCCAAGATTTGTCGTCGTCAGTTTTTTCCATCGTGAAATCAATTAACAACTTGGTTAATGTTTCATCCTCTCCGGCTTGCGCGATAATAGCATCGACGGCTTCTATTAATAAATTTTCGGTATCCAATGTGACTTCAAAAGTCATGGGTAAATTCAAATCGTGTGCAAAAGCCCGAATGACTTTATGCGTGAATTTATCAATCGTCGAAATATCAAAAGCGGCATAATTATGAATAATGTGCTTGATGATTTGCTGTGATTTGGTTTTTATTTCAATGATAGAAAGTTCCGTATCTATGGACAAATCCTGCATTAAATCCTGTGCTTTTGAACTTGGTTCGTCTTTGGCAAACTCGGATAAACTACCTACGATTCGGCTTTTCATTTCGTGTACCGCTTTGTTGGTAAACGTAATGGCGAGAATGTTTCGGTAGGCATCATTTTTTTTGGCAACCAATATGATTTTCAGATATTCTTTGACAAGCGCGTAGGTTTTCCCGGAACCTGCCGATGCGTCGTATATGGAAAATGAAGGTCTTTGCATTGCGATTTTAGATTTCTGATTAACGATTTTAGATTTCGGGTTTAGAATTAGCGTTCTAATTTCCCAAATCCCCTAGCCCTGATAGCAGCGACATCCTTATGTGCCGGGGTTCGGCAAATAAGATATAGCGAATAGCAGGAAATAGCTTCTAAAAACACAACAATTTTTAGGTTACTTTTAAAATTTGTCCCGAAACTTCGGGATAAAACTTAAAAGTAGTATTTTTGCAGCATGGAAACAAATAGACAGAAAAAAATAGGTGGGGTTATCCAAAAAGATTTGGTTGACATTCTACAAGGTGAAGTGAGAAAAAACGGAGTTACAAATTTGATAATTTCGGTATCCAAGGTTGTTGTAACTTCAGATTTATCCGTGGCTACAGTGCATTTAAGCGTTTTCCCTCAGGACAAAGCAAAAGAGATTTTAGAGGCAGTTAAGTCCAATTCTAAAACAATAAAACATGATTTATCACAACGTGTTCGTTTACAATTAAGAAAAGTTCCCAATTTGGTTTTCTTTATCGACGACTCTTTGGACTATATCGAAAAAATTGACAATGCCTTAGCTAACAAAGACAATCCTATTGAGAATAGAGATCTTTTGGACAAACGCAGATTTCAATAAAATTTGAATTTCCCCCTTTACATAGCCAAACGCTATATTCGTAGCAATAGTAAAAACAATGCGATCAATATCATCAATCGGATTGCCAGCATGGGAATTATTGTTGGCGCAATGGCTTTGTTTGTGGTTTTATCTGTTTTTAGCGGGTTGAAAGTTTTTAGTCTTTCGTTTACGAATGACATTGATCCCGATTTAAAAATAAGCAGTACTTTAGGGAAATCACTCCTTATTTCTCCGAATCAAGAAAGCCAAATCAACGAAATTGATGGGCTCGCTTCGTATACTAAAATAATAGAAGAGCGGGTTTTATTCACTTTTGACGGAAAACAGGAAGTTACTTACTTAAAAGGAGTTGATTCCAACTTTAGCAAAGTAAATGCTATTGAAAAGAAACTTTTCAACGGGCAATGGCTCAAACCGAATACCTATCAAGTAGTGGTTGGTTATGGAATTGCCCAGAAATTCTCGATGGGACTGTTTGATTTTAATCATCAATTGGAAGTTTTAGTCCCAAAACCTGGGAAAGGCGCTATCGAAAATCCCGAACAAGCTTTTAATAAAACGGAAATTATTCCTGTTGGGATTTATGCCATCAGCGAAGATCTTGATTCGAAATATGTTTTTGCCGATTTAGGTTTAGCGCAGGAATTATTGGAATACAAAACCAATCAGGTTTCGGGGATTGAAATCAAAGAAAAAGCGGGCGCTGATGAAAGTGCCATCATCGACCAACTTCAAACTATTTTCAATAATACCATTACAGTAAAAAACAGGGCGCAACTCAATGAATCCTTGTACAAAATGCTGAATACAGAGAATATTGCGGTGTATTTAATTTTTACCTTGGTGATTGTTGTGGCGCTTTTCAACTTGATTGGTGCACTGATTATGATGATTTTGGATAAAAAAGGAAACCTAAAAACCTTATTCAATCTTGGAACCGAAATCAAAGATTTACGAAAAATATTTCTGCTGCAAGGTACTCTATTGAGTGTTTTCGGCGGAATTATCGGACTGGTTTTAGGGATTATAATTGTGTTACTGCAACAACATTTTCAACTAGTTATGATTACGCCTACACTGGCGTATCCCGTAGTTTTCTCTCTCGAAAATGTACTGATTGTTATGGGAACGATTGTCACACTTGGATTCATTGCTTCATTGATTGCAAGTAGTCGCGTGAGCAAGAAGTTGTTGGAGTAAGATTTCAGATTAATGATTTTTGATTTCAGATTTAAAAAAAAACACAAAAAATAATTTTAATTTATTGTCGCGAATTATTATCCTTGCCAAACTATTATTTCAGAAACTCTTCCCTTTGTGTCAAATATGATTTTTAATGATCCTGTATTAATTCCAGTGTGTGAGTACCCTAAATAATAATCATAAATAAAACTCTTTTCATTCAAAGGTTTTCCAAGTAAATCGACAATTTCTTTTTTACTTTTCCCTATTAAATCGAAATTATTTCTCAAACTATTCATCATATCCCATCGCAAAGACATATTGTTTTCAGTGTTAAGATCTGCAGTTTTCCATAATTTAGAATCAAATTTTTCACCGCTAATTTTTCCTTTGAAATAAAAAAAAGTAAAAAATATAATCAAACAAGTACAAATAATTAGCCTTAAATTTTTCATAGTAGTCCGTTATATGATTTAGTTAAACAACCTCATAACCCGCATAAACCTCTTCGATTTCATTCAAAGCGGCGAACAACTCTTCAGGACGATCTAGGGTTACTAATTTTTGTTTGTGGGTTTTAAAAGAATGAATTCCTTTGAAATAATTGGTATAATGTGGTCTCGTTTCAACAATTCCCAATCTCTCGCCTTTCCATTCCATAGCCCAAGTGAGGTGATTTCGCACGGCTTCTACTCTATCGACAACGGTAGGTTTTGGTAAATGTTCTCCTGTTTTGAAGTAATGTTTGATTTCGTCAAAAATCCAAGGATAACCAATCGCAGCACGACCAATCATTATTCCGTCAATACCGTATTCGTTTTTATAATGTAATGCTTTTTCCGGAGAATCGATATCGCCGTTTCCGAAAATTGGCATTGTGATTCTAGGATTATTTTTTACTCGGGCAATGTGAGACCAGTCGGAATGGCCTTTGTACATTTGGGCACGAGTTCTGGCGTGTATGCTCAAAGCTGCAACACCAATGTCTTGCAAACGCTCCGCAACTTCATCAATATTAATGGAATTATCGTCCCAACCCAAACGGGTTTTTACGGTTACAGGCAAATGGGTACTATTAATAACAGCCTGAGTCAAACGAATCATCAAATCAACGTCTTTTAAAACGCCGGCTCCGGCTCCTTTGCAAACGACTTTTTTGACAGGGCAACCAAAATTAATATCTATTAAATCAGGGTTTACTGCGGAAACAATTTTGGAGGACATCGCCATAGCTTCTTCGTCACCACCAAAAATCTGGATTCCTACAGGGCGTTCGTAATCGAAGATGTCTAATTTCATTCGGCTTTTGATGGCATCGCGAATTAATCCTTCGGAAGAAATAAATTCTGAATACATCAAATCGGCGCCATGGGCTTT
Source organism: Flavobacterium arabinosi (assembly GCF_048158725.1). Taxonomy (NCBI): domain Bacteria; kingdom Pseudomonadati; phylum Bacteroidota; class Flavobacteriia; order Flavobacteriales; family Flavobacteriaceae; genus Flavobacterium; species Flavobacterium arabinosi. The sequence continues at coordinate 270,046 of NZ_JBLNKX010000001.1, forward strand.
GCACAATCTGCGAAAAGGTGGATCGCTCACATCTTCCATAGGTGCGAGAAGTAAAGGAAATTCGGGTAATATTATGTTGCCAATCTTGACCATCATCATTTAATTTGGTGCAAAATTACGTTTTTTAGATGAAAGGATAAAAGAAGAAAGAAGAAAGACTTAGTATTAAAGCGATTAGTTTGCGAATTCGGGACTTTGAAACTGTTGAATTTAGCTTATATTTGCAGATTAATTGTCGCTGTTTGGCGATTGCGTGAGGGATTGCAGTGGAAATCCTTTTCCTTTTTTCTTTAAAAAGGAAAAGATTGTAGCGGAAAGCCCGACCCTTGTGGTCACGCCCTGAAATAAATTTAGGGTAAACCCAAATAAATTTGATATCAACAGAACATGAAACATATTAGGAATTTTTGCATTATTGCACATATTGATCACGGGAAAAGCACGCTTGCTGACCGATTATTAGGTGCAACACAAACCGTTACCGCTCGTGAAGAAAAAGCACAATTGCTTGATAACATGGACTTAGAACGCGAACGTGGGATTACGATTAAGAGTCACGCGATTCAGATGGAATACACCTATAAAGGACAAGAATACATCCTGAATTTGATTGATACTCCGGGACACGTCGATTTTTCATATGAAGTTTCTCGTTCAATTGCGGCTTGTGAAGGCGCACTTTTGATTGTGGATGCTGCACAAAGTATCCAGGCACAAACGATTTCGAATTTATATTTGGCTTTGGAGAATGACTTGGAAATTATTCCGGTTTTGAATAAAGTGGATTTACCAAGTGCCAATCCTGAAGAAGTAAGTGACGATATTATTGATTTGCTTGGCTGTAAATTAGAAGATATTATTCACGCTTCGGGTAAAACTGGTTTTGGTGTAGAAAATATATTGGCAGCAATTATCGAAAAAATTCCGCCTCCATCAGGAAATGTGGATGAGCCTTTACAAGCGTTGATTTTTGACTCGCATTACAATCCGTTTCGAGGAATCGAAGTTATTTTTCGTGTGAAAAACGGACAGATTAAAAAAGGCCAAAAGATTAAATTCATGGCTACCGGAAATGAATATTTTGCAGATGAAATTGGTACTTTGAAATTAAACCAAGTTCCGAAACAAGTAATTTCAGCAGGTGACGTTGGGTATTTAATTTCTGGAATTAAAGAAGCGAAAGAAGTAAAAGTAGGAGATACGTTGACCGATGCAAAAACGCCAACAACGAATATAATTAAAGGTTTTGAAGATGTAAAACCAATGGTTTTTGCAGGGATTTACCCTGTAGATACCGAAGATTATGAAGAGTTGAGAAACTCTATGGAAAAATTGCAGTTGAATGATGCCTCGTTAGTGTTTTTACCGGAAAGTTCAGCAGCTTTGGGATTTGGTTTCCGTTGCGGATTCTTAGGAATGTTACACATGGAAATTATCCAAGAACGTTTGGAGAGAGAGTTTAACATGACTGTTATTACTACCGTTCCCAATGTTTCGTATTTGGCTTACACCAAAAAAGATCCTACAACACCACTTATAGTAAATAACCCTTCGGACTTGCCGGAGCCTTCTCGTTTAGATCATGTTGAAGAACCTTTTATTAAAGCAACTATCATTACCAAATCTGATTATGTTGGAAATGTAATGAGTTTGTGTATTGAAAAACGTGGGTTGATTACCAATCAAACGTATTTGACAACGGAACGTGTAGAGTTGACTTTTGATATGCCGTTAGCAGAGATTGTATTTGACTTTTATGACCGTTTGAAAACAGTTTCTAAAGGATATGCTTCTTTTGATTATACGCCAATTGGGATGCGAACTTCTAATTTGGTTAAAGTTGATATCTTATTGAACGCAACGATTGTGGATGCTTTGTCCTCGTTGATGCATGCCGATAATGCGTATTCTATTGGTAAAAAAATGTGTGAAAAACTGAAAGAATTAATTCCGCGCCAGCAATTTGACATTCCTGTTCAAGCGGCTATCGGGGTAAAAGTGATTTCACGTGAAACGATAAAAGCGTTGCGTAAAGATGTTACCGCTAAATGTTATGGTGGAGATATTTCCCGTAAACGTAAATTATTGGAAAAACAGAAAAAAGGTAAAAAACGTATGAGACTGGTTGGAAATGTAGAAATTCCACAAGAAGCGTTTATGGCTGTTTTGAAGTTGAATGACTAGTATTTTTGAGTATTAAGATAGAAACCTGATGATGTAAAATTATCAGGTTTTTTTGTTTTTATTTATTCTTCAACCATTCAAACAATCGTTTTGCATCTTCGAATTTAAACAATTGGGTTCCTTCATTCATCGTCGCTGCCGATCCGCAAGCGACTCCCCAACGGATCACTTCTTTCAGGCTTTTATTTTGCGAAAGCGCCCAAACCATTCCGCCTACCATACTGTCACCGGCACCAACAGTACTTTTTTTGGCAACATTAGGAGCTGGAACAAATTCATAAGAATCTTTTGTAACCAATACTGCGCCTTGTGGACCAAGAGAAACGACTACGATTTCGGCACCGCCTTTAGCAATTATTTGTTTTGCGGCTTCGTTTACTTCTCCCAGTTCCAATCGCTCCACACCTATTAATTTTGCCAGCTCACCAACATTGGGTTTGATCATATAAACACCAATTTCTAATGCTTTTTTTAATGATTCACCAGAAGTGTCCACAATTAATTTAGCATTTGATTTTTTTGCGATTTCAGCAATTTTTTGATAAAAATCTACTGATAGACCTTCATTCAAACTGCCACTGGCTACTAGGAATTTTAGTTCAAAGTTAGCTATGGTTTCTAATATTCTTTTGCTTTCTTCTACCGTAATTTTTCCGCCTGTAAACCCAAATCGGTATTGTGAATTGGTGTTGTCATCTACAGCGACAAAACTTTCTCTGGTCCAAGTCTGGACTTCGATTGCTTTAAATTCAACGGATTCTTTGGCCACCAATTCTTCAAGCATTTTACCCATTGGTCCACCAGAAGTAAATACTGCTAAAGATGTTCCTCCTAGACGGGAGATTGCCTTAGAAACATTAATTCCGCCACCTCCCGCATCATACCGAGGCTCATCACATCGTATTTTTTGTTCCGGGACTAACCCTTTAAAATGAGTGCTTTTATCTAAAGCAGGATTAACTGTAAGGGTAACTATATCAAATGACTTCATTTTTCACGAATTTAATACTCTAAAGGTCGGATAAAATTGATAGAATTTGATAGAATTCAAGGCGAATATTTCTTTGTATATTTGCAACCTCAAAACAATGAAAAAAAATGATCGAAGATAAAACCCCACAACGTACAAGTATTGCTCAATTAGGAGAATTTGGATTGATAGACCATTTGACAAAAAACTTTGAAATTAATCAACCTTCTACTTTAAAGGGAATTGGAGATGATGCTGCCGTTTTGGATTTCAAAGATAAAAAAATAGTCGTTTCAACAGATTTGTTGATTGAAGGTGTACATTTTGATTTGGCTTATATGCCCCTTAAACATTTAGGCTACAAAGCAGTTGTTGTCAATGTTTCTGACATTTGCGCGATGAATGCCAAACCAACACAAATAACGGTGTCCATTGCGGTATCTAACCGTTTTCCTTTGGAAGCATTAGATGAATTATTTGCAGGAATTACGCATGCAGCACGTGAATATAATGTAGATGTTATAGGTGGAGACACTACCTCATCACAAAAAGGATTAATTATTAGCATTACTGCAATTGGCGAAGCTGATGAAGAAGAAATCGTATATAGAAATGGCGCTAAACAAACCGATTTATTAGTGGTTACAGGAGATATTGGAGCTGCTTATATGGGATTACAAGTTTTAGAAAGAGAAAAGCAAGTTTTTCAGGTTAATCCAAATTCACAACCGGATTTAGATGCGTATACCTATTTAATAGAACGCCAATTAAAGCCAGAAGCGAGAAAAGATGTCCGTACCTTATTGCACGCTTTGGAAATAAAACCAACCTCTATGATTGATATTTCTGATGGATTATCATCTGAAATTATGCATTTGTGCAAGCAGTCTAAAGTGGGTTGTAATTTATATGAGGACAAACTACCTATCGATCCTCAATTTATTAATGTTTGTGAAGAATTCAACATCGACAGTACAACTGTTGCAATTAATGGAGGAGAAGATTACGAATTGCTTTTCACCATTGCTATGGAGGATTTTGAAAAAATAAAAGGAAATCCAAATTTCACGATTATTGGTCACATGACACAAGAAAGTGAAGGAATCCATTTAGTCACTCGTGCCAATACAAAAATTGCTTTAAAAGCGCGTGGTTGGGATGCTTTGAGCGAATAGAAATCTCTAAAATAAATAAAAAACGACACCTGAAAAAGTGTCGTTTTTTGTTAAAAATTCATTTAGAGCTAAAAAAGCAATCCTTGATTTTTTGCTTCGCGTATTAAATCAATATCACTATCATTCCCTATTTTTAATAACTCTTTTAGATTTAGCTTTCTTCTTTCAATTTCTCCTAATGAAATCGGAATATACTGCGGAATCTCACTCAGCTTAGTGCCTTTTGACAAATGAAATAAAATTTGCTTATCAAATTGATCAATTTCTATTGTGTCCTTTTCTCCTAAGTCTAACATTTTTTGAACAGATTGACTATAATAAATTTTATTATTTATGACTTTATCAAAGGCAAATAGTAATTCGTCAAATGTGAGATCATTTTTTATTACTAACCCATTTGGATTTATTGTTTTAATAATGGTCTTTATTTTTAGCAATTCTGTATACATGGTAAGCAAAATGATTTTGCAATCAGGCATGGTTTCATTAATCAATTTAGCCAAATCTTCTCCAGAATAAAGACCTTTTTCTTCATAAGGTGGCATGCTAATATCTAAAAAAGCAATATCAAAAGCTAAAGTATCTGGATTTGTAATAATATCGTATGCCGATTTACAATCCTTAGCTTGACTAATAAAAAACTGAAATTCCTTAGGATTATATCTTGTAATCGCATTCTTATACCCTTCAATAATAAAAGGGTGATCATCAACAATTAATATATTATTTTGAATCATTATCTTTTCAGTTGAGGCAATTGTCATTTCTCTGTAAGTATTTGTTTCTGTTCTATTGGGACTGTAATTGTAATAGTTGTTCCTTCTCCTTTATTTGATTTTATCTCTACTGTTCCATCACATTCATTTGTTCGAGATTGTATATTTTGTATACCAATACCTCTTTTAGCTTTGTTCACATTAAACCCAACGCCATCATCATTTATTGACAAAAATAAATCATCCCCTTTTTTCTTGATTTTAACTTTAATAGTATTCGCATCAGCGTACTTATTAATATTTTGAAGCGACTCCTGAATAATTCGATATAAATTTATTTTAACAGCATTACTTAATGACTCCCATTTTATAGCAGGATCAATGATCGTAACTAATTTTGGTTCAAATGTCTTTTTTTGTTCCTCAAATAAATTATTTACAATGGCAACGAAGTTATTAATTAATTCTGATTTTTCTCTATTCAAATCATGTGAAATTTCACGAATATCCTGTTCTATATTTTTTAATTCTGACAAATAACTATTTCTTTGATTAACGGCAATGTCATCATTAAATTTATTCAAGCCATCTAAATTCATACGTACACCAAACATTCTTCCTAACACCCCATCGTGTAATTCTTGCGCAACTCTTTTTTTCTCAACAATTCTATTCGTCTCAATAGTGCTTTGCTGTGAAATCATTAAATTATAGATTTCCTCATTTACCTTTTGTTGCTCTTGTTTGAACAACAGCTCTCTATTCTTCGTTTTTTGAGCTTTAATAATATACAAAAACAAACCTAACATAGTAAAAGCGCTAAACCCAAATAATAAATTCCTATTTTTAGTTTCCAGATCCGTATTCTCACCTTTTATTTGATCTGTTTCATATTCTATGCGAGAGAATTTATCCCCCATTTTACGTTCACTTTTTTGTAAATTTTCATTGATATGAATGTATTCTTTTGAATAAACAGATGCTTTTTCAGGCTCTATAATAGCTAATTGTTTAAGTGCAACTAGAATATCTTGCGAAATATTGGTGTTTCGAGCAAGTAATAATGCTTCTTTAGAATACTGTAAAGCTTTGATATTGTCCTTTTTTGAAGCAAAATATTCTGACAAATGGATCTTGTTAATAAATATCCCTGAAGTTAATTTTAAACTATCTCGTAATTTTAGGGATTGAAAAAATAAATTTGGTAACTCATCCGAATCTTTCAATTTGAATTTTGAATAGGCTAAATTGTCCAATAACATTGCATATAATGCAGGTTTTTGACTACTCAAATTTTTTTGTCCCAATCCCTTTTGAAAATAATTTTTCGCTAAATAATAATTTTGTGAATTCAAATAAAGAAACCCAATATTATTAAAAGTGGTAGCTTTGGACTGAAATTCCTTAGGTATTATTTCGTCATCACTAATTAATAATGCCTTATTATGATAGGTTATTGCATTTTCGTATTCGCCAAGTTCACCATATATTATTCCCAAAAGGTTATACGCATCGTATAAAATATTATTTATTTGCTTTTCTCCTTTAATTATCCGCAACACACTGAAAACTGATTTTTCAGAAGCTAAAAAATCACCTGCCTTATATTGCAAATTTGCTTTATTTATTAATGTTTTTCCTAAATTAAAGTTATCACCCAGTTTAGTATACATTTTTTCTGATTTATAATAAAACAAAAAAGCACTGTCTAAAACCGCTTGTGACTCATAATAATCGCCTAAATAGGTGTACGCTTTCGTTATATTTATAGTATCCTTCGCACTTTCAGACTTTTCTAAAACAAGATGCACTGTTTTATTAAAATCTTTCCAATTATCTATATTATAATACCGGTTAGCAACTTTGAATAGACTTACTCGATTTAGCGAATCATTCTCTTGATTCACAACTATATCAAACGCTTTATTATTATATTGTTGTCTTTTTTCTCTAGGCAAACCGAAATCATTAGCTAATGAAAAATAAATAGAAAGACTATCCTCTGAAGAAGAAGAAGTAACGGTAATATTTTCTATTTTTTTTTTGGAACAACCAAAAAAAATAAACAACAGAAACAATAATAGATATATGAAGTATTTTTTTTTCAATAGTCGCTAATGAATTTTATCAAAAATAGTAAAATAAAACTATTGACATAAAAAAAGGCTATCAAATAATTGATAGCCTAAAATATAATTTGAAAAAATTTAGTCTACTTTAACATTTCCTCCTGTAGAAGTTCCTCCAATAATATCTACTTTAACATTTCCTCCTGTTGAAGTCCCACCAATAATATCTACTTTAACATTTCCTCCTGTTGAAGTTCCGCCAATAATATCTACTTTAACATTTCCTCCTGTCGAAGTTCCACCAATAATATTAACATTAGTGTCAGATTTTACAGTATTATTATTTGTTTCTGGTGTAGTGAATGATGTTAAGATCATTACTAAAGAGAATAAACCGATTGTTAAGATTGCTTTTTTCATAATTTGGGGTTTTTATGTTGTTATGTTTTTTTACTTTTTTTCGCTTCCTTTTGCAGGAAATTGTTTCGTAAAACTACATAGGTAATCTTAAAAATTCCTACAAAAAAAGACGTATATGGTAGAATATAGCCGTTTGATAGTGAATGACACTCAAATTATGGTAAATGACTATTTTTTAAATTTCCAAGTAATTTCCGTTAGAGAAATCGGAAATAATAAGGTCAATATTTGCCTTATACGATTTGGAGAAAGGAAGCTTTGTAGTGGTATTTTTAATATAACATACCGTATTTCCTGTATGAATTCTAGAAATATAATTTCGGTTTACAATATAACTGTTATGGATCCTGATAAAAGGAAAAGATAAAATTCCCTCAAAATGCTTTAATGTTTTGAAAGCAGTTATCATTTCACCATTATTTAGGTGTATATCAGTAGAATTATTATCCGCTTGGAAATAGCAAATATCTTTAGCATCAATATACCTGTAATCACCATATGATTTTATACATAGAATAAGAGGTTGCTCCTGATTTGGTATTTCTTGTCTAACTGAAACTGTAGGTTTTTCATCAAGGGCTGGTGATTGTTTCGAAAGAACTTCTTCTGCGTTATTCGATTTGTTCAATTTTAAAATTGATTTTACAATATCGATACGCGTCAATGGTTTTAATAAATAATCTGCCACTTCATATTGAATAGCCTCAAAAGCCAAATCTTTCTTTGTGGTAGTAACAATAATCTTCGGAATTACTTTAAGGTACCTGTATAACTCATTAATGAGTATTAACGATAAATTACTTTCCTTATTAGTAGGGTCAATTTCAAGAAAAACTAATTGAGGAGTGTGTTCTAAAATAAGATTTAAACCATCCGTGTAATTATTTGCTGATGCCACAAAAGTAAGCTCCGAAAAACTATCAGCAATGGCTTTCGTTTTCGAAACACTTTCTTGATCATCGTCAATAATAATGTACGAGTAATTCATCAATGGCTATTCCTAAAATTGTTAGGCATGACATCAGATTTCCAAAGTAAAATGCACTTCAAATTATTAAGTAATATTGGTAGTTTTGGGAAACTAATTAAACAAAAGCATAAAATATTGCATAAAAACCTTTATTTAACAGTCTAAAAATAAGCATTTAACCGTTTTTTAATAGATCTTGTTAATATGTTTTTAACAAATGTTGATACATTAAGATGAAGCGCAAATAAATCCGATAAAGCGCATAAATTCTTATTATAAAAGAAATTAATAACTATTTCTTTTATAATTAATTGTGCATTAAAAAAATTACTGGCCTATGCAAAATAAAAAAGCTCTCCGTTTCGGAAAGCTTTTCTTATATAAACAAAAAAACAATTACATTTTCATCAACCAATTTTTGATCGAAACTTCATTCTCAATAATTGATTTCAAATCCGCAATTTTTACACGGTCTTGTTTCATCGTATCTCTATGACGAATTGTTACGGTTTGATCCTCGATAGTTTGATGATCCACGGTAATACAAAAAGGGGTTCCTAATGCATCTTGTCTTCTGTAACGTCTTCCTACAGCATCTTTTTCATCATAAGCCACATTGAAATCCCATTTTAAATCTTCAATGATTTTATGAGCTATTTCTGGCAATCCGTCTTTTTTAACCAATGGGAATACTGCTGCTTTTGTAGGTGCTAAAACTGCCGGTAATTTCAGGACTGTTCTAGTAGAGCCATCTTCTAATGTTTCTTCTTTTAGTGAAGTTGCAAAAACAGCTAAGAACATTCTGTCTAATCCTACTGAAGTTTCCACTACATAAGGAACATAGTTTTGATTCAATTCAGCATCAAAATATTGCAATTTTCGACCTGAAAACTGTTCGTGTGCTTTCAAATCAAAATCAGTACGAGAGTGAATTCCTTCTAATTCTTTGAATCCAAAAGGAAAGTTAAACTCAATATCAGCGGCTGCATTCGCATAATGTGCTAATTTCTCATGATCGTGAAAACGATAATTCTCTCTTCCTAAACCAAGAGACAAATGCCAGTTAAGTCTAGCTGTTTTCCAATGCTGGTACCATTTCATTTCATCGCCTGGACGTACAAAAAATTGCATTTCCATTTGTTCAAACTCACGCATACGGAAAATAAATTGTCTTGCTACAATCTCATTCCTAAAAGCTTTTCCAGTTTGTGCAATTCCAAAAGGAACTTTCATTCTTCCTGATTTTTGAACATTCAGGAAATTCACAAAAATACCCTGAGCAGTTTCTGGACGTAGGTATAAATCCATTGCCGTATCCGCTGATGCTCCTAATTTTGTTCCGAACATCAAGTTAAATTGACGTACTTCGGTCCAATTTCTTGAACCTGATTCCGGACAAGCAATTTCCAATTCTTCAATTAAAGCTTTTACATCTTCCAAATCTTCGTTACCAAGCGAACGTGCCATTCTTTCCAGAATCTCTCTTTCTTTGGCTTTATACTCCATAACACGGGCATTTGTTGTCACAAATTCCTGTTCATTGAAAGCATCACCAAAACGGGCACGCGCTTTTTCAATTTCTTTGATTGCTTTTTGATTCAGCTTTTCGGCATAATCTTCAATCAAAACATCGGCTCTATATCTTCTTTTCGAATCTTTGTTGTCAATCAATGGATCGTTGAAGGCATCTACGTGACCTGAAGCTTTCCAAGTGGTTGGATGCATTAATATTGCAGCGTCAAGACCAACAATGTTATCGTTCATTTGAACCATCGCCTTCCACCAATATTCGCGTATGTTCTTTTTTAATTCCACTCCGTTTTGTGCATAATCATAGACTGCACTTAAACCATCGTAAATTTCACTTGACGGAAAAATAAATCCGTATTCTTTTGCGTGCGAAATTACATTCTTAAATAAATCTTCTTGTTTTGCCATAATAGTGCAAAAATATAAAAAGTGAACTTAAAAAAAAGAAAATTGTTAAAGATTGAAGCATTGATTTGTCTATTTTTATAAATAAATCCTTGATTACATGTTTGAAAGCATTATAAATCTCTTTTTTCCAAAAGTCTGTTCTGGTTGCAGCTCGTTTTTAGTAGTAAATGAAAATGTGATTTGTACGGTTTGCAGACATGATATTCCATTGACCAATCATCATTTGAATCCAGTGAATGATGCTTTCAAAAAATTTTACGGAAGAATTCCTGTAATTCACACTTCTGCATTATTTTATTTTCATAAAAAGGGAATTGTTCAAGAACTCATTCATAATTTGAAATATAAAGGGCACGAGGAAATAGGAACAATTTTGGGAGAATGGTACGCCGAAGATTTAAAGAATATCCAATTATTAAAAACTGTTGATGAAATTATCCCCGTTCCATTGCATCGAAGAAAACTAAAAGAAAGAGGATACAATCAAGTAACAGCTTTTGGAAAAGCGCTTTCTTCGAGTTTAAATTTAGATTATAATGATTCGCTATTGATTCGGAATGTCTATTCAAAAACCCAATCCAAGAAAAATCTATTAGGAAGAACGGAAGGAATTGAAACTATTTTTGATGTTTCCTTTACCGAAAAAGACCATCATAAACATTTTCTTTTAATTGATGACGTTATCACAACCGGAGCCACACTAGAAGCTTGTTCCCATGCTTTATTGAAAATTCCCGGTATAAAAATCAGCATTATTTGTATGGCAATGGCACAGTCTTAATTTGGAAATTTTGGTTTTAAAAACGTATATTTAAAATAGAATGGCAATTTAAATCACAGTCGTTTTTTAGTCCTGATTGAAGTGAAAATCCTTTTTATTTGCCTTTCCGACAAATAAAAAGATTACAGCGGAAAGCAAGAAATGGCTCCTGAAAATAAGTCTGTTACAATTAAAAAGAGCAAACTATCAATTAATTTAATGAAATTATAACAAAATAGAGTTTCCGTTTCCAAAGTTAAATGTATAAATTTGATAAAATTTTTTATAAATCATTTAAACAATCATAATTATGGCTTTCGAATTACCACAATTACCTTATGCGTATGACGCATTAGAACCTTATATTGATGCGCGTACAATGGAAATTCACCATTCTAAACATCACAATGCTTACACTACCAATCTTAATACCGCAATAGTTGGGACGGATATGGAAGGTAAGACAATTGAAAATATTTTGATTAATCTTGATTTGAAAAACGCAGCGGTCCGTAACAACGGTGGTGGGTTTTACAATCACAACTTATTTTGGACTGTAATGACACCAAACGGTGGCGGACTTCCAACTGGAGATTTATTGGCTGCTATCGAAGCTGCTTTTGGAACTTTTGAAGAATTTAAAGCATCATTCAGCAAAGCTGGAGCTACTCAATTTGGTTCTGGATGGGCTTGGCTGTGTGTACATAAAGGTGGAAAAGTGGATGTTTGTGGAACTCCAAACCAAGATAATCCTTTAATGCCAGGTGTAGGTTGTGGTGGAACTCCAATTTTAGGAATGGATGTTTGGGAACATGCTTACTATTTACATTACCAAAACAGAAGACCAGATTATATTGAAGCTTTTTTCAATGTAATTAACTGGACGGAAGTAGCTAGAAGATATGCTTTAGAGAAATAAAAATAGAGACAGGATGAAAGAATCAAGACTTCAAAAATGAATGTTGTCTAGGTTCTTTCATTTTAAAACAAAAAGCGCCGATTTCAAATTTTGAAATCGGCGCTTTTTGTTTATCCTATTTTTGACTTTATTCCAATAAAAAAGGTGGAATTTCTTCCACCTTTTTTGCCCCAAATCTACCATAAACTTAACCTACTAATGTTATGGTGATTCAAATTTATATCAGTTGTTTAATCAAAACAAATAAATTAGACAAACAACACATAAAACCGATTAAGAACTTAATTTGCTCAATTACTAGTATGCTCTAGCATCTTTTCCTTCATAAAAATTCATAAATGCACGATTCACTACTCGATTTCCTCCAGGTGTAGGATAATCTCCAGTGAAGTACCAATCCCCTAAGTTTTTAGGACAAGCAATATGTAAATCTTCCACAGTTTGGAATATTATTTTTACTTCAGCATTGATTTCAGGAGAGCTTAACATTTCAGCAATTTTGTTTGAAACTTCTTGTGGTTGAAAAGGCTCATAGATTGCCGTTACATAATTTACAACATCGCTGTCAATGTAATTTTCCTGTGCTTTACATTTCAAATACACTTCATCAACAATGTGATACAAGTTTCTTTCCTTTAACAATTCTAATGCTGCCTTAAATGCCACCAAACCTTCCAGTTTAGCCATATCAATTCCGTAACAATCAGGATATCTAATTTGTGGCGCAGAAGAAACGATCACAATACGTTTTGGATTCAAACGATCCATCATTTTGATGATACTCATTTTCAGTGTTGTTCCACGTACGATACTATCATCAATAATCACCAGATTATCTGTTGGTTTGATAACGCCGTAAGTTACATCATAAACGTGGGCAACCAAGTCATCACGGCTACTGTCTTCTGTAATAAATGTTCTTAGTTTCGCATCTTTAATCGCTACTTTCTCCGTACGGATTTTTACCGAAAGCAATTCTTGTAAAGAATCCTTAGTTAAAGTATTTCTATTTTCAAGGATGTAATTATTCTTTCTTTGGTTTAAAAAATCTTGAGCCGCTTCAACTAATCCGTAGAAAGATGTTTCAGCAGTATTTGGAATATAAGAAAAAACAGTATTATCCGTATCTTCATCAATAGCTTCCAAAACAGCAGGCAAAATAAGTTTTCCTAAATTTTTTCTTTCTTGATAAATTTCAGCATCACTTCCTCTTGAAAAATAAATACGTTCAAAAGAACATGCTTTTTTAACTGTTGGAGGAAGAATCTCTTCCATTGAAACAGTTCCGTTTTTCTTAATTATTAATGCATTTCCAGGTTCTATTTCTTGTACTTTTTCAAAAGGCACATTGAAAACGGTTTGTATAACCGGTCTTTCAGAAGCAACAACAACTACTTCGTCATCTTGATAAAAATAAGCCGGACGTATCCCTGCAGGATCTCTAAATACAAATGAATCTCCGTGTCCTAAAAGTCCTGCCATAGCATAACCTCCATCTAAATTTTTAGAAGAACGTCTCAAAATTTTTGCAATATCTAAGCGTTCCGCAATAACAGGAGATGCTTCTCTTTTAGACAAACCTTCTTCTTTACAATCTTGATACAATTGCATCACTTCTTTGTCCAGAAAATGTCCAATTTTTTCCATAACCGTAACCGTATCCGCCATTTCTTTTGGATGTTGCCCTAATTCTACCAAGTTTTGAAAAAGTTCTTTTACATTGGTCATATTGAAATTTCCGGCCAATATCAGATTTCTATGCATCCAATTGCTTTGGCGTAAAAATGGATGAACGCTTTCGATACTATTTTTTCCAAAAGTTCCGTAACGCACATGTCCCAAAAACAACTCCCCTATGTAAGGAATATTTTCTTTTTGAAGCGCAACATCATCTGCATATTCAGGATGAGATGCCATTTCTTCATTTATTCTTTCATTTATTTGTTTAAATACATCTTGAATGGGCTGAGAATGATTTGATCGCACGCGACTTATATATCGCTCACCGGGTTCAACATCCATTTTAATACTTGCAAAACCAGCTCCGTCTTGCCCGCGATTGTGTTGCTTTTCCATAAGGAGATACATTTTTTGTATTCCGTAGAAAGCTGTTCCGTATTTTTCTTTGTAAAACTCAAGCGGTTTAAGTAGTCTAACTAGGGCTATTCCACATTCGTGTTGTAAAGCGTCGCTCATTGTGTTGTTGTTTGTTGTTGTGTTTGTTGATATACACTAATTATTGTCCTTAAAAGAACATCTATAATTAGGCCAAAATTAAACCCTGTAATTTCTTGCCAAATTTATTTAAAAAAAAACCTCGTTTCCGAGGTTTCATGTATTATAATTCTATATCAAATTGCGTCAATGATTTGAATTGCTTCAATCTTGACAGCACTTCTTCTTTATCTAAATCAATCATTCTTTCCGTTCCAAATTTCTCCACACAAAATGAAGCTAAATTAGAACCATAAATGATTGCGTTTTTCATGTTTTTGAATGAAATATTTTCACTCTGAGTAATAAATCCTGCAAATCCACCTGCAAAAGTGTCTCCTGCTCCTGTTGGATCAAAAACTTCTTCTAATGGTAATGCCGGAGCAAAGAAAACTTCTTTATTATGAAACAATAAAGCACCGTGTTCTCCTTTTTTAATCACCACGTATTTTGGTCCCATGGCATGAATTTTTGTAGCAGCTTTCACTAGAGAATATTCTCCCGAAAGTTGTCTTGCTTCTTCATCATTTATGGTAATAACATCTACACGTTTAATCACATCCAATAATTCTGGTAAAGCACAGTCCATCCAAAAATTCATAGTATCCAAAACTACCAATTTAGGTTGTGTTTCCATTTGATCTAAAACACTGCTTTGCACTAATGGATGCAAGTTTCCTAACATCACCACATCCGAATTTTTGAAATTTTGAGGAACTTTTGGCTGAAAATCTGCCAAAACGTTTAATTGAGTATCTAAAGTATCTCTTGAATTTAAATCGTTATGGTAACGACCGCTCCAAAAGAAAGTTTTTCCTCCTTTTACAACTTCGACACCCGAAATATCTATGTTTCTTGCGGTTAATAAATCTAAATATTCTTGTGGAAAATCATCGCCAACTACAGAAACTATTGCAGATTGTAAATTGAAATAAGAAGCTGAGAGTCCGATGTATGTTGCTGCGCCGCCTAAGATTTTATCTGTTTTTGCAAAAGGAGTTTCAATTGCGTCGAAAGCTACAGTTCCAACAATCAATAATTTATTCATTTTTTGTGTTTCGAATTAAAGCGCAAAGATAGTTCATAAGTTGTAAAATTGCAAAGGGTCTCAGTCGTAAAGTTTTGCTAATTTATTTTACTGGAATCCACTGTTTTACAACAACTTTCCTTCTTCTTTTTCATAAAAAGCATCTACAGAAAGTTGCTTTTGCATCGAGGCCATAACTGCCAACTCGTCACATCTTTCGTTTTGAACATGATTATTATGTCCTTTTATCCATTTGAAATTAACTTTGTGTTTTCTATACACAACCAGAAAACGTTTCCACAGATCAGAATTTTTCCTATCCACAAACCCTTTTTTTTCCCAGCCTAAAACCCACTTTTTCTCAACGGAATCCACCACATATTTAGAATCGGAAACAACTAAAACTCGGGTATTTGGATTTTTTAATTTTTCAAGACCCACAATTACCGCAAGCAATTCCATTCTATTATTAGTGGTATGACGAAAACCCTCATAGAATTCCTTCTTATAAGGCTTGCCTACCCATTCCATCACAACTCCGTAACCGCCGGGACCCGGATTTCCTTTGGCAGCGCCATCCGTATAAATATGTACGTCGTGAGTATTCAAAATTATAAATTATGTCTTAACAGTTTTTCAATCACTTCCGGAAAATATTTTTGCTCCAATTCATGAATTTTTTCGGCAACTTGTTCAGGAGTTTCATCGCCTGATAAAACTACATTTTTTTGAAAAAGAATATTTCCTTCATCATAATTTTCATTCACATAATGAATGGTAATTCCGGTTTCTTTTTCTTTATTCCCAACAATTGCTCTGTGTATATGCATACCATACATTCCTTTTCCACCGTATTTTGGCAACAATGCAGGATGAATATTTATTATCTTATTAGGATATGTCGCGATAATGTTATCCGGGAATTTTAATAAAAATCCAGCTAAAACAATCAAATCAGGTTGAATGTTATTTACTATTTGTAATACTTTGCTTTCATTTAATTCTTCTTTTGAAAAAATATCTGTTGATACACCATAATTTCTAGCCCTTTCAATCACTTTAGCATTTGGGTTGTTTGTAAACACCGCTTCAACTCTTGCAATTTCAGTTGCAGCAAAATATTTGATGATATTTTCAGCATTAGTCCCCGATCCAGAGGCAAAAATCACTATTTTTTTCATAACCTGACAATTTTAATTACGCAAAAAAAGGCATAAAAAATGAAATTAAATAACATTCAGAAGCCTTTGTCAAATATATTTTATAAATTAGACCTCACATTTATTAACTAAATAGTTGTTTTCAAATAAAGTTTTTTATTTTTGCCAACAAATTAAATTCTAAAATTAAAGATTATGTCAGACATTGCATCAAGAGTAAAAGCGATTATCGTAGACAAATTAGGTGTTGACGAAAACGAAGTTGTAACAGAAGCAAGCTTCACTAATGATTTAGGAGCTGACTCATTAGACACTGTTGAGCTTATTATGGAATTCGAAAAAGAATTTGACATTCAAATTCCAGACGATCAAGCAGAAAACATTGCTACTGTAGGTCAAGCAATCTCTTATATAGAGGAAGCTAAGAAATAATAAATTACACACCCGTTTGCAATACTGTAAACGGGTGTTATTATTTTTTAAAAAATTAAATTCGAGATTGAACTTCAATCAAAATATATTTATTGTAATACCCATGGCTCTTTTGTAGGAATAATACAATAAAGAAAGCATGGGTTTTATTTGTTTAAAGATAACAAAATAAAGAATTTATGGTATTAAGACGAGTTGTTGTAACAGGTTTAGGCGCTCTTACTCCTATTGGGAATAATATTGAAGAGTATTGGAATGGCCTCATTAACGGCGTTAGTGGAGCAGCACCAATAACTTATTTTGATGCTTCAAAATTTAAAACACAATTTGCATGCGAATTGAAAAATTTTAATGCCGAAGATTTCTTAGATAGAAAAGAAGCCAGAAAAATGGACCGCTATGCACAATATGCTATGGTTGCATCTGATGAAGCTGTACTTGATGCTGGTTTCAATTTTGAAAAATTAGATAAAGACAGAGTGGGTGTTATATGGGGATCTGGAATTGGAGGATTAGAAACTTTTCAAATAGAAGTTCTTAATTTCGCTGCTGGTGACGGAACACCAAAATTCAATCCTTTCTTCATCCCTAAAATGATTGCCGATATAGCTGGTGGTCATATTTCAATAAAATATGGCTTTAGAGGACCCAATTTCACAACCGTTTCAGCTTGTGCTTCTTCTACAAATGCTATTATTGATGCTTTTAATTACATAAGATTAGGTCATGCAGATGCTATGGTTACAGGTGGTTCTGAAGCTGCGGTAACTATTGCGGGAATGGGTGGATTTAATGCCATGCATGCTTTATCTACAAGAAATGATGATCCAAAAACAGCGTCAAGACCAATGGATAAAGACAGAGATGGATTTATACTAGGTGAAGGAGCTGGTGCTCTTGTCCTTGAAGAATATGAACATGCTGTAGCTCGTGGCGCAAAAATTTATTGCGAAATTGGTGGTGGCGGAATGTCAGCAGACGCACATCATATTACAGCTCCACATCCTGAAGGATTAGGTGCCAAAAATGTAATGTTGAATTGCTTAAGAGACGCAGGTTTACAGGCAAGTGATGTTGATGGTGTAAACATGCACGGAACATCTACTCCTCTTGGAGACATGGCAGAATCTAAAGCTATTTTACATGTTTTTGGAGAACATGCTTATACCATGAATTTGAATTCAACTAAATCAATGACAGGTCATTTACTTGGTGCTGCCGGAGCAATTGAAACTATTTCTTCGATTCTTTCTATGAAATACGGAATAGTACCACCTACAATAAATCATTTTACTAATGACGAAAGTATTGATAGTAAATTAAATTTTACTTTTAATGTTCCTCAAAAAAGAGAAATGAATGTTGTTATGAGTAATACTTTTGGTTTTGGAGGACACAATGCTTGTGTATTAGTAAAAAAATTAGCCATCTAAATTATATGCGTATAATTAGAAAAATATTTTCGAAATCCCGTTCTCCAGAAGACGGGATTTTTTTTGATTCTATCCAGAAAATTTTAGGCTTCGCTCCAATCAATTTAGATTTTTATAAAAAAGCCTTTACGCACCGTTCCTCAAATCGACTTGACGTTTTAGGAAATCCTATCAACTACGAACGATTAGAATTCTTAGGTGATGCTATGCTAAGCTCTGTGATTGCAGCTCATTTATTCAGCAAAGCGCCAGCTGGAGACGAAGGTTATCTGACTAAAATGCGTTCAAAAATTGTAAGCAGAGAACACTTGAACGAATTAGGAAAGGATTTAAATCTGGTTCAATATATAGAAAGCAAAGTGCCATTACAACATTTTGGCGAAAACATACACGGTAATATCTTCGAATCGCTAGTTGGAGCAATCTATTTGGACAGAGGATATGTCTACTGCGAAAAATTCATTCAGAAAAGAGTTATCGTTCCCTATGTAGATATTGCCAGACTGGAAGGAAAAGTAATCAGCTACAAAAGCTTAATTATAGAATGGTGTCAAAAAGAGAAAAAAATATTTCATTATGATATTTTTGAGGACAATGCAATAGATGGACAGCGCTTGTTTGGGGTTAAACTCAGCATCGATGATAAAGTAATTGCAAAAGCAAGAGCAACATCTAAAAAGAAGGCAGAAGAAAAAGCATCCCAACGCGCTTATTTTGCATTTCAAGAAAAAATGGAGAGAAAATAACATCATTTTCCTAAACCTATAACGTTTTCGTTGATAATTTAACAAAAACATCCTATTTAGATAGGTTAGAACTTCGATAGAAATACTATATTTACAACTTATTTTTTCATGAAATGGCTATTCATAAACTGGATCTTGGAGAATTTGACGAAATAGATTACTATCTAATTGCTATTCACACTTCATTAGAAGACTATAGATTGGCTTTTTTTATTAATCAATTATTGCCAATAAATCTAAGCAAAAGCAAGAATGAAATTCAGATTAATATAGAAGAGGGGGAAACAAATTTTTCAAGATTCTATTATTATGATAATGAAAAAGCAATCACTTGGAATTTGATTCAAAATAAAAATGAGGTTCTTCAATATAAAAAAGGAATTAACCAAAATTTATTTTCAAATGTTACAATGGAAGTGGCAACAAAAGTCTTTTTACTTCCTGAGTTTAAAAAAGTAGATTATTTCTTAAAAATAGAGAATATTGAAGATACAACGAGCGTATCAACAATACAGACTATATTAAACAAAATCGATAACATATCTACACTTTATACCGTAGATATAAATCAAATCAAATCAAAAAACAATTTAATTTTTTAATACCAATGCTTACAAACAAAAAAACTAAAATTGTAGCCACACTTGGGCCTGCATGTAGTACAAGAGAAATCATAAAAGACATGATTGACGCAGGTGTAAATGTTTTTAGAGTGAATTTTTCACATGCTGACTACGAAGATGTAAAAGAAAAAATAAATCTGATACGAGGCCTAAATGAAGAGTTTGGCTACACAACTGCAATCCTTGGAGATTTACAAGGACCTAAACTTCGTGTAGGAGTTATGGAAGAAGGGGTTATTGTACATGATGGAGACTTAATTACATTTACTACAGCCGAAGATATCCTTGGAACTGCAAAAAAAGTATTCATGAAATACCAAAATTTTCCTAATGATGTAAATCCAGGGGAAAGAATTTTGCTAGATGATGGAAAACTTATTTTCGAAATCGTTGAAACTGATAAGAAATCAGAAGTTATAGCAAGAGTAATTCAAGGTGGTGAATTGAAATCTAAAAAAGGAGTAAATCTACCAAACACAAAAATATCTCTTCCTGCAATGACAGAGAAAGATATTGCTGATGCTATTTTTGCTATTGGGCAAAATGTGGATTGGATCGCATTATCATTTGTAAAAACACCAAGAGATTTACAAGACTTACAAGAATTAATTGCTGAACATTCAGATTATAAAATTCCAATTATTGCCAAAATAGAAATGCCAGAAGCATTAGAAAATATTGACAAAATTGTTGCCTATTGCGATGCCTTGATGGTTGCTCGTGGAGATTTAGGAGTTGAACTTCCTGCACATGAGGTGCCTTTAGTTCAAAAAGAATTAATTCGCAGAGCTAAAACAGCTCGTATCCCAGTTATTGTTGCTACACAAATGATGGAAACAATGATCACTAGCCTTACGCCAACACGTGCAGAGGTGAATGACGTTGCAAACTCAGTTATGGATGGTGCAGATGCTGTAATGCTTTCTGGAGAAACTGCTACTGGAAATTATCCAGTTCAAGTAATCCAAAAAATGACTCAAATCATTGAGGCAGTTGAGGATTCTCCGCTTATTCAGGTACCACAAAACACACCACAGATAAAAACAAAACGTTTTATTACAAAAACGATTTGTCATCACGCTGCAACTATGGCTAATGTTATCAAAGCAAAAGCTATCTGTACCTTGACTAATAGTGGTTATACTGCTTTCCAAATTTCGGCTTGGAGACCAAATTCACATATTTTAGTTTTTACGTCTAATAAAAGAATCCTTACACAACTGAATTTATTATGGGGTGTGAAATCTTTTTTCTATGAAAAAACAGTAAGTACTGATGATACAGTAACTGACATTAACGAAATCGTAAAACAAAAAGGTTTTGTACAAAAAGGAGATTTCCTTATCAATTTAGCAGCAATGCCGATAAAAGAGAAAGGAATGGTAAATACCTTGAGAGTTTCTGAAATAGAATAGTTTTAAGTTCTTCGAATATATTAAATCCGTCCGGTTAACAAACTGGACGGATTTTTTTTGTTTAATTTTTGAAAAATAAACAAAACATATCTATTTTTCATTCGAAAAAAATTAAGAACAATTAAACATTCTTCTGCAAAATAAAATTTATATTTGAGGAAATAAAAAATCGCAATCACTATGAGTTTCAATTCGAAAAATCCATTTTTAAATAATAAATCTTTTTCGTCAGCGGTATCCAGAAAAGACGAAGTACACCGAGCAACTCTAATTGATTACAATCAAGAAATGACTTTGTCAGGGACAATCAACAAGAGTCTAATTCTATTTTTACTTCTTACGGCTTCAGCCATGATAATTTGGTGGTTAGCTTTTAATGGTATGAATCCAATGGTTCCGGCAATTGGCGGTGCTATTGTAGGACTTATTCTTGTCGTGATTTCAGCTTTCAAACCACAATATTCTCCGTATTTAGCTCCTGGATATGCCTTATTCGAAGGATTATTCATTGGTGGAATTTCGGCAATATTTGAAGCCATGTATCCCGGGATTGTAATTCAGGCCGTTGGGGCAACTTTTGTAACGTTCATGGTTTGCTTAGGATTGTATAAATATAAAATCGTAAAAGTAACAGAACAGTTCAAATCCGTTGTTGTGGCAGCTACACTTGCCATTGCGACCTATTATCTGATATCTTGGTTATTTTCTATGTTTACCAGCTTTGTACCTGTTCATTATGGCAACTCGATGATGAGCATTGGAATCAGTGTTTTTGTGATAGTTATTGCTGCTTTAAATCTATTTTTGGATTTTGACCGAATAGAAAAAGGAGTGGAACAAAAAATGCCAAAATTCATGGAATGGTATGGCGCCATGGGATTAATGATTACACTGGTTTGGTTGTATATAGAATTTTTAAGATTGTTATCTAAATTGAACAGTAAAAACTAAGCCTATTGTAAGATATTTCAATAATGAGAAAACCTTTCTAATTTTAGAGAGGTTTTTTCGTTTTATGCTGCTTTCTCAAAAGCTATGTAGTGGCTTAACTGTCCTTTCAAGTTAAAAATAGGAAATCCTTTTATCAAACAAGTATACCTCTCTCCATTCTTTTTATAATTCAATACCGTTTTTTCAAAAGGTTCGTGAAGCTCTATTGCTTTCCGGATTTCATTCGAAGTAACCAAGCTAGTCTCCTTACCTTGAAACATCTTAGGACTTTTACCCAAAACTTCTGCTGGCTCATAGCCACTCATTTTTACTATATTATGCGAAGCAAAAACAATAGTCAGTTTAACATCCGTTACAATTATTACTTCCTCTTTGAGTCTTGTTTTTAAATCCAATTTGTCACAATCCCATTTATTTTGAACAGCAAATGAGTTGAGTTTATCTAAATCCCGAAAGGAATTCTTTAGTTCCTGTAAAAATTCATGATGGAAATCCCAAGAAAAAACGGGGGTTTTTTTTACGTTCAAGCCACTGTGATACTTCGCAATAGCTCCATCATATTCTTGAAAATTACTCATGATATTTTGTATTAAAAAACCAAATGTAATTTTATTTAGAAAAACAAAACTATAAATTTTAGACTTTAACCATTGTTGAACGTGTCCATTATTAATTAAAAATCAAATTTTAACTGCACTACAACAAATCTCTTCTCTTCGGTATTTAAATTACTTAAAGAAATTCCAAGTAATCGTACGGAATCTTTCATCCGTTCTTGATACAATAGTTCTTTTACGACTTCTACGATCAATGCTTTATCAGAAATAAAATAAGGCAATGTTTTGCTTCGGGTTTGTTGTGTAAAATCACTGTACTTTATTTTTAAAGTGACTGTTTTTCCTGCAATATTGTATTTTTTCAACCTTCTTTCTAATGCACTGGCAATAGTTTCAAGCTGTTCTAACATGTAAATTTCAGAAGAGAGATTAACATCAAAAGTATGTTCTGCTGCAACTGATTTTGTAATTCGATTTGATTTTACTTCACTATTATGAATCCCTCTCACGACATGATAATAGAAACTTCCCGATTTTCCGAAATGTTTCTCCAAAAACTCTAATGACTTACTTTTTAATTCTACTCCGGTAAAAATTCCCAGTTGGTACATTTTTTCGGTGGTGACTTTTCCAACCCCATGAAATTTCCGAATGGGTAATTCTTCCAGAAATAAAATAACTTCATCAGGATTGACCGTTTTTTGTCCGTTGGGTTTATTATAATCGCTGGCAATTTTAGCCACAAACTTATTGACTGATATTCCAGCAGAAGCCGTTAAACCTACTTCATTGAAAATACGCTGTCTTATTTCCTGTGCCAATAAAGTAGCACTAGGATTCCCTTTTTTGTTGTTGGTTACATCTAGATAGGCCTCATCAAGTGACAATGGCTCCACCAAATCCGTATAGTCATGAAAAATTTTGTGAATCTTAGTTGAAATCTCTTTGTATCTATCAAATCGTGGCCTTACAAAAATGAGTTCGGGGCAGTTTTTCTTGGCCATGATTCCACTTATTGCACTACGAACACCAAATTTTCTAGCCTCATAACTCGCCGCTGCTACTACACCACGATTTTCAGAACCGCCTACAGCAATAGGCTTTCCTCGTAACAATGGATTGTCCATCTGCTCCACCGAAGCATAAAAGGCATCCATGTCAACATGTATGATTTTTCTATTTGGAATTAATTCCTGCATAATATTCAACTAATTGTCTACCCAACCCTATTTCCCGAATGGTTTACTACATCCCAAAATTATTTTTGTTCTTCAGTACTTAAATAATTTTCTACTACTATCGATTTGTTTTTCTTTTCGGTAGGAAAGAAAAAACTGAATGGACGTGATTTGAAATGATTCCAAATGGAAATCGTGACAAATCGCAACTCAAATAATGAAATGGCTCTCGAACGAAATGCCAGACCTAATGAAAGACTGAAACTTACCATAAAGTTAACTAAACCCATAATACCAATTCCAAAAATACCCCAAAATAACATTGAGTCACTCACAACATAATTTGCTCCGTATAATGCTAAAGCCAGATTTCCGCTACCAAAAGTAATATGTCGTATATCCAGATTTAACCCTAAAAACAAACCAATTGACGCAGTACTTCCCATGAATATACCAAACCAAAAATTGGAAACAATTCCTGCCCATCTTTTTTCGTATAATTTCGCTAATTTCAACGTCCTGTCTTTTCCTAAACTTCTTTTCAGCAAAGGATGTTCCGTTATCCTGAAAAAAACCTGATTGTGTTTGTCTCTATTGGCTATACTTCCTGAAATGATTCCAGACAAAAATAAAAACACACCAGCAATAGCAGCATGAAGAATCGCTAACGAATGAATAGGACTCAAATCAATGAGTAATGATTCCCATTTAGTCGCAGTGATATTATAATGCAACATATAATCAATCAGCCAAACACCAAGTAACGAAACCGGAAATGCCATAATCACATTTCCTACAAATGCTATAAACTGAGAGCGAAAAACGCGTGCAAAAAGAATAGCAAAAGCTCTATATTTTTCGGCATCTTTACCTTGTTTTATTACTCCTTCCTCCAACGCTTTTATCAAAGCCGAAGCAGTCATGGCGGGTTGTTTTGTAGCCAATGTAAAACCCAACAAATAAATCGCAATAAATCCAAAAGCATAGTTCATGCTATAAAGAAAAGCATGTCCAAAAAAACTCGTATCAGCTTTAGAAAGCAAGACTTTAATTACACACATTATTCCAACAATGAATCCTCCACCAAGTGCTGTCCGGAACATTTTAAAATACTCCTTTCGGCTTTCCGTAATATAATGTTCTCCTGTTTTAGCCGTATGTTGCGTTATTTCATAAGAAATCAGTTGGGTACTTTCACTAATAAATTTTCGAACATTATTTTTGTAACAATTGTATTTAATTAAGTGCAACGCCAATGCTATTCCGTTACTCTTTTTATCGTTCTCTTTATCTACAATCAATAACGGAATTAAAAATTTCAACCGTTCTAATTGCTGCCTAATTTTTAATAAATTCTGGTTCACCCGAAGTGAAATTCCATATTTTGAAGTGTTATGAAATGCTTTATCAACAAATTCTTCACATTGCTTATGCAGAACCAATAGTTGCGCATACGATAAATCATTCGACTTGATAAAATGCTTTTCAGAACTTTTAATTTTGTCTTCAATTTGAAATAATTCCTTTTCAAAAGCCGAAAAAGGACTTTCATAATCATCAAATTCCGGCACCATTTTGATAACATCCGTTTCCATGGCACGACCACTAATTCTCTGTGTAATTAAGTGCATTCCAAATAACAATTCTGACAAAACCGAATTGAGTTCCGTGCTTTCATAAATAGATTTGAATTTTAAAAGACCATACAATTCTTCTAATTGTTGTGATGGTATTTTATTTATCCAAATCGTGTCATCGTCCCGATAAAAAACCTGATTGAGAATATATTCTAATGTATCCTTTTGTGGCTGATAAGGCAAAAATTTAGAGAAAATTCTTTTTTTGACTTCAAAAATAAAATCTACATCTTGTAAAATAGCCGCATCCGAAAGAATCTTATTGAATTTTTTATCTTTTAAAATCTCTTTGATGTAAATGGAGAACTGTTTTCGAATAGCATAATTATCCTTTAAAAAAGAAATGATTTCTTGCAGATCAATACTTTCTAAGTTTTTAGTTTTCAAAGGTCGAATTAACCGAATTAACTCCACTAAAGGTTCTAAATTATCTTCCTTCTCATGCCAAGACTGACTTTCATCAAAAAAATTAGTTAATAATCCAGCTGGAGTTGATTTGGGTTTTACTTTGAAAAATAATTTCATTATTTGGTTCAATTTTGGTAAAAATACAAATTGACCCACCAACTTTCATTAAGTTAATCATAAATAAATGATTATAGAAGTACTTTCAAAAACTTAATATTGAACGTAAAATTCGGTTGAAATCTAAAGCTACGTCCTTAAACATCGTTGATTGTTAAAAAAAAACAAATTGGCATAAGCAATTGCGAAACCTTCCTAAAAGATATAAATTAACTGTAGTGAAAATATTTGATATCTTTGAGGTATGAGATTAGCCCAGATAAAAGTGGAAATCTTCGATTGAAAAAACTATTTTTTCTTTTAAAAAAGAGTGGCCCAGAAGCTCCTTTTTTTAAAATAGAAAAAAAGTTTTATGATTGAGAAATTGAAACGGATAGCTGGAAATTGCTACAAATACTTAAATAAACTCAACGAGAAAATGATTGAAATAGAAAGAAAATTTTTGGTTCAAGGCAATTCGTTCAAGGCAACCGCTTTCGCTGAAAATCATATTGCACAAGGCTATTTAAGTTCGGTTCCGGAACGTACCGTTCGTGTTCGCATAAAAGGAGAGAAAGGATTTTTGACTATAAAAGGGATTTCAAATGAATCAGGATTATCCCGTTTTGAGTGGGAAAAGGAAATTCCTGTTGAAGAAGCTAAAGCATTACTCCTTTTATGTGAAAAAGGCGTTATAGATAAAACCCGATTTGAAGTCAGATCGGGCAATCACGTTTATGAAATTGATGTGTTTTACGGTGACAATGAAGGATTGATTATTGCTGAGATTGAACTAGGCTCTGAAACGGAGACTTTTGAAAAACCTAGCTGGTTAGGTGAGGAAGTGACCAATGACAAACGGTATTACAATTCCTATTTAAGCAATAATCCATACAAAAATTGGTGATTTAATTATTCAATACGGCTATTGTCACCTTCATGCCTCCATCATCTTTACGTGACGCAATATCCTTAAAAGCTCGTTTTGACAAGTCAATTTCTCTTGACCTGACAAATGGGCCTCTATCAGTAATTTCCACAATTACTGATTTACCATTAGCTTCATTTGTTACTTTTACTTTTGTCCCAAAAGGTAATTTTTTGTGTGCTGCAGTATATTTATTATTATCAAATTTTCTACCACTTGTAGTTCTTCTTCCATTAAATTTATCCGCATAATAGGATGCATGCGCTTCTTTTTTATAAATTTTAAACTTCCCTAACGAAGTGATTAAAGAATCTAATTTATCATCTTGCTGTTCAACTGCTATTTTAGCCTTTTTGAGAGAGTCTCTTTGAATTGTAGCTTTTTGTTTATCTGAGATTGAACTTTGACTGCTAACTAAGCCAATGATTGCCAGCAAAAAAAATAATGTTATTGATTTTTTCATTTATACCTTTTTAGTTAAATCTATTTTACAAAAACCATACCCAGATAAAAAAAGCTCTATTTCTAGAGCTTTAATTGATTTTTAAAACCACATTTTCCATGGAATTCTACTTAGAATAAGCAATAATCCTAGACTATAAAAAATAGAAAAGGTTTTGAATTTTGACTCGCTAGTAGTTAATTTTTTATGTTTTGACCATCCTATTGTAATCAAAGTAATTGCAATAATATTTATTAACGGATGTTCCAATGACGTTAAACGCAACGCTTTATCTGACATTTGTCCTAACGAAGCAAACCCTAATGGTGAAACAAAATATAAAATTAAACCAATCAATAATTGTGTGTGAGTTCCTATAAGACCAAATAATGCTATTTTTCTATCTTTTGAAGTAAATTCTTTTTTAGAAGACATTCCTATAAAAGAATTAACAACTGCAACCACTAATAATAAAAGCGCTAAATAAGCCCAACCAGAATGAAATTTTTGAATAAATTCGTACATAAATTGTGTTTTTGTTTTTAACAAATATAATAAAAAAAGGCATAAAAAAACCACGCTTTAATACGTGGTTTTGATTTTTTGATATTTTTTTCAGGTATTATTTACCAAAAATATATCTAAGTGTAAATTGTGCTTGCCAAACATCAAAAGTTGAAGCGTTTTTCTGGAAAGTATCTTTAATTAAAGTTTTCGTTCCTGCAGCATCTGTTTGTGTAGCTAATTGGAAAAAAGGCACATTAGCAGTAGTCGTTCTATAACTTAAAACATTCCCGTTTGTTGCTGTAATTCTTTGAGTCACTCCCCAATCTCTGTTTAATAAGTTAGTAAAGTTTAATACATCAGCTCTAAATTGAAAGCTATTCTTTTTACCTGCAATTTTAATGAAAAAATCTTGAGTTACAGATAAATCTAATCTATGTAACATTGGCAAAACACCACCATTTCTTACTGTGTATTGACCTCTTCTTGAAGAAAGATAAGAATCTTGTTTGATGTAAGCTTCATACGCTTGTTGTTGTTGTGCTTCATTATAATTTGTTACAACATTTGCTCCATTTACAACATTTGTAACAGCTAAAGTTTGAAAACGGATTTCATTTGCGTTATTTGGAACATACATTAGGTCATTTCCATTAACTTGATCTCCATTCATATCACCTCCGTAAGCATAAGAAAATGGTCCAGCTTGTTCCCCAATATACCCAAGATTAACTGAAGTTGCAGCACCTATATTATTACCATATTCGATTTTATAACCTAATATACCAACAATTCTATGTGGTGTATTGTTAGTTGATAGTGCCAAAGGTAAATCGTTATTACCATTGATTGATCTCGCTCCAGTCCAAGAACCTGCAGCAATAGAACCTGCAGATAATAAATCATTAGCACTTGAATGCGTATAAGCTACCGAACCCCAAAGTCCTTTTTTGTAAGGATACTCTAATTTAAATGTTGTTGAGTAAAAATATCCTTTATCAGTATTCGTTAATACAACAGCACTAGAAACATTGTCATTCACACGAACTCCATTATCAGTACGGGCAAATCTAGGTCTTGTATCCGGCCCGATGAAATTTCCAACTGGAACATCAAAATTAGCATTGTAATAATGAATAGCGTTAATATTTTGTTGGAAGATACCTTCGATAGTTCCAACGAAACCAAAAGGAAGTTTTTGATCAACTGCTAAATTTGTCTTCCAAACTTGTGGAAATTTAAATTTTTTAGCTGTAAACGCTAATTCAAATGTAGCAGGAAGTGTTGGCGTTGCAGGAATAAAATAATCGTTAGGATTTGGAGTAAAACCATATCCACCTGTTCCAACTGCTGCACCACTAACATCCACAAAACCTGTAAGAACTCCGTTGTTACCGATAGCATTAGATAAAAATACTGATGGCGCTCTTCCTGTGAACACACCACTACCTCCACGTAATTGTGTTGTAGCATCTCCATTTACATCTAAATTAAAACCTACTCTAGGTTCAAATAAATATTGTGTATTTGGCATTTCTCCAGTATTGAACTTTTCACCATTTGCAAAAGTCATTGCAGTAACTTTTGTGTTTTCAAGTGCAGTATCAGCAAACCAAACTGCTGAAGCACGAAGACCTAATGTAACTCTTAATTTATCACTTACTTTAATTTCGTCTTGAGTGTACAAGTCTAATTTATTTGATTTCAAAATCTGTAAAGGTTCTACTGCACCTGCTAAAGCAGAATATCTAAATTGTAAACGAGCCGGTAATGCTGTAGTCGATGGAGCACCACCAGTATTAGCAGATTGATTAGCCGCAGCATAAAAATCACTTAATGAGTTAAAGACATATACTCCATTTGAACCCGAGAAAAATAAGTTACTTGATTTAAAATACTCAAAATTAGCCCCAAACAACAAAGAATGATTTCCTATTGTTTTCGTCAAATTATCAGTAAAGTGTAATGTAGAATAACTAAGTTTATTTCCTTGTGTAAATGGGTCCAAACCTGCAGAAATAAAAGTAGCTGCTCCATTTTTTATATCAATAGTAGGAAATAAACCACCACCTTGTAAACTTCTATCTTCAATTTGTTTATCATAACCTCCGATGAAGTTATTGTACCATGAATTACTTAATTTACTGTTCAGTTCTACTACAACAGATCTTGTGTTATCCAATATTACATAACCACTGTTTTGGAACGACATAGCAAGTGCACTAGTTCTTCTGTTACCAAATCCTAACGAATTTGAGTTAGAAGTCAACTCGTCAGAATTTGAGTTGTGAAAAACATAACGAGCAGTAAGTTTATGATTGTCATTTATATTCCAGTCGATTCTGGCAAGAAATTTTTTAGAAACTTTTGCAGCATCATAATTCTCCCAAGGTCCTGTTGTATAATTAAATTTGTCTTTCAAAAAAGTTGAAAGCGTTTGCATTTCAGCAAATGTAGGTAATGAAACCTGAGCGCTTGGCTGTGGTGAACCCGTAGAAGTCCAAGTTGTGGCTGGGCTTGTATTTTCTATTGTTTCAAAATTTCCAAAAAAGAACAATTTATCTTTAATAATTGGTGCGCCAATTCTTGCTCCCCAAATTTTTTCATTAAATTTTCCTGGTACAATTACTGCATTTCCAGCTTTAGTTCCTATGAAATCTTTCTTGTTGCTTCTAAAGGAATTATAAACAGAACCTTCAATTTCATTTGTTCCACTTTTAGTTACTGCATTGATTCCAGAACCTAAAAACCCAGATTGACGTACATCATAAGGTGCAATATTAACCTGTAATTGTTCAATTGCGTCTAAAGATATCGCTGTTGAACCCGTTCTACCTCCTGCTTGTGAATCACTTCCAAGACCAAATCCATTATTAAATACAGATCCATCAATAGTAAAATTATTCAATCGTGAATCCTGACCTCCAAAAGTACCATTACTTCCAGCGTTAGCATTATATTTTGTAATTGCGTTTATTGAACGTGCTCCTGTAACAGGAACAGCCACTAACTCTCTATTAGAAAATTGTTGAGAAGCTCCAGTTCTTCCTTTATTGAAAGTTCCTTTTGATTTTGTAGAAACTACTACAACTTCGCTTAAAACATTTGACTCTTCATCAACAACAATATTTATTGTTATATTATTACCTAAAGGTGCATTAATCTCAGTAATTTCAGTTGTTTTGTAACCAACATAAGTAACTTTTACAGTGTATGGACCTCCTGGTCTAATTCCTTGAACAGCATATCCGCCATTAGAACCAGTTGTTGAAAAATATTTTGTCCCAGTAGGTTTATGAACAACCTCAACTGAAGCGCCTGGTAGCGTTTCGCCAGTGCCTGATTTAACAGTACCAGACATTGCAGAACTAGTAACCTGCGAATGACCAACAGCTGATAAAAAAATAATCAAAATAAAAATAATTTTCTTCATTTTTGTTTTTTGTTTAATTTATTAATTTTTAGCAAAATTATAACATTTAAACCGCATACTGTTATGAAAACGTTAAGAAAATCCATCTAAATCACAATTTTTTGCTTTAAAGTGATTATTGCAACATAATTGTTAAAAAATAATTTAATTATTGTTTTTTAACAATTATATATATTCATCTGATAAAAATACTATAAAAACCAATTTGTTAAAAAATAGAAAACATTATCAAAAACTCACTATCACTGAATTACTTACATAAAAAAGCCCCGATTTTTTATAAAATCGGGGCTTTTTAGTATTTAAAAATTTAAAAACTAACCAGAGTCATTTTGAATCTTCCTAATTAGATCAAATTTAAAAACTGTTTTATTTATTCGAAAGAAAATGATTCAATAAAAATGCAGTTGAAGAATCGTGATTTTTTACTTTTTTAGTGTTAATCTCTTCTAAAATTGAGTTGGCTAATTGTTTTCCTAGTTCAACGCCCCATTGGTCATAACTAAATATATTCCAGATAATTCCTTGAACAAAAATCTTGTGCTCATATAATGCAATCAAAGAGCCTAACGTTCTTGGAGTCAATTTTTGTATTAAAATAGTATTTGTAGGTTTGTTCCCTGCAAAAACTTTAAACGGCAAAAGAAATGCAGCTTTATCAACAGCAAGACCTTGTTTATCGAATTCAGCTTGAACTTGTTCTTCCGTTTTCCCGTGTAACAATGCTTCGGTTTGTGCAAAAAAGTTAGACATCAATTTATCATGATGATCTTCATCTCCGTAAAGTGGTTTTATAAATCCAATAAAATCAGTAGGAATCAATTTAGTACCTTGGTGAATTAATTGAAAAAAAGCATGTTGTGAATTAGTTCCTGGCTCACCCCAAATAATAGTTCCGGTTTGATAATTTACCGGTTTTCCATCACGACCAACACTTTTTCCATTACTTTCCATAGTACCTTGTTGTAAATAAGGTGCTAATTTTTGCAAATATTGCGTGTAAGGAATTAAAGCTTCGCTTTCGGCTCCAAAGAAATTATTATACCAAACACTTAATAAAGCTAGAACAACCGGTACATTTTTATCAAAATCAGCAGTTTTGAAATGCTCGTCCATTTCATTGGCACCGCTTAATAATTCGTCAAAATTTTCAAAACCAACTGCAAGACTTATTGAAAGCCCCACTGCACTCCATAATGAAAAACGACCTCCAACCCAGTCCCACATAGGGAATACATTATCAGGATTAATACCAAATTCTGTTACTTTTGCAATATTAGTAGAAACTGCAACAAAATGTTTAGCAACATCTTCTTGTTTTGCTGATTGTAAAAACCATTTTCGGATTGTTTCAGAATTAGTTAATGTTTCCTGTGTTGTAAATGTTTTAGAAACAATAACAAAAAGCGTAGTTTCTGGATTTAGTTTTTTTATAATTTCATTTACATGGTCGCCGTCCACATTTGAAACAAAATGAACGTTTAAATGATTTTTGTAAAATTGTAATGCTTCAACTGCCATTGCAGGTCCTAAATCTGAACCACCAATACCGATGTTGACAATATCCGTAAACGGTTTTCCCGTAAAACCAGTTCTTTGTCCTGAAGTTACTTCGTTAGTAAATGCCTTTATTTTATTTTTTACTTCATAAATTTCAGGAACTACATTTTGTCCTTCTACATTTATGACAGCTGATTCTTTAGCTCTTAAAGCTGTATGAAGCACGGCTCTGTTTTCCGTTTGATTGATGATTCCACCGTCAAAATAGTCCGTAATAGCATTTTTAAGTCCTGCTTCTTCTGCCAACTCAAGTAATAATTCAAGTGTTTCTTGGTTGATTATATTTTTTGAGAAATCGATTAAAAAATCATTCCATTTCAAGTTGAATTTCTCTGTTCTTAAATCATCTGCTTGAAACAGCTCTTTCATGGAAGCTTTTTGCATTTCACTGTAATGCTGCTGAAGTTTCTTCCAAGCTACTGTTTCTGTTGGGTTTATTGTATTTAAAGCCATTTATATTTGGATTATCGTTTAGTTTAATTTTTGACAAAAATACTGAAATTAGTTTTAACGATAAATACCTTTACAATTATATAACAATTTAAGAAAAAATTGCCCTAATAGTGATGCTTTAAACGGAATAGAAAAGAACCATTATAATTTTAATAAATCAATTTGTTACAAATTAGCAACGCTATCTAATTGCCATTTTAAAGGAGTAATAACCTTTAAAAACTGCTCTTTATTTCTACCGCTCATTGGTTCACCAGTAGGCAATTTAAGCCGTAACGCATCTACCTGAACCCCGTTTTTCCAAAATCGATAACAAACATGAGGACCTGTTGCTAAACCAGTGCTTCCTACTCGACCTATTACCTGACCTTGATTGACATGCTGACCCCTTCGTACCAAAATCCTTGACATGTGTAAATATTGAGTGGAATAGGTTCCGTTGTGCTTTACTTTTACAAAATTCCCATTTCCTGCGGTAAAACCTGTCTGCTCTACATTTCCTGCAGCAGTAGTTGTAATTGGGGTTCCGTATGGCGCAGCATAATCGGTTCCTTTATGCGCTTTCCATCTTTGTTGTACTGGATGGAATCGATTAGTTGAAAAACGAGACGAAATTCTGCTAAATTTAATTGGTGTTTTAAGAAAGAAATTTTTCAATGTTTTCCCTTCCTCGTCGTAATATTCTATTTTATTGGAAGAAGGATTTTGAGCATAAGGAAATGCGTAAATTATTTTTCCTTTGTATTCAAAAAAAGCAGCTTTAAGACTATCTACTCCATCATAAACGGAGTCATTTATAAATCTTTCCGTAAAAGTAATAGCAAACCGATCTCCTTTTTTAAGTTTAAAAAAATCGATAGACCAAGCATAAATTTTAGATATTTTACTTGCCAAAGCACCTTCTACATTTGCATCTTCCAAAGTTTCAGACAAAGAACCCTTTAATAATCCCCCTATTGTACGGGTCTTAATAGTAATAGGTTTCGTTTTTTTATATACAACCACTGCCGTGTCACGCAAATCGACAACATAATAAGTCAATGCATCCGGCTGATAAATAAAAACCTGTA
Source organism: Flavobacterium arabinosi (assembly GCF_048158725.1). NCBI lineage: Bacteria > Pseudomonadati > Bacteroidota > Flavobacteriia > Flavobacteriales > Flavobacteriaceae > Flavobacterium > Flavobacterium arabinosi. The sequence continues at coordinate 304,434 of NZ_JBLNKX010000001.1, forward strand.
AATTATTTGTTTTGTTTTTTGATCTTAGTAGCGTATACGGTTTGTTTATCCTGATTGTTCTAACATCAAATGTATCCTTTACCTTTTTAATAATATCATATACTTTCCTATTACCAATATTTTGATTTTCGATAATTGTACCAAAAGTATCTCCTTTTTTTACCGTATCCTGAACCACATTAAAATCAGAATATCTAAACCCAAACTCCATTTTCTTAGCTGCTGGTTTTATAATTTCTGTTTCTAATACATCATTAGATTTATTACAAGAAACTAAAGAAAACAACACTATAATTGCTATTAATACTTGTTTCAAACTATATTATTTTTATTCTAATTAATTTTATTGCCCCCAATGTGCCAACTCATCAGCCGACCATAATTCAGGAAAAAATATCCTGCGTTGATATTTTGGATGCATGTATTTTTTCCAGTCACTTCCGCCTGTAGCTTCACCATTTCCTTTTCCGCTTTGATCTATATATTTTATGGCTACATTCAAATGTTGCATCACCCAAGTAATATTTACTGTATGGTCATAATGGCGCATCGCTTTTATTAAATCTGGATTTTTTTGATCTAAATTTGGAAGTTGCTTAAATTTTTTCCAAATATTTATGGTGTTATATTCCTCCATATGTTTCAAAAACATTCCTTTGTATTTTCTTTCAAATTCCTCGAGTAAAAATGATTTTTTACCGGTGTGATAATCTTTTCCGGCTGCTTGCCAATATAAATGCTCAAAAGCAAATTCCAAAGAAGTATTCCTGTCAATTGTATCTCTATAACGGTAATCGATAAGATTTATTAAATCCGTGGAACAAAATTCTATTAATCTGTATTGCGCACTTTGAAAACCACTTGCCGGAGTTAGGGTATTTCTAAATTTCATGTATTGATCTACATCCATTCCATCTTCCATAATACCGAAAGAAGTTGTCAACATATCAAAATAACGGCTGATTCTCATTAACCTTTCCGTGAAAAAATCAATTTTTATGTCCTGACAATATGAAATTTGATTCATTTCCCAAAGTATCATCTTAAATATTAATTCATTAACCTGATGATACATGATAAAAACCATTTCGTCGGGAAGAGTGGTTCTTTGAATCTGAAGGTTTAACAACGCATCGGTATGAATATAATCCCAATAAGTAATCGGCTTAGACCAAAGTAGTCCTTCTAAATGCGTCTCGGTTTTCTGGTTTATTGCTTCGAATTTAAGCTCAATTTCTTTTAAAATTCCTTCAGAATTATCATTATTGTCCATTATTATTTTTTATTTTAAACTGATTCTTCAATCCCCTAAATTCATCTAAATCTGCTTTGATTGAACCTACAGCCAGACTTGCTCTAATTCGCAAGGGTATTTTATTATCATCGTCCGAAATCCAAACGGTTAAACTTTCCTGTTCTTTAAAAACGCGACCTGATTGCACCAAGGGTCTAAAAACCATAGCTGAAACAACCCCAAATTTAGTTGTAATATCTTCACGACCTATAAATTTCATCTTAAATTTTGTAGCACCATCATCAAAAAACATATCAATAGCTACTGATTCTCCAGGCTTGATTTTATCAATACTTGGAAAATTTCTTAAATAGTAGAAAGTTGACAAAATGTCTTGCGCATTTTTTGGAATAACGATTGTCTTTTCGTTTTTATGTTTATAATCTTTTACAAGAATTCTATTTGTAGTTTGATTGAAAAAACCTTCTTGATTTTTAGTGTAGCCTCCTTCATTGATTTTTCTTACAAATCGATATGGATTTCCAGTTTCCTTATCAATATAACTTTCATATAGATCATCAACTTTAAAGAAAAAACGTGACATTCCGGTAGTGTATCCTTTACCAACAACATGAAAAGTTTTTTTATTATTTAAAATGGCATCTTTGACTTCAAGCGTCGCATATCCTGCATTCACTATACCGTAATGAATTCTAAATTTAAAGTACTCGCCCACATCATAAGCATCTTCTTTTTGAGAATCGAAACTTACGGTTGTTACAAATAGTATTAATAGTATTATTTTTTTCATTACTTTTTGTCAATTTATTGACTGTAATAGCAAATTTTGTTCCAAATATATTAAAACAAAAAAACTCAGTCAAATAATGACTGAGTTTTTATGCTATTAACTAACCAAAAAACTATAAATTATGAAATTTATATCAATATAGGAAGGAAACCACCCCTTCCAGTTTTGAGATTGCAAAGTTAATTAATAAAACTAGTTTTTAAAGCTTCTAAATAAAGTTTAACACAACATTTGCATAAAAACAGGCCATTCACTGATTATTTTTTAATACAACATAAAAATAACACACTTTTATAGCGTTCCTCGCAATTGTTGTTCTCGCTCAATTGATTCAAAAAGTGCTTTAAAATTACCCGCTCCAAAACCTTTGGCTCCCATTCTTTGTATGATTTCAAAAAACAACGTTGGTCGGTCCTGAACTGGCTTTGTGAAAATTTGTAATAAATACCCTTCCTCATCCGCATCGACCATAATAGCAAGTTTCTCTATCTCATTTAAATCTTCCTTCATCATTTTCATATGCGCTCCCAATCGCTCCGGAATTGCCTCATAATAGGTATGCGGAGGAGCTGACAAGAATTCTATTCCTCTTGCTTTCAACTGAGATACTGTTTTGATAATATCATCTGTTGCAATTGCGATATGCTGAATTCCGGGTCCGCCATAAAAGTCCAGATATTCCTCGATTTGTGATTTTTTCTTTCCTTCGGCAGGTTCGTTGATTGGAAATTTAATTCTTCCATTTCCATTGGACATTACTTTACTCATCAAGGCCGAATATTCGGTATTAATTTGTTTGTCATCAAAAGAAAGGAAATTCACAAATCCCATCACCTCTTCATAGAACTTAACCCAGGTATTCATTTCATTCCAACCTACATTACCTACCATGTGGTCAATGTATTTTAATCCTGTTGGTTCTGGATTGTAATCAGATTTCCATTCCTTATATCCAGGCAAGAAAACACCATTGTAATTTTTGCGTTCTACAAAAATATGCACGGTTTCTCCGTAGGTATAAATTCCGGAACGCACTACTTCTCCAAACTCATCTTTCTCAACTGTTGGCTCCATAAAAGAACGCGCACCACGCTTCATTGTTTCCTCGTAAGCACTAGTGGCATCTTCTACCCAAAGTGCAGCAACTTTTACCCCGTCTCCATGTTTTCTTAAATGTTCGTGTATGGGAGAATCTTGAGTCAACGGTGTAGTCAATACGATTCGGATTTTATCTTGTTTTAGCACATAAGACGTTCTGTCTCTTACTCCAGTTTCTAAGCCTGCATAAGCCAATGATTGGTAACCAAAAGCTGTTTTATAATAATGTGCGGATTGTTTTGCATTTCCTACGTAGAATTCTACATAATCGGTTCCTAATAAAGGAAGGAAATCTTGTGCTCCTTCAAATATTTTTTCTAGTCCGTATTCTACTGATTTTACTTCTTTTGACATGGTATTTATTTTTTGATTCGATAAATCTAATTTTGAAAAGCTGATGACGCTGATGCAATTGATTTACTCAGATTTTATTAATTTAAAAAGAGTTGTTATTTTACACTAAGGCCCTAGCCCTGATAGCAGTGAAAATCCTTTTATTACCCTGTCAGGGTTTTGAACCCTGATAGGGTAATAAAAGATTGCAACGGATAGCAGGAAATAGCTCCTTATTACTCTACCCAAGATTTATAATATTGACCATCATCCAATCCCATGGCCTCTTCGGTTACCATTAACGGGCGGAATGTATCGACCATAACTGCTAATTCATGTGTTATGGTTTGACCAATGCTGCGCTCCATTGCTCCTGGCGCGGGTCCGTGCGGAATTCCTTTTGGATGTAACGTAATGTGACCTTGTTCGATATTATTGCGGCTCATAAAATCTCCGTCTACATAATACAAAACCTCATCGCTGTCGATGTTGCTGTGATTATAAGGTGCCGGAATTGCTTTTGGGTGGTAATCATACAATCTTGGAACGAAAGAGCAAACTACAAAAGTCGCTGTTTCAAAAGTTTGATGAACCGGTGGCGGTTGATGTACGCGACCCGTTATAGGTTCGAAATTGTGAATACTGAATCCATAAGGAAAATTATAACCGTCCCAACCTACTACGTCAAAAGGATGTGTGGCATATACAATTTCGTGGATCATGCCTTCTTTTTTGATTTTGATAAGGAAGTCCCCTTTTTCATCATGCGTTTCTAACTCGTTTGGCAAAATAAAATCACGTTCACAAAACGGAGAATGCTCTAGATGCTGACCGGATCGGTTTTTATAGCGTTTTGGAGTATAAAATGGCGCAAAAGATTCGACGTAAAACAATCGGTTTTCTAAAGTGTCAAAATCGATTTGATAAATTATTCCACGTGGAATGATCAGATAATCTCCATATTTAAAGGAAATATTTCCCATCATAGTGCGCAATTTCCCTTTCCCTTTGTGAATGAAAATCATTTCATCGGCATCGGCATTTTTATAGAAATAGGTACGCAAAGATTGTTTTGGTGCAGCTAATCCAATGGTGCAATCTCTATTGACCAGCATGGGTTTGCGACTGTCCAGAAAATCATCTTCAGGTTTTAACTCAAACCCTTTTAACAATAACGATTTTATGTTTTTTCCAATGGCAATTTTTGGTTCAACGGAGTAGGAATTAAGAATTTCTTTTATTTGTGTTGGTCTGTGAACATGATATAACAGTGATGAATTGCCATGAAAACCCTCTGTCCCAAAAAGTTGTTCGTAATATAAACCACCGTTTGGTTTTTCGAATTGTGTGTGTCTCTTTTGAGGAAAACTTCCTAATTTATGATATAAAGGCATGATTTTTTTGTTTAAAAGTGTAACAATTTAAAGTTGAGATTACTTTATAATGCGCTATGATAAATCAAAAAAAGGGTACTCACTCAGGATTTCTCTTGATAAGGAATTGAAGATAATCTAATAAACCTAGCCATTTTGTTTTCATTATAACAAATATCGGAATTATTATTGAAATAAATTACAATTAAAATAAAAATCCAATACTAAACCAAGTGTATCCTTTTCCAGTTTCCGGCGACCAGGAGTGTTTTATTTCTACTGGTCCAATTACCGTTTCAAGACCATATCCTACCGCATATCCTGAATATTTTGGAATCGAAATCCAATCTACTGATTCAAAAATTCTATCCCCAATATTGGCGAAATTTGCCGAAAAGTTGAGATGATTATTTTTATAAAACTCATAATCAATTGTTCCAGTTGATTTTATATAACTATTGGCAGCCACACTTAAGTAATCATAACCGTATAAATACTTAAAATTATTTATGGGATTATAACCATACCCCCCCAAAATAAAATTAAAAAAAGCTACACTTTCATTGCCAAAAGAAAATCCCGCGTCAGTTTGAAATTTTATTGTTGCATTTTTAAAAAGTGTTGCCGCTATTCCAAAATCGCCTTTTGCAATAGAGAACGATTTGAAGTCTCCCGTGTAATTTGAAGAAAGTAAATAGGATTGAATATCCCCTGAAAAATACCATCCTTTTTTAGGGAAATATTTATTATCAAAGGAATCAAATTTCATGTACCCAAAAACACTTAGATAATTACTTTTATCAATTATGGGATCCACATTAGCCAATGTTTCCGATTTTATTTTTAAGAATTTAAGCTCTACTCCACCTCCTATTAGAAATTTTTGTACGAATAAAGATTGAAAATAAGCTTGATTTGTTAAGTCGGTAAAATCAACATTGATTGAATTTACTTCACTTAAATTCAAATTACTTATCCCTTTAGCCACATTTCTATTAAACTGATTGAACTGCGATTTAAAACCAAAGCTCATATTAAATCCATTCTCCACATAGTAATCTAAATTGTATCTGATATTATCTCCTAAAACAATATCAAATGACGCTATATCATTTTTAAAAAGCGTTTTTTTACGGGTCAAATTAACCAGAACAGCACTTTTAAACAAATTATCATAATGCAATCCAAATTTTAAATAAGTCTTTGTGGAATTTTCTTTCAAACTGAGATTTAAGTCGTCATTATTTTCATTAGCATCCAACGAATAAGATATGGCACTGAAGTTTTGAGTGGCATTAATATTGTTAATCCCTTTCAACAAATCATTGTACGTAGTTTTAACTCCTGGTTTAAACCTTAGTTTACCAACAACATAATCATGAGTATAATTGTCCAATTCATTACAATTTATATTTTCAATTTGTAAACTGTCGGTGATTATTTTTAGTTCCGGTTTCTTATATGGTTTTGATTCATCAACTAACAGTTTTAATTTTTCAAAAACAGAAAATGTTGCTTCTTCTCCCTTTCTAATAATTTCTTTGCCTTTATCAAATGATATAACACCATAGTTTTTGATATCTGGTTTTATATAAATATCAGTGTCTTTTACGTTTCTCTTCATTCTTTCTCTTGATTGAAGATTTGTAATTTGTACCAAAATTTTTGTGGCGTCTTTAAGTTGGGTTCTATCCAATAAATCATTCTGAACATCAACGCCTATAATAATATCAGCTCCAAGTTTTCTAACCTCTTCAATGGGATAATTATTAGCAACACCGCCATCTACAAGTAGTTTCCCATCAATTTCCACAGGAGAAAACAAAGATGGAAATGCCGAACTGGCAATCATAGCCTGAGCCAAATTCCCTTTATTCAATAAAACTTCTTCTCCTGTTTCTATATTGGTCCCAATACATAAAAAAGGAATGGGAAGCTTATTAAAATCCTTTATATGCCTAACGTTTCTGGTAATCCTACTCAATAAATTATAATTGTACATCCCCTTTGACAATGCTTCAGGAATTCCAATTTTTAGTTTATTAAATGGCAGAACCAACGCATATAATTCGTCGTTTCGTCTTTCATAAAAATTTTTAGAAGATCTGGGAATGAAGTCGTTTAATAGTTCATCAAAATTTGTTGATTGAAAAATGGAATCAATCTGACTTGCATTATATCCCGAAGCATAAAGCCCGCCAACAACCGCTCCCATACTGGTACCACCAATGTAATCAATCTTGATTCCTGCTTCTTCAAGCACTTTTAAAACACCAATATGCGCAAATCCTTTAGCTCCACCACCACTTAAAACCAAACCTATTTTTGGTCGGTGTTGCTCTTGAGAAAACAAAGTTAAACTCATACAAAAAACAATGAATAAAAGCGCAATTTTCTTCATAAGTAGCAATTTGGTAGGTAATCGAAAGGTGTATTAATTATTCGTTAGTTGCCTTGTAAAATTCGGTAATTTTTTTGGCTTTTGATACACCTATAACGTCAGAAATTTCTTTTTCTGTCGCTAACTTCAATCTTTTAACACTTTTAAAGTGCTGAATCAAAGTCAGCATCGTTTTTTCTCCAATGCCAGGAATGCTTTCTATCGAAGAATTTAGTGCCGCTTTACTTCTTTTATCTCTGTGATGCGTAATTCCAAAACGGTGCGCTTCGTTCCGCAATTGCTGGATTACTTTCAAGGTTTCTGATTTTTTATCTAAATATAAAGGAATAGAATCCCCCGGATAAAACAACTCTTCCAGTCTTTTTGCAATTCCAATTATAGCTATTTTTCCTCGCAAACCCAATTCATCAATACTTTTCAGTGCCGATGATAATTGTCCTTTTCCTCCATCAATAATGATTAATTGTGGCAAAGGTTGCTCTTCGTCTAATAATCGCTTGTATCTTCTGTAAACTACTTCGGTCATAGATGCAAAATCATCCGGTCCTTCGACTGTTTTTATATTGAAATGACGGTAATCCTTTTTACTGGGTTTTCCATCTTTAAAAACAACACAAGCCGCTACTGGATTTGTTCCTTGAATATTCGAGTTATCAAAACATTCGATGTGACGCGGTTCAACAGGCAATCGCAAATCTTTTTGCATTTGCGCCATAATCCTTTTCGTATGCCGATCAGGATCTACAATTTGCAATTGTTTTAATTGTTCGATTCTATAAAACTTAGCGTTCCGAATGGATAAATCCAAAATTTGTTTTTTGTCTCCCAATTGCGGAACGGTGATTTTTATGTTTTCACCCAAATCAACGTGAAACGGAACTATAACTTCCCGAGACAACAATTGAAAACGCTCTCTCAATTCGATAATCGCTAATTCTAATAATTCTTCATCGGTTTCGTCGAGTTTCTTTTTGATTTCCATTGTATGCGAACGAATAATCGAGCCGTGAGAAATTTGCAAGAAATTCACATAGGCCGCACTTTCATCCGAAACTATCGAAAAGACATCGATGTTGGTAATTTTTGGATTTACAATCGTGGAACGCGATTGATAATTTTCCAGCACTTCTATTTTTTCTTTGATTTTTTGCGCTTCTTCAAAATGCATATCAGCAGCCAGATTCGTCATGACCCGCTTGAAATCTTTCATACTTTCCTTAAAATTTCCTTTTAAGATTTCGCGAATAGCATCAACCTGCTTCTGATAATTTTCCAAAGTTTCAAAACCTTCACAAGGTCCCATACAATTTCCAATATGATATTCGAGACAAACCTTGAATTTCCCGCTATCAATATTGCTTTTGCTCAAATCATAATTACAAGTTCTAAGTGGATATAATTCTTTAATCAGCTCTAAAATAGTATGCACCGTTTTGAAACTGGTATACGGCCCAAAATATTCCGACCCATCTTTAACCATTCTTCGAGTGGCAAATATGCGCGAAAAAGGTTCTTTTTTGATACACAACCACGGATAACTTTTGTCATCCCGCAATAACACATTGTAACGAGGCTGCAAGGTTTTTATAAGGTTGTTTTCCAATAAAAGCGCATCGGTTTCCGTAGGAACTACTATATGTTTTATGGTCACAATTTTCTTAACCAGCACATTGGTTTTGGCTGTGTCATGAATTTTATTAAAATAGGAAGAAACCCTCTTTTTCAAATTTTTGGCTTTGCCTACATACAAAATTTTCCCTTCCTTGTCGTAATATTGATATACGCCGGGATTATCAGGCAAGGTCTGTATTTGTAAGGCTAAAGATGTTAGATTCATGTAACAAAGTTAATCTCAAAAATCACGAAATACAAATCAATGTCCTCGAAATCTTTCTGACGAAAGTTTTATCAGAATTTTACTTTCTAATTCGTTATTATCCTTATTTTTATCTTTTCAATATCTTATGATAAAAATCAATACGACACCCATAGTTCTTTTTGGCGAAAGCATCATTCCTGGCGAAAGTAAAACCATCAACGTGGAAATTGCCAGATTACATACCACAACAAAACTGAACATCCCTATTATTGTCCGACGCTCTAAAATCGATGGTCCAGTGGTTCTTTTCTCCGCAGGATTACATGGCGACGAAATCAATGGTGTAGAAATCGTCAGGCAGCTTATCCATAAAAAAATAAACAAACCGAAAAGAGGCACAATCATCTGTATTCCTATAATAAACGTATATGGATTTGTCAATAAATCAAGAGAATTTCCTGATGGCAGGGATTTAAATCGAGTTTTTCCAGGAAGTAAAACTGGTTCGCTAGCCAGTAGATTCGCTTTTCATATTTTAACGGAAATTATGCCAATTGTAGAATACGCAGTCGATTTTCATGCTGGTGGAGCCAGCCGTTTCAATGCCCCGCAAATTCGTCTTACTCAAAACAATGCAGCGTTAAAAATATTAGCCGATGTCTTTAATGCACCGTTTACTTTATATTCTAAAAACATTTCAGGATCTTTCAGGAGTTCCAGTGAAAAATTGAATGTAAAAATGCTCCTTTTTGAAGGTGGAAAATCACTAGATATCAACAACACTATTTCCGATGAAGGTGTAAATGGAGTAAAGCGCCTGTTATCTCACCTTGACATGCTGGATCCAAAACATTTTGTTATTAGACAAAAAACACCAACTATTTATATTGAAAAATCTGGGTGGATAAGAGCCAAATGTTCCGGATTGTTGCACGATTATGATACAATAGGTAAATTTGTAAAAAAAGGAACTATTCTTGCGACCATAACAGATCCTTTTGGGAAATTTGAACGAAAAGTAAAAGCGCCAAATGACGGTTACGTAATCAATGCCAATCATTCGCCTATTGTTTATGAAGGCGATGCTATTTATCACATGTCGAATACTAACGAAGAAGATGAAGAATAAAAAAGAATTAAGATTAAAGCACAAAGCCTTGCGAAATTCACTTTCGCAAAATGAATTGGAAGAAATGAGTTTGGCTATCGCCAATAAAGTACTGGAACTTCCTATTTGGGACAAAACCTATTTCCATATTTTCCTTCCCATTACGGAACACAAGGAAGTTAACACCGAATTTATTCTGCACTTGTTATCAGGAAAAGACAAGGAAATTGTTCTTTCCAAATGCGATTTTAAAACGTGTAATTTGGTTCATTTTCTTTTGACTGACAACACCAAAATCAAGAAAAACGAATACAATATTCCCGAACCTGTCGATGGGATTGAAGTTCCTGCACATAAAATTGATGTCGTTTTTGTACCCCTTTTAGCATTCGACAAAAAAGGGAATCGAGTGGGTTACGGTAAAGGATTTTATGACAAATTCTTATCAGAATGTAAACCGGATACAATCAAAATTGGCCTTTCTTTCTTTGATCCTGAAGAATTGATTACAGATATTTTTGAAGGCGATGTTAAACTGGATTATTGTGTGACACCAAATTTAATTCACTCTTTTTAATTCTGAATGCGTACTTTCGCATATAAACCCAAATTAAAGCCATGAAAAAAATTCAATACTCAAGATTTGCAACAATTATTTTAATTGCTCTATTTGCCATTTCACTATCTAACTGCGCGGTTAGAGTAGGGACAAACTCGAACAGAGCCTCTTATAAGACTAAAAGAATACCACCGGGACAAGCCAAAAAAATGAATGGAGACCAAAGCGCTAAACGTTACGCTCCAGGGCATAACAAATAAATCCAATAAAAAAAGACCTATTCAAGTTATGAAATAGGTCTTTTTATTTTGTAAATTCTTTGTTGAAAATTTAGGCTGTTTTATGATGAAATGCCTTTTTGTTGAAAAAAATCAAAATCCCAACTCCTGTTGATATAGCCATATCGGCAACATTGAAAATAGCATTGAAAAATGTAAATTCTTTTCCGCCCCAAATTGGTACCCAACCCGGCAAATATCCATGCCAAAAAGGAAAATAAAACATATCTACAACTTGACCATGAAACCAGGTTCCGTAAGGCTTGTCGGTGAATAAAGTAGCTAACTGCTGGTGACTGTCGTCAAAAATCACTCCATAAAAAACAGAATCTATTATGTTTCCAAAAGCGCCTGCAAGAATTAATGCAATGGCTACAATTAAGTAATTAGAACTGTGTTTTCTTTCAACAGAATCCCACAACCAATACCCAATTCCGCCAACGGCAACTAATCTAAAAAGTGTCAGGAATAATTTTCCGTATGCTCCCGGGATTTTAGTTCCCCATGCCATTCCCTCATTTTCAATAAAAAGAATTTTGAACCATTTAAACACTTCAACTTCTTCGCCTAAAATAAAATTAGTTTTAATGTATATTTTTGAAACTTGATCAACAAGCAATATGATAAAAATAAGGAGATATGCTTTTCGTAATGACATTTTATAAATTTTAATGGCGCAAAAGTAACAATTTAATCAAAAAAAACGCTCCCAATGGAGCGTTAAATATTGTTCAGCAAGAGGTTTATCGTTGCAAGTTTTTTGCTTCGATACTCATTGTTGCGTGAGGAACGATTTTCAATCTTTCTTTCCCAATTAATTTGCCTGTTACTTTGCAAATTCCGTAGGTTCTGTTTTCTACACGGAAAAGTGCATTTTTCAAATCACGAATAAACTTTTCCTGACGTATCGCCAGTTGAGAGTTTGCTTCTTTTGACATCGTTTCACTCCCCTCTTCAAAGGCTTTAAATGTAGGCGAAGTGTCATCAGTCCCATTATTCAAATCATTCATATAAGCACTTTTTATCAAATCTAAATCTGCTTGTGCTTTTTGAATTTTGTTAAGGATTATATCTTTGAACTCTGCCAAATCAGCGTCAGAGTATCTTGTTGCTTCATCTACCATATTCTAAATTATTTAGTAATTATTATTTTTGTTTTTATTTGGTCAAATTCAATTTCCGTACCGTTTTCTATTTCATCTACAAAAACCAAATCGCTGGTTAATGTTTCTGATTTTATATATGCTTCATTTTTAAGAATTGCCTCTTCTAAAAGTCCATTTCTTTTCAGTTGAACTTTAATTTTATCAGTTACTTCAAATCCTGAATCTTTACGGATATTCTGAATTCTATTTACTAATTCTCTAGCAATTCCCTCTTGTTTTAATTCTTCAGAAATTGTAATGTCAAGCGCAACTGTTATTCCGTTTGAATTGGCTACCAGCCAGCCTTCAATATCTTGTGATGTTATTTCTACATCTTCTAATGTTAAAGTTACGTTATTTCCTGCAATAACAATATCCAGACTTCCTTCCTTATCTAATTGGCTGATTTGCGCTGCAGAAAACCCTTGTATGCCCTTAGAAATCAATCCCATATCTTTTCCAAAGCGCGGTCCTAGTGCTTTAAAATTAGGTTTAATTTGTTTTACCAAAACACCTGAAGCATCATCCAAAAGTACGATTTCTTTTACATTTACCTCCGCTTTTATAAGGTCGGAAACGGCCTCAATTTCAGCTCTCTGATTCTCGTCAAGTACTGGTATCATTACCTTTTGCAACGGTTGACGCACCTTAATCATTTCCTTCTTTCGGAGTGATAAAACCAGTGATGAAATGGTCTGTGCCTTCTGCATTTTGCTCTCTAACATTTTATTAACATAGTTTTCAACCGAAACCGGAAACTCCGCCAAATGTACACTGTCATATTTTTCCGACTGTGTTGCTAAAGTTAAATCTCTGTAAAGTTTGTCCATAAAGAATGGAGCGATAGGCGCACCCAGTTTACTTATGGTTAACAAACAGGTATATAAGGTTTGATAAGCCGCGATTTTGTCCTGTGCATATTCCCCTTTCCAGAAGCGTCTTCTGCACAAACGAACGTACCAGTTACTCAAGTTTTCCTGTACAAATTCAGAAATTGCACGAGCTGCTTTCGTTGGTTCATAATCCGCATAAAAACCATCCACTTCTTTTATCAAAGTGTTCAATTCCGACATGATCCATTGGTCAATTTCCGGTCTTTCGTTTAATGGAATCTCTGCTTCTTCAAATTTGAAACCATCAATATTGGCATACAAACTAAAGAATGAATACGTATTGTATAATGTTCCAAAGAATTTTCTACGAACCTCAGCGATTCCTTCTAAGTCAAATTTCAAATTGTCCCAAGGATTCGCATTCGAAATCATATACCAACGCGTTGCATCTGGACCATATTCTTTTAATGTTTCGAATGGATCTGCAGCATTCCCTAAACGTTTGGACATTTTCTGTCCGTTTTTGTCTAAAACTAATCCGTTAGAAACTACATTTTTATAGGCTACTTTATCAAAAACCAAAGTTCCAATAGCGTGCAACGTATAAAACCAACCACGCGTTTGATCCACTCCTTCTGCGATGAAATCAGCAGGGAAATCTTTATTTTGGTCAATTTTATCTTTGTTTTCAAAAGGATAATGCCATTGCGCATACGGCATGGAACCTGAATCAAACCAAACGTCAATCAAGTCCGCTTCACGCGTCATCGGTTTTCCAGAAGCAGAAACCAAGGTGATTTCATCGACTACATTTTTATGCAAATCAACTAAATCGTAATTTGTTTCCGCCATATTTCCAATTTCAAAACCTTTGAAAGGATTTTCTTTTTGGAAACCTGCAGCGATTGATTTTTCAATTTCGTTGTATAATTCTTCAACAGAACCGATTAAGATTTCTTCTGTTCCTTCTTCGGTTCTCCAAATTGGTAACGGAATTCCCCAAAACCTTGAACGCGATAAATTCCAGTCATTGGCATTTTTCAACCAATTCCCAAAACGTCCTTCTCCAGTCGCTTTCGGCTTCCAGTTGATGGTTTCGTTCAGGTCGAACATTCTGTCTTTAACTTCTGATATTTTTATAAACCAAGAATCTAAAGGGTAATATAAAATAGGCTTGTCCGTTCTCCAACAATGCGGATAACTGTGCACGTATTTCTCAACTTTAAACGCTCTATTTTCTTCTTTTAATCGAATGGCGATTTCAACATCTATCGAACGTTCTGGCGCTTCACCATCATTATAATATTCATTTTTAACATATTTACCTGCATATTCACCCATATGTGAAGTGAATTTCCCTTGTAAATCTACTAACGGAACTGGAGTTCCATTTTCATCAAGAACTAACATTGGCGGGACTTCCGGCGAAGCTTCTTTAGCTACTTTGGCATCATCAGCACCAAATGTTGGTGCCGTGTGTACAATTCCTGTTCCATCTTCCGTAGTAACGAAATCTCCTGAAATTACTCTAAAAGCATTTTCTGGATTTAGATATGGCAACGCGAACGGCAGTAATTGTTCGTATTTTATTCCAACCAAATCAGCTCCTTTACATTCAGCCAGAACTTGGTAAGGAATTTTCTTGTCGCCTTCCTTGAAATTTTCAAAATCAGCTGGTTCTGAACTTTCGAAGAACCCTTTCCCGAATTGTTTTCCAACTAAATTCTTAGCTAAAATCAATGTTGCCGGACGAAAAGTATATTGATTAAATGTTTTTACTAAAGCATACTCGATTCTTGGGCCTACAGTCAAAGCCGTATTACTGGGTAAAGTCCAAGGCGTTGTTGTCCATGCCAAGAAATAGATTTCCTCTAAATCCAAAGCTTCTAATTTGTAATGCTGTAAGTTTTTTGAAGTGATATAATCGTAAAACTTAGAGAACAACAATTCTTTGTGCGCTTCGACCACTTTAAATTGCGCTACAACAGTCGTATCCGTTACATCTCTATAACTTCCCGGTTGATTTACTTCATGCGAACTCAAACCTGTTCCTGCTTTTGGAGAATACGGTTGAATTGTGTAGCCTTTGTACATCAAATCCTTGTTGTAGATTTGTTTCAAAATCCACCAAACCGTTTCCATATATTTGGATTTGTACGTCACATATGGATCTTCCATATCAACCCAATATCCCATTTTTTCGGTCAAATCATTCCATACGTCCGTATAACGCATCACGGTTTTTTTACACGCTTCGTTGTATTCTTCGATGGAAATGGTCTTTCCAATATCTTCTTTGGTGATTCCTAATTCTTTTTCGGTACCCAATTCCACAGGTAAACCATGCGTATCCCAACCCGCTTTACGCTTTACTTGGAAACCTTTTTGAGTTTTATATCTGCAAAAAATATCTTTAATTGCACGTGCCATTACGTGGTGAATTCCAGGCAATCCATTTGCCGAAGGCGGACCTTCAAAAAATACGAATGGTGGGTTTCCTTCACGAGTGGTTACGCTTTTCTCAAATATGTTTTCTTTCTTCCAAAAATCAAGTACTTCTGACGCCACAGTTGGTAAGTCAAGTCCTTTGTATTCAGTAAATTTTGTGCTCATTTTATCCTTTTCTAAATCGAGGTGCGAAAGTAAGAAATAGTTATGAATTATGAGTTATGAGTTATGAGTTTTTGCGTGAGGGATGGAAGAGGAAATCCTTTTATGGAGTTTACGTAATAAAAGATTGAAACGAACAGCCCGACCCGAAGTTTTTACGTAGGGTCACGCCCAAATTTTTAAGAGAAAACCTCCTTTAAAACGTCTAAAGATTTTGGTTTTTTAAAGCCATCTAAGTGAAAACTGTAATAATCAATTAGAATTCTTAAAACTATTTGTCTTTCAATGACATGGAATATTTTTTGATTGGTATCGAATTTTAAATCAATCAGTTTTTTGAATAAATTACTTTCATGTTCGGTGAGCGAACTAATGGCATGAAAGGGCGTGAAAACACCTTCGTTCATTTCGAAAAAAGGCATATCCATATCAGAAATATCGGGGTAAAAGCCCAAATATTTTGTAGTTTCCAATAATAAAATCAAATGAAAATTGGCAATTTCATCGTGATTGTCCAACCAATGCAAGGCCGTTTCCAAAAAAGTAAACAGGTGCTCGTTTTTTTCTTCTTCGTGAATCGAATGGTGCAGCATTTCCGAAATGAACATCACAATCGTGCTTTTATAAATATCCGAATGAATGGAATGAAAAGGAGAAGCGATTTTTATTTCCTTGAAATTTTCTAAAGTGCCTTTGTTCTTATGAACCGCTTCAATTTCGAGAATGGTCAACGGTTGAAAATAAGCAATTTTCTGATTGGACTTTCTCGAAGAAAAAGCATCCCGAACAAAATACGATTTCAAACCATGCGACAACGTAAAGCATTTCACAATCAAGCTTTTTTCTTGGAATTTTAATGCCGAAATGACGATGGCTTTGGTTTTTACGAGCACAATTTTAATTTAAAGATTGGAAAATGTAAAGATTGAAAAAATCATTCCTCTAAATTACCTTATTATCATTACTTTTTTAACTTTAGTTTCCACTCCGTCTTGTGCCGAAATAAAAATCATATACACGCCTGAAGCCACTTTGTATTTTCCAAAAGCCGTGGTGTCCCATTCTATAGTTCCACCTTCGGAAGTAGTTTCATAAACCAAATTTCCTTCAATATCGGTGATTTTAATATTCGCTTTATCGAGCAATCCGGCAATTTTAACGGTTCCTTGATATTCTGGCCGCACAGGATTTGGATACACATACGCATTATTTAAATCATCATTTGCCTTAGTCGAGACTCCTTTGAAAGAAACCAAACCTTTGGCGGTAGCGATAAAAACTTCGCCCGTTACGCTGTTGATATCAATGTCATTTATAACATTACTGGGCAAGGGCGAATTGCTGGTGGTAAAATGATATTTGGTTTCCTGACCGTTTGGCGACACTAAAAAAACACCTGAATCCGCGGTACCAATCCATTTGTCATTTGCCCCATCAACAACAATATCAGTGATAAATTGTTCGTACAATAATTCTTGAGCCAAATTATCTTCTAATATAATAATGGGATTGGCAGTTAATTGATTCTCAGATTGAAAACTGCTTACATTAGCCAAAATTCGTAATCCTTTTGTAGTGCCTATCCAAAGTTGGTTTCGGGTATCAACGGCAACTACTCTAACATCAGCAATAGGCAAATTTCCTGTATCAGGACCTGTGGTTATTTTCTTGAATTTATTAGTGCTTTCGTTAAAACCAATAACCCCATCGCTACTTGTAGAAAGCCATTTCGTACCGTTTTTATCAATGGCAATTGTTCCAAAATTAGTATCAATTGGAGAATCCAGAATAGTCTCCATCGCATAACTTTGCCATTGTCCATTAGTTTTCAAAACTTTCAATCCGTTTTTTATTCTGCTATTGGTTACCCAAAAATTCCCAGATTTATCAAATGCTGCTCCGTTTATCCGAATATCAATATAATTTGGACCCGCAAAGGTTAATGATTCTAATCCGCTATTGGTTTGATTGTACAAAATTTTCGGAGCATCATTTTCAATTTTTAACAATCCTGAAAAAAAAGAACTTGCATACACTTCATTTTCCTTACTGGGATTAACCGTAATTCGGGTCATGGATTTAGCTCCCAAAACTTTCTCATACGGAATATTCAACCACCCTGTTGCGCTGAATTTACTCACGCCATAACTATCTAAATCATACGGATTATAATCTACTGAATAATCGCCATAAACCGTCCAAAGCGAATTTGATGTGGCTTGAAGCGCAAATATATTATTCCGAGAAGGTCCAATTGGAGTCGTATTTTCGAAAGCCGTAACTGAAGAAAGAGAAGTAGTAATCAATCCATTTTCTTTTGTTCCAATGAAAATGGTGTCGCCTATTATTGCCGCACAATTAAAACTGGGAGTGCTTTCCGTAATTTGGTTTGTGTTTATTTGGCGTACCAAAGCCATCTGACTGTTGTAAATATAAATACTGTTTAGAGTCGTCACTATCAAATAACCCGCAGTTGTTCTCATATCCAAAGCTGGTGATGAAAGCGCTAAATATCCTGTAAATGAATTGGTGTTCACATTGTATTTATAAATGTATCCTGAAGCATTAACAGCAAACAAATCTGTTCCTAATACTGTTACACCAGACCAGTTTCCAGCAGCAATTGTTTCCCATTGGCTAAAATCTACTAAGTTTTTATTTGAAATATTGGCTCTTTTTATACCGTTATTTGTAGCTGCATAAATAAATCCATTAAACAATGCTGTTTGGTTCACCATTATTTCGGCTCCATTTGTACCAATAAAATAGGTGTCCCCAAATTGCATGGTTGATAAATTGAATTGAACTATTCCAAAATCACAGGAAACATAAGCAATGCCTTCAAATTCCATGAAGTGATTGATTTTTTTTATGTTTGAAGGAAGTTGTTTATTAATAATATCTACCACTTTGAGTATGGTTCCATCGGTTTCATTGATGACTATTATCAATCCGTTTTCGTACCCTACAATTGTTTTATTGAATGTTGCACTGTGGTATAATGCCGAAATGGTTTCTCCAGAAAGTCCATCAATAGTATTGGTAGTTTTAATTTGGCTTGTTATTACATTTTTAGAAAACAAGGCGTTTTCTGAAGCGGCAAAAACTGCGGTTGTAGATTCTGAAATATCTTTAATTTCATTATAAGAGAAATATCCTTGCCACGACAGATTACTTTGGGCAAAACCCATTTGGATAAAAAGTAAAAGCAAAAAACATAAACCGTTCTTTTTCATTATTTGCATGAATATTGGTTTACAAATATAGAACAAACGAAAGTATTAGAATTTTGTTACACAAAAAAAATGCCTTCCATCCGTAACATCGGCAGAAGGCATTTTAAATTATAATTAAACCTGATTTATACTACTCCTTGAGCTAGCATTGCATCAGCTACTTTTACAAATCCAGCAATGTTTGCACCTTTTACATAGTTTACATAACCTTCTTCGTCAGTACCATATTTTTTGCATTGATTGTGTATTCCTACCATAATCTCTTTCAATCTAGAGTCCACTTCCTCACTCGTCCAGTTTAGACGAATTGAGTTTTGTGTCATCTCTAATCCTGAAGCTGCTACACCACCTGCATTTGCTGCTTTACCCGGAGCAAAAAGCACCTTAGCTTTCAAGAACAATTTGATTGCCTCTAGCGTACAAGGCATATTTGCCGCCTCAGTTACACAAATAACACCATTTGCAATTAAATTTTTTGCATCTTCCTCATTCAATTCGTTTTGAGTTGCACAAGGTATCGCAATATCAACTTTTACTTCCCATACGCTTTTCCCTTTGTGGAATTTAGCTTTTGGATATTTTTCTAAATAAGCTTCGGCCCTATTATCTCCTCTTGCTCTTAATTCAAGCATAAAGTCAATTTTATCCCCAGAGATTCCTTCCTCGTCATAAATATATCCATCAGGACCAGAAATAGTGACTACTTTTCCTCCAAGGTCGTTTATTTTTAAAGCTACTCCCCAAGCAACATTTCCAAATCCTGAAATAGAAACTGTTTTACCATTAATATTTTGCCCAATAGTTTTAAGCATTTGTTCCGCAAAATAAACTACTCCGTAACCCGTCGCTTCCGGTCTAATCAAAGAACCTCCATAAGCCAATCCTTTACCCGTTAAAACTCCGGTAAACTCATTTCTTATTCTCTTATATTGGCCAAATAAATAACCAATCTCTCTGGCTCCAACACCAATATCTCCGGCAGGAACGTCTAATTGTGGTCCAATATGCCTGCACAGTTCCGTCATGAAAGACTGACAGAAGCGCATTACTTCCCCATCAGATTTTCCTTGTGGATCAAAGTCAGATCCTCCTTTACCACCACCCATTGGCAAAGTGGTCAAACTATTTTTGAATACTTGTTCGAATGCTAAAAATTTAAGTACCGATAAATTTACGGTATGATGGAAACGTATTCCTCCTTTATAAGGTCCAATTGCAGAATTCATTTGGATTCTAAAACCTCTATTTACCTGAATTTCGCCTTTATCATCTACCCAAGGAACGCGAAATATAATAGAACGCTCTGGCTCAGCTATTCTGAGAAGCAAATTTTTTCCATCATATTTTTTTTGCTCCGCAATAAATGGGATAACAGTTTCAGCAAATTCTCTAACAGCTTGAATAAATTCAGGCTCATTTGGATTTTTTGACTCAACTTGAGCCATAAATTGATTTATTTTATTTTCCATCTTGAAATAAATTATTCAAACAAAATTAATATTAATAGTTCCTTAAATACAATAATCGCTTTTAAGAAAACGTTTTCGTTAGTGAATACAAAGATACATCTTATAAAAATATTGAAGTCTATTTTTTTGTTTTATAGATAGAATTATCTTTTTATTAAGCAATTATAAAGAAATATACTTTTAAAACACCGTTTGTAACGAAATCGTTGTAGTTTTCGTAAGCAAATAAGAATTTGTTTACTTATTTTTTAATTTTAATGATTTTAATTTTAATGATTGATGTTTTTATATATTTGTCTGGATTTGAAAATTTATCATCTAATGATCAAACAAACAATTCTTACTTTACTCCTATTATTTGGTTTTTCAAATAATATAAATGCGCAATTTGGTTTTTCGCATGAAGTAGGAATTATAGCCGGGCCTGTAGCTTTTCAATCTGATTATGGAGAACGCCACGATTTGAATACGAACTCTGGAAATACTGGTGTCGGAATTGGGATTATTCATTATTTAAATTTCTCTTACAAAGCTGAATGTAACTGTTATACTCCTGAAACTTATTTTAACGACCATTTTAAGTTAAGATCAGAACTTTCTTATAATAAAACCGAATTAAAACATTTTGGAGAATGGGTAGAACCAAATAAAACTTCTCTTAGAGCAGATCAATTACGCGCCATGAGAGGAACTACTGCAGTTACTAACATAGGAATGCAACTGGAATATTTCCCTCTTAGCATTCGTGATTTTACCTCCAGAATTGGTAGTTTAGGGCCATTTATAAGTCTTGGAGGACAATTTAGTTATTATAATGCCGAAGCCTATTCAACAATGGGGCCTTTAGGAACGCCCTTGACAACTTTTCCTAAATATTTAACTCCTTCAGATGGCCGCAATTATGGTTTTTCTACAGAAGGTGGATCGGTTTGGTCAGTTGTGTCAAGTGTGGGAACCCGTTATAAACTGACTCCTTTACGAGATTTAATGATTGATTTAAGATTCCAATATTTTTTTTCCAATTGGGTGGACGGATTAAATCCAAATCCGGAACTTTACAAAGAAAACAAAGCAAACGACTGGTTGGTTTGGTTGAATGTTGGTTACATCTATTACTTGCAATAGCAATTACAATCCTTTATAAAAAACAAAACCCCAATTCTGAATTTAGAATTGGGGTTTTGTTTTTTATAAATATTGTTTACGCTAATGCTTGTTTCAAATCTTCGATTAAATCTTCGGCATCTTCAATACCAACGCTCAGTCGAACCAAATCATCCGTAATTCCAATTGCTGCACGTTTGTCTTCCGGAATCGATGCATGTGTCATCAAAGCCGGGTGATTTGCCAATGATTCTACTCCGCCTAAGGATTCGGCCAAAGTGAAAACTTTTAGCTTTTCAAGAAAGTCAATCGCATCCTCTTTTTTACCCGAAACAAAGGTAAAGGAAACCATACCTCCAAAACCACTCATTTGCTTTTTAGCAATTTCATGATACGGATGGCTTGGTAATCCTGGATAATAAACCCTTTTAATTTTTGGATGGTTGCTTAAAAAATCCACTACTTTTCCTCCGTTTTCACAATGTCTTTCCACACGCAAATGCAAGGTTTTTATTCCTCTCAAAACCAAAAAACTGTCCATTGGCCCGAGTGTGGCTCCAGTCGCAAATTGTTGAAAATGCAATTGTTCTCCCAGCGCTTCATCTTTTACGATTAATGCTCCAGCAATAACATCAGAATGCCCGCCAAGATATTTAGTTGCAGAATGCATGACAATATCAGCGCCTAAGTCTAATGGTTTTTGCAAATAGGGTGTTGCAAAAGTATTATCTACTGCAAAAAGGATTTTCTTCTCTTTTGTGATTTTAGCAATTTCCTGAATATCTGCTAATTTCATCAATGGATTGGTAGGCGTTTCTACCCAAACCAATTTCGTATTTTCATTGATTAATGACTTGAATTTCTCCATGTCATTCATATCCACAAAATGGAATTTTATGCCTGAATCTTTATAAATACGGGTAAACATTCGATACGTACCTCCATATAAATCGTCCATCGCAATGATTTCGTCACCTGCTTTGAAAGAACGTAAAATACAATCCGTGGCCGCTAATCCTGACGAAAAAGCCAATCCTCGTGTTCCGTTTTCAATACTCGCCAATGCATTTTCGAGCGCTGATCTGGTAGGATTTGCAGCTCTACTGTATTCATAATCCGGATTTATCGGGTGTCCGGGACTTGTTTGCACAAATGTTGACGTTTGATACACCGGAGGCATAACTGCTCCCGTACTTGGATCATGGTGTTGACCACCGTGAATAACTTTAGTATTAAATTTCATATGTAGATAATATTTGTTTTTTAATGGAATATGGTATCGCCTTTCTACAATATTATATGTGATTTTGAATCATGGCGATTTCATATCGTTTAATTTTCAAATGCTGAATTGTTTTACAAATTTACCTTTTAATTTATTCTAACCAAGCCGCAAGTTGATACCTTTGTATATAATTAACAATTTTGAAATGAAACACTTTATCCTTTTTTCGGTATTACTTTTTTCTGTGGCGCGTTGTTCTAATGAATTGGTTTTTGAAGAGCAATCTTTTCAGAAAAAAACGACTTTGCCCTGCAAGGAAAATTGCCCTCAGATAACTGTAAAAATCCCGGTTGCAAAGGATATTCCCGTTGTTGCGGACAGCATCAATAAAAAAGTGTTTTCAGTATTGAAGGAGATTATTTATTTTGGCGAAAAGCCATATACTTCAACTAATTATAACGGATTATTAACCTCGTTCATTGATTCCTATGAAAAACTCCAAAAAGAATTTCCGAAAGACACTTTTGGTTGGGAAGGCAAAATTGAAGGAAATATTAAATACCAATCGGATAGTATTTTGAACATCGAAATCAAGCATTACACCTTTACCGGTGGCGCTCATGGCTATGAAGGATTGCGTTCGCTGATTTTTAATCCAGAAACAGGAAAATACATCCCGAACAATCAATTGTTTAAAAACAAGAATACTTTTATGGCTTTCGCCGAAAAAAAATTCAGAGCCAAATATAAAATCCCGGAAAACAAATCTATAAACGCAACTGGGTTAATGTTTGAGGACGAGAAATTTTATCTACCACAAAATATTTTCTATACCGATAAAGGATTGCTTCTTTATTACAATTCCTATGAAGCTGCATCCTATGCTGATGGGCCAAAAGAATTGCTATTGTCTTACAAGGAAGTAAACGATTATTTGGTTGCAAAATAACCAAGACTTTCCTGAAAGAATTATAGTCGCCAGAAATTGTAATATGTCAGCCCTAATAACAATAAAAGATTATAACGGATGGCGCGACTTAAACAAATTTTCGGATACTCATCATCATTCCGGTGTGAACAGCCTCATGATAGACGTTGAAAGAAATAGCATCTTCGGCAGTTTTTATCGTAAAACCGTTCATGGTAGTGAATTCCTGAAAATGTTGGAATACTTTGTTCTCTAAATCAGCTTTTGTTTGATTGATGGTTTCAAAAAGAAACGATTGAATCTCCTCTACATCAGCTTGTGTTGCATCTTGTTCCGGCTTGGTTCCTCTTTTAAATTTTTCGACCATTTCATCCGAAATCATCATAGGCAAACCCGACAATTTGTAAACCAACATCTGCTGAACCACAACAATATGCCCAATATTCCAAATCAAATTATTGTTATAGCCCACTGGAATTGCGTTGAGCTGCTCTAATGTATATCCTTGTAAAAACTTTGACAAGGTATTTCTACTGTTTTCGGTAATACTAAACGTTTGGTGCATTTTTCGAATTTTTTGATAAAAATAATCATTTTCCGTATCAAATGATTTTTCTTTGCACAAAGAAATCGTTATTTACATGGACAAAATATATTATCTCGCTTCTTGCGATACCTGCAGAAAAATCATAAAATCATTACCGAAAGACCATGATTTTAAGTTTCACGACATCAAACAAGACCCGATTACAGCGGAGGAATTGGAACACATGCGCGAACTTTCCGGAAGCTATGAAGCACTTTTTAGCAAAAAAGCACAGTTGTACAAATCGATGGATTTGAAGAATAAATCTTTAACCGAAGATGATTACAAAAAATACATTTTGGAACATTACACCTTTTTGAGTCGCCCTGTTTTTATTATCAGCGACAAGATATATATTGGCAATACACAGCAAAACATGTTGCAAGTAATGAAAGCTTTGGCATAGACCAAAAATCATCAAAATTAGAACAAAACCACCGGTAATTCACCTCTTTGGGTGTTTCGGTGGCTTTTCCTTATCTTTGACCTCTTTTAGAAAATTATATGATACAATCAATGACGGGTTTTGGTAAAGCGACTTTGCAATTACCAACCAAAAAAATCACGGTAGAAGTAAAATCCTTAAACAGTAAAGGTTTGGATTTGAATGTGAGAATGCCTTCGCTATACCGCGAAATGGAATTGGGTTTACGCAACCAAATTGCTCTAAAACTGGAAAGAGGAAAAGTAGATTTTTCTATTTTTATCGAAAGTACAGCGGAACAAACTTCGACGAAAGTCAATGTGCCTATTGTAAAAGCATACATCAACCAGTTGAGAGAAGTCTATGCCGATGCTGATGAAACGGAACTAATGAAAATGGCCATTCGCATGCCGGATACCATGAAAATAGAGCGTGATGAAATCGATGAAAACGACTGGGTACAAATCCAAACCGTTATCGAGGAAGCGTTACAAAACATCTTGACCTTTAGAAGAGATGAAGGAATGTCACTTGAAAAAGAATTTCAGTTGCGCATTGGCAATATCCGTCAATACATGACCGAAGCTTTAGCACTGGATCCCGAACGTGTTCAGGCAATAAAAGACCGTTTGCAAACTGCAATTTCAGAACTAAAAGTCAATGTTGACGAAAATCGTTTTGAGCAGGAACTGATTTATTACTTAGAGAAATTAGACATTACCGAAGAAAAAGTACGTTTGACCAATCACCTTGATTATTTCCTTGAAACCATCAACGGTACCGAAGCCAATGGTAGAAAACTAGGTTTCATTACCCAGGAAATGGGACGTGAAATCAATACGATGGGTTCTAAATCCAATCACGCACAAATGCAAAAATTAGTCGTTCAGATGAAAGACGAATTAGAAAAAATCAAAGAACAGGTATTGAACGTATTGTAAAAACATATCTAGTAGAGACGTGATTCATCGCGTCTTTTGCATAAAATATAGAAGCATTCATTGCGACTAGAATTAAACAACAACATGAGTACAGGAGGAAAATTAATCGTTTTTTCGGCACCATCAGGATCTGGAAAAACTACCATAGTTAGGCATTTATTAAGCAAAGAAGATTTGAATCTTGAATTTTCTATTTCGGCAGCTTCCCGCGCATCAAGAGGCGAAGAAGTAAATGGAAAAGATTATTATTTCATGTCGACCGAAGAGTTTAAAAAGCACATCAAAAACGAAGACTTTCTGGAATGGGAAGAAGTCTATCGCGATAATTTCTACGGAACTTTAAAAAGTGAAGTAGAACGCATTTGGGCCAAAGGAAAAAATGTGATTTTTGATATTGATGTATCTGGCGGATTGCGTATCAAACATAAATTTCCAGAAGAAACTTTAGCCGTTTTCGTGAAACCACCAAGCGTGGATGAACTAAAAAGAAGATTAAAGGAGCGCTCTACTGAAAGTGAAGACAAAATCAATATGCGTATCGCCAAAGCTTCTGTAGAATTAGCAACAGCACCACAGTTTGATGTTATTATAAAAAACTACGATTTGGATATCGCTCTTGAAGAAGCATATCAATTGGTAAAGAATTATGTTAAGGATTAAAAGATTGAAAATTAAAGAATTGAAAAATTCAAAGTTATTTCTAATCTTTAAATCATTTAATTTTTAAATCTTTAAATTAAATTAATGAAAATAGGTCTTTATTTTGGAACGTTTAATCCCATTCATGTTGGGCATCTCATTATTGCCAATCACATGGCGGAACATGCCGATTTAGACCAAGTATGGATGGTGGTTACACCACACAATCCTTTGAAGAAAAAAAGCACTTTGCTGGATGATTACCATCGTTTGCAAATGGTACATCTTGCCACCGAGGATTTCCCAAAAATCAAACCTTCGGATATTGAATTTAAATTATCACAGCCTAATTACACCGTGAACACGTTAGTTCACTTACAGGAAAAATTTCCGAATTACGAGTTCTCCTTAATCATGGGCGAAGACAATCTTAAGTCGTTGCACAAATGGAAAAACTACGAAGCGATTCTGGCACATCATGAAATTTATGTCTATCCCAGAATTTCAACCGAAGCAGAGAACCTAATGTTTAAGGAGCATCCAAA
Organism: Flavobacterium arabinosi; assembly: GCF_048158725.1. Lineage (NCBI taxonomy): Bacteria > Pseudomonadati > Bacteroidota > Flavobacteriia > Flavobacteriales > Flavobacteriaceae > Flavobacterium > Flavobacterium arabinosi. The sequence continues at coordinate 331,133 of NZ_JBLNKX010000001.1, forward strand.
AATCCACATGATTGATGCTCCGGTTGTAGAAATATCGTCAACATTTATTCGGGATAATATCAAAAAAGGGAAAAATGTACAGCCTTTGTTACCACCAAAAGTTTGGGAATATATTGATCACAATAATTTTTACAGGAAGTAATAATATTGTTTTACTCTATTCTTGTCAGGTTGAGCGCAGTCGAAACCTTTTTTTAATTCAACTGTCAAAAAAGAATCTCGACTGCGCTCGATTTGACATAAAAGCTATAGTACTTTATTATAAAATTACTTCAACACACTTTTCAATTCTAGTTCAATATTTTCGAAAATAGCACTCAAATTCTCATTTTTACCCGATAATAAAAACACTTCCGTACTTGGCATTTGCTTGCTGTTCCATAGTAATTGTGCTTTTTTTTCAGCAATAAAATTCTTTGCATTTATATCCCAAACTACTCCAATTCCAGTATTTCTGGAAAGTATTTCGAGCATTTCATATTCGGATGGAATGATATAATTGGGAACCATCGAAGGCCTTTTTTTGTTGAAAACATACAACCAAAATAATTTTATGTGTGGAATTTGTGCATTGTGACTGAACCATTTTTGATCGTTTAACCAATGTTCAATTGCCGTGAAATCTTTGATTTTAATATTCGATTTTAATTCGGAGGCATCAACAGTGTTTGAACCCACAATGACTTGTTTGATTTCACCCACCTTTTTCTGAATCGTGTCAAACGTATCGTATTTTTTGGTGACAACTGCAAAATCAAGTTTTTTAGAATCTACCAATTCAAAAAGCGTGTCATTTTCATGAAAGCTAAAATCGATAAAATCAAATTTTGAAATTAAGCAACTTCCCAAACTGCGCATCAAGTGTTTCGAAATTCCAATTGAAATTAATCTATTTGCATCAAACGCTTTGGCACGAAAACCATTCTCCACATTTTCCAATCGGTCTAAAGCCTCTATAATCAGATTATTGAGTAACTTGGCGTATTCCGTTGGTTCCACACCTTTTGACTTTCTATTGAAAAGTTTATACCCTACATGCGCTTCCAACATTGATATTTGCTGACTAACAGCAGGTTGACTGATAAACAATTCTTTGGCAGCCAAAGAAAAATTCCCGTTTTTGTAAACCGATTTAAAGGTTCTGTACCATTCGAGATTGACCATGATATAAATATATTTATCACAAACATAATTTAAATTATTTTTACTAATAGCATATTCGACCTAAATTTGTAGAAACAAAATCAGTCATGAAGAAAATCGCATTATTTGCCATTATAGTATTAACCGTAAGTTGCGTAACCGCAACCGCACAAAAAATAAATAAAAAAGGTATGAAAAAAGTATTATTTGTGGTTACTAGTCACGATAAATTAGGTAACACAGGAGAAAAAACAGGATTTTGGACCGAAGAATTAGCAGCACCCTATTACGCTTTGGCTGATAAAGGAGTCCAAATTGATATTGCAACACCACTAGGAGGGGAACCGCCTATTGACCCAAAAAGTGAAGATCCATCAGCTGCGACAGAAGACACCAAAAGATTTGACAGCGACACTGTACTTCTTGCGAAACTGAAAAACACAAAAAAATTATCGGATGTAAATCAAGCAGATTATGATGCGGTTTTTTATCCAGGAGGTCACGGTCCACTTTGGGATTTAGCCGAAGACAAAACTTCAATCGCATTGATTGAATCTTTTTACACACACCATAAACCAGTTGGTTTTGTTTGTCATGCTCCTGGAGCTTTGAAAAATGTAAAAGTAAATGGAGAGTTTCTAGTGAAAGGTAAAAAACTGACCGGATTCTCTAATACCGAAGAGGAAGCAGTGGGTTTGATTAAAGTGGTTCCTTTTTTATTAGAAGATGTTTTACAAAATAACGGGGCTACATATAGCAAAGTTGCTGACTGGCATCCGTATGCTGTTGAAGATGGGTTATTAATTACAGGACAAAACCCCGCTTCCTCTAAACTTGTTGCCGAAAAAATATTAGATCAATTAAACGCAAAAAAATAAACATGTTAAATTTTGAATTATACAATCCTACCAACTTAATTTTTGGCAAAGGACAAATAGAAAAACTAGCAACACTAGTTCCAAAAGATGCTAAAATATTATTGGCTTATGGTGGTGGAAGTATCTTTAAAAATGGGATCCACGAGCAAGTTCGTAAAAGCTTAGAAGGATTTGATGTAATTGAATTTGGAGGTATCGAAGCCAATCCACATTTTGAAACTTTGATGAAAGCGGTTGCAATCATTCGGGAGCAAAAAATAGATTTCATTCTTGCCGTTGGTGGAGGAAGTGTGATCGATGGTGTAAAATTTCTTTCGGCAGCAGCAAATTTTGAAGGAAATCCAATCGATATCCTTAAGAAAAGAATCCTTTTTAGAGATGTATCTAAAGTCGTTCCTTTTGGGACAGTTTTGACTTTACCGGCAACGGGAAGCGAGATGAATTCTGGTTCTGTGATTACGATTGAAACAACGCAGGAAAAACTGGATTTTGGCGGTTCTGCTTTGTTTCCAAAATTCTCTATTTGCGACCCAACTGTAATTGCTTCTTTGCCAAAAAGACAATTGCAAAACGGCGTTGTTGATGCTTACACGCACGTTTTGGAACAATATTTAACCTATCCGCACGAAGGTTATCTTCAAGACCGAATAGCAGAAAGTATTTTACAAACTTTGATTCAAGTAGGTCCGGCAGTAGTTGAAAATCCTACAGATTATGCGTTGGCTTCTAATTTTATGTGGAGTTGCACGATGGCTCTAAACGGATTAATCCAAAAAGGAGTTCCTTCGGATTGGGCGACGCACATGATTGGACATGAATTGACTGCTTTGTACGGAATCGATCACGCCAGAACTTTGGCGGTTGTTGGTCCAAATTTATACCGAGTAATGTTTGAAACCAAAAAAGGAAAATTGGCACAATACGGAAAACGTATTTTTAATTTGACAGGAAGTGATGATGAAATTGCTAATGAAGCCATCAACAAAACGGTTGAATTCTTTCACACGATGGGAATGCAAACGAAATTATCTGATTATACAAAAGACTTTGAAAAAACGGCTGATTTTATTGTAACCCGTTTTGAACAGAGAGGTTGGAAAGCTTTGGGTGAAAAACAAAACATTACTTTAGAGAAAATACAATCCATTGTAGAAATGAGTTATTAATTCAAATAATACTGATGCTGACTGACATTAGCACAAATAAAAAGGCGTTCTCCTATATATAATGGGAACGCCTTTTAAAATACTAAAACAAAACTAACTAATTCAATATGCATTATAATTGTTAAATGATTAATTTATAATCATATAGAACGCAAATTGGATATATATATTGTGTTAAAAAATAAAAAAAGTCAAATTATTTTTTAACGCTTAGAATTATCCCCTTTTGAAAACTCTCAGAATGCCTATTTCTTGTTCTAATTTTATTTGTATAATCACTACTTTTTTAAGTACTTTTGATTAAATTTAATAAAAAAATGACCGAAAACATAAAATTTGCAGTGATTGGCGGAGGAAGTTGGGCAACAGCGATTGCAAAGATGCTATGTGTAAATCTTTCGGAGATTTCGTGGTATATGCGTAATGAAGCTGCTATAGAACACATTAAAACTTACAAACACAATCCAAATTATCTAAGTTCTGTTGAATTTGATATCAAAAAACTGAAACTTACCAGTGATATCAATGAGGCTGTAGCTTATGCGGATTATATCATTTTTGCAATTCCATCTGCTTTTTTAGATACTGAATTAGAAAAATTAACCGTTTCGTTGAAAGATAAGATCATTTTTTCGGCGATAAAAGGTATCGTTCCCGAAACGAGTTTGATTGTAGGCGAACATTTTCATGTAAAATATGACATTCCTTATTATAATATAGGTGTAATTACCGGACCTTGTCACGCAGAAGAAGTGGCTATGGAACGATTGTCGTATCTGACTATTGCTTGTGGCGATGATGAAAAAGCCAAAATTGTGGCTAAAAATCTATCTGGAAATTATATTAAAACTAAGATTACAGATGATATTATAGGTACCGAATATGCCGCCATGCTAAAAAATATTTATGCTATTGCAGCGGGAATGGCACACGGATTAGGTTATGGTGACAATTTCCAGTCGGTGTTGATGAGTAATGGTATTCGGGAGATGAAAAAATTCATCAAGAAGGTGCATAAAATGAAACGTAACATCAATGATTCGGCTTACTTAGGCGATTTATTGGTTACCGGTTATTCTGTATTCTCCAGAAACAGAATGTTCGGGAATATGATTGGTAAAGGCTACACGGTAAAATCAGCAATGATGGAAATGAGCATGGTTGCCGAAGGTTATTATGCGGCCAAAAGCGCCTATAAACTAAATCAGGCTTACGGAGCCAAAACTCCTATTATAGATGCCGTTTACGAAATTTTATACGAAGGGAAGGACGCTAAAACTATTTTTAAGGCCCTGACTGACAAGTTGGATTAATTCAGATTACAGATACCAGATTTCAATAATCAAAAGACACATATCATGAGCGAAAGATGGAAATATCAGATTAAAACTGGCGGAATTTGGGGTCTTTTTATGACCGTCTTCATGATTTTATTTGAAATAAAAGAAGTTCCTTTTCTAGAACAAGTTTCCAAACCAAGTTTTTATATTCGCGCTGTGGCTTACATTGCAGTTGGAATATTTGTTTTGGGCTATGTCAATTGGAAAGCCAAAAATAAAAGGCTCAATAATTAATAGTTCATCTCACAATAACTCCGTCAACGAATAAAATAGGCACTTCTTCGACAAAATCCTCATGGATGGAATGTGCTTTGAAAATGAACTTTTTATCGTGTAATTTATTTCCGATGAAATAAGTCAACATAAATTCATTGTTAAGCGCCAAAACACTTTTTTCTATCATTTCTATTTTAATCACTGAAACTGGCAGAACTTCTACAAAAGCGTGACGCAATAGAGAGGTTTTTTTCATCTCACCGTCAATGGTTCCAAAAGCTTTGGAAACGACCATGACACTTTCGATCAGGTAATCACTATCGTTTATTAAATAGGCGTACCAAACTTTTTCCATGAAATCGTCACTCCATTCCTGAACTGCAGCAAGGAAGACGTTTTCTACTTCGGGGATGATAATATCGGATTTCATATTTTTGATTTTAGATATAAGATTAACGAATTCTGAATTCACATTTTAAATCCTTCAGAAATCGTTAATCAACATACTTAAATATTTAAATGCTTGATTTGAATTGCTCTAAAAAACGAACGTCGTTTTCATAAAACATACGGATATCGCCGATTTGATACAACAACATGGCAATTCTTTCGATTCCCATTCCAAATGCAAAACCGTTGTATTCGTCGGGATTGATGCCACAGTTTTTCAAAACATTAGGATCTACCATTCCGCAACCCATGATTTCTAACCAACCAGTCCCTTTGGTGATTCTATAATCGGTTTCGGTTTTTAGACCCCAATAAATATCAACCTCAGCGCTTGGCTCCGTAAAAGGGAAATAAGAAGGACGCAAACGGATTTTTGATTTTCCGAACATCTCTTTGGTGAAATATAAAAGCGTTTGTTTCAAGTCGGCAAAAGAAACGTCTTTGTCTATATACAAACCTTCCACTTGGTGAAAAATACAATGCGAACGGGATGAAACGGCCTCATTACGAAAAACTCTTCCCGGAGAAATAGTACGAATTGGCGGTTTATTCTCTTCCATGTAACGTACTTGTACGGATGATGTGTGCGTGCGCAACAAAATATCAGGATTCGTTTGTATGAAAAACGTGTCTTGCATGTCACGTGCCGGATGGTATTCCGGTAAGTTCAATGCGGTAAAATTATGCCAGTCATCTTCAATTTCCGGACCTTCGGAAACATTGAAACCAATGTTTGAAAAGATGTCAATAATTTGGTTTTTTACCAATGAAATAGGGTGACGAGAGCCAATAGTAATCGGTTCAGCCGAACGTGTCAAATCCCCGTAAAAGCCTTTGATTTCTTCTTTACTTTCTAAAGCTTCCTGTATGGTTTTTACTTTTTCTTCGGCAGACGTTTTAAGCAAATTGATTACTTGTCCAAATTCTTTCTTTTGTTCGTTAGGAACATTTTTGAATTCCGCAAAAAGATCTTTCAAAAGCCCTTTACTTCCAAGAAATTTAATTCGGAATGCTTCTAAATCTGCTGTATTTTGCGTTGAGAAAGCTTGTGCTTCACCAATATATTCTTTTATCTTGTCTATCATTTTCATCCAATAATTGAGAGTGCAAAATTACAAAATTTGTTTTAGGTTTCCCGTTTAAAGTTTAAAGTTTCCATTCTAAATTGTTAGATTGCTTTTTACCCGTGTTCTACTTCTTTCTAAACCATATAAGAGATATAAGTTCACTTAAGCTAGGCATCATAATACTAAAAACGGTGAACTGAACGCTAATCTATTAGTTCTCTTTCAATAAAATAATTCACAATGGCTTCTTTCATCAAAACCGACTGTTCCCCTGCTTTTAATGGTGGTAATTCTTCTTTTACTTTGTAATGCGGCCATCCTTCTTCATCAAAAAACTCAAATTCATAAAATCCGTAAGGTTCTAATAATCTGCAAATCGCGATGTGCATCAGGTTTAGTTTTTCGTCTTTCTTGTATTCGCTATGCACTTTTCCGAGTTCTTGTACTCCGATTAGATAAATAATAGCATCGAGATCTAAATCTTCTCCTTGAGAAAACTGATTAGAAAGTATATTTACAAGCTGTTCCCAGCGTTCTTTAAGTTGCGTGTCTCTTGACATTTATATTAATTATGAGTTATGAGTGCTGAATTATTAGTTCATCTATCACAAAATGATTTGGGCAAAGATAAGAACTTGTTAATTGGCAATTGATACCGAACAATTCTTTTATATTTGCACTTTTTATTTTATAACCTATAATTATGAGTTTTTTAGATATTGTTTTGGGTGTATTGCTTGCCTTTGCGTTGTATAAAGGCATCATAAATGGACTTTTTGTAGAATTAGCTTCTTTAGTTTCGCTTATAGTCGGGATTTATTTTGCAATAAAATTTTCCTCGCTTATAAAAGGAATGTTGGCAGGTTTTGTTCATTGGAATCCATATACCATTCAAGTGATTGCTTTTATGCTCACTTTTATCATTGTTGTGATTGGAATATCATTATTGGGAAAATTCCTTACTGGAATAGCAGATTTAGCCTTTTTAGGCTGGATTAATAAATTGGGTGGTGGTTTTTTTAGGGTATTGAAAACTGTTTTGATATTAGGTATTGTATTCGCTGTTTTCGAAAAAATAAATTATCACAATTTTATAGCCAAAAAAGAGACATTGGATAAATCTCTATTTTACAATCCCATCCAAAAAACAGCTCGATTTATATATCCTTCAATAGAGAAATGGTACGATGGTTTGAAGAAAAAGCAGTAGGCAGTTCTCAGATGGCAGTCTGAAAGAATGTCTATTTAAAGGAAAAGACAACGACTCTGAAATCTAAATTACTTCACTTCCTTTATCGCGTTACTATCAATCCAGCCTTCGGTTCCGTCCGTTAATTGCACTTTTTTCCATTTTCCAATAATTTCCTCCACATACACCTTGGTCCCTTCGTGTAGTACGAAAATTGCTGGACCTCCATTTCTAGGTTCGCTTTTTACATCTGCAATTTCTGCAAAAACAATAGCCGGTTTTTCAGTATCAAAATGACTTTTTTCGAAAATTGTCGACGAAACACTAATAAGAATTAGAAAAATAAGCACAAACATTCCAAAAAAGAATATTCTTTTGGATACTGTTGTTTGTGAAAAATAATATCCCAGAAAGAACAACAAAAATGATGTTGCAAGTCCTACTGAAATCCACGCCCAAGTATTGTAATGATAAATTCCCGTGAAATCACGGACTAGTTTTCCGAAACCGACTTTTGGGATTACTTTAATCTCATCAATGGTTCTTTTTTGAGCAAATTTTAAGTTGTTTATAGTTTCATTATCATTTGGATTAAGCACTAATGCTTTTTCATAATTGTAAATAGAAGGCGCTACTTTATTCAATTTATAATAGGCATTCCCTAAATTAAAATACAATTCTGACGAATGTTTATTGTCTTTCAAAACGCTTTCGTAAGCTGTAGCAGCTTCCTCATATTTCCCTTTTTCATAGTAGGCATTCCCTTTTTCGAAGCCGTTTTGGGCAAAGAAAACTTGAGTTGAAAGTAAGAGTATGTATAATATATTTTTCATTTCTATTTTTATTACCACGAAGGCACTGTTTTATTTTTTTTGCCAGAAGGCACAAAGACGCAAAGTTATTAACTCAATAATTAGTTCAATCTGCGTTGTGTCCTAATTTCCCTGTTTTGAATAGCTATTTAAGCAATCTGTTTTTCTAAATCAGATATTATCGTTACCGCTTTATCAAAATCCTGTTGGATCGTAACACTTGACGATGGCGCATAACGGGCTACTTCACAGTTCTCCGTAAGTCCAATAAAATCATTTACTGCCTCCGGATTTGCATTCCTTGACAACAAAAGGTCCTGAATATTATCCTTGCTCATTTCTGAAGTTTCAATATGTAATTTAGCTTTCAGGAAATTATGCATCGCTTTTTCAAGTGCAATATAAAACAGTTCTTTGTTGTTGATTTGTTTTTTGGCTTCCGATAAATATTTCTTTGCCAATCTATTATTCATTCGGATTCTATTTCCGGTAATATCGCCGTCAATAGCTTCTTTTTTCTTTTTGAATAATACAATCAAAGGCAATAATAGAAACGGGAAAAATACCAATCCGTAAAACAAATTAGACCCAAAGAAATCTTTCTTATTCATTGTCAAAAGATTGCTTTTTAATTTGATGAATTTAAATTGTTCTACAATCCCTATTTTATTTTTGTTTTCACCTGAATTAGAAGCTGCAATAGCATCCGAAGCTGTAGGACCATCCAATACATTAATCATTATTTCTTTAGAACTTATAGTCTTGTACGTTCCTGAACCCAAATCAAAATAAGAGAATTGTAATGGTTTTATGGGGTAATTCCCTTTGTATTGAGGAATAATGGTATAACTGTCTGAAATTTTTCCTGACATTCCTGAAAGTGGTGTATTTACCTGCTCATTATGAACAGCGTCATACATTTCCAGTGCATTTGGCACAACTGGTTTTGGCAAGCTGAACAATTTCATGTTCCCTTTTCCGGTTACGCTTACAACCAAATCAAGGCTTTCTCCGTTTTTTAAATCGGTTTTTGTTGGCGTTACTTTAAAACTAAAATTACCAACAGCACCAGAGAAATCTTCCGGTTTTCCTGCTTCAGGAAGAGCTTTGACAGCAATCGTTTTTGTCCCCGCAGAAACCCTTTTACTGCCGTCAGTAACAATTACACGTCCAAACATATCGTGGCGGTTTGTAGGCAATTGCACATCAATGTCTAATGACAAAGGTTCTATTGCTAACTTTCCTGATTTTTGAGGATATAGCACCGTTTTTCTCAATACCACATAACGGTATTTCTGTCCTTTAAACATCCCTTCTTCTGCAACAAGCTGTTTGATATCGATGTTCTGACTCCAGAAATCATTGTACTTCGGTTTGTTGAGTTCTCGCCAATTAGTGATTCCAATATTATAACTGAAATACAGTTTATAAACCACCGTAATCGGTTCGTTTATATAAGGATTTGTTTTAGAAATATCCGCTACAAGATAAATATTATCATCTGCTGATATACTCGTGTCGTTTGGATCTCTAGGCTGTTCCGTTGCCGCAGTAACATTAATTCTTATGGGCGATGTTTTATAAATTTGCCCGTTGTATTCTATGGCTGCTTGCTTGATAACTAATGATCCTTTTTGATTTGGCAAAAGAAAATAAGAATATACTTTTTCAAAAGAACTCTTCCCATTTACCCACGACTGACTCACTTGCTGACTTGGTCCAGCTATAACCCTAAATCCGTCAAAAGAGGGTTGGTTAAAGTTGTCCCCGTCTACATTCATTATAAAATCGATACGAAGTCTTTCGTTTAAGCCTAGTATGGTTTTACTCACCCTAGCCTCAAATTGTACTTGAGCACTAAGCGAGTTACACACTATTAAAACTAGTACTGCTATAAATTTTTTCATTTTCAAATTATCTAATTGAATTACCAATCTTTCTCTGTTTTGACTGGTTTTCCTTTTACTTTTTGGGCATTCACTTTATCCTGGACTTTCTTTTCTTCCTTATTTACCGCGTCCAAAAGATTCTCTAAACGTTCTTTAGAAATTCCGCCAGGCGCTGGTTTTGGCTCTCCTTTATCGTCTGGTTTAGGACCTTTATTGTCTTTATCCTTGTCGCCTTTATCATCTTTTTTGTCTTTGTCTTTGTTATCCTTTTTATCTTTGTCGCCGTCTTTTTTCTTGTCGTCCTTTTTCTTGTCTTTGTCTTTATCGCTTTTCTTGTCGTTTTTCTTATTGTCATCCTTTGGCGGATTTTCTTTTAGCTTTTTCTTTGCTAAAGCATAATTATAACGGGTTTCTTCATCTGTAGGATCATTTCGCAATGCATTTTTATAGGCTTCTACCGCTTGCGTATAATCCTTTTCTTTCATGAAAACATTTCCCAAATTATGAAAAGCTTGGTGTTTATCCGGTCTTGATTTGGCGTTTTTTAATGCTTTTGCGTAAGCAAATTTGGCCTCCGCAACTTGGTTTTGCTTATAAATAGCATTTCCTAAATTGTATGGAGCAATAGTTTTATTCGGGAATTTTGAATCCGAAATTCTATAATTAGCTTCGGCATCCACAAATTTATTTTCAGCGTATTCCTCATTTGCTTTAGGCAATATTCTGTCTTTCTGTTGTGCGTTTACAACAAAAGAAAAGAGTAATAAAAGATGTAAAATTAAGTTCTTCATTTTATTTTTTAAATGTAAGCGTCAAAGTATTTTTTGTTTTTGTTCCAATAATGAAGCGTTCCAGATACCTTACCCTTTATATTTTATTTATTCTCGTTAAATAAATTCAATTTGTTTACCCAACTTGTTTTTCGTTCCAGAAGAAAAATATCCAGAAATAAGAAAACAAAAGCAAAACCTAAAAACCATTGAAATTGCGATTGAAAATCAGCCATTTGTGTGGCTTCAAATTCTGTTTTTTGAATATTATTTAATGCGTTTTTCACATACTCCAGCACTTCTTTAGTATTCGTTCCGTTCACATAACCGCCTTTTGTTGCTTTTGCAATTGCTTTTAGACTTTCTTGATTTAATTTGGTAATAACCACTTCATTATTATTGTCTCTTTTAAAACTTTCTACAATGCCGTTTCTTTTCAAAGGAATTGTACCTCCTTTTTCAGTTCCTATTCCTATTGTGATGATTTTTACACCTAATTTATTAGCTTCTTCCGCGGCTTCTTCCGCTCCTTCGGCATGATCTTCACCATCGGAAATCATAATCAATAACTTACTCGTCTTTTTATCATCAAAATAAGTCGTAGACAGTTTTATTGCTTCGTTGAACGATGTCCCTACAGATGAAACCATGTCAGTATTCATGCTTTGCAAATACATTTTTGCCACACTATAATCAGTAGTAATGGGCAACACTGGAAAGGAACTTCCGGCGTAAGCCACAATTCCTATTCTGTCACTTCCTAACTGATTGATAATTTGCGAAACGATTTGCTTGCTTTTATCCAAACGATTGGGCGCTACATCCTCGGCCAGCATGCTTTTGGAGACATCCATTGCAAAAACAATGTCAATTCCTTCTCGTTTTACGGTTTCCATTTTGGTACCTATCTTTGGATTTACCAATCCAAGAATTAGCCCAAGTAATGCTAATAATAACAATACTAACTTCAAAACTGGTTTAAAAACAGAGCTTTCCGGGCTTAGTTTTTTTACCATCTCTAAATCTCCAAATTCGCGTTGTTTTTTTCTTTTCCAATATAAATTAGCTAGAAAAACCAGCACCACAACGGGTAGTATAAAAAGAAGATATAAATATTTTTTTTCGTCTAATTCCATTTTTTTTCTTTTAGTTGCAGTTTACACCTGAAAACTACGACTGACATTATATAAAGCTTTTAAAAACTGTATTTCGCAATCCTATCTCTAGTAATAGCAAAAACCCTGTAAACCAAACAAATGACCTGAATTTTTCATCATAATCATAGAATTTCAATTCTTCAATTTCTGTGGTCTCCAACTTGTTTATTGTTGCATAAATTTCGGCTAACTTGCTATTACTGGTAGCCCTAAAATATTTTCCACCCGTATTGTTTGCAATTTTTTTCATCATTTGCTCATCAATCTCCACTTTCATCATTTGAAAAAGAAATTTTCCATTTGGCGCAACTGCGTACGGAAATAGTGCCATTCCGTTTGTTCCTATTCCTATGGTATATACTTTTATTCCGTATTGTTTGGCGATATCCGAAGCTGTGTCTGGCTCAATAAATCCAGCGTTGTTGACCCCGTCAGTCATCAGAATAATCACTTTGCTTTTTGCTTTACTGTCCTTCAATCTATTTACAGCAGTAGCCAATCCCATTCCTATTCCTGTTCCGTCTTTTAGAACGTTATCGTATTTTATACTTTGGATAGCATCCAAAATAACTGCTTTATCGCTTGTTACAGGCGTTTTTGTATACGCTTCAGAAGCATAAACCACCAATCCAATTCTATCGTTTGGTCGTTCTTCAACAAAATCGGACGCTAATCTTTTCAGAGCCTGCATCCTATCGGGTTTCAAATCTTTGGCCAGCATACTCCCTGAAACGTCCACTGCCATAACAATATCGATTCCTTTGGTAGTTTTTGTTTTATTGCTTATATCAACTGTTCTTGGTCTTGCCATTGCAACTATCAGAGAACTTAATGCCAATACTCGAAACACGTTCAATATTGGCTTCAACTTTGTTAAATATGAATTAGAGCCTTTAAATCCTTGTAATGAACTTATTTTTAACGTTGCTGATTGTTGGTTCTTTTTCCAAAATAGCCAGACAATAGCAACTGGAATAAGAAGAAACAACCAAAAAAATTCTGGGTTTAAAAAAGTTATTTTAGCCATTATTTACTTGCTTGTTTTAATTCGACAGAACTCAAAACGCGTTCCGATATATTATTTGCATACGTGTCTCCTTCTTCATGGAAGAGTAAAATTTGTTGTAATCCACCTTCTTGACTAAACAATAATGCTTCATAATATATTTTCACGCTGCTTTGTTTATCTCCATCTATTTTCTGAAATGTTCCGTAGGCTTTAAGACCTTTAATTCCCTCTTTAGTTTCAAAATCTTCTTGTTTTACAATCATGTTTTGTGCACCTTGAGCCTCTAAAGATTGCAATGCACCATCCATTGATTTTGCCAAATCTATTTCGGTTTCTTTCTTATATTTTAAAGTAGAAACCATCAGATAAAAACGATCCGAAACACTTCCATGAGCAAAAGATTGCATTTCTTTAATCAATGCCATTCCGTCTTTAGGCAGCGTTTTAGTCAAATCAACTCTCTTTAACACTTTTGGCGTTTCTATAATAACACCCGGATTTCCGTAATCACTTTTCACCCATTCGCCCTCTAATAATTCTTTAGTAGGATTACCTAGAATATTATCTTTTACATAATCAAATCCTTTTAGAACAATGAAAAAAGTAGTGGTTGCTACCAATAAAAAAGCAACTGAAACAACTGTAGTGACGATACGTTTCTTTCTCTTTTTTAATAATTGGATTTGTATCTGTTTTTGTCTTTGTGCCTCATTCAATAAAACATCTTCTTCTGCAGGAACCTCTACCGGAATAGAATTATCTAAGGTCAGAATTGCTTTTTGAATCTTATTTCGGTCTTCGGTAATTTCAAAATCCAATGGTTTTGATTTGGCAAATTTCACTAAATCGGCTTGTTTCAAAACACGTTCGAGATTTTCGATGATTTCCTGAGAAAGCGTCATTTTCTTTTTGACAGAAGCCGCTTTAAGTCCTAGAATCAATTCTGACGTTGTGCTTTCCATTGCTGGAATTTCGATTGCTTCCTCAATATAATTTCTGGCTATATCCGTCAATTCACTGTAATAGGCTTTAACTTCTCCTTTTTGCCAAAGCTCTTTTTTCTCTAAAGTATCCAGCAAACCGGTCGCTTTTTCTATTGGCGTTTTATAGATTTCTTCATGTAATTTTTTCTCTTGGCGTTTTTTAATATACCAATAAATCAAAACTCCTATTCCAACAATCAAGGCGATTATCAAAAGATATTTCCACCAATCTCCTATTGAATTATCGGCTGCAGCGATACCCTTGATATCGAACATTTTTTGTTTTAAAGTATCCACTTTAACATTGGCAACTTCTACTAAAAGAGAATCCGTCATAAACGGTTTACTGTCGATAAAAATCTTTATACTCGGAATAGCATATCTCCCGGAATCAAATTGGGTTAAACCGTATTTTTTGATTAATTCATAACGGCCATCCGTTTTGATAGTGTCGATAGGATAGGACTGAATGACCTCCAAAGCACCAACGTTTTTTAGTTTTGGAAAAATCACCTTAGACGCTGTGTCAACAGTAGTTTTTATCGACAATTTAAATTCTGCCCCAATTTTATTTTTAATCGTGTCAATACTTGTGACTACTTGTTTTTGTTGTGCAAAAACAAACGTTGTAACCAGTAAAAAAAATAGGTAAAGTCTAATTTTCATTTTTATATTAAATATTTTTTCCTCACCCCAGCCCTCTCCAAAGGAGAGGGAGCCGAGTCTTGAAAATTTTAATCCTTTATCATCTCCCTCCCCTTTGAGGAGGCTGGGAGGGGATTTATCTCGATTTAAAATAGCCTAATAATTTAGTGACATAACTTTCGTCAACTCTTGTATTTACGACACCTGAACCTGATTTGCTGAATGTCTCTTTAAAATAGTTCACTTTATCGTGATACTGTTTCTCATAATTCATTCGCACCGATTTTGAACCCGTATTTATTAGTTCGATTGCTCCTGTTTCAGCATCAAGCATGGAAACCATACCTAAATTCGGCATTTTTTCTTCTCGAATATCGTACACGCGAATGCCCGTTATATCGTGTTTCTTGGAAGCTATTTTCAATGTTTGTTCGTAATCTTCCGACATGAAATCGGAAATCACAAACACGATTGCTTTCTTTTTCTGGGTTCCCGATAAAAATTTCAAGGCTTGGGCAATATCTGTTTTACGACTTTTAGGTTGAAATTCTATCAATTCTCTGATAATACGCAGCACGTGTGATCTTCCTTTTTTAGGTGGAATATACAATTCGATTTCATCTGAAAACAAAATCAAACCTATTTTATCATTGTTTTGAGTTGCTGAAAAAGCCATTGTCGCAGCAATCTCCGTCACAATATCCTTTTTGAATTGGTTTTTCGAACCAAAACTTTCCGAACCCGAAATATCAACCATTAACATCATGGTCAATTCGCGCTCTTCCTCAAAAACCTTTACGTGTGCTTCGTTATAACGTGCGGTTACATTCCAATCAATAGCGCGTATATCATCACCGTATTGGTATTGGCGCACTTCGCTGAACGTCATTCCACGTCCTTTGAAAGAGGTGTGATATTCTCCCGAAAAGATGTGATCGCTCAATCTTCGGGTTTTAATTTCTATTTTTCGTACTTTTTTTAAAAGCTCTTTTGTATCCATTTTTAATTTGTTTAAAGTTTAAACGTTTAACGTTCCAAGTTCGTAATCCAACAACTTGAAACTTTAAACATTAAACAAACTTTAAGGTACTTCTACTTCGTTTATTATTTTGTTAATGATATCAACCGAAGTAATATTTTCGGCTTCGGCTTCATAGGTAATTCCTATTCTGTGACGCAATACATCATGAACTACAGCACGAACATCTTCTGGAATTACATATCCGCGACGTTTAATAAAGGCGTAACATTTTGCGGCATTCGCCAAATTGATACTTCCACGTGGCGACGCTCCAAAACTGATTAATGGTTTCAAATCAGCTAATTTATATTTCTCCGGGTAACGTGTGGCAAAAATGATATCAAGGATGTACTTCTCTATTTTTTCATCCATGTAAACTTCACGAACCGCTTCTTGAGCGCGTAAAATTTGTTCCACTGAAACTACAGCATTTACTTTTTCGTAACTTCCTTTTAGGTTTTGGCGAATTACCAAACGCTCGTCTTCCATTTTTGGATAATCAATAACCGTTTTCAACATGAAACGATCGACCTGCGCCTCTGGCAGTTGGTACGTTCCTTCTTGCTCAATTGGATTTTGAGTAGCTAAAACTAGAAACGGTCTGTCCAGTTTGAAAGTAGTATCGCCAATAGTCACTTGCTTTTCCTGCATGGCTTCTAACAATGCTGATTGTACTTTGGCTGGCGCACGATTAATCTCATCGGCAAGGACGAAATTAGCGAAAATAGGACCTTTTTTTATCGAAAATTCATTTTGTTTGATGTTGTAAATCATTGTCCCAACAACATCGGCAGGCAATAAATCAGGAGTAAATTGTATTCTACTGAAAGATCCTTGAACAGCTTGTGAAAGAGTATTTATCGCTAATGTTTTTGCTAATCCGGGAACTCCTTCTAACAAAATGTGTCCCTGACCCAAAAGTCCAATTAATAAACGCTCCACCATGTGCTTCTGACCCACAATAACCTTGTTCATTTCCATTGTGAGAAGGTCTATAAAAGCACTCTCTCTTTCAATTTTTTCATTGATTGCTCTAATGTCTAAAGTCGCTGTATTTTCTTCCATTTTATTATTTTTAAAACCTTGAATTTAATGCCTTCGTTTTGATGGTGCAAATTGAATTTTTTTTTAGACGTAAGATGTTAAAAAATGGTTAAAACTTCGACCAAACCCTTAATTTTAAGGACGAATTATGATACAATTTACCTATTTTTAAGAACTTTGAAAAATATGCTTTGAATTCGAGGATTTACGAATTTCAATAAAAAATAAAAACCATGAGTAAAACAAAATTATCACCTATTGTTGCTGGTGTCATGAATTGGGGAATTTGGGATAAAAATCTCAATACCAAAGAAATGGAAAACATGATTAATATCTGTTTAGAAAACAAAATAACCTCTTTTGATCATGCCGATATATATGGCGATTACACCACCGAATCTGATTTTGGAAAAGCGTTTGCTTCCAGTAAAATAGCCCGAGAAAAAATACAACTGATATCCAAATGTGGTATCCAAATGGTGACGGAAAACCGTAAAAACACCATAAAACATTATGATTATTCGAAAAACCATATTATTTGGTCCGTTGAAAATTCCTTAAAAAATTTACACACGGATTATCTGGATGTGTTTTTATTGCACAGACCAAGTCCTTTGATGCAAGCCGATGAAATTGCCGAAGCGGTTTTGAAACTAAAATCGGATGGGAAAGTTATCGATTTTGGTCTCTCTAATTTTACCAGTTCTCAGACTGAATTGATTCGTCAGAAAACGGAAATCAGTTATAATCAAGTGCAATTTTCGGCTACCAACTTCGAACCAATGCTTGACGGAAGCTTTGATTATATGCAAACGAACAACATTCGTCCTATGTCATGGAATCCGTTGGGATGTGTATTTAGAGAAGATATTCCACAAACCCATAGACTAAAAAAATTATTGGCAACATTGGTTTCAAAATACCATTTGGGTTCTGATACGATTTTACTTTCCTGGATTTTAAAACATCCTGCCAAAGTAATTCCTATTGCCGGAACGGTTAATGTCGCAAGAATTCAAGCGTTGATGAAAGCGGTAGAATTAGAATTGGAAAAAGAAGATTGGTTTGCCATTTGGTCAGAAAGCATGGGAAAAAACGTACCTTAATCAGGTTTCAGATTGCGGTGAATAAAAAACAGATGATTGAAAAAACATAAAAACCCCATGAGTAAAATAGCTTTAGTAACTGGTGCAACCAGCGGAATTGGTAAAGCAACAGCACAAATATTAGCCAAAAACAATTATAAAATCATTCTTTGTGGACGCCGTGAAGCCCGATCGACAGCACTTGCAAAAGAACTTTCGGAATTTACTGAAATCCATACTTTATCATTTGATGTTCGGGATAAAAAGGCCGTTTTTGAAAATATCAATTCTTTGCCGGAAGCATTTTCTAAAATTGATGTTTTAATTAATAATGCGGGAAATGCGCACGGTTTGGATGCTATCCAAAATGGAAATTTAGACGATTGGGATGCAATGATTGACATCAACGTAAAAGGGCTGTTGTATGTTTCGAAAGCTATAATTCCGCGAATGATTGAACAAAAATCAGGTCATATTATCAACATTGGTTCTATAGCAGGAAAAGAAGTGTATCTAAACGGAAATGTATATTGCGCTTCAAAACACGCTGTTGACGCCCTGAACCAAGCTATGCGCATGGACTTGAATCCTTATGGAATCCGTGTAGGCGCCATTCATCCCGGAGCAGTAGAAACGGAATTTAGTGAAGTGCGTTTTAAAGGTGATGCAGCCAAAGCCGCTAATGTTTATAAAGGTTTTAAAGCCTTACAACCTGAGGATATTGCTGACATCATTCATTTTGTAGTTTCCCGACCTTATCATGTAAATATTGCCGATCTGATTGTATTCCCAACCGCACAAGCTTCTCCGACTATTTTAAATAGATCTTTAGACAATTAGACTGTTCGATTTTGGAAAAGCTTTTGAAATTGAATAGTCTAACAATAAAAAGTAAAAAATAAATAATTGCAAATGATCAACAAACGCATTCTTATTAAAAACCTTCTCGCTCACAATGATGAGAGCAGTTTTTATGACAAAAAACGGCAGTTGAATTTGCATACCCGAGAGGGAAAAGCCAAGTTTTTGAAACACATTTGTGCTTTATCCAATTCAAATCCTACTAACAATTCCTATATTGTTGTAGGCGTTGAAGACCAAGACAATACTATTGTTGGCGATGATTTCTTTGACGATAGCCGAATTCAGAATTTAGTGAATGCATATCTGGAAAATCCACCGAAAATTCAGTACGAAAATGTGCCGTTTCCTAATTTACCAAAAGATAAAGTGATAGGCTTAGTAACCATCAAACCAAAAAGCAAAACATCCCATTTCAAAAAAGGAATTCATACCATTCCTGCCAATTCAGTTTTTATACGACGCGGCAGTAATACGATGCCAATCGAAGGCGAAATCGAAAAAAATTACCAAAACACAGAAACCGTTATTGGCATTGAAAATAATTCAAGGAACAGCATCGAATACACACTTGATGGCGTGATTGATTTTATGAATTTCAGGCACAAAGACATGTCGCCAAAATATAAAGTTTTCAAGGAACTATTTGTGATTTGCTGGGCCGGAATTGCCAAAAAATCGCGTGATAAAACGTATTTATCTCGGGTAGATATTGAACTTATAAACGAACAAATCAAGCTGTTTTACTCGGCTCAGGATGTTGTGGAGATCACTTTTGACGAAGATACTTTTACGATTATCGAGTATGTCCCCTTGGGTTTGAATGATAAAACGAGTTATTATCCTTTAGAAAAACAAACCATCCATTTTCATGATAATGGCTATTACAAAATTGAAAGAGAAATGCTTTTTCAGCCACCGGAATTCAATAAAAAAATGTTATTTCATATTTATAACACCAATATTTCTTTACTAAAAAAACTCCAAAAAGGACTCTCATTATCCGAAAGAGAACAAAAAGATTTAGAGAACTTACCCTCGACCTTCATGATTTGTTACCTCAACGGTTTTGAAGAAGCCAAACAAAAACTGATTGATGCGAAACTACTTTTGAAGCCTTTCACACAAGTGTATTTGTCCTTTAAAGAAGCGTTACGCATTTTGAGAAAGATGAAATATGATGTGCAGTGAAAAGCAGAAATAAATTATTCCTCTAGATAGTTTTAAGACCACAAAGCCGTTAACCAAACTAGGAATTCATTTATTACTTGACATACAAAACCGGTCAATAGAAGCAACAAAGCGAAAACTGCATTCATCTTATACGTTTTAAAGTTTTTGTAAAAATAACCTAAAATATTTTATCAAGCTATCACCAAAAACAGTGATTTTTTTGTTGTACTGAAATAGTGATTTGTATAAGCGTTTAAAGTTTTTTCTTCCAAATTAACTTCGAAATAATAAGTATGAATCCTAGCTGTCCTGAGCCGGATACAATCGCAGAGGGCAGTCGCTATATAGAACCATTCGAACAGCTTTACGTACAACACAACTTTTGAAAAAGCCATAAATAACTTAAAAATTGCCTTTCAAAATAGTATTCATGATTGAAATCAAAAAAATTGTCTAAAAATTCTTTCTTCCTAACTCTTTTACCTATTTTTATGAGTTCAAAAATGCTTTTCTGCTATTTTTGGATACAAATTAATTGAGACTACAAGAAATGAGAACACTCGTGATAGGCGATATACATGGTGGTTTACATGCGCTGCACCAAATTATGGAAAGAGCCAATGTAACTATAAAAGACACTTTAATCTTTCTGGGAGATTATGTTGATGGCTGGAGCCAGTCCCCACAGGTAATTGATTATTTAATTGAATTACAAAAGAAACAAACCTGTATTTGTATTCGCGGGAATCATGATGATTTATTGCTGGAATGGCTTAATAAAAGTACCGACAATCTCATGTGGTACAAGCACGGAGGCGAAGCAACGGTTATTGCCTATGAAACAGTCGATGCAGAAACCAAGCAAAATCATATTGAATTCCTTCAGTCATTGGAAAATTTTCATCTTGATGAACAAAACCGTTTGTTTGTTCACGCTGGCTTTACGAATATGAATGGTGTTAATTTTGAATATTTTCCTGGACTTTTTTATTGGGACAGAACCTTATGGGAAACTGCTTTGGCATTGGATAAAACCATAAAATCTAATGATTTATTTTATCCAAAACGATTTACATTATACAATGAAATTTATATTGGCCACACACCCGTTTCTCGAATTGGTAAAACAATTCCGGTTCAGATGGCCTGCGTTTGGAATTTAGATACTGGTGCTGCTTTCAAAGGTCCTTTAACTATTATGGATGTTGACACAAAAGAATACTGGCAAAGTGAACCTTTGATGACTTTATATCCAAATGAAAAAGGTAGGAATTAGTTTAAAAAAACTATTTTTGCAAGAAATTATTAAATTTCAAGAGTATGAAAAAGATTATTACATTGGCATTATTGCTGTCATTTAGTTTGATAAACGCACAGGCTTTTACAGGAAAGGGTGATGCAAAATTTAATGTAGGCGCTAATATTCAAGATGGCGGAACTGGAATTCAAATATCTAGTGATTTTGGAATTGGCGAAAACTTATCTTATGGATTTGTTGGGTCTTATTTACTGGGCGTTAATGAAGTTCTAGGTGAAAAACCAGAATTCAAAGATCGTTTTGATGCTAAATTTAGAATTAATGCCAATCTAGGAAACGTGCTAAAAATAGATGAGAAATTAGATGTTTATCCAGGTTTGAATTTGGGACTTAGAAACTTTGGTGGACATGTTGGCATGCGCTATTTCTTTTCGGAAGGTTTTGGTATTTATTCTGAAGCTGGTTTTCCTATAGCAAAATACAATAGTAATTCTGAAACTTTTAATCATTTAAACAACCAATTTACTTTTAATATTGGTGCTTCGTTTAACATGTAGAACGGTTTTAACCGAAAAAATAAAAGATTTTTAGTTGAGTTCGCTTAGCAATTCTTAATAAAAAAAGACAATTTGAAATTTAACTTTCAAATTGTCTTTTTTAGTTTAAGCTAGTTTTGTTATGCTATGCTACAAATCAAATCTTATTCCTTGTGCCAATGGCAGTTTTGCACCGTAGTTGATTGTGTTAGTTTGTCTTCGCATGTAGGCTTTCCAAGCATCAGATCCCGACTCACGTCCGCCACCAGTTTCTTTTTCACCACCAAAAGCACCGCCAATTTCTGCTCCTGAAGTACCAATATTTACATTAGCAATTCCGCAATCAGAACCAGATTGAGAAAGAAACAATTCCATTTCTCTCATGCTATTCGTGAAAATAGAAGAAGAAAGTCCTTGCGGAACTCCGTTTTGTAATGCAATCGCTTCTTCAATTGTACTGTATTTCATTACGTATAAAATGGGAGCGAAAGTCTCCGTTTGAACGATATCAAAATGATTTTCGGCTTCAATAATACATGGTTTTACGTAGCAACCACTTTCGTATCCTTCGCCTTCCACTAATCCGCCTTCCACAATGATTTTTCCACCTTCTAGTTTTGCTTTTTCAATCGCATCCAAATAATCCTGAACGGCTCCTTTGTCAATAAGTGGCCCAACATGATTATTTTCATCTAATGGATTTCCAATTTGCAATTGACCGTATGCACTTTTCAATACGCTTATGGTTTTGTCATATACACTTTCGTGAATAATTAAGCGTCTGGTTGATGTACAACGTTGTCCCGCTGTTCCTACTGCTCCAAAAACCGCTCCAACTAATACCATACTGATATCCGCATGCTCCGAAACGATAATCGCATTGTTTCCTCCCAGTTCCAGGATTGTATTTCCAAAACGTTCTGCAACTGTTTTTGATACGTGACGCCCAATTCTTGTTGATCCTGTAAAAGATACTAACGTAATTCTTTTATCATTATTAATTAAATCCCCAGATTCATTTCCTGTTACTAAGCAACTCACTCCTTCGGGAACATTATTTCTTTCTAAAACACTTTTTATAATATTCTGACATGCAACACCGCATAAAGGGGTTTTTGAACTTGGTTTCCAAATCGCAACATCACCACAAACCCAAGCTATCATTGCGTTCCAGCTCCAAACAGCTACCGGAAAGTTAAACGCCGAAATAATTCCAACAGTTCCTATTGGATGATATTGCTCGTACATTCGGTGCATTGGACGTTCAGAATGCATTGTCAATCCATACAACTGGCGGGATAAACCCACTGCAAAATCACAGATATCAATCATTTCCTGAACCTCACCATATCCTTCCTGAAGGCTTTTTCCCATTTCATAAGAAACAAGTTTCCCCAGAGGTTCTTTAAATTTTCTTAATTCATCTCCCATCTGACGAACGATATCACCTCTTTTAGGAGCCGGAACCATGCGCCATTCCAGAAAAGCTGCCGAAGCTTTTTGCATCGCTTTTTCATAATCTTCTTTAGATGAAGTTCTCACTTTTCCTATTAGAGTTCCGTCTGCCGGAGAGTAGCTTTCGATTATTTTTCCGTTTGCAAAATTGTCTGCTCCGGTTGATGTTCCTTCATTTATGGCTACAATTCCTAATTGTTCAAGGGCTTCTTTTATTCCGAATCGATTTGCTATTGTTATCATTGTAACTTTTTTATTAAAAATTGTTATATTTTTTTTTACAAATATATTATTTTAAGCTGAAATATTAAAGATTGGTTCTTTAATATATTATTTTACAGCTAAATTATTTTTTGTAAAATATGTCCTTTTAAAAACACTCATAAAACAGTAATCGCAAGAGAATTTTTTCCTTCGTTTGCTGGACAAAATTATCTGGCATCCGGTTTTAGCCCCGATGAAAGTGGCATCCTTTCTAGTCCTGAACTTGTTTCGGGATCCTGAAACAAGTTCAGGACTAGAAAGATATAACGTACAGCGGGAAATAGCTCCTGAAAATTATTTTTGGGCAACAAATCTAGGGTCGGTTTCCATTACAGTTCCACATTTTTCGCAGGTTCTCAACTTTTCTGAATTATAGAAATGTTCGAAATGTGGTAGAAAATCTTTTTCGATATTATGCAGTTCAAAATAGACTTCATGCAATTTATGATTGCAAGTATCGCAAAACCAAATCAATCCATCCGTAAAACCTTTTCCAACTCTTTTTCTTTCGATCACTAAACCTATTGAACCCTCCGAACGAACTGGAGAATGCGGAACCTTCGCAGGATGAAGATACATATCGCCGGCATGAAGTTCCATTTCTTTGCGCTCGCCATCATCCTGAATAATTACTTTGATGGATCCTTCTAGTTGGTAAAATAATTCTTCGGTTTCGTTATAATGATAGTCTTTTCGGGCGTTTGGCCCCGCAACAATCATCACGATATAATCACCGGATTCTCTATACAAATTTCTATTGCCAACTGGTGGTTTCAGCAGATGACGGTTTTCGTCTATCCATTTATTGAGGTTGAAAGGTTTTGCTATTGCCATTTTTTTTAATTTAAATGTAAAGTTATGAAATAAAAAACGCTAATGTTTTTCTTTGATTAAATAAATATAGACTGGAAAATGATCGCTAAATCCTATTTCGGTTGCAGAATGCCGTAGCGGATATCCTTTGTATTGACCGCTGGTTTGTATGAGAAATGATTTGTTGTAAATTCCTGCTTTCCAATAGCGAAAAGAGGAATAATCCGGTTTTAACAGGGATTGTGAAACCATGATTTGGTCAAAAATATCCCAAGCGTCGCGATGAGCGAGAGTTCCCATCCCGTTTTTGGCCATTTCTTCGAATGGATTGTAAATTCCAAGTGGTGAAACTTCGGTCTTTTTAGCTTTTGCGCCAAGCGCCACTTTCACGCTTTTATTATAAGGTCCATCATTTAGATCCCCCAATGTAATCACTTTAGCATTTGGGTTTATTCTTTGCAGGGAATCAATAATCTTTCTGTTTAATGCGCCCGCAGCTTCCCTAAACGGACTTGATTTTTTCTCTCCGCCAGAACGCGATGGCCAGTGATTGACAATTATATTAATCTCTTCACCATCCAGAAAGCCGGTTACCAAGAGTTGGTCTCTGGTATATAACCGATTATTTTGTGTGCTTATTTGTAAAATATCATCGGTTTTTTCATCGGATTCTGTTTTTAAAATCGCTGCCGTTTTTAGGTTATTTTTGTAAACATACAAAGGAATGTTGCTATAGGTTGTAGGCTGAAACTGTTTTTTTTGATATAATAAAGCCACGTCTATTCCTCTTTTATCTGGTGAGTCAAAATGTACTATTCCGTAATCTTTACCGATCAATTTGGGCTGCTTAATTAAATCTTCCAGAACATCCCTGTTTTCAATTTCGGAGCCAGCAATAAAGGTAGGCGAATCTGAATTTTCGGCAGAACCAATTTCGGATAGAACCCTTGCCATGTTTTCCAGTTTATGATGGTACTTTTTTGACGTCCATCGTTCCGCTCCTGCTGGCGTCCATTCATCATCATTCGTTTTAAGATCATTTATCGTATCAAAAAGATTTTCGAAATTATAGAATGCAACAGTATGAATCACATAATTCTTTTGCTGAGCAACCGATTTTGTTAGCGGAAGAAATAAAAACAATAACGGAATCAGGCGGGGAATTCTAATACGTATAAATTTATTTTCAATCATAAATATGGATTCTTATTGAAACGTTTATTGTAAAAATAGTCATTTGAAGATGCAACTTAAAACTATTTTGTAATTGTCTATATTTGTTTTAGAAAAAAGCAACAGATATGCATGCTACCCGATTTTATTTTATAAACAGAGATTTTATTTTATATAAATTCCTAATTCTTATTTTTGTTTTCCAATCTTTCAATTCTCAAGCTAACACACTAATGATTACACCACCAATTTTACAAAAAGGAGACACGATAGCCATATTGGCAACAGCCAGAAAAAACATAGACGACAACTTGAAACCTGCAATAGATTTATTGCACAGTTGGGGACTGGAAGTGGTTATTGGAAAAAGTATTGGTTTAGATGATAATCAATTGGCGGGTACGGATGAACAACGTGCCGCTGATTTCCAAGAACAGCTAGACAATCCAAACATCAAAGCAATTTGGTGCGTTCGCGGTGGTTATGGTACGGTAAGAATGATCGATTTATTGGATTTCACCAAATTTAAACAGCACCCAAAATGGATTATTGGTTTTAGCGATGTCACCGTTTTACACAATCATTTGAATACAATGGGTTTCAAATCTATTCATGGCATTATGCCCATCAGTATTCCAAAAGCAACTCCTGAAGCTATTGAAACTTTACGAATTGCGATGTTTGGGGAATCATTAAAATATACAATTGAACCAAATATGATGAACCGATTGGGTGATGCTTCCGGTGAATTGGTTGGTGGGAATTTATCTATTTTATATAGTTTATTTGGCTCAAAATCAGCGATAGATTGCACCGATAAAATACTGTTTATCGAAGATTTAGATGAATATTTATATCATATCGATCGTATGATGATCAATCTAAAACGTAACGGCTGTTTAGAAAGTATAAAGGGAATTATTGTTGGTTCGATGTCAAAAATGAAAGATAATGATATTCCTTGGGGGAAAAACGCCCTTGAAATAATAGAGGATGTCACTAAAAAATATAATATTCCTGTTATTTATAATTTCCCGGCGGGACATATTCATGATAACAGAGCATTGATTTTAGGGAGTAAAGTGACGCTGCATTTGGATAAAAATTCCAGTAACGTAGTTTTTGAGTAAAAAAATTGATTTTTAATTGCAGATGTTTACGAACTGAATACTGCGACTGAACACTGACTACTATTTTCATGGCTGAACATAACGAACTGGGGAAAATTGGAGAAGAAATGGCTGTAGAATACCTTCAAAAAGAAGGCTATATCATTCTGGAAACCAATTGGACTTTTCAAAAAGCTGAAGTTGACATTCTTGCCCAAAAAGAAAATACACTTGCTGTTGTTGAAGTAAAAACCCGTTCATCTCTCGAGTTTGGTTTACCACAAGATTTTGTAAAACAAAAAAAAATACAGCTTTTGGTAAAGGCTGTAGATGCTTACTTAAGTAAAAAAGATCTGGACATTGAAGTCCGTTTTGACATTATTGCCATCCATAAAGAAGGCAAATCTTTTGTAATTGAACACCTTATAGATGCTTTTTATCATTTTTAACAAAAAAAATCAATGTTATATTTGTAACAAATTGTTTTTTATCTATCTTTGCAGAGATTTTTGACACTCTAACTAAGTAAAAACTACGTAAAAACACCTAACCAATTATGAAAACTGTTTCATCCATTGTAGAAAATTACATCAAAACAAAGCCTTTTCTATTGAATGCTTTATCTCTTGGAATCATTAATTTGACTTCCTTATCACGGAATATAATGACTGAATTAGAATCTGAATTTGGTAAAGAAGTAAAACAAGGTGCGGTAGTTATGTCTCTAAAAAGACTTACAGAAGAGTTGGATTTTAGATTAAATCATAAAATAAATAAAGTAATAAAGAACATCGGAGAGATCACAGTTCGCTCTGAACTAACCGATTATACTTTTGCAGCATCAGATACCGTTTTAAACAAACAAGCGGAACTAATCACCGATTTGAATGCTTTCCCAGATATTTTTTATACCTCATCAAGAGGCGTAAATGAAACTAATATCGTGGTAAGTAATACGATAAACCATTTGGTTGACAAACATTTTGCCAACGAAAAATTGATTCAAAAACTGGATAATCTGGCTTCGATAACCGTAAAATTACCTAAAGAAAACATCGTTGTTCCTGGTATTTACTATTTTATCTTCCAACGTTTGGCTTGGGAAGGAATTATCATCAATGAAGTAATTTCGACTTCAAATGAGTTTACAATTTTAGTAAGCGAAAATGAAGTAGATGTCGCTTTTAAAGTAATTAAAGATTTAAAGAATTAATATTTCTTATTCTATATTTTAAAGCTTCCAGCCTTTTTTGAAGACTGGAAGTTTTTTTATTATAAATTTTATTTTTGAATTAAACGGAATTCTGTTTTTTATTCAAACCACACTCTACTTATCTATAAAGTTTTGCAAGCAAATTAAAACCCGTTTTTTACTCAAAGGAATCGATGCGAATAATATTTTTATATATTTGCTAATTCATCAGGCAATTAAGAGGCTAGAATTGAGAGTGTCTTATTATAATCCCAAAAAAATAAAGGGTATCCAAATTAATGTCAGAAACAAAAAACTTTAGCGAACAATTATTGATTAGTGAACTCAAAAATCACAACGAAAAAGCATTTCGTTCCCTTTTTGATTTCTATTACCAAGATATTTATGGCTATAGCATAAGTATTCTGAAGTCAAAAGAATTAGCTGAAGAAAATGTTCAGGAAGTATTTTTGAAAGTTTGGTTGCATCGAGAAAACTTGAATTTAGAGCAATCCTTTAAATCCTATTTGTTCACCATTGCCAGAAATCAAGCCTTTAATTTTTTGAATAAAGCCGCCAATGATGTACTTCTAAAAGAAGAGATTTTCTACAAAATTCAAAAATCTCATGATCAGGGTGATTATTCCATTCGAGAAGCCGATTGCAAAAGACTAAAAAAACAAGCCATCAAGCAACTGCCTCCCAAACGCAAGCTTATTTTTAAAATGTCACGTAAACAAGGTAAAACCTACGAAGAAATCAGCCATGAATTAGGCATTTCTGTAAATACAGTAAAAAGCCAAATGAGTAAAGCACTGGAATCAATGCGGATTTTTTTTAAGGACCATGATGGCATCTTATAAATCAAATTAAAAAATTAAGACCTCAATCACTCTTTATGGGTGATTTTTTTTGGTTTTTTTAAAAAAAAATTATTTCATAAAAATCAAACAATATCAGTAATAACAAGGGATGACAAGTATTACAGCTATTTGTTTGAAATTATTTTATGTTAAAATTAAAAAAATTATAACGTTTGAGTAGTAGTCAAATCCACTTCAACTGTATTATATAGTACAGGATCAAAAAACCCAATTCGAAATGAATGAAAATTCAGAAACACAAAAATTACTTCATAAATTTATTTTAAACCAATGCAATTTGGAAGAAAGTAATGAAGTTGTTGACTATTACAGAAAAAACAAACTTACTACTGATTTTCCAACAGTTGAAGACATAAAAATACTAGTAGATGAAATTCCAGAAATGGATGAAGCGACTGCAGATAAAATATTTTCTAAAATATTAATTAGCGCGAAAGAAACGGAATCAACAGCGATTGAAACCAAAAAGTTTCCAATGTTCAAATACATTTCTGTTGCAGCATCGATTATTGTTTTGTTATCCATTGGTTGGTCTTATCAACACGGTTTTTTCAAACAAAAAAATGATCTAATTATAAATAGCAATGATATCACTTTGCAATTAGCAAACGGTGATGTTCAAATTATTTCAGCCGGTAATAAATCCCAAGTAACCGACTCGGAAGGAAATATTGTAGCTAATCATAATGGAAATAAAATTGCCTACGATACTGAAACCCCTTTAGAAAAACTAGTTTACAATACCATCAAGATTCCATACGGAAAACGATTTGAATTGGAATTATCTGACGGAACAATTGTACATCTGAACTCAGGAACCACACTTAAATATCCGGTACGATTTATTGCCGGTGAAAACAGACAAGTTTTTCTGGATGGAGAAGCTTTTTTTGATGTGACAAAAGATAAAAAACACCCTTTTATAGTCAATGCAGATAATTTGAACATTCGTGTTTTGGGAACTCATTTTAATGTTTCCAGCTATCCTGAAGATAATTTAACCGATGTAGTTTTAGTAGAAGGTTCAGTAGGGTTGTATACTGCAAATGAAAAATTTGATGCCAATAAAAACACCGTTCTTAAACCCGGATACAAAGGTAGTTTTAACAAGAAAGACAATCATATTGAAACAAAACCTGTTATTACCTATGTTTATACTTCATGGATGGAAGGGCGATTGACATTTAAGAACATGACTTTTAACGATATAACCAAAAAACTGGAAAGACGCTACAATGTTACAATTGTTAACCAAAACAAGAAATTGGCTAATGAGAAATTTTATGCCAGTTTTGGTGATGAACCAATAGAAAAAGTACTGAGTTACTTTAATGATGTTCACGGTATTAATTACACCATAAAAAACAATGAGATACTTATTAAATAACCCTTAAAAATCAATGAAAAATGACGAGTTAACTATTGAAGCATAAAAAAATCGGAAAGAGCTGCGAACAATTTCCGATTGAATAAGTGATTGAACCTAACTGATTAAATACAATCTATTTACAAAATTATGAAAAAAAAACCAAAGAATAGTGGGATACAATTCCCATTGTTCCAAAATAACCTAAAATTGAAACTAACTACTCTCCTTCTTTTGGTGGCCATGTTTAATATCCGAGCCAATACTTATGCCCAAAAAACAAAAGTAAGTTTAGAATTAAACAACACAACCGTGGAAACGGTTATCGAAACCATTGAGCAAAAAACAGATTTTCGATTTATTTATAAAATGAATGATATTGATTTAAATCGTATCATTTCTATCCGTGTAAAGGACCAAACAATTGATGTAGTTTTAGAGAAACTATTCAAAGGAACTGGTACGGATTTTAAAGTTCGGGATACTCAAATTATTTTAAAAAAACCTCTTATTGAAAAAACAGATGAGAAGTTTTATCTAAAAAAGACCATCAAAGGTAAAGTATCTGATGAAAATGGGATGCCCCTTCCCGGCGCATCCATCATTGAAGAAAAAACAAAAAAAGGAGTTATTACTGATGCTAACGGAAATTTTGAAATAACCGTTGAAGACAGTGATGCTATGCTTCTGATATCATATATAGGATATAAACAAAGAAGAGTTTCTGCAAATCAAGACAATAGCATTATTCAACTTTTCCCAGAAACAACTACTTTACAAGAAGTTGTATTGATAGGTTATGGATCTTCTACCAGAAAAGATGTTACAGGTGCAGTTTCTTCGATTGCTGCCAAAGACATGAATCAAGGTGCGGTTGTCAACCCACTACAATTAATTTCCGGGAAAATGGCCGGGGTAAATATTACCCAAACGGGTAGTGAGCCAGGTACGGCACCAAGTGTAAGAATTCGTGGAATATCTTCTTTAATTGGTGGGAATGATCCTTTAGTTGTTGTGGATGGTGTTCAAGGAAATATGGATTTATTAAACCAAATTCCCCCAAGTGAAATTGCCTCGATGGACATATTAAAAGATGCTTCTGCCACTGCCGTTTATGGTTCAAGAGGTGCTGCAGGTGTAATTATTGTTAGTACTAAGAAAAATAAAGCAGGAAAAACATCTGTGGAATATTCTAGCTCAATGGCTGTCGATTATATACCTAGAAAACTAGACATGCTGAATGCTGATCAATGGTGGCAACAAGCGCAATTAGTTGGAGTTCCTGCTTCGGCTAATCATGGCTCAGATACGGATTGGTATGGTATTCTTACAAAAAGTGGCGCTACGCAAACACATACGTTATCTTTTGGTGGCGGAACAGATAAATTTAGTTACAGAGCTTCGATAAGTGCTATTTTACAAGATGGAGTTGTTATCAATACCAGTAATCAAAAATATATCGGTAGAATTCAAGCCACCCAATCGGCGATGGATGATAAATTAAAATTGACTTTCAATCTTAACAGTGGAGTTACCAATGCAACTAATAGTATTGGAAGCATCGGAAGAGCAGCATTTACATCTAATTTAATTACAAATGCTTATGTGATGCGTCCTACAGATCCTGTTTACAATACTGATGGAAGTTATTTTACAGATCCAAATATTTTTCAATACCTAAATCCTTATGCCGCAGCACAAACTGTTACTAATCAAGGACAATATGATAATTTATTTGGAAGTTTTAAAGCTGATTTAGATTTATACAAAGGCTTAACAGCAGGTTGGTTTGGAAGCTGGAGAAAAACGAATAGTACAAATGGATATTATCTTCCTGCCGAATCGACTAATGCCTATGCAAAGGACCAAAAAGGATATGCTAACATTAGTAACAACAAACAAAATGAAAGATTAATGAATATTAGTCTTTCGTATAAAAAAGTATTTGGGGACCACAGCATAAACGCTTTGGCATTATACGAATGGCAAAACCAAACCTATCAAGGTAATTTTGCACAAGCCAAAGGTTTTATAAATGATATTGCCACTTATAATGCGTTACAATTGGGTGATTTGTCCAAAGTACAACCAGGAGATATTAGTTCTTATAAAAACGACAGAACCTTAGTTTCGTTTTTAGGACGTATAAATTACTCCTTTTTAAACCGATATTTATTTACGGCCAGTATCAGAAGAGATGGTTCTTCAGTATTTGGTTTAAATAATAAATGGGGAGATTTTCCATCAGCTTCGGTAGCTTGGCAAATAGACAAAGAGCCTTTTATGGCTAATCAAACTATTTTCAGCGAGTTAAAATTACGTGGAGGATATGGTGTTACGGGTAACCAGCAAGGGTTATTTCCACAAAATTCTATTTCGTTAGTAGGTGGATCTGGAGTAACTTATTTTGGAGGTCAACAAATTACCAATTTCAATGTGACTCAAAATGCTAATGCAGATTTACGTTGGGAAACAAAAAAACAAACCAACATCGGAGTAGATTTTGCTCTTTTAAATAACAGAATCAGAGGAACTGTTGATGTTTTTACAGCAACTACTGATAATCTTTTATTTGATTATACTGTTCCACAACCTCCATTTCCTTTCAATACAATAAAAGCTAACGTAGGAAGTCTATTAAATAAAGGACTGGAAGTTGCCTTAGGATATGATTTGATAAAAACAGAAAACACAACACTTACACTTGCCGGGAATGTATCTTTATTGAGAAACAAAGTATTAAACTTAAGCGGTAGCATAAACGGAGTTCCGTTAAATACTGATAATGTGTCTTGGGGACCAAGTTCATTTTTGATAGCTGGACAGCCTATTGGGACTTTCAACATCTTACATCATACCGGAAAAGACAATGCAAATTCTGAAACTGTACTTGATGTTGACGGAAATGGAATCATCGATCAAGGAAATACAAGTCCAGATCGTTTGATAAAAGGTTCTGCTTTACCAACTTATACGTATGCATTTAACCCCACTTTCCAATATAAAAACTTAGATGCCTCTATGCTATGGAGAGGATCAGGAGGAAACAAAATATACAACGGCTTGCGATCAAGCTTAAGTTATTTAGAAAATATCGGTAAAGCAAATATTCTAGACAGTGCCATTCCATTAGGATTATTCACTTCTAAATATGGTTCTGATTTATGGCTTGAAGATGGTTCTTTTCTACGATTAGAAAATGTAACTGTTGGCTACAATTTTCATTTTGAAAAGATCAAATACATTGAATCTGTTCGCCTTTCTCTTACCGGAAATAATTTACTGTTGATTACACCCTATTCAGGAATTGATCCCGAATTAAATATGAGTGGTAGTAATGGCTTTGGAGGCGATAATGGTATTTATCCCCGTACCCGAAGTTTTGCCTTTGGTTTGAATGTAAAATTTAAATAGTAAAAGAAAAATGAAAATCAAAAATATATTGTTAATAGGAAGCTTAAGTTTCTTATTACTTGTTGGTTGTACCAATGTTGATGAAAAAGTATATGATAAATATACAGCAGACGACTTTTACGGATCTGCGCAAGGAGCTGATGTTGCATTGGCAAGTGTTTACGCCCAAGTTGGCGGGAATTGGGATGGTGTAGGATATGCTGGAGCAGACAGAGGTTGGTATGACTTAAACTGCTTTAGTTCGGATGAACAAGTTATTCCTCATAGAACAACCGGTGACTGGGAATTAGATTTTGCTCGTTTATACAAACACGATTGGTTGCCAACGGATTCTTTTATAAACAACACTTGGAGATGGTTGTACAAATCTATTTTCAATGCCAATTTAGCCGTTAACCAATTAGAAAAATCAAATGCTGAGCCTTCAAAAATTGCCGAAGCTAAAGTATTGAGAGCCTTTTTCTACTATTTATTGATAGATGATTTTGGAGATGTTCCTTTCTACACGGATAATAATATAACTGTAGACCAAATTCCACAATCAAGCCGTAAAGAGGTTTATAATTTCATCGTAAAAGAGTTAACCGAAAATGTAGAAACTCTTTCGGCTACCAAAGGGGGAAACTATTACGGAAGATTTAATAAATGGGCCGGATACACTTTATTGGCCAAAGTATATTTGAATGCCGGAGTATATAGTGGTACTCCAGAATGGGAAAAATGTTTGGCGGCTTGTGATAAAGTAAGTGGTGGTGGATTCTCACTTCATTCCGGTGCAGCTAATGCTTCCAGTCCAATGGGAAACAAATACTATGAATTATTTGGTGATGTACTTCCGGATGATGAGACCATATTAGCCATGTTTGTTACTGCAAATGTAGTATCCCGTAATATTTTTACGGTTCGAAGCCTAAACGGACCGGACGCCAATAACTTATTTGGCTATAGTGGATGGAATGGTACCATTGTCCCTAAAGATTTCTTTATAAAATACGATGACAAAGACATTCGTAAAAAACAATTCCGTTATGGAGACCAAGGTGGGGGTGTAAATTATTCTATTGATGTAGCGTCATTAGACAATCCCGGTGCCGCACCTCAAGCTGGTGTTCGTAATACTAAATTTTATCCTGTTACGCCTATGGATGGTGGTGGAGCATCAAATGATTTTCCTATCTATCGTTATGCAGATGTATTATTAATGAAAGCAGAATGTAATGTTAGACTAGGTAATGCCGCTGCTGCAAAACCATTCATAGATCCTGTCAGACAACGTGCCGGACTTGGGATATTAGCTGCAAATCCTACATTAAACGATGTTTATAATGAGCGAGGATTTGAGTTGAATTGGGAAGGACACAGAAGACAAGATATGATTCGTTTTGATAAATTCTTATTAGCAAATGATTTCAGAGGTGTTTCTGCTAATTACAGAAAATTGTTCCCAATACCAACAGCGGCATTGGATGCAAACAAAGGAATAAAACAAAATCCAGGTTACTAAACATAGAACTATTATGAAAAAATATATAAACAAGTTATTCGTAATTTGCGCGTTACTTTTCCTTGGTGTATCCTGTGAAAATGATGCCATACTTACCTCTTTAAAAGAAGTGAATTTTTCAGGTCCAATTGAGGCTTCTTCAAACGCTATCGTAATTTCTACAGAAAATGAAAATCTATCTGTGCTAACCCTATCATGGCCTGCGGTAACATTTCCTGTAAATGCACCGGTAACGTATGCGTTGGAATTTGATCTTCCAGCAGATGCCATTGGAGCTACAGCTTGGTCTAAAGCAGTTCGTATTGAAGTTGGAGTAGATGTATTAAGCAAAGCTTTTTCAGGAAGTGACCTTAATAAAATGGCTATTAAATTAGGCCTTCCAGTTGATGTTGCAGGAAAAATAGTAGTTCGTGTAGAATCAACTTTGGACAGAAAAATATATTCAAATCCTATAGAATTAAGGGTAACCCCTTTTGCTAAAAAAGTGGTGTTTGGATCAATCTATATGCCGGGAAGTTACCAAGGATGGGATATAGATACTGCTGCAGAACTAAAAGCAATTGATAGCGGTATTTTTCAAGGATATGTGACTTTTCCAGAAACACAAGGTTTAGGATTTAAATTCACCAATGAAAGAAGCTGGAGTCAATTTTACGGAGCTGACGTCAATGGAAATATCGTTAATGGTAGTGATACTGATTTTCAAATTGTAAAAGCGGGTTCCTATCAAATGACTGTAAACCTAAACACTGCAAAATGGACAGCTACTCCTTTTTCTTGGGGTGTTGTGGGGGATGCAACTGAAGGAGGTTGGGATAATTCTACCAATATGTCTTATGACCACCAACTAAAAATATGGAAATTTAAAGGCGCTTTAAAAGTTGGAAATTTAAAATTCAGGCTTAATAACACCTGGATAATAAATTATGGTCCAAAAAACAATAATGAGGGTAAAGTATATCTGGACGATCCTGGTGCTCATTATATAAGTGAAGCCGGTACGTATGAAGTAACGTTTTCTATACAAGAAAAAGATGCAACAACCGGTCTTTATCCTGCTACTGCTACTTATAAAGTCACAAAAATCTAATAAACAGAATACTCGTTTAGCATAAAAATGGTTTAGTTAGTTATTTTAAAAAGCAGCCTTCTTTTTTGAAAAAAGAAGAGGGATGCAGCCATTTCTAAGTTCATAACGGTTATTATTAAAAATCAAAAAAATGAAATTATATATCAACATCGTTTTTATACTTATCTTTTCTTCGGTACTGGCTTCATGCAGTTCTTCGGATAATGAGTCAACTCCAGCTCCGGCTTATCCACAATTTGGAACACGGTTTGAAAAAATGCCTAAAAAAGAAGATGCCGTCATTTATCAAGTAAACATTCGTGCTTTTAGTCAGGCAGGAACTCTAAAAGGAGTTCAGGAAAAACTAACTGCTATTCAAGAGCTTGGGGTTAATGTTATTTATTTAATGCCTATTTATCCTGTTGGAGTAGTTCGATCAGCAGGTGGATTAGGATCTCCTTATGCTGTTAAAGATTATAAAGCTGTAAATACAGATTTTGGAACTTTGGAAGATCTACGCGTTTTGGTCGAAGAAGCCCACAAAAAAAACATGGCAGTTATATTGGACTGGGTTGCGAACCATACTTCATGGGATAATGCCTGGATTACCGCTCACCCAGATTGGTATCAAAAAGATGCTAATGGAAATATTATTATTCCTCCAGGAACAAATTATAATGATGTCGCTCAGTTAGATTTTACTAATACTGAAATGCGAAGTGCGATGATTGATGCGATGTCTTATTGGGTTTACAGCGCAAACATAGATGGTTTCAGATGTGATTATGCTGATTTTGTACCTCAGAATTTTTGGACAGAAGCCATTACCGCTTTAAGAAAAATCAAGAAAAATCAAAACCTATTAATGCTTGCAGAAGGAACAAAAGTGACTCAATTTGCCGCAGGTTTTGATTATACTTTTGGCTTTAACTTCTTCAGTGCTTTGGAAAAAGTTTTTAAAGAAAATAAATCTGCTACTACTTTACAGGATTCGAATGCTACCGAATATGCTAACAATTATAATCCTGAAAATAGAATTGTTAGGTATACAACCAATCACGATGTCAACCTTTCTGATGGCACACCGTTAGAGTTATTTGGTGGAAAAAAAGGTTCTATTGCAGCATTTGTAGTTGCAGCATACATGAATTCAGTACCTATGATCTATAACGGACAAGAAGTAGGATACAATAAAAGAATCCAATATTTTACCCGTACCCCTATTGACTGGAGTACTGCCGATTTAGATATGCTAGCCGAATATAAGAAGATCATTGCTTTCAGAAATTCTAGCGATGTGCTAAAAAAAGGAACTTATAAAGGATATAGTAGTGATGCTGTAAGTGCATTCACTATGGAAACCGCTACTGAAAAAGTCTTTGTGCTATCTAACTTAACTTCCTCAACAGTCAATTATACTATTCCTGTTTCATTATCTAAAATGACTTGGAAAGATGGATTTACCGGTGCTGCAATAACAGCAACTACTCAAATAAGCTTATTGCCGTTTCAATATAAAGTATTGAAAAACTAATGCTGAAAATTAGTTTTAGGTAACATTCGTTAGCCAAAACACTATTCTATTTTTATTGTCGTAAAACACAAAGGCACAAAAGATTTAATTCATATCACTTTCTTGCTTTTAAGCAATTTGATAGTTTATTTAAATTTTTAAAATACTTCGAACCTATGTGTCTTTGTGCTTTTGCGTCAATTTATTAAGGATGGACTAACGTTCATTCCTGCAACGCTGTGAAAGTTCCGCAAGAACGATTCATACCTATTCAGCGCATTCAAAAAACAGTTAAAATCTAAATTAAAGCACCACTATTAAAACCAGAATAGCATCTCTTTATTAATAAAAAAAATAAAAAAATATGAACTTTAGACTTAAAAAAATACGTCTTCATGCGTTATTTCTATTCGTTTGTGCAAGCCCATTATGGATGCTCGCGCAAGAAATCAATTCGCCTAACAAGAACCTTGTTCTAAAATTTGAATTGAGAGAAAATGGAGTACCTTCATACCAATTAACGTACAAGGGAAAACCGGTTATCAAACCCAGTACTTTAGGAATAGAAACAAAAGATGTAGCATCATTCATTGATGGCTTTTCTATTACAAAAACAACCCAAACGGCTGTTGATGTTAATTGGGATCCTGTTATGGGCGAACAAAAAACGATTCGTAATAATTACAACGAACTGCTAGTTACTTTGGCGCAAGCCAAAAACAACAACCGCTACATCCGAATTCGGTTTCGTTTATTCAACGATGGATTGGGCTTTAGATATGAATTTCCAAAACAAAATGATTTGAATTATTTTGTAATCAAAGAAGAGCGTACCGAATTTCAATTGGCAGGAGATCATAAAATTTTCTGGATTCCGGGAGATTATGACACAAATGAATATGCTTACACTACATCAAAGATTTCGGAGATTCCTTCGTTGATGAAAAAAGCTACCGTTGAAATTAATTCCCAATTTCCTATCAAAAACTTGGCGGTACAAACGCCTTCCATGATGAAATCTTCAGATGGCTTATACATCAATATTCACGAAGCGGCATTGATTAATTACCCCGCCATGTCTTTAAACGTGGATGCCACGACTTTCAAAATGAGCAGCCATCTTACGCCGGACGCTGTCGGGAATAAAGGATACATGCAAACGGATGCTCAAACGCCTTGGAGAACGATTGTGGTAAGTGATAAGGCCACTGATATTTTGGCTTCAAAACTAATCTTAAACCTTAACGAACCTACAAGTTACAAAGATGTTTCTTGGATAAAACCAGTGAAATACATTGGAATTTGGTGGGAATATTTCGTGGCTGGAAAAAGTACTTGGGCATACGGAAAAGAGAATAATGTAAAATTAAATCAGGATTTTACTAAGCTTACGCCAAATGGAAAACACGGAGCGACAACGGAACATGCCAAAGAGTACATTGATTTTGCAGCAAAAAATGGTTTTGATGCCATCCTTATCGAAGGTTGGAATGTAGGTTGGGAAGATTGGATTAACAACTGGAAAGAAGAAGTATTTGATTTCACAACTGCTTATCCTGATTTTGATGTAAAAGCAGTACATGAATACGCTGCCGCAAAAGGCGTAAAGATTATCATGCACCACGAAACTTCTGGAGCTGCAACAAACTACGAACGTCGTTTGGACCGTGCTTTTGAGTTTATGAATGCCAATGGATATGATGCTGTAAAAACAGGTTATGTGGGTAAAATTATTCCGCGTGGTGAACATCATGACGGACAATGGATGGTCAATCATTACATCCACGTAGCAGAGCGCGCTGCTGATTATAAAATCATGATAGACAGCCACGAAGCGGTACGTCCTACGGGATTAAACCGTACCTATCCAAACTGGGTTGCACAAGAATCAGCCCGAGGAACAGAGTTTGAAGCCATGGGAGGATTAGCTCCGGAACACACCACTATTTTACCATTTACCCGCTTGATGGGCGGACCAATGGATTATACACCCGGTATTTTTCAAACTGATCTTACCTATTACAAAACTGGTGGAAACCAACGTGTCAATACTACTTTGGTAAAACAACTAGCCTATTATGTGACGATGTACAGTCCGTTACAAATGGCAGCTGACATTCCGGACAATTACAATCGTTTTCCAGATGCTTTTCAGTTTATAAAAGATGTTGCAGTAGATTGGGACAATAGTTATATCCTAGAAGCTGAGCCAGGAGATTACATCACTATTGCCCGTAAAGCAAAAGGTAAAAATGAATGGTTCGTGGGTGGCATCACTGATGAAAACGCAAGAACGGCAACTATTGCTTTTGATTATCTTCCAAAAGGTAAAAAATACACCGCAACAGTTTACTCGGATGCTAAAGATGCCAGTTGGAACGAAAAACCACAAAATTATACGGTTCAAAAAATCATAGTCACTTCAAAAAGTGTTTTGAAACAATACATCGCTCCCGGTGGAGGTACTGCCATCAGCATCAAAGAAGGGAATGCTTCAGAAATGAAGGATTTGAAAAAAATCTAATTTGAAGAATAAAACACAAACCATATTGCAAATACACCTGTTTTGTAATATGGTTTATTAAACAGAACCCAAAAAAAACACTAATACTAACTTAAAAACCAAAAACTATGAAAAAGAAATTACTCTTTTTTATTATTTGTCTTTTGACAATTTCTTTTGCAAATGCAAAAAAACCACCGCTTACTTCAATTGAAAAACACAATTTGGCATTTCAAGTCATAAGCATATTCGGAGACGCAACTCCGGGAGCTTGGGTAACCGATACGGATATGACAACTACAGACGGGAATATTTATAACCTTAATGGAGTTTCTCTGATTCCTGGTGCTTTAAAATTCAGAGGAGATCACGCTTGGACATTACCTTACAATTGGGGAGGAACAAGCTTTCCTTCAGGTACAGCAGTAGTTGATGCTAATCCTATAACTATACCAACTGCAGGTAACTATGATATTACTTTTAATAAAACGACAGGTGTTTATTCGTTTATCGTTTCGCCAGTAAGCTTTCAAGTAATAAGCATTTTTGGTGACGCAACTCCGGGAGCTTGGGTAACCGATACGGATATGACAACTACCAATGGAACAACTTACACGCTGAAAGGAGTTAACTTGGTTTCAGGCGCATTGAAATTTAGAGGGGATCACGCT
Organism: Flavobacterium arabinosi; assembly: GCF_048158725.1. Taxonomy (NCBI): domain Bacteria; kingdom Pseudomonadati; phylum Bacteroidota; class Flavobacteriia; order Flavobacteriales; family Flavobacteriaceae; genus Flavobacterium; species Flavobacterium arabinosi. Next base: position 371,755 of record NZ_JBLNKX010000001.1, read on the forward strand.
TGGACATTACCTTACAATTGGGGAGGAACAAGCTTTCCATCAGGAACAGCAATAGTTGATGCGAGTCCTATAACTGTAACAACTGCAGGTAAATATGACATTACTTTTAATAAAACGACTGGTGTTTATAGTTTTTCATTTCAAACCATAAGCATATTCGGAGACGCAACTCCGGGAGCTTGGGTAACCGATACTGACATGACAACTACAGAAGGGAATATTTATACTCTTAATGGCGTTTCTTTAATACCGGGGGCATTAAAATTTAGAGGGGATCATGCTTGGACATTACCTTACAATTGGGGAGGAACAGATTTTCCAGCAGGAACAGCAGTAGTTGATGCTAGTCCTATACCTGTACCAACTGCTGGTATTTATAATATTACTTTTAATAAAACGACTGGAGCCTATTCAATTACGATTCCACCAGTAAACTATCAAGTGATAAGTATATTTGGAGATGCTACTCCGGGAGCTTGGGTAACCGATACTGACATGACAACTACTAACGGTACCATTTACACGCTTAATGGAGTTTCCTTAGTACAAGGAGCATTAAAATTCAGAGGGGATCACGCTTGGACATTACCTTACAATTGGGGAGGAACAAGCTTTCCTTCAGGAACAGCAGTAGTTGATGCTAACCCCATAGCTATACCAACTGCAGGTATTTATAATATTACTTTTAATAAAACGACTGGAGCTTATTCATTTGCCACCCCACAAATAGTACATCCTATAGTAGGTTTAATTGGTGATGCGACTCCTGGCGGATGGAATACTGATACTGACATGGCAACTATAGATGGCATTCACTACACAATTAACGGAGTTTCTCTGGTACAAGGTGCATTAAAATTTAGAGGGAATCATACTTGGACATTACCTTACAACTGGGGAGGAACTAGCTTTCCATCTGGAACAGCTGTGGTTGACACTAACGGCATAACGATACCAACTGCAGGCATTTACAATATCACTTTTAACAAAACGACTGGGGTTTATATTTTTACATTTCAAACCATAAGCATATTTGGTGATGCAACTCCAGGAGCTTGGGTAACTGATACGGATATGACGACTTCAAATGGTATTGTTTATACACTTGACGGAGTTTCTTTAATACCAGGCGCATTAAAATTTAGAGGGGATCACGCTTGGACCTTGCCATACAATTGGGGAGGAACAGACTTTCCATCAGGAACGGCAGTTGTTGATGCTAATCCTATAACTGTGCCAACAGCTGGTGTTTATAACATTATTTTTAATAAAACTAATGCTGCCTATAGCATCCTTATACCCTCAGCACCAAGCGGATTAACATATACAACACCTAATATTTTTGTTACTGGTACAGGAATTACAAATTTAGTGCCTACTGTAAATATAGGTCTTGGCAATCTTGTTTATACCGTAAATCCAGCATTACCTGCGGGACTTCGACTGGACTCGGCAACTGGTATTATTAGTGGAACGCCAACAAGCATTCAATCTGCAACAGTATACACAGTATCTGCAACCAATAGCTATGGTTTTTCTTCAAAAACAATTAGTATTGAAATACAAGGAATACCAACAGCTTTAGCATATGCTGGAAACCTTAGGTTACCAATAAACATAGTAATGCAAGCGGTAGTACCAACTGTAACTTCAAATCCGGTATCAACTTTTAGCATCAATCCTTCTTTATCTGCCGGAATGATTTTTAATACCAGCACTGGAGCAATCAGCGGTAGACCAACTGTAGAGACAACTGCAATCAGCTATACTGTTACTGCTACGAATTCAATTGGTGCCACAACTAAAAATTTCACAATCGAAGTGTATAATGAAGATCATGATTTTGATGGTATTTTGGATGTAAATGATAACTGTCCTACAACCTATAATCAAGATCAGGCAGATATTGACCATGATGGAATTGGCGATGCATGTGATTTAGTTGAAATAAATGTAGCCGAAGGTTTTTCTCCAAATGGAGATAGTAAAAATGACACTTGGTTTATAAATAATTTAATAAATCATCCTAATTCCTCCGTTCGCGTATTAAACAGCACAGGAGCAGAAGTCTATTTTTCTAAAGATTACCAAAATGATTGGAATGGAGAATACAAAAACACCGGTTCAATTGTAGCTGTAGGTTCTTATTTCTATCAAATTGATTTAGGTAATGATGGTTCTATTGACAAACAAGGCTGGATTTACATTGCTAAATAATTTATAAATAAAAAAGTAACATGAAAAAAATACATTATATATTGGCAGCCGCACTACTCTTAATTGGTAGTTCGGTTTTTGCCCAACAAGAAGGCTCTTTCGCTTTTTACAAATACCACATGAATGTTATCAATCCCGCATATGCAGGTGTTGATGAGCAAACTGTAATTACAAGTTCCCTTAGAAATCAGTGGAGCGGAATTGCAAATGCACCAAAAACTCAGGCAGTTTCTTTTGGAATGCCAATAGCAAATAATCTTGGGTTCGGTATCTCAGTAGTCAATTCTTCTACTTTTATAGAAAAACAAACGGCTGTAGATATTAATTTATCTTATAAAGTAAAAATGACTCAAAGCACCGATTTGTATTTGGGTATCAACGCAGGAGGTACTAATTTCAATCTAAATACAGCTGGATTACAACTGTATTCTGTTGAAGCAGATCCTGCTTTTGGTTCCATCCACACCTTTAATCCCAACTTTGGTGCGGGTGCCTTATTAAAAAGCGAAAAATTCTATGTATCGCTTTCGGTTCCAAAATTATTGAATATCCAAAACGCAAAAAATGATAATGGATATGCAACAGTAGAAACCAACAAACCTAGAGTTTATCTAAGCGGTGGTTATGATTTTAATCTTAATCCAGCAGGTACATTAGTATTAAAACCATCTGTGTTGGCCAGGTATGTTACTGCTGCTCCATTATCTGTTGATTTCAGTACCATGCTGCAAATACAGAATAATTTTGAAGTTGGTGCATTGTATCGAACTGATAAAGCGTATGCAGCAATGGCTAATTTTATTCTTAACAAGAAATTCATCATTGGATATGCATATGAAATGAGCACTATTTCAACGATGGCCAGTGCTAAAAATACAAATGAGATTTTATTACAATATAAGTTTTAAATATAATTTAGATTTTTTTTAAACACCTCGCTAGAGGTGTTTTTTTATATTAATACGAATCATCTTGACGTTACTAAAAAAGTGATTATAAAATAAGGATATAAAAACAATTACTTTAAAAACACAAAAGGGTATATGAATTGATTTTCATACACCCTTTTTTATTATCAATTAAAAAGTAAAGACACAATTATACCATTTATAAATTCAAAATGGTCCAACTTAAATGAACTTACATGTTTAAAAAATCACCTGAACGTTTAAACTTACAATTTAGGTATTACAAATTCATTCCGCCCGAAACTTCTATACGTTGCGCATTAACCCATTTAGCATCGTCTGTACATAAAAAGGCCACTACACTTCCAATATCTTCCGGCAAGCCCACTCTTCCTAATGCCGTTACCGAAGCAATAAATTGATTTAATTGCTCGTTATCGCGAACTACTCCACCACCAAAATCGGTTGCTATAGCACCTGGTGCCACTATATTCACCCTGATTTTTCTTTCACCCAATTCTTTAGCTTGGTATTTGGTCAATGTTTCCATCGCACCTTTCATACTCGCATAAGCACCATATCCCGGAAATGAAAAACGAGTCAATCCAGATGAAATATTCACAATTCCACCGCCATCGTTCATTATTTCTAAAGCTTTTTGAGTTAGGAAAAACGGCCCTTTAAATTGAATATTAACCAAATCATCAAATTGAGCTGTAGTTGTTTTCAATAAACTTTCGTGAACACCTACGCCCGCATTGTTAATTAAAAAATCAAATTTTTCTGTATCGAAAGTGTTTTTTAATGCAATTGCTACATTTTGAAAAAACACCTCAAAACTACTCACTTCGGCAACATTCAGTTGAATGGCTCCAGCTTTCTGTCCCAAATTTTCAATTTCTTTTACAACAGCTTCCGCCTCTTCTTTTTTACTGTTGTAGGTTAACACTACGTCAAGTCCTTTTTTAGCAAGGCTCAAAGCCATGTCTTTCCCTAATCCACGGCTTCCACCGGTTACTAATGCTATTTTGTTTCTCTTTGATTCCATCTTAAATAGTTGTTTTAAATTAATACAGCAAAATTAGTATAGTAGTAACGCTAGCGAATTGTAAATATCAATCCAGAGTTTGCGAAATTCAAATCATGATTTTTTAACCATATAAGGAATGTAAGTTCATTTAAGATTGACTTTTTGACGTGCTTAAATGTGTTGATATTTAATAAGCAATTCTTAAAAAGGCAAAATAGATCTACTGAATCTGCGAAAAAACAATAAATTGGTACGCAGATTTTGCAGATTAAAAGGATTCAATTTATTTAAACCCTAAAGAACAACGGTGATAATGCCGTTTGCTTTTTGAAAAAATTAGAGAAATGTGCCAACTCTTCAAAACCGAGTGAATAGGCAATTTCCGAAATGTTCCAATCGGTTTCTTTTAATAAAATCTTCGCTTCATGAATCAATCGATCACTGATTAACTCGGTGGTCGTTTTACCGGAATTCTCTTTTAAAACCTTATTGAGATGATTGACATGAATAGCCAAACGGGCAGCAAAATCTTTGGCCGATTTCAATTCTAACCTTTGGCGAGGTGATTCAATTGGGAATTGTCTTTCGAGTAATTCCATAAATAAGGAAGAAACTCTGGCAGCCGAATTGTGTTTTGAATATAAAGCCGTTACGGGCTGTAGCTTTTGTCCAAAGTGAATTAACTCCGCAACATAATTCCGAATCAAATCGTATTTATACACATAATCCGAATTGATTTCTTTGTGTATCTTTTTGAATAATAAATCAATCTCTATTGTTTCTTCATCCGTAAGTTGAAAAACAGGATACCCATCCGTTTGAAAAATAGGCAGTTTGTCTAGTTCTATTCCACTTTTATCCTTGGTTAAAAACGCACTGGTAAAGACACAAAAATGTCCCGACTGTTGCGGGTCTTGCGGAACATAATGATACGGGATTTTGGGTGTGGCAAATAAAAGAGCACTCTTTTCAATATCAATTACTTTGTCTGCATATTCCACTCTATTTTTACCTCGTATCAAACTTATTTTGTAATACGCTCTTCTGTCATAAGGCATAAAAGACTTATCCTTTAGTCTTTCATAAAGTTCTTTGATATTGAAAACATTGAAATGGCCAATTTCTTTTTGGATTCCATTGGGCAATAATGTGCTTGGTTCCGTACCGGAGTCTCCAGAGATTTCTTGATAAAACTCGTCTATTGATTTTAATTTCATTGAGAATGAATTTGTAAAAATCAAATATACAAATTTTATGAAACATTCTAAATTTCGATACTGGATGCTTTTATTTCAAAAATTACTTCCCCAACAACTCCATCAATTCTAATGCTGTTCTAGTATTCTTCACATTGTCAAAAGTCAACAAAAGCCTTAAACCAGCCGGCGTTTGTTTTTCTTTCATTTTACAAATAGAACTGTGCGTTTGCACAAACTGCAAAACATCCTGAAAACGATTCGATTGGTAATAATCCGACTGTTGATCGGATACAAAATAACCAATCATCTTGCCTTGTTTCATCACCAATTTCTCGATTCCAATGCGGGTAGCAATCCATTTGATGCGAATGCTATTCATTAATGCGTTGGCTCGTGGTGGCATCGGACCAAAACGATCAATTAATTTATTTTGGAAAATGATGAGTTCTTCTTCGTTTTTCACACCGCCCAATTCATTATATAAACTCAATCGTTCCGTGACATTGTTGATGTATTCATCTGAAAACAACAACTCAAAATCCGTATCGATTTGCAGGTCTTTGACGTATTCTTTGGTTTCCAAATTGTTTTCCTCAGGATACAAATCCTTAAATTCATTTTCTTTCAATTCATCGATAGCCTCGTTCATGATTTTTTGATAGGTATCAAAACCAATTTCGTTGATAAAACCGCTTTGTTCGCCTCCCAATAAATCACCGGCACCACGAATCTCTAAATCTTTCATCGCAATATTGAATCCGCTTCCTAGTTCACTGAATTGTTCCAAAGCCTGAATTCGTTTTCTGGCATCATCTGTCATCGCTGAATAGGGCGGACAAATAAAATAGCAAAAGGCTTTTTTGTTGCTACGCCCTACCCGACCCCGCATTTGATGCAAATCAGACAATCCAAAATTATTGGCATTATTGATAAAAATCGTGTTCGCATTGGGAACGTCTAATCCACTTTCGATGATTGTTGTTGCCACCAAAACGTCAAATTCTCCATTCATGAAAGCCAACATCAATTCTTCCAGTTTTCTTCCCTCCATTTGGCCGTGACCAATTCCTACTTTGGCATTGGGCACCAAACGCTGAATCATTCCGGCGACTTCCTTGATATTTTCTATTCTATTATTGATAAAGAAAACCTGTCCGTTTCGCTGAATTTCATACGAAATCGCATCCCGAATCAATTCTTCACTAAAGCCGACTACATTCGTTTCAATAGGATAACGATTAGGCGGTGGCGTTGTAATAACGGATAAATCACGCGCTGCCATTAATGAAAACTGTAATGTTCTCGGAATTGGCGTTGCCGTCAAAGTCAGTGTATCGACATTGGCAGCAATCGTTTTGAGCTTGTCTTTTACGTTGACACCAAATTTTTGCTCCTCATCCACAATCAACAATCCTAAATCTTTGAAAACTACATTTTTATTGACCAATTGGTGTGTTCCAATAACAATATCGAGTTTTCCTTCGGCTAATAATTTTAAGGTTTCCGCTTTTTGTTTGGCCGTTCTAAAACGATTCAAATACCCAACAGAAACCGGCATATCTTTCAATCGTTCCGTAAAAGTTCTATAATGTTGGTAAGCCAGAATCGTCGTAGGAACCAAAATCGCAACTTGTTTACTGTTATCGACTGCTTTGAAAGCGGCACGAATAGCGACTTCGGTTTTACCGAAACCTACATCTCCACAAACCAAGCGATCCATTGGACGATCACTTTCCATATCGGCTTTTACTTCCGCCGTAGATTTGGTTTGGTCCGGCGTATCTTCATAAATGAACGAACTTTCTAATTCATTTTGTAAATAACTGTCAGGCGCAAACTGGAATCCTTTTTCTAATCGCCTTTTGGCATACAATTGAATCAAATTGAATGCAATATGTTTGACGCGCGCCTTGGTTTTTTGTTTTAAAATCTTCCAGGCATTCGAACCCAATTTGTATATTTTGGGTGGCGTTCCGTCTTTTCCGTTGTATTTTGAAATTTTGTGCAGCGAATGAATGCTCACATACACAATATCGTTATCGGCATACACGAGTTTGATGGCTTCCTGTGTTTTGCCTTCAACCTGTATTTTTTGCAACCCTCCAAATCGACCGATTCCGTGATCGATATGCGTCACATAATCGCCTACGGATAATGTAGTGAGTTCTTTTAAAGTGATATTCTGTTTTTTAGAATAGCCGTTTTTGATGCTAAATTTATGATAACGCTCAAAAATTTGATGGTCGGTGTAGCAGGTAATTTGGTTTTCCTCGTCAATAAATCCTTGGTACAATGGCAAAACAACGGTATGATATTGTTTTCTGATGTTTTCAGAATTGGCCTCGTCCAAGGTTTCGAAAATATCATGAAAACGTTTGGCTTGGGCATCATTGGAACAAAACAAATAATTTGTGTAGCCGTTAAAATGATTTTCATTCAGGTTATTCAACAATAAATCAAATTGTTTGTTGAATGACGGTTGCGGCTGAATGTGGTATTCGAATTTTTTGGTGGTTCTAAAAATAGCTTTCGGACTCAATTCCACAATGGAAAAATCCAACGCTCTTTTTATAAACTCCGTCTGATTCAAGAACAATTGTTCCGGTGCAGCTCGTTTTATTTCTTGCGTTAATTTTGCGAAAGCTTCTTCGGCTTTGCCAAATTGTTTGTCTAATTGCGATAAAAAATCTTCGGTATTCTGGATAAAAATTACCGTTTTCTCTGAGATATAATCCAAGAAACTTTCTCGATTTTCCTGAAAAACTTTGTTTTCTACATTAGGGATTATCGTAATTTTCTTTTGTTGTAAAATCGACAATTGGGTCGCAACATCAAAACTACGAATGCTTTCCACTTCGTCCCCAAAAAACTCAATTCGGTACGGATTATCATTCGAAAACGAAAACACATCTACAATTCCTCCACGAACCGAAAATTCTCCGGGTTCAGTAATGAAATCCACTCTTTTGAATTCATATTCGAACAATACTTCATTGATAAAATCGATAGAAATTTTTTCTCCAACGGATACTTTCAACGTGTTTTTGTCTAATTCTTTTCGGGTCACCACTTTCTCGAATAATGCTTCTGGATACGTGACAATAACTGCCGGTTTTTTACGGGAATTGATTCTGTTCAGGACTTCGGCGCGAAGCAAAACATTGGCATTATCCGTTTCTTCAATTTGGTACGGACGACGATACGAACCGGGATAAAACAAGACATCTTGGTCGCCAACCAGCTGTTCGAGGTCGTTCAAATAATAAGCGGCTTCTTCTTTATTGTTCAAAACAAGCAAAAAAGGAAGTTCCGATTTCTTAAAAATCGATCGAATTACAAAGGAAAGTGCCGATCCGAGTAATCCGGAAAGGTGCATTTTTACTTGATTATTTTCCAATAAACGAGTGACAATTTGCTGGGTTTTTGGCGAATTATCGTAAATAGTATATAAGGCTTTTTTACTCAACGCGGGGTAGATTTGGGTCGATTGGGGTATTAGGAATTGCTCTCGTGGTATCCATCATTTTCAATAAATCAGATTCTCCTTCTTCAACAGGGATTTTGCTTTTTTCAACAATTTTATCCATTTGTCTTTGGAGTGAAACCAATTCCAAATTAATTTCCGCAACCAACTGCGTCACTTTTTTATCTGGAATATTATCCAAATTAATGAATAAATCCAATAATCGCACTTTAGTGATTAAAGTCGAAATTCTACTTTTTATCTGGGGCTTACTAAACTCTAAAGGAATATTATCATTTAAAACCAATGCTTTTTTAGAAAGTGCTTTTGATTTTTGTTGAAAAGCTCCAATGGTTTTTTTCGGCTTTTGAGCCAATTCAGCCAAAAACATCCGCAATTCATTCCAAGTAGCGATGCTTTTTTCTGAAGCCTCGGTTATAGGCGTATCATAAAAAACCCAACCTTTCTCTATGTTTTTAAATATGATTTCTCTTTTTTTGATCTCTTTCTTATTCTCGGCAATGCGTTTCTGATTGTCATTTTTGCACGAGAACAAAATGAAAATTAGAAAAAAGAAGATCGTTATATTGTATTTCATGTGTAACTATTTATTGTTTTTGTGGTTGCATGTAATCGCGTACATCTTCCATATTGTTCGCATAAAATTCCCATTATGCTCCTTTCATTTGAATTTTCATTAAAGTACAAAGTTACGAAGTAAATTTACAATTACGAATTACGGCATAGGAATAACAATCTAATATTACTGAAGCTCTTTTTGTATTTAAAAAAACAAAAATTAAGAATTTTACACCCATTTTAAATACCATTTTAGTAAATTTATAACTTTTAACAGCAAATTTGTGTTATTTACGAAAACGTTATCTTTGTATTTCAAAACAGACAAAATGAGTACTAAAATATTGATTATCGGCGCTTGCGGACAAATTGGAACGGAACTTACCCATCAATTGCGAAAAATATATGGGATCGAAAACGTAATTGCTTCTGATATTCGAAAACTGAATAATGACGTAGTCAATTCAGGTCCTTTCGAAGTGATAAATGCGCTGGATTTCAATCAAATTGAGCATCTTGTAGAGATACACGAAATCGATGAAATCTATCTTATGGCGGCATTATTATCGGCTACAGCGGAAAAAAACCCTGCTTTTGCCTGGGACTTAAATATGAATTCGTTGTTTCACGTTTTGAATTTGGCGAAAGCCAAAAAAATAAAAAAAATATTCTGGCCTTCCAGCATTGCTGTTTTTGGTCCAACAACGCCCAAAGAAAACACGCCCCAATACACCATTATGGAACCTTCAACGGTTTATGGAATCAGCAAACAAGCGGGTGAAAGATGGTGTGAATACTATCATAATATTTTTGGTATTGATGTGCGAAGCATTCGTTATCCCGGTTTAATTAGCTGGTCTACGCCTCCTGGTGGCGGAACTACGGATTATGCGGTGGATATTTTCCATAAAGCACTTTCGGACAAAACATACGAATGTTTTTTATCCTCGGAAACCAAAATGCCGATGATGTATATGGATGACGCCATTGCTGCAACGATACAAATTATGCAGGCGCCAGTTGAACAAATAAAAATCCATTCTTCCTATAATCTAGCGGCGATGAGCTTTACGCCAACAGAAATTGCCGCCGAAATCAAAAAACACATTCCGGATTTCACTGTAACTTACAAACCTGACTTTCGTCAAAAAATAGCCGATAGCTGGCCTGCAAGTATTGATGATGCTGAAGCTAGAAAAGATTGGAACTGGAAACACAAATTTGATTTGGAATCCATGACCGTGGATATGCTGAAAAATTTGAATGCCGAAAAATAAAATTTTTTCCTTAAAACCAAAAAGAGTCTAGCGTAAAACTAGACTCTTTTTGGTTTTAAGGAAAAAATTTACTTTATTTCATACGTATTATTCGCTTGTTTCACATCGGCCATTAAAACACTTGGGTCAATGGTGATTTTCTTGATAGTTGTTTTCGGTTTCCCAATTGTAAATTCATAAGTAGGATACGCCCAAGCCCAATCATTCAAAACCGTTCTTTTTACCGCTGGATTCGGATTTTCTTTTTCGAAACTCATCATGCGTAGAGGAATGTAAAAACTTTCTGTTGTTCCATCCGTATACTCCACCATCAAATCGATTGGCATCGGCATTCTGCCTATTCTTTCTAATGTTACAACAGTTTTATCGGCATTCTCTTTTATAGCTGCAATTCCGTAATCAATAGTATTAGTCGTTTCGGTCCAATCCACCAAATACCAATCTAAGTTTGCTCCTGAAACACGTTCAGCAGTTCTCTTGATATCATTTGGCGTAGGATGTTTAAACTTGAAATCTTGATAGTATTTTTTTATTGTTTTGTATAAATTATCCTGTCCAATCACGTACCCTAATTGCGACAAGAAAATACTGCCTTTTACATAAGACGAAATGCTGTAAGGTCTATTTTCATCATAACGATCGCCATGAGTTGTTTGCGGTTGCTCTTTCCCGGAATCCACTAAGGAATAATACGCCTTATAATTTCCTTTGAATGGATTTTCTTCTTTTTTTACCGCCATTTCATTTAATGCCAAATCCTCAACGTAAGTGGTGAATCCTTCATCCATCCAAGGATGTTTCGATTCATTAGAAGCCAAGACATGTTGAAACCAAGAATGCCCCAACTCATGCGTTGCAGTTCCTAAAATTCCTTTTAAAGTCCCGTCACCTAACATCAACGTACACATGGCATACTCCATTCCGCCATCTCCGCCTTGAATAAAAGAGTATTGTTTGTATGGATAATTTCCAATTTTCTTGTTATAGAAATCCATCACATTGACCATTAATGGCTCTAATTGTTTCCAATTTTCCATTGTCTTTGGATTATTTTTATACAAGAAATGCAAGTCAACATTATTAGGTCCTTTGACTACATCATGGATATAATTTTTATCGGCAGCCCAAGTAAAATCATGAACCATTGGCGCTATAAAATGCCATGTCAATGTTTTTGTTTTCTTTGGATAGACTACTGTAACTCCTGTATCTTGGTATCCATGTCCAATTTGGTTTTGATTTTGCAAATAACCGGAACCACCCAAAATGTAATCATTGTCAATCGTAATATTTACATCAAAATTTCCCCAAACACCTTGGAATTCTCTGGCAATATAAGGATCTGCATGCCAGCCTTCAAAATCGAATTCGGCTATTTTTGGATACCATTGCGCCATTGACAACTCTATTCCTTCCACATTATTTCTTCCGGAACGACGAATTTGAACTGGAACCTGACCGTCAAAATCCAACGTAAAAGTAGTTTTTGAATTGGGTAGAATTGGCTTTGCCAAAGTCACTTCGAGAATCGTCCCTACCGTTTTTGCGGAAGCGACAATTCCATCTTGCTTGAAATTAGTAATTTTCAAATACCCAATTTCGTTAGGTTTCAACGTTTTAATTCGGCTTTCTTTAACCTCTTTACCATCAACCTTTATTTTGCTGACCATTCTGGCATCCGGATCTTTGATGCTTTGAATTCTGGCATCCATTTCACTTCCGGGTTGGAAAGCATTATTGAATAAATGGTAATACACTTTTCTTAAAGTGTCAGGAGAATTATTGGTATATACTAATTCCTGTTTCCCCCTGTATTGATAATTCTTCACGTCCATGGTAACGTCCATCTTATAATCAACGTGTTGTTGCCAATACGTGGAACTTTGTGCAAATAGAGCGCTACAATTAAGTGTGATAAAAGAGAGTAAAAGGAGTTTTCGCATCATTTTTATAATAAAAAATGGAAGAGCTAAAGCCCTCCCATTAGATTAATAACTATTTGGATTTAATTTTTAGATAATCTTTCAGCTAAGATCAAAGCATTGTAAGCATTGATCATTTTCCCTGATTTTGAAGTATCAGTTGCCGATTTTTTTTCATTATTCTCCCCTAATTCTACTGATGCCGGCAGTGGTGTTCCAGAATCCATTAGAATTTGTTTTACTTGCTTGGCTGATAGTTTAGGATAATACGAACGAACTAATGCGGCCACTCCAGCTGCATTTGGCGAAGCCATAGAGGTTCCTTGTTCGTATTTGAATTTATTATTTGGAACCGTAGCATAAATTTCCATTCCTGGAGCATACACATCTACATTGATTGGTCCGTAATTTGAAAATGGCGCAACCACCGTTTCCCCATAGGCATTATTCAAGGCTCCAACAGTTAGAACATTATTGGCAAACTCTATTTTATTGTCTTCAGAATCATTTGGAAAATTGATGTTTTTTTCTAAATCAATATCATTCCCGTCATTTCCTGACGCGTGTACGAACAAAACATCTTTCTTTTCCGCATATTTTATAGCATCGAAAACCCATTGCTTGTGTGGAGAATAGCTTTTTCCAAAACTTCCGTTGATTACTTTAGCACCATTATCAACCGCATAACGAATCGCTAAAGCAATATCTTTATCATATTCATCGCCATTAGGAACGGCTCTCACGGCCATAATTTCAACATTGTTTGCAACTCCGTCACCTCCAATATTGTTGTTTCTCACCTGGGCAATAATTCCGGCAACGTGAGTTCCGTGCAACGCTTCTTCTTTATCGGGTCCATAAACAATGTTGTTCCCGTATTTGGTATCCTTTATATCATCCGGATTATCGCCAACCACTTTTCTGCCATTAAATTCTTTGTTTAAATTATAATTCAATTGGTCGTAAATATACTTTCTATATTCTTCGATATCGTCGGTGAATTTTGGCCCTGACTGCCCAATAATGCGCGTCATAATCATTTTGCTTTTATTCAAAGCTTCATCAGTACTCACAATTGCATTCAATTCTTCCAGTGTGTAATCGTCTTTCTTTAAATAGGTTTGAATCACTTTATTGGTATTCAAAAGAAAATCTACTTGCTGTTTCCCCTCTAAAGCTTCGTTATATTTCTTTTCATAATCTGCTTTAGCATTTTTATAGGTCACTGTTCCATCATCTGCTTTTTTCAGAATACGAGTCATCTCTAAATTTTCAAATCCTGAATCTCCAAGGAAATTCCAGCCATGAATATCATCTACGAACCCATTTTTATCATCGTCAATTCCATTTCCGGCAATTTCTTTGGCATTGGTCCAAATCACTGATTTTAAATCTTCATGATCAATATCAACTCCTGAATCAACAATCCCGACGATGACTTTTACTCCTTTTTTATTTTTCAATAATTCGGAATACGCTTTGTCAACACTCATTCCGGGAATCGTATCTTTCACTAAATCTAAATGACTCCAACGCTTTAAATCAGTTTCACTTATAGGAGCAACTTTCTTAATAATTAACGGCGAACTTACAGTTATAGGTGTAGTAATTTTGGAAACTTGTTTTTGAGCATTACATGCCACTAATGCAAAAAAAGCAACTGCAGAATAGTATATCGGTTTAATATGGTTCATTTATAAATTTTTAAAATTAAATCTGGGTCTAAATTATGTTTTTTTGTCACAGAATTTAAATGGATTAACACTCCATTAAGATTTGTTCGAAAGTAAAGAAATGGATATCAGAGGAATTTTTATATGGATTAAATGTAAAATGGAAGGACAAATTGCCCTTCCATTTATAAATAAACTGATTTATTATTTTTTAGCCATTTTTTCTGCCATCAATAATGCATTGTAAGCATTTACTATTTTTCCTGATTTAGATAAAGTAGTAAAAGATCGCATGTCATTTGGTTTTCCACCAACAATAACATCTGTTGTAATCGCTACCCCTGAATCCATTAAAATATGTTTCACTTGTTGTGCCGATAATTTTGGGTAATACGAACGGATTATTGCGGCAACTCCTGCAACATTTGGCGAAGCCATTGATGTTCCTTGCAGGTATTTATAAGAATCATTTGGTGTGGTCGCATAAATTTTTACACCCGGTGCAAAAACGTCAACATTAGTTTTTCCAAAATTAGAAAATCGTGCCACTACTTTGTTTCCGTATTCAAAATTTAATGCTCCAATTGTGATTACATTATCAGCAAACTCGGTTACTTTATCATCAGAATCGTTAGGAAAATTATTTTCGGTATCGATATTTTTTGCATCATTTCCGGCTGCATGAACAATTAACACATCTTTTTTCTCGGCATATTTGATCGCATCATAAACCCACTGTTTGTGTGGTGAAAAGCTTTTTCCAAAACTTCCATTAATTACTTTAGCACCATTATCAACCGCATAACGAATCCCAAGAGCAATATCTTTGTCATATTCATCACCATCTGGCACCGCACGAACGGTTAGAATTTCAACATTATTTGCTACTCCATCACCTCCTAATGTGTTGTTTCTAGTTTGAGCAACAATTCCGGCAACGTGAGTTCCATGAAGAATTCCATTCTTGTCCGGACCCATAACATTGTTGTTTCCGTATTTAGTATCTGTAATGTCTTCTGGGTTATCTCCAACAACTTTTCTGTAATCTGTCTTTAAATTTTCTCCTTGTAAAAGCACATTGAAACCGTCTAATTGTTTTTGAACAGCAGCTTTCAGCTCCGCTATAGGCATTCCATAAGAAAACATTTGTTCCATAGCGGCCTTACTTTTTTGCATTTCCGGTTCCTGTGAAACAATTGCTTTTACCTCTTCAATTGTATAAACCGATTTTCCAAAATGCTTGATCAATCTTGCATCTCCTTCTTTTAAGGTTACTAACATTAGTTCCGAACGCGTTTTCCCTTTAGCTGCATCTCCCATTTTAGTATCACTAAAAGTTTTTGCTGCCTGATAGGTTACTTCGTCAACAAGATTCTTGTTTTTGATAATTCGCTCATATTCATAATGTTCCTTAGTAATGTCGCCTAGAAAATTCCAACCGTGAATATCATCGACATATCCGTTCTTATCGTCATCAATTCCATTTCCGGCTATCTCTTTTGTATTGGTCCAAACCACCGATTTTAAATCTTGATGCTCGATATCAACTCCAGAATCTACAATCCCCACGATAACTTTTACACCCTTTTTATCTTTCAATAATTCGGCATAAGCTCTATCAACACTCATTCCTGGAATCGTATCTTTTACGATATCTAGATGACTCCAACGTTTTAATTCGATTTCGCTAATAGGCGCCACTTTTTTAATATTTAGTGGAGCACTTATCGCAGTACCTGTTGTTGTAAAATTAGAAACTTGTTTTGAAGCGCCGCATCCTGAAAGAGCTAATATTGCAAGTGCAGAAATGTAGATGGGTTTAATGCTATTCATGTGTAGGTTTTTAAAAGTTACAAAATTAGTCTAAAATAAATTATTTTGTTACAAAAATATTTAGGATTAACACTATGTTAAGATTTCATCACATTTAAAAACTTCCTTCAACCGAACTCCTTTCTCGGTTTTTTGTACTGTTATAATTTCATTATGCGCATCGTGTTCCAAGAACAAATAATAATTGTTATCAGCCGCAGCATTCATGAATTTTGATTTTTCGTCTAATGTCAAAAGTGGTCTGGTATCATAGCCCATCACATAAGGAATTGGAATGTGTCCGGCTGTTGCCAATAAATCAGCACAAAAAACGATGGTCTTATCCCTATATTGAATGTGTGGAATCATTTGCTTTTCGGTATGGCCGTCGGCAAAGAAAATACCAAAACCCAGTTCCGATATTTTAAGAAAATCTCCCTCTGGTCTTTGGATAAAATGCAGCTGACCGCTTTCCTGCATAGGCAAAATATTTTCGGATAGGAAAGATGCTTTTTCTCTTAAATTAGGTCTTGTTGCCCATTCCCAATGCTTATCGTTACTCCAAAACTTAGCATTTTTAAAAGCGGGTTCGTAACCAGTTTTGTCTGCGTTCCACTGTACACTTCCACCGCAATGGTCAAAATGCAAATGCGTCATAAAAACATCGGTAATATCATCCCGATGAAAACCAAACTTGGCCAAAGATTTATCCATGGAATGCGTTCCCCAAAGCGAATAATATCCAAAAAATTTCTCTGATTGTTTGTTTCCCATTCCGGTATCAATCAAAATCAATTTATTACCATCTTCAATTAATAGGCACCGTGCAGCAATATCAATCAGGTTATTTTCATCGGCCGGATTGGTTTTATTCCAAATGGTTTTTGGAACAACTCCAAACATCGCGCCACCATCTAATTTAAAATTTCCAGTTTCTATAGGATATAATTTCATGTTTTTTCTTTTATCGAGAGGAATCAAAGTTAAGGAATTCAAATGCTTTTATCGGTTTCGAATAGGTTTTTTCTATTTTGGCATTAGCTATATAAATGTCATCAATTATGGAAAAAGATTTTTATGCACTATCTTTGTCCTTAATTTAGACAAAATCAATATAAGCTATGATAAAAGTTTCTGACACTGCAAGAAAAAAAATCATCGATTTAATGAAAGATGATGGTTTTGATGCTGCAACTGACTACGTAAGAGTTGGTGTAAAAAGCGGCGGATGTTCTGGATTGTCTTATGATTTAAAATTTGATAAAACGAAAAACGAAGACGATAAGATTTTTGTTGACAACGATATAACCATTGCTGTAGAAAAAAAATCTTTTTTATACTTAGCCGGAACAATATTAGAATTCTCAGGAGGAATAAATGGTAAAGGATTTATTTTTAATAACCCAAATGCCAATAGAACCTGTGGTTGCGGAGAATCATTTTCTCTGTAAAACATTAAACAAAAAATTATGTCAAAATATACCGAAGACGACTTAAAAATCGAACTCGAAACTAAAGAATACGAATACGGATTTTATACCGAATTAGAATCAGAAACGTTTCCTATTGGTTTAAATGAAGATATCGTTCGTGCCATTTCTCACAAAAAAGGAGAACCACAATGGATGACCGATTGGCGTCTTGAGGCTTTTCGTGCTTGGGAACTAATGACAGAGCCGGAATGGGCAAATGTGCATTATACTAAACCTGATTTTCAGGCCATTTCCTATTATTCTGCTCCAAAAGCGGTAGATCCTAATAAAACATTGGACGATGTAGATCCAGAACTTTTAGAAATGTATAAAAAGTTAGGTATCTCTGTCGATGAGCAAAAGATGATGAATAATGTAGCCATGGATATTGTAGTCGATTCGGTTTCAGTAGCGACTACTTTCAAGAAAACATTAGGAGAAAAAGGAATTATCTTTATGAGTATTTCTGAAGCTATCAAAGAGCATCCAGAATTAGTTCGTAAATATTTAGGAACGGTAGTGCCACAAAAAGATAACTTTTATGCGGCGCTAAATTCAGCAGTTTTCTCTGATGGTTCTTTTTGTTATATTCCAAAAGGCGTTCGTTGTCCAATGGAACTTTCGACTTATTTTAGAATCAATCAGGCTGGAACAGGTCAATTCGAAAGAACATTATTAGTTGCTGACGAAGGTAGTTATGTTTCTTACTTAGAAGGTTGTACCGCTCCAAGTCGTGATGAAAATCAATTGCACGCTGCAGTAGTAGAATTAATTGCATTAGACGATGCCGAAATAAAATATTCAACCGTTCAAAACTGGTACCCTGGAAACAAAGAAGGTAAAGGTGGTGTTTTCAATTTTGTAACCAAAAGAGGAATCTGCGAGAAAAACGCAAAAATTTCTTGGACTCAAGTAGAAACAGGTTCAGCTATAACTTGGAAATATCCTTCTGTTATTTTAAAAGGAGATAATTCGACAGGCGAATTTTATTCGATTGCTGTAACCAATAATTTCCAACAAGCCGATACAGGAACCAAAATGATCCATTTAGGTAAAAACACTAAATCGACCATTATTTCTAAAGGAATTTCTGCCGGAAGATCACAAAACAGTTACCGTGGTTTAGTGCAAATTAGCGCTAGAGCGGATAATGCCCGAAACTTTTCACAATGTGATTCCTTATTAATGGGGAACAATTGTGGAGCACATACTTTCCCTTACATCGAAAGTAAAAATCCATCGGCAAAAATTGAACATGAAGCTACAACAAGTAAAATTGGCGAAGACCAAGTTTTCTATTGCAACCAACGTGGAATTCCAACCGAAAAAGCTATTGCCTTAATCGTAAACGGTTTCAGTAAAGATGTATTGAATAAGTTACCTATGGAATTCGCTGTAGAAGCACAAAAATTATTAGAAATTTCTCTTGAGGGATCTGTAGGATAACCTTTTTAAGACTTTATAAAAACAACACGTTTATGTTATCAATAAAAAATTTACACGCCTCCATTGGAGACAAAGAAATATTAAAAGGAATCAACCTTGAAGTAAAAGCAGGAGAAATTCACGCGATAATGGGGCCAAACGGTGCTGGGAAAAGCACACTTGCTTCCATCATTGCAGGAAACGAAAACTACGAAGTAACCGAAGGCGAAATCTCTTTGGATGGTGAAGACCTTTCTGAATTGGCGCCAGAAGAAAGAGCGCACAAAGGAGTGTTCTTATCGTTTCAATATCCAGTAGAAATTCCAGGAGTTTCGGTAACGAACTTCATCAGAACAGCAATCAACGAAACGCGTAAAGCAAAAGGTTTGGAAGAAATGCCTTCTAACGAAATGCTAAAAGTGATTCGTGAGAAATCAGAATTATTAGAAATTGACAGAAAATTTTTGTCTCGTTCTTTAAACGAAGGATTTTCTGGTGGGGAGAAAAAACGTAACGAAATTTTCCAAATGGCAATGTTGGAACCAAAATTGGCTATTCTTGATGAAACCGATTCTGGACTTGACATTGATGCCTTACGTATTGTTGCAAATGGCGTTAACAAACTAAAAAGCGACAAAAATGCAATCGTAGTTATCACGCACTACCAAAGATTATTAGACTATATCGTTCCTGATTTTGTTCACGTATTGTACAATGGAAAAATTGTAAAATCAGGTGGAAAAGAATTAGCGCATGAACTGGAAGAAAAAGGATACGACTGGATTAAACAAGAACAAGAAGCGTAAAATTAGTTTGCAGTTTACAGTTTGCAGTTTGCAAAACTCCAACTTACAACTACCAACTTATAACTCCCAAAAATGGAATTAAAAGAAAAATTACTATCGTCTTTTATGGCTTTCGAAGAGCGTGTCGATGTTCACTCCGAACTTCATGATGTGAGAACTTCAGCCATAAAAAACTTTGAAAATAAAGGTTTCCCAACCAAAAAAGACGAAGCTTGGAAATATACTTCGCTAAGTGCCATCTTAAAAAATGACTTTACCGTTTTTCCAAAGCAAGAAAGTGCAATTGAATTTAACCAAGTAAAAAAATACTTTTTACACGAAATAGACACTTATAAAGTAGTGTTTATTGACGGCGTTTTCAGTTCACATTTATCGTCAACAACACACGACGGTATTGACGTTTGTTTGATGTCATCGGCATTGACAAAACCAAAATACAAAATGATCATTGACACCTATTTTAATAAAATAGCGAGTAAAGATGAAAGTTTGACTTCTTTGAATACGGCTTTTGCCAATGAAGGAGCTTATATCCACATTCCTAAAAGTAAAGTGGCAGACAAGCCTATTGAGATTATGTATTTCTCAACAGGAAACGAAGCGGCGCTTTTGGTTCAACCAAGAAACTTAGTGATTGTGGGGGAAAATTCACATGTTCAAATTATTGAACGTCACCAAAGTTTAACCGAAAATCCCGTGTTAACGAATTCCGTTACCGAAATTTTTGCTCAAAAACGTGCTATCGTAGATTATTACAAAATTCAAAACGATGCGCTTGAAGCAAATTTAATCGATAATACGTTTGTTTCCCAGAAACAAGAAAGTCATGTTTCTGTACACACCTTCTCTTTTGGAGGAAACTTAACGAGAAACAACTTGAATTTTTATCACTTTGGGGAACGATTGACAAGTACCTTAAACGGGATTACAATTATAGGTGGAAAGCAACACGTAGATCATTATACCTTAGTGAAACACTCGGCTCCAAATTGCGAAAGTTTCCAAGATTATAAAGGAATTTATTCCGATCGTTCTACAGGCGTTTTCAACGGAAAAGTGTACGTGGAGAAAGACGCTCAAAAAACGAATGCATTCCAAAAAAGCAACAACATTTTATTGAGCGACAAAGCAACAATAAATGCAAAACCACAATTGGAAATCTTTGCTGATGATGTAAAATGTTCTCACGGTTGTACGGTTGGACAATTAGACGAAACGGCTATGTTCTATATGCAAGCACGTGGAATTCCTAAAAAAGAAGCCAAGGCATTATTGATGTATGCCTTCTCGAATGCAGTTATTGAAAACATCAAAATACCGGAACTTAAAAAAAGAATTACTACAATTATCGCCAATAAATTAGGGGTGAAATTGGGATTCAATTTGTAAAGTCATACTAAGAAAAAAGTTATATAGTGACCCTTTCAGAGTTTAAAACTCTGAAAGGGTTTTTTTATTTTTGCAAACTCCCCACAATCCCACTCAACATTTCATTAAAATCAAATTCAGGGTCTCTTTTCAAACCCATACGTACAATCACTAAATCAAGTGATGGAATAATCGCCACCATCTGACCTTGAAAACCGCTGCAATAATACATATCTCTTGGAGCATCGGGAAATCTTCCTCCGGCATTGAGCCAAAAGTGTCCGCCATATCTTCCGTTTGAAGTATTCGTAGGAGTCGCTGTATATTTCACCCAACTTCTGTCTAAAATTTGTTCGCCATTCCAATTGCCTTGGTGCAAATACAACAACCCAAATTTTGACCAATCCCTTGTAGTTGCCCAACCATAAGACGAACCCACATAATTTCCTACCATATCCGTTTCTACAACCATCGAGTTCATCCCTATTTTATCAATCAATGCGGAATACCAGAAATCTAAATATTCCTGATGCGTTTTGAACTGTTGTCTCAAAATCCCGGAAAGCAAATTCGTCGTTCCAGAAGAATAATTCCAATGTGTATTCGGTTTGAATACAGCAGGTTTCTCCAGTTGAATGCGTGACATATCTTCGGCCTCAAAAAGCATTTTTGTGACATCACTAATTTTATCATATTTCTCTTCCCATTCCAAACCGGAATTCATGTGGAGCAAATCACTGGTAGTAATGGTTTTTCGTTCATCATTTTGCCATTCCTTAATGGGAGCCGGTTTGTAAATATTGTATTTTCCTTGTTTTTGAAGAATTCCAAATAACGCGCTTGTGATACTTTTAGTCATCGACCATCCTAACAATTTACTGTTTTTATCGAAACCTGTATCATATTTTTCGGCAATGATTTTATCTTTATAAATCACTAAAACGGAACGTGTCCTTTTCTTAATTTCACCTTTTTTATCGAAAGCATTGGCGACAGCCAAATTTAATTTGGCGTAATCAACATTACTAAAAATTGTGTCTTTTGGTTCGTTATTGCCATAAGGAAAAGTCAAATTGTTGTTAATTTTTGTTCTTTTGGGAACCAAATACGGTTTCGTAACATCAAAATCTTCATTGATTAAAGTCACTCCCAAACCTTCCCGGTAAATCGCTTTTCGCTCTTTCAAACCATAAACTGAAGCGGCAGCATATTGTCCGATATCCTCAATTTTGTTCTTGGCCAAATCAATCAAATCGATATCATTGTCACCTTTCTCAATCATTTCCTGGGAACGATTATCAATAAAATGTCCCGAAGCGATGCTTTTGGCTGAAAAGCCAGAAATCAAATCCAGTTTTGGATAGGTAGTGAACCCAAAATAAAAGATTCCTACAAAAGAGGTAAAACCAACAATCTTGAAGAATTTTTTCATGGTAGCTAATTGTAAAACAATGCAATATAATTATTTTTAGCCAAGAATTCAAGATTTTAATTTTAATAAAACACTGAAATTAACAGAAGTAAATTGGTGAATTCATGGCTAAAACAATTTAGTTTTTATTACTTTTGTATTTAGAAAAATTCTAAATAATAAAACACCAATAGCAAATTGGGTTATCTAAAAAATGTTAAATATTGGCGTTCTATCTGACCAATAAAAAACAATAAAAAACAAGCAGATAAAATGTTAGATATAAATAAAATCAGAGCCGACTTCCCAATCCTCACCCAGAAAGTAAACGGAAAGCCGTTAGTTTATTTCGATAACGGAGCTACTTCGCAAAAACCACAAGTTGTCATTGATGCGATTTCAAAATATTATCAGGAAATTAATGCCAATATTCATCGTGGTGTTCACACTTTGAGTCAATTAGCAACCGATGCCTACGAAGCTTCCCGTGGCAAAATTCAAAATCACATCAACGCAAAATTCGCTCATGAAGTGCTTTTTACTTCAGGAACAACACATGGAATTAATTTGGTTTCCAATGGATTTGCTTCGATTTTAAAACCGGGCGATGAAGTTGTAGTTTCGGCATTGGAACACCACAGTAATATTGTGCCTTGGCAAATGTTATGCGAGAAAACTGGAGCGACTTTGCGAGTAATTCCTATGAATGAGGGTGGTGAATTGATCATGTCCGAATATGACAAATTACTTTCGAATAAAACTAAAATAGTTACCGTAAATCATATTTCGAATGCATTGGGAACAGTCAATCCAATTAAATACATGATTGACAAAGCACATGAAGTTGGAGCAGCGATTTTAATTGACGGCGCGCAAGCCGTTCCTCATTTAAAACCCGATGTTCAGGAACTGGATTGTGATTTTTATGCTTTTTCGGGACATAAAATGTGTGGTCCAACAGGAACTGGAATTTTATACGGAAAAGAAGCTTGGCTGAATAAACTACCGCCATATCAAGGTGGGGGCGAAATGATTAAGGAAGTGACTTTCGAGAAAACGACATATGCTGATTTGCCACATAAATTTGAAGCCGGAACACCTGATATTGCAGGCGGTATTGTTCTGGGAACTGCCATTGATTATTTGAATGAGGTTGGTTTCGAAAACATTCAAAAACAGGAAAAAGAGCTGTTGGCCTATGGGACACAGCGCTTATTGGAAATTGAAGGATTGAAAATTTTTGGCACATCAGCCGAAAAAACTTCCGTAATTTCATTTAATATTGCAGGAATTCATCCGTATGATATTGGTACGATAATTGACAAATTAGGAATAGCCGTACGAACCGGTCATCATTGTGCACAACCGATAATGAATTTCTTTTGTATACCAGGAACGATACGAGCTTCATTCGCTTTTTATAATACCAAAGAAGAAATTGACATTATGGTTGAAGCTATAAAAAAAGCGCAACTCATGTTGTCTTAAAAATTTAAAAACATGAAAATACTATCTATTTTGTTCCTCACTATTTTTCTTGGAAAAGGGTGTGAAGCCCAAAAAAAACAGGATATTGAAACTGCTGTAGTTGAATATGTTGCCAATACCAGAGGTTCTTATCAAAAAATAACAGTGAAGAATCAGATGGTAACGGTCTCAAAAGATAGAAGTGGAAACGACAAACCAGTACCAACAAAAATAACTGATGCTGACTGGAAAGAATTAGTGGAATTTTTTAAAAGCGTGAAATTGGATAATTTAGCAAAATTAAAAGCACCAACTGAAAAACGGTTTTATGACGGTGCGGCTATTGCCAATTTGAAAATCACCTACAAAGACAAAACCTATGAAACGACTGGTTTTGATCATGGTTTTCCACCAAAAGAAATTAAGAAGTTAGTAAACAAAATAACTTCATTTGCTAAAACAAAATAATACTGAAATAAATTCAGCATACTATGAACATTAAAGACATACAAGAAGAAATAGTTGATGAATTCTCAATGTTTGACGACTGGATGGAACGTTATGAATACATCATCGAATTAGGAAAAAATCTTCCTTTAATCAAAGAAGAATTCAAAACAGAAAACAATTTGATTAAAGGTTGCCAGTCGAAAGTGTGGTTGCAGGGAGAAAAAAAAGACGATAAAATTGTTTTCACTGCCGATAGTGATGCCATTTTGACAAAAGGAATTATCGCCATATTAATTCGCACTTTTTCGAATCAAAAAGCCTCCGATATTCTGGAAGCCGACATGAGTTTTATTGATGAAATAGGTTTGAAAGAACATTTATCGCCTACACGCGCCAATGGATTGGTATCCATGATAAAAAATATAAAAATGTATGCTTTGGCATTCAACACGCAAAACTAAATAAAAATGGAAGAAACAATTATAGACACTGCCGAATTAGGAGAATCAATCGTAAAAATATTAAAGACTATTTACGATCCTGAGATTCCTGTAGATATTTACGAATTAGGATTGATTTATGATGTAATGGTCAATACGGATTATGAAGTAAAAATCCTGATGACGCTTACTTCTCCAAACTGCCCTGTTGCAGAAAGCTTACCAAGAGAAGTAGAAGAAAAAGTAAAATCAATTACTAATGTAAAAGATGCTGAAGTAGAAATTACTTTTGATCCGCCGTGGAGCAAAGATTTAATGAGCGAAGAAGCAAAATTAGAATTAGGAATGTTGTAAAATTTGTTCAAGGTTTAAAGTTTAAGGTTGAGCAACTTTAAACTTTAAACCTTTAAACTTTTCAAAAATGGAAGAAATAATAAATAAAGTTGCGAATAGTGTTTTGGAAGTTTTCGATCTCGAAGATTATTATCCAAAAGGAATTCGTGCGCAAATAGATATTTCGCAATGGCTTTTGGAAGGTTTTTTATTGAAAGAAAAAGACTTTAGAGAGCAGCTAAAAAATCACGATTGGTCACAATATCAAGATCAGTACGTAGCCATTAATTGTAGTACCGATGCTATTGTTCCTGCTTGGGCTTCTATTTTGGTTGCCATTCAATTAGCACCATTTGCAAAGAAAATCATCAATGGAAATTTAGAGGATTTAGACGCTTCGCTTTATGAAGAATTATTGACTAAAATTGATTATTCAGTTTATGAAAATAAGCCCGTTATTATAAAAGGGTGTTCCCGGAAACCGGTTCCGATGCGAGCTTATGTATTGGCAGCCCATTATTTACAGCCTTTTGCACGAAGTATTATGTATGGCGAAGCATGTTCAGCCGTTCCATTATATAAAGCACATAAAAAAGAGTAGTTTATTTATGTTTATTTTGTACTTTTAAAGTAGAATTTAAATCTAAAGCCATGAAAAAGATAGTGTTTTCTTTAGTGTTGCTCCTAGTTGTGAATTTCATTAATGCTCAGGAAACTTCAAATGACACTATAAAACTTTGGACAAAAAAAGGGAATATTTCTTTGCTTTTTAATCAAACTGCTTTCAACAGTAAATGGTTGGGCGGTGGAACTTCAAACCTTGCGGGGAATTTTGGTCTGAATTATGATTTCAATTATAAAAAAGGGGACGTAATTTGGGATAATAAATTCATAGCCGCTTATGGATTAACCAAAGTAACCGGTTCAAAAATATCAAAAACAGATGACCGGTTAGAATTGAATTCGCTTTGGGGTAAGAAAGCCAAAGGAGATTGGTATTACTCTTTGTTTTTCAATTTCAAAACACAAATGGATGTTGGTTATGATAAAGACCGCAATAATATTTCTCATTTCTTTTCGCCCGCTTATATTCAATTTGGACCTGGAATTTGGTGGAAAAAAAGTAATAATTTAAGCGTTAATTTTTCTCCTGCGACCGCAAAATTAATTTTAGTACACAAACATTTTACTGATTTCGGCCCTTCTTTTGGTGTATTGCAAGGAGACAGTTCCCGTTTTGAATTTGGCGCCAGTATTTCAGGTTATTATAAATTTAATATAATGACAAACATTTCTATTGAAAACAGACTAAATTTATATTCTAATTATTTAGACAAACCACAAAATATTGATATTGATTACCAAATCAATATTCTTATGAGAATTAACAAATACATAACGGCAAATTTAGCTTTACAAGGAATATATGATGACAATACAATCAAAGCGGTACAAGTAAGAGAAGTATTTGGATTAGGAGTTAATTACGGTTTTTAAAAACCCCCTTTTTAGCCGCTATTTATTGATAATCAGTAACTTAAATTAAATATTTATTAACAAAAATCGCAAACGTACTCTCTTTTTTAGTATATTTATTCTCCTATTTAACCTACTAAGACATAATGGTAAGCATTTTAAACTAACACTATTATTTTAAAACTTCACCTTATGAAAAAATTAATTTTAATCGTCCTGTGTGCGACCCTTTTTGTAGCATGCAAAAAAGAAGTTACACCGAAAGCATTGTCAACTTCTGAAACACCCCCACCTCCAACAGAATTTGCCGACAGCAAATATTCCGAAATCGGAAAAAAAATGTTAGCGGATTTATCCAAAAATGACATGGATTCCTGGACAGACAGCTTCGCCGAAGATGCCAAGTATTACTGGAATAGCGGAGACAGTCTAGTAGGAAAACCAGCCATCGAAAAATACTGGAGAGACCGAAGAGGTAACGTTATTGAAACCATCACTTTTGAAAAAGAAATTTGGTTGCCGGTCAAAGTAAATGAGAAAGGTAACATTCCGATGGATGGCATCTGGCTTCTTGGCTGGTACAAAACCACCGCAAAATACAAAGGTGGCAAGAGTATGACACAATGGATTCATTCTACGTATCATTTTAATTCAGAGGATAAAATTGATATGGTCGACCAATATCTCGACCGAGTGCCTATCATGGAAGCAATGCCACCGAAGAAATAGTTTTTTAAGTCCCCGTTTGCAGAATTCAGAATGTATCCCATAAAAAACGGCACTCTTTTAGGGTGCCGTTTTTTATGGGATACATTTAATGCGTTTAACCTGTATAAGCCATCCGCGTTGCAAACGCTATAATTTGTCTCTTAATTTAAGTAGGTTTTTTAACAAGCCGTTGGAACGGAATTTTTATACTCGAAAAATAACCAACATATAACCCTCTCAAAAGTTGTGAATAACTTTACGATGCTTTACATAGGAGTAGTTGTTAGCTGGTGTATTTTTTTAAATCAACTGTCACTTTTCCAAATAACCATTTATCTTTTTCAGTTTTCTTGTATTTATATTTAATTTCAAAAAAACCATTTTTAATTTCCCCATCCTCAAATAAAGTTTCTGAAAAATGACCATTTGTAATTTTCAAAGTCTTTTCAATTCTCCCTTTCGGTAAATCGATTTTAAAAATTTTATTGGTTTCTAAATTTAGAAAATTCAAGAAGTTTGATTTGTCTTTATCTATAGTTACGAAATAAGGATATTTGTTATTTTCGCTAACGAATATTTGTCTTCCAATATTGGCAATTTTTTTTCCGCTATTTTTGTCAAATAATATATATTCATAAGGATCACAACATCCCGAAATTGTGTGATATTCTACGAGAAATGAATTCTTGTATTCTACCCATTCAGCAAACCCTAATTTTCCAGTGTATTCAATTAATTCTTTATCATCTATTGAAAAAAGTATTTTCTTTTTCTTGCTTTTACTTTCAAATACAACCCAAGAAGAATCACAAGTAAATTCTCTATATATTTTAGCACCATTTTTGAAAATAGTTTTTTCGCAAGAAATAATTTCATTCAATTCTGGTCGAGTTTTACAACTACAATTTTGTCCCAAGCAAAGTTGTGAAATTATTGATAATATGATTGTTAGAGCTATTTTCATAATATGTCAGCTAACTTGTATATATGTATGACAAAATCATACAAAGCCACCCAATTTTAGGTAGATATGTATGATAAAGGTCAGACTTTATTTATTTTCAAATATATTAATTTTTTCTTGCAAATAGTCTAAAAACCCGGAACAGCAATTATATCCACAAGAGCCCGCATGAAGGATAGCAGTGAAAATCCTCCCGATTTTTCTTCGGGAGATTGTAACGTATAGCCTGACGCAGCTGTAACATCGTGGAAGCTGGGACATGCCCAAAAAAAAATCCCAATTGAAATGTCAAAAGGGATTGGTTTATATCTGTTTTAGAGAAAATTATTCGATTTCCTCTTCTTCTTTTTCTTCTTTCTCCACAGCGTCTTTATAATCGGGATATAAAAACTTATTGTACGGAAAACGGGTGATGTGAATTTGTCTTACGGCTTCGTAAACGCGTTCTCTGAATTCCTCGAAATTTTCTTTGTTTGTTGCCGAAATAAACAAGGCATTTTGCTCGCCTACTCGACTCATCCAAGTCGATTTCCATTCTTCCAAAGTGAAATGTCTTGGTGTTTTTTCGGTCATCAAATCATCTTCATCTATAGTCAGCGGTTTGTAGGCATCAATTTTATTAAAAACCATAATTACCGGTTTATCATTGGCTTTGATGTCCAATAAAGTTTGATTTACCGATGCGATATGATCTTCAAATTCAGGATGCGAAATATCAACTACATGCAATAACAAATCAGCTTCACGAACCTCATCCAGTGTGCTTTTGAAAGAATCTACCAGTTGTGTCGGTAATTTCCGAATAAATCCTACGGTATCAGAAAGCAAGAAAGGCAAGTTTTTGATCACTACTTTTCGAACGGTGGTATCCAAAGTCGCAAAAAGTTTATTTTCTACAAAAACATCACTTTTTCCAACAGCATTCATCAAGGTTGATTTCCCAACATTAGTATAACCTACTAAAGCCACACGAACCATAGCACCACGATTACCGCGTTGTACGCCCATTTGCTTGTCGATGGTTTTTATTTTCTCTTTCAATAACGCAATTCGGTCACGAACAATACGTCTGTCGGTTTCAATCTCCGTTTCCCCAGGTCCACGCATTCCAATTCCCCCTTTTTGACGTTCAAGGTGCGTCCACATTCCGGAAAGTCTTGGTAATAAATATTGGCATTGCGCCAATTCTACTTGCGTTCTGGCATACGAAGTTTCGGCGCGTTGCGCAAAAATATCAAGGATAAGATGCGTTCTATCCAGAATTTTACAATCGATAATTTTAGATATATTTTTTTGCTGTGAAGGGGATAATTCATCATCAAATACCAAAGTCGAAATGTCATTTTCTTTTACAAAAAGATTGATTTCCTCTATTTTTCCTGTTCCTACAAAAGTCTTAGGATTTGGGCGTTCCATTTTTTGCGAAAAACGTTTCACCACTTGGCCCCCAGCGGTAAAGGTCAAAAACTCTAATTCGTCAAGATATTCGTTTAGTTTCTCTTCACTTTGATTTTGAGTTATAACACCAACTATAGCCGTTTTTTCGAAATTTATTACTTCTTTTTCTAACATGTCTTTGAATAAGCTACAAATTTAATGATTTGTCAGGGACTTATGGAGTTCTGTGTTTATAAAAAACTAGAAGGCGTGAATAATGATAGTTTTTTGGTCAAGCCGGAAATTAGACTAAAGAAAATTTTTACCACGAAATAGTTTTTAATTTTTAAAAAATTCGTGAAAATTCGCGGCTAAAAAACAACTCTCCTGTCTTTGCCCAGCTTACTTTAGGAGTTACTTTGATTTTTAATTATTTTTACAGGAATTTAATCCCATTTGAATGAATCGATTTCTCATATTAATTATTGCATCGCTATTTCCCGTTCTTCTTTTTGGGCAAAATAATTTTGATTCGCTATTGGATGAATTGGATCAAACAGTAGCTGATTACCAATTGTATTCGAATAAAAAAGAAAATGAGATAAACAAACTCAAAGGACTGTTGCAATACACTTCGGCTGATCTTCAAAAATATGCCATTTACGGAAAATTGTATGCTGAATATAAATTGTATCAGTCGGACTCGGCATTGATTTATGCCCGAAAGAGTTTTCAAATAGCCGAAAAATTAAAGGATGCCCGAAAACTAAATGATGCCCAATTAAATCTGGCTTCCATCATGGGAACATTAGGAATGTACAAGGAAGCGACCGACATCCTTAATACAATCAACATCAATACAACTCCCGACCTAAAAGGATATTATTTTACCGTGAATAGCGTAGTTTATGGATATATGTCTGATTATGCGGCTTCACCTCAGGAAAAAGAAAAGTATGTTTTACTGACAAAAAAATACCGTGATTCCTCCTTAAATTTTTATCCAACGCAATCAAGTGCTTATATTATGGCGAAGTCCAGCACGCTTCTTGAAGCTAGAAAACGCAATGAAACGCTGCATTTATTGCAAAATTATTTTCCGAATATTGCTCCTAATAGTCCTGACAAAGCTGTTATTGCCTATATTATTTCGCAGGCGTATCGCGCAAAAAAAGACCATTTACAGGAGCAAAAATGGTTGACAATTTCTGCTATTTCTGATTTGCAGTTGGCCAAAAAGGAATATATTTCGTTGCGTTCTTTGGCTTTTCTAATGTATGAAAACGGAGATATTGACCGCGCTTATAAGTATATAAAACGTTCCCTTGAAGATGCCCTTTTTTGCAATGCGCGCTTACGAACGTATGAAATCTCTAAGATGCTGCCCATCATAAACGAGGCGTATCAAAAACAAAATGAAACCAACCGGCTCCAATTAATTCTGTTTTTGATAAGTGCCAGTATACTATCGGTGTTCTTGTTGGCGGTGCTTTTTTTACTTTTTAAGCAAATGAAAAAATTGTCCAAAGCAAAACAGGATTTAAGTTTGGCCAACACCAAGCTTTCTGAACTGAATACCGAATTAAATACTTTCAATGAGAAATTGAATGAGACGAATTATACGCTGACCGAAGCCAATCTTTTGAAGGAAATATACATTGGGCGTTACATGGACCAGTGTTCAGACTACATTGGCAAGTTAGACGAATACCGCCGAAAATTGAATGTAATGGTCACTACAGGGAAAATGAATGACCTGATAAGTGCCGTAAAATCAAAGCAGTTTGTCGAAAAGGAGCTCGCAGCGTTTTATACTACTTTCGACAAAACGTTCTTGCAACTCTTTCCTAATTTTATCGAAGAGTTTAAAGCGTTGCTAGTTGATGACGAAGCAACACAATTGAAGGAAGGCGAACTCCTGAATACCGAATTAAGAATCTTTGCACTCATCCGTTTGGGCATAAAGGACAGCGCAAAAATTTCAATATTCCTTCGGTATTCGGTATCCACGATTTACAATTACCGTTCACAACTCAAAAACAAAGCAGCGGGTCCACGTGAGGAATTTGAAGCAAAAGTAATGCGAATAGGAACTAATTTAAAGTAGAAAAATTCTATTTTTAAAGGAGGTCTTCAGGGTTGAAACAATCTTGAAGGCCTTTTTTTTATTATAAATCTACCACTTTTTTTTAACAATAAATTTACATAACAAACTTTTAAACAGTATATTAGATGTTTAAAATGAAAGTTTAATCTACTTTTTTAGAATGATAAAAATATGTAGCGCATAAAGCGTTTACTTTTACTTTCTCGAATTTCGGAATTGGGATTAAAACTTTGTCTTTTTCAATAAATCGATTTCGTGAAATTCATGTTGATTACCTTCTATTACCAAACCTGAAAAAATTAATTATTAAATCTATTTTAAAAAATGAAACATTTTCTTTTTACAGCCTTACTTTGGCTCGCTTTTTTTAACACTGTAAATGCACAGCAGTTAAAATCACCAAATGGAAAATTTGTAATGGAGTTCTCCTTACAAAATGACGGAACTCCAAGTTACAGTTTAAATTACAAAGGCAAAGCAGTTGTAAAACCAAGTAAATTAGGTCTTGAGCTAAAAAATGATAAAAAGTCATTGTTAAATGATTTTACTGTTATTGATACTAAGACATCCACTTTTGATGAAAACTGGAAACCAGTTTGGGGAGAAGTTGCCTCAATTCGCAATCATTATAACGAATTGGCAGTAACCTTAAATCAAAAAGAAACCGACAGACAAATTGTTATTCGTTTTCGTTTGTTTGACGATGGTCTTGGATTCCGTTATGAGTTTCCTTCGCAAAAAAACCTTACTTATTTTGTAATCAAAGAAGAAAGAACCCAATTTGCAATGACAGGAGATCATACCGCTTTTTGGATCCCTGGTGATTATGATACCC
The DNA here is from genome assembly GCF_048158725.1 of Flavobacterium arabinosi. Lineage (NCBI taxonomy): Bacteria > Pseudomonadati > Bacteroidota > Flavobacteriia > Flavobacteriales > Flavobacteriaceae > Flavobacterium > Flavobacterium arabinosi. The sequence continues at coordinate 404,474 of NZ_JBLNKX010000001.1, forward strand.
AAGAATATGATTATACTACCTCAAAATTGTCTGAAATTAGAGGACTTACTGAAAAAGCAACTACTGCAAATGTTTCTCAAAAGTCTTTTTCTACCACAGGAGTTCAGACTTCGCTAATGCTAAAAACAGGCGATGGATTGTATATCAATTTACATGAAGCAGCCTTAATCAATTATTCTTGTATGCATTTGAATCTGGATGATAAAAACATGGTCTTCGAATCCTGGTTGACACCAGATGCAAAAGGAGATAAAGGATATATGCAAGCTCCAAGCAATTCGCCTTGGCGTACCATAATCGTTAGTGATGACGCAAGAGAAATTCTGGCTTCAAAAATGACATTAAACCTGAATGACCCTTGTAAAATCGAAGATACTTCATGGATAAAACCAGTTAAATATGTGGGTGTTTGGTGGGAAATGATTACTGGAAAAAGCTCATGGGCTTACACCGATGAATTTCCAACGGTACAACTTGGTGTTACTGATTTTGCAAAAGCAAAACCAAATGGCAAACACGGTGCAAATAACACCAATGTGAAAAAATATATCGATTTTGCAGCCAAAAACGGTTTTGATGCAGTATTGGTCGAAGGTTGGAATGAAGGTTGGGAAGACTGGTTTGGACATTCAAAAGATTATGTTTTTGATTTTTTAACTCCTTATCCGGATTTTGATGTTAAAGGCTTGCATGAATATGCAAAATCAAAAGGAATTAAGATGATTATGCACCATGAAACTTCTGGATCTGTTCGCAACTACGAGCGTCATATGGACAAAGCCTATCAGTTTATGAAAGACAATGGGTATGATGCCGTGAAAAGTGGTTATGTAGGTGATATTTTGCCAAGAGGTGAAAATCATTACAGCCAATGGATTGTCAATCATTATCAATATGCTGTCGAAAAAGCAGCCGAGTATAAAATCATGCTCAATGCGCACGAAGCTATTCGTCCAACAGGTATTTGTAGAACGTATCCAAATTTAATTGGTAACGAAGCCGCAAGAGGAACCGAATATCAAGCTTTTGGAGGATCTAAACCAAACCACGTAACAGTATTACCTTTTACCCGTTTAGTGGGAGGACCTATGGATTATACTCCGGGTATTTTTGAAATGGATTTAAGCAAAATCAATCCTGATAATAAATCACATGTGAACAGTACAATTGCGAATCAGCTGGCTTTATACGTAACGATGTACAGTCCGTTGCAAATGGCAGCCGATTTTCCTGAAAATTATGATCGATTTGCTGATGCCTTTCAGTTTATCAAAGATGTAGCGGTAGATTGGACAGACAGTAAATACCTTGAAGCGGAACCAGGTCAATATGTTACTGTTGCGCGTAAAGCAAAAGTGACTAATAATTGGTTCATTGGTAATGTAAACGGAGAAACTCCTCGTACTTCAGCTATCAAATTTGATTTCTTGGAAAAAGGAAAAACGTATGTAGCCACAATTTATGCAGATGCCAAGGACGCACATTATAAAACAAATCCACAAGCCTATACAATTCGTAAAATGAATGTAACCAACAAATCAAAACTGGCACAGTTCAGTGCTCCAGGCGGAGGTTATGCCATCAGTATAGTTGAAACCAAAAAATAATTGAATACAAAAGGCTGTCCAAAAAGACAGCCTTTTTATTTTGGTTTTATTGTTAAAGAAAAAACAGATCGTGCATTCTTTGGTAAAAAACCTCAGCAATAAATTCTAATTTATTGCAATAAGTTTAACTTCAAAAATAAGTACGGAACCTCCAGGAATAGTACTGTAATCATTACTTCCATAGCCTAAGTGAGCAGGTACCAAAAGTATACCGTTACCTCCTTCTTTAAAATAAGGGATGCCTTCGGTCCAACCTTTTATGACTTGTTGTAATCCAAACGAAATACCTTCGGCACTACTTTGATCAAATACAGATCCATTGGTAAAATAGCCTTTATAAGCTACCTTTACATTAGAGGCAGCAGTGGGCTGCCCTCCAGTACCAGGCTCATTAATCACATAATACAACCCTGAATCGGTTCTTGTAGCAGTTAAATGATTTTTGGCTATATAATCAACAATTTGTTTTTCATTTTGAACTGTATAATCAACAGGTTTAGATGTTCCAGCATCTGACAAGCAAGAAACAAATAGTATAGAAACTAATGCTAATAAAATAGATTTCATAATTTAATTTAATTTGTAAGGTTGCAAATATATAAAATACAAGCTATATAAATTAAGTTTTTCACTACGATGTGATCAATATTAATTTCCATAAACCTGTACATCATCCACTTGAAAAGCACCGTCCAAGGACAAATTTCTACCGGAACCCGTATATTTGAAAGCTATATTTATTTTGCCTTTGTAAGAAGATAAATCTATTGCACCGCTCCCTATAAATTGATACCAAGGGGTGGCTTGTTTTGGTAATTTCGCCAAAACCGGAATCCAAGTCGCGGTAGCCACATTCAATCCGTCAAAATTAGTGGAAACATAAACTTCCAAAGAATTCAATTGGGAATCAACGTCTAAATGATGTTGGGCAGCTCTAAAAGTCAAGACCTCATTGGCGTGCTTGTCCATGTCAATTTTTGGAGAAATCAACCAAGCCACATTCGAAACTACCTTTGCGCCTGAAATATTAAATTCGGCATAACCATTCCCGGAATATACCGTCCCTTTCCAGGAAAGCGCTCCCTTTTGAACAATATTTGCCCATCCCGGAAGGCTTAAATTTGATTTATCAATAACCGCTTCAAAATCTTGAGAGAAAAAAGGAGCTGCTCTGTTTCCTGTCATCACAACATCTTTCTCGGAGCGCGGTAACAGTTGGTAATCCGTTCCATATTTTGTTAAAATCCCTCTTACTTTTCCGCTCCCGTTCGGAACCAAATTACTGGAAAAATCAGCAAAACTACTGGTTCTAAAATACACTTGATTTCCTAATTTATCCATTAAACCCCAATTGGTTGCACCACCCACATTATTGGTTTCTTCAAAATAATGGCGACCAATGGCAGCAGCCGTAAACTGAACATCGGATAATTCAACCAAAGTATTCAAATTAGAATCATTTAATAAATCTTCCATTGAAATTGTTTTTACAAGAACTTCCTCCTTCACGGTTGTACAAGAAGCATTCAGTACCTTTTTATAGTCATTTTGGGAAAGCCGCCCCACTCCGCCTTCATTATAAGAATTCACAAAAATGCTTCCTATTCTCATGCCACCAAATAAAATATCAGTGTATTGGTCTTTTAGTTTTAAATATACTTTATTGCCTAATCTGTAATCAATATACAAGTTTGTTGCATCCACAGGAACACTAAATCCTATCGCCGGTGTTGTGGCTGTCGCCAAAGTTTGAAAGGAAATAGACTTGAAAAAATTACCCGATTCATCACTGGAAACTACATAAGCCTCTATGATGTCGTCATAAGAATATTGTGTCACGATTGCATTGGCATTTTCCCGAACTTCAACAACAGTTCGGTTTACGGTTAAATCCGGTTGGGTACAACTTAATTTAGGAATTGCAACGGTATCATTTACACAACTTGTAAAAAGAACGGCGATTGCTATAGAAAAAAACAGGAAATTGAAAATTGGTTTCATAAATGACTATTTATTGTTAAAAATGATTTGTCTAAAATATCTGCTTACATGTCCTTATATTTCTCATATGGCGGAACTATTTTAGTCGTTTTTTGAACCGTATAAGAAGTATAAATTTTGGAATATATTAATTGTTCCGTTCATTGCGTAATATGTTTTTATCTATAGATTAATGGAAAGATTTACGAAATAGGTTCTTCCATAACCGTAAAAATATTTGTTGCCAAATGATGGTGTTCCACTGGAAATATCCTGATTGCGTTGCCTGAAATTGGCATTTCTGGCTTGTTCATAACCGCCCGTTTTATAAGTAACATCGAACACGTTATTGATGCTGGCAAAAAGACCTACATACTTACCATAAATACGCCATGATTTTCCGCCAACTATGTTTAACAATGTTGTTGGATCAAATTTTTCCTGTTGCAATAATTCCTTGCCTCTTTCTTCTGTGGCTTCCGGAAAGGGAAATCCACTGGCGGGATTAATAAAAAAGTGATCTGTTCTGGCAATGGGAGAAACATCGATATAACTATTTGTTAAATAATTTAGATTTACCCCAACCCACCAAAACTTAGGATCCCGATATTCAATTCCCAATGAATAAGCTTGTTGCGGTGAACCGGGTTGTTTGTAGTTTTTCAATGCTGCGGTTCCAAAATCAAAAACAGGATTCGTATTTTCTATTGAAGCCTCGGCATCGTTTGTCACCATTACATTTGGATTACTGTCATAGTTATATTCTCCAAAAGCAGCCGAAAAAGTAGTTTTCAACGTTGAGTTTATTTGGTATTCCAGACTTAATTCGGTGCCCATATTTTTCTTGTTCAAATGGGTTAGCGTCTGACTCACAAATGCGCTGGTGTTGCTATATCCCGCACCATCGTCAAAAATTCCTTCAGCGTAAAAGAATGACGTTTGTGTGGCGTCTTTTATCAACGTATAAAAAGCGGTAAGTCTCGCTTTGAATCTTGGAGAACGATAGCTGTAACTCGCGTCCAAACTGCTGATGTTTTCACTTTCCAAATTATCAACAATCCTATTATTTAATCGAGAATTGGGAAATGTATTCCTGATTGTTGGGGCTTTTGTCAAATGCGCTCCGTTAAAAATCAACAATTGTCTACCAGATATTTTGTACGTTAGTCCGCCTTTAAAACCAAAATTTTCGAATGTTGCTTTCTCACTTTTTCCAAAGGAATTGGTTTCGTAAATTCCGTTTTTATACAAACCTTCTCTTTGATAATTGGTACTTGAGAAACTTTGAGCCAGATAAAAATCCACTTTATTGTACGAGAATTTGAATTGTGTAAAGGCATCGAGCGTATTGGCAACATAATTATAATTGTATCCGTATGCATCGCCAACAACCACTTGCCGGTTTGGATTATTTAAGTCTGATTGCGATTGGTTTCCGTTATAAAACCCGTCAATGTCTTCAAAATAAGTACCGCCCAATAAATCCAAAAGTTTCTGATAATTGTGTGATTTCAAGTTTTTGAAAGATCCACCTGCATTCAAAATAACATTTTCCGTGAGCTGTGTATTGAATGTAGAAGTCGCCACGATTGTCTTATCATCGGTGCGGTCTTCATATAAAACATACTTGCTTTTGGTTGGCTCATAACCCGCAATTATTCCGTTTGCGTTAATAATTGGGTTTTGATTGGCTTGGTACATCCCGTTCCAATCGATTTGCTGATTGGCTAAAAACTGGTCTTTGCTTTTCTCCGCATTCAATAAATCCGGCGTAAATTCACCTGAAAATTCCCCATTATCTGAATCGTAATGCGAACTGTAATAACTGGGCAGTTTTCTATAATAGGTCGGATCCGGACTATTCGCATTTTGATAATCGATGTTGCTGTTTCCAATTTTTCCAAACTGATACATCAAGCTAGAATTCAAATTTGTATGATCGTTTATCTTAAAAAAATGGTTCAGCATCACAATCGGTTCTTCGATGGTTTTCATTCTTGCATTTCTCTTATTCCCATCTTGAAAACCCCAATAGGAATTGTATTTTCCGTTTGTCAATTGGGTAACTTCGGTGGTATTTGGTGAATTTTTTCCTCGGGAATTTGGCGTATAAAAAGCCGTAACGTTTAAGGAATGATTGTCGTTCAGTTTTTTCTCCACACTTATAAACGCGGAATTGGCGTCGTAATTTGTCCCTTCAAAATAGCCTTCCTGTGCCCATCGCTTTCCTGCCGAAACCACAAATGCCCAACCTTGTGCATTCATTCCGGAAGCATACGTTCCCATCATGCGCCAACTGTAATTAGTATTGGTTCCAGAAAATGAAATGCGGGTGCCGGGTCTGTAAATGGAAGCGCGCGTATTGATTTCCTGAGTGCCTAATATTCCGCCAAAAGTATAATCGGAAGGAGCAGTTCCTATGGAAAACTCCTGATTTCGAAGCGCATCGTTCAGTCCGCCCCAATCGCCCCATTGCGGTCTGCCATCGTACAATTTATTCATGGAAACACTATTAATCATCATCGTGGAATGTTCGCTATCCAATCCCCGAATCCTAAAACGAGCTTGTCCCCAATTGAAGGCGGCCGCTTGCTGAAAAGCATCTTTGGAGGATTGCAAAAGCCCGGAAGTGCTTTCGGAGCCGCTGTTATCATCGCTCAAATCACTTTCTGAAAGTGCTATTAAACCGGTTTGCTGTTCTGACGTTTGGTCTTCTTCTAATACTATTGTGTCTAAATCGAGTATTTGCCCCGCTATGATTTCAACTGGAAATAAGGCGTCTTTGTAGCCCTGACTATGAAATAAAACCAGTTGTTCGCCTGCTGAAACAGTATCAAATCTAAATTTTCCATCAACTGTTGTCAGCTGCATTAAATTCGTATTCTGAATGGTAACCACAACATAAGGCAATGGTTGCTGCGTTTTGGAATCCATAACTTTTCCAGAAATCCCTGTTTCTTGTTGTGCAAAAACAAAAGGTATTGAAACAAAAAACAAGACAATAAGGGTAATTTTTTTCATAAGCGTATTGAGGTCTTTTATAAGCGAATTAGAATAGGCCAATGAATAAAAATTCATTATTCTATTTCGACTTAATAAAATACAGTTCTTTGAAAATCAACATTACGGATAAAGATGATTTTTCTGAACACTGTATGATTGTCCTTAAATAGAATAAAGAATCAGAAAATGAAAAAAATTGTTTTTGGAAAGTGGTATTTTGAGACCCTATAAAATTCTGCTGAAAAGTGTGGTATTAGAAATTTAAATAACAAGCTATTTAAATTTATAATGTTAAAAATAAGAAAAAAACTATTAAGTTGTTATTTTTTATAGAAAAAATCTTATATTTTTTTTTCAAACTACTGTAATCTGAAAGTATTGTACGAAATTAAAAACGCAATGAATAGCCCTGATGGCAGCAAGTATCCTTTCTCTCGTTTTTTACGAGAAAAAGATACTGCGTACAGCGGGTGCGTGTATTCTTATAAAAACGGGATGTTGTGCTCCTAAAAAAACTAGTCTTGAATTGCCTTGATTCTGGAAACCATTAGTGCAATGAAAAATCCGAAAATACCAATGAAAGCGAATGAAAATCGCAATCCAAATGCCTCGGCTATGTAACCAATTATGGGTGGCCCCATTAAAAACCCAAGGAAACTTACGCTGGAAACAGCTGTTAAGGCTTCGCCTGTTGGGATCGTTGGATGCTTGCCAGCAATGCTATAAAGGGTTGGTATAATAGTGGAAACTCCCAATCCTACAAACATAAAAGCGATTGTTGACGGAATGATGAATGGGAAGAATACGGCAGTAAATAAGCCAATAGAAATCATACAACCACTAATTTGCATTACTGTTTTTCGTCCAAATTTTTGAGTTAAACCATCTCCGAAAAAACGGCCACTTGCCATCATAATCATAAAAGAAGTATAGCCTAAAATTACTAACGGTCCAGGCGCTTTGACAATATCTTTGAAATAAACACCGCTCCAATCAAACATAACACCTTCGCTGGCCATACAACAAAACCCAATGACTCCTAGCATAATTAGGGAACTATCCGGTTTTCTGAATCCTTTTTTCTTTTCGGTTTGGATGGTTTCTTTGGCTTTAATTAAGAATTTGAAATTAAAAGCCATTAACAAGACTGCGATTCCAGCAACGATCAGAAAATGTGTATAGGTATTGAGTTCCAGTGACAACATTCCCAAGCCGACTAAAGCCCCTGTAAATCCAGCTAAGCTCCACATCCCATGAAAAGAGGACATGATGGTTCTTTTAAAAAGTCCTTCAGTGTATACTCCCTGCGTATTTACGGATATGTTCGTTAAGTTTGCGAAAATTCCAAAGAACAATAATCCAAGACCGAGTTGCCAAGCGTTTTGGGCTAGTCCTAAAGTGGTCAAACTAAAGGCATACATTATAATAGAATAAGGGAGAATGCGATGGCTGCCAAAACGAGTAACCAATTTTCCTGAAAAGGGCATCATGGCTAACTGTCCTACCGGAACGGCAAATAAAATGGTTCCTAGATCACCTTCACTAAGGTGTAATGCCGTTTTGATATCCGGGATTCGGCTTGCCCAAGTGGCAAAACACAAACCCAAGCCAAAATAAAACATGGACACTGCCCAACGAATTCTGTTCAAATAAGAAACCTTAGCGTCTTTATACGTTTTTTTGTATTTTCCCTTCGCTTTGAATCTGCCTAAAAAGTTTAAATCTATCAAAAGAATGAGTTTTAGAATTTCTTAGGTCAAAAGTACGAAAAGCAATCATTCATTATGTCGAAACAACACATTAACCAAGGAATATATCGTTATTGTTTATAAATTAAACTAAAAAAGCATTCGTATTTAGAAGTTATTCGCCACAAATTTTTCTGATTTTTCATGAATTTATATTTGGAAACAAAAGAAATTCGTGTTTTTTCGTATAATTCGTGGCAAAATTTTCAATGAACAATCATTCTAAATTACAAATCAATTACTCGCTTTTGGGCGTTACTTTGTATTGCGGCTTCAATAATTTGCATGACATGAACGCCATCCTGAGCGGTTACCGGCTCAGGTGTATCATTTGAAATGGAATTGTAAACACCATCAAAATAATCGTAATAATTACCTTGAAGTGTTGGTATATTTTCCATTAATACATCAGTATGAATCTCGGTATGAAGCAAACCTTCTTTACTCTTAGGTTCTTTTCCCCAAGTGTCTAAATTTGGTTTTTTTCCAAGTTTCAAATCATCTTCCTGTACATCGCCACGCGGTTTCAGGAAAGAACCTTTTTTTCCGTGAATAATAAATGCAGGAACGGCTTCTCGAACAAAAAATCCCGCTTTTAAGCGCACACGGAAATCAGGATAGTACAACAAAATATCTATATAATCATCTACCAAAGAATGTTCTCTCGTAATTCTGATATCAGCAAAAACAGATTCAGGCAAACCAAATAAACACAAGGCCTGATCAATTAAATGCGGACCTAAATCCTTTAGAATTCCTGCGCCGGAATTAACAGTTTCTTTGTGTGATTTTGGACTCAAAAGCGGATTGTAACGATCAAAATGGAATTCGGCTTCCACTATTTCTCCCAATTTTTTCTCCAAAATAATTTTCTGCACCGTTTTGAAATCGCTGTCCCATCTTCTGTTTTGGAAAACGGCCAGCTTTACTCCTCTTTCTTTTGCCAAAGCAGCTAATTCCTGCGCTTGGGCAACGGTTGTGGTAAATGCTTTTTCAACAATGGCATGTTTTCCCGCAAGCAATACTTTTTTGGCATATTCATAATGGGTATCCACCGGCGTATTTACAATCACCAAATCGACATCATCTTCTAGTAAAGCCTCCATGGTGGCATAACTTTTAACCGATGGGTAATCCTCGCGTATCAATTTTTTACTTCTTTCCCATGAACCAATCAGTTCAAATCCTTTATGAAATGATATAAATGGAGCGTGGAATACTTTTCCTGACATTCCGTAGGAAAGTAAAGCTGTTCTTATTTTTTGCATGTGCTGTTTTTTTTAGTCGAACACGAATTTATAACTTTTAACCTTAAAAATCATGGGAACTTATGTCCTTATGCCGTTAAATTTTAAAACATATAAGAAATGTAAGTTCATTGAAGATTGGTTCTTGATACCCATTCGAACCTTTTTGTTCGATTTAAATATTAAAAAGAATCTCGACTGCGCTCGGTTTGACATAAAAAACTTCGTGTTTTTAAAGATAAAATGTGTGATTATTTAATTTTTGCTCTTTCGTATTGTTTTGGCCATTGAACATCCGCCTGAAGTTCCTGGGCGAAAGTCAATCCTAAATTGGGGTTTCTAAGGGATTCTCTTGCGAACAATACTAAATCCGCTTTTCCGGATGCAATAATTTCTTCTGCTTGACCGGATGTTGTAATTAATCCTACGGCTCCTGTCAGTATTCCAGTTTCTTTTTTTATTCTTTCTGCAAAAGGAACTTGGTAATTGGGTCCCAAAGTAATTCGTTGGTGTGAAACTAATCCTCCCGAAGAAACATCGATTAAATCCACTCCTTTTTCTTTTAATATTTTCGAAAGCTGTACTGATTCTTCGATGTTCCAACCTCCTTCCGCCCAATCAGTCGCAGAAATTCTAAAGAATAAAGGCAAGTTTTGCGGCCATTCCGATTGTACCGCTTCCACAATATCCAGCGTAAAACGGATTCGGTTCTCGAAGCTTCCTCCATATTCATCGGTACGTAAATTAGACAAAGGCGAAAGAAACTGATGCAATAAATACCCATGAGCCCCATGAATTTCCAGTACTTGAAAACCTGCTTGAACGGCTCTTTTGGCACTCGCTTTAAAGTCGGAAATTACTTTTTCGATTCCCGTTTTGTCTAATGGGATAGGCGTTTTTTCATTATCATGATAGGCGACAGCGCTTGGCGCTAAAGTATCCCAACCGCCTTGGGTTTGGTCTACTTTTCTGCCTCCTTCCCAAGGCGCAGCCGCACTGGCTTTTCTTCCGGCATGCGCCAATTGGATTCCTGGAATTGAATTTTGACTCACAATAAAACGATTAATTACTTGCATTTTTTCGATTTGTTCGTCTTTCCAAAGTCCCAAATCCCCTGGGGAAATTCTACCTTCGGGAGAAACTGCAGTCGCTTCCTGAATAATTAATCCTGCTCCGCCACTGGCACGACTGCCCAGATGCACGAGATGCCAATCATTAGCAAACCCATCTGTTGCTGAATATTGGCACATTGGGGAAATAATAATTCTATTTTTAAACGTGGTGTTTTTTATTAGAAGTGAAGAAAATAATTTTGAAGACATACGATATATTTTAATAAATTTTAAATGAAGTCAACGGAAAAACCGTTTCAGAAAAGTAAAGTTACGGGACATAACCGAAAGGAAAAATTGAAATTTAATTAATTAACAAACATTTAAAACGGTATGGAACAATATTTGTAAATTAAACAAATAGAAAACCTTACTTTTGTAAGTTGTAAAAGAACTAAAATTAAAAAATGGACATAGTTATCAAGCTTTCTCAATTTTTATTGAGCTTATCATTACTTATTATACTTCACGAATTAGGACATTTTATTCCTGCAAAATTGTTTAAAACCAGAGTCGAAAAATTTTACTTATTTTTTGACGTTAAATATTCCCTTCTAAAAAAGAAAATTGGCGAAACTGAATACGGTATCGGTTGGTTGCCTTTGGGTGGTTATGTGAAAATTTCCGGAATGATTGACGAAAGCATGGACAAAGAGCAAATGGCTTTGCCACCTCAGCCATGGGAATTTCGTTCTAAACCAGCTTGGCAACGTTTAATTATTATGCTTGGTGGTGTTACCGTGAATTTCATTTTGGCTTTCATTATTTATATCGGAATGGCATTTGCTTATGGCGAAACCTATATTGCTAACTCAGATTTGAAAGACGGTCTTTTGATCGAAAATAAAGCCATGCAAAATGCAGGTTTCAAAACGGGTGACAGAATCATTTCTATCGATGGTGAAAAAGTAGAACGTTTTGATAATGGCATCAATGCTAAAGTAGTAATGGGGAAACATATCCTTATTGAAAGAAATGGAATTGAGCAGTCTATCACAATACCAAATGATTTTGTGGATCAATTATCAAAACACGAAAAAGCACCATTAGTATCTATTAGAATGCCATTTGTAATTGGGGCTGTTGCTGCAGATTCTAAAAATACTGCTTTACAACCAAAAGATATTGTTATTGCTCTTAATGGTCAAAAAACAAAATACTTTGATGAAGCCAAAACAGTTTTAGAAAACAATAAAAACAAAACCATTAACGCCACTGTTTTAAGAAATCAAAACGAAGTACAAGTTCCTGTTATGGTTTCTAAAGATGGAAAACTAGGGGTACAAATTGGCGGTTTAGGAATGGAATCTTTAGAAAAACTCGGCTATTACAAAATTAGCAAGCAGGAATTTGGTCTATTAGAATCTATTCCTGTAGGATTAACAAAAGGAAAAGACCAATTAGTAGGGTACGGAAAACAGCTGAAAATGATTTTCAGTCCAAGTACCGGTGCTTACAAACAAGTAGGTGGTTTTAAAGCCATATTTGACATTTTCCCTAATACTTGGAGTTGGGAAGTTTTCTGGACGATTACCGCTTTGTTATCAATTATGCTTGGTGTAATGAACTTATTGCCTATTCCGGCACTTGATGGTGGCCATGTAATGTTTTTATTATATGAAATTGTTAGTGGTAAAAAACCAAGTGATAAATTCTTAGAGAATGCACAAATGGTTGGTTTCGTATTACTTATAACACTGTTACTATTTGCTAATGGAAACGACATTTACAAGGCAATTCTTGGGAAGTAAAAAAAATTAAAAAAAGTTTTATTTTTGCTTGCAGAAATCAAATTAAGCCCTATCTTTGCACCGCTTTACAAGTGAAACACACTTCACTAATAAGCACACAAAAACGTTCATTCCTTACCAGAATAAAAATATACAGTTTCCTTCTTAGCTCAGTTGGTTAGAGCATCTGACTGTTAATCAGAGGGTCCTTGGTTCGAGCCCAAGAGAGGGAGCTTTTTAAAAAGACTTTACAGTGATGTAAGGTCTTTTTTGTTTTAAAGCGGTAGTGAAAGCAGGACTTCAAGATGTTTTATTAAAAAATGGAGATTTTGTCATTTGACAACTTTGACGGGTTTTTTGATAAAAAAAGGTATCCATTGAGGTACCCATCTAAAATCTCGAGGTACCCATTTTAAAATTCCGAATTGTTATGCCAATTGTTTAACTCAAAATCAATTGGAAACATGCACAAAGAAAAAATCACAATTCTGTTTGTAATTAGCGCAAACAAAACTAATCAAAAGGGATTATGTCCGCTTAATTGTAGTATCACTCTCAACAAAGAACGCAAACAATTTACCACAGGACTTTTTGTAAACCCAAACTACTGGGAAAATAAACTTCAAAAAGTCAATACTCAATTAGGCCATTCAACAAGCTGATACCGCAAGAGAGCTATGTCAAAGTAGCTCAAAAAAAATGAACCAAATGATACAGAATGTGAAATTAAAGACATCCAAAGATTAATATATTGCTGGAAATGAATTTTATAAGAATAAAAGTGTTTCTTTGCCAAAAAAAAAATTAAGAAAAAACTTATGGGTTTAATTTGTTTTAAAAGAAATGAAATTTAAATTACATAAAAACAAAACACACCTTTATTATTGGAATACTTAAAAAAGTAAGTGTTAAAAAAATTGCGCTAAACCAGCAATAGCTTTTATAAAAAAGAAACAGTCCATTTATGCCATAAAGCCCCTCCTTGGTATTAATACTGTAATGATGCCGCTAGGATACCTACTAAAAAGCACATCAAAAATTGTTAAAACACTTATGCAAAAACATAAGATGTTTTAATGCTGTGATTCCTATGAAATAAATAAACATAAATAAAATTACCTTAAACTACCCAACTATGAAAACAAAATTACTTTTACTATCCTTATTAATGTTGCTTACTGTTACAACAAATTATGCCCAAACTTCAGCTTCTGTAGCAGGAATTGCCATTCAAGGCATTGCGCGTGACAATAATAATACAGCTAGAGTTAGTGCAACACTTAATTTAACCTTTCGTATTTATTATGGGGCAAATATTGCGATTTATGAGGTTACCAAAACAGTTACTTCAGACGCCTTTGGTGTCTTTTCGGTGGTTTTAGAACCCGGAGCAGCAAACAATATTTTGATTGCCAATAATCAAGCTTTTCTTAAAATTTCAGAAGGAACGACAATCATTTCAGACGAAAGTTTAAAACAGGTGCCTTATGCTATTGCTGCTAGCAATGGCGTTCCTACAGGATCTATTATGCCATTTATTGGCACTTCTGTTCCTGAAGGTTGGGCTTTGTGTAACGGAGATCCTTTGCCATCCACTGCAACAGCATTAATTGGGATGATTGGTTCAAAAGCACCCAATTTAAGAGGGCGGTTTTTAAGAGGTGCAGGTGATGATGCGCAACCAAATACAGATACAGTTGATTTAAAAACGTATCAAGACCAGCAATTTAAGTCTCATAATCATAATGTTACTGATCCTGGGCATACTCATGTTTATAATGATATATATCATTCTGAAAATGGTGGTGAAATTACAATTGGTGCTAAAGATGCTTGGCGTGGAAGCGGAGACACAGATTATGACAATAGTGGTTGGGGAATTGACAGAACAACTAATAATTCACCAACTGGCATAACTATTAATGCTAATGGCGGGGAAGAAACCCGTCCAGTGAATTATGGTGTAAACTATATCATCAAACTGTAACCATCTTAATTATGAAAAAATTAATCATAACCATGGTCTTCGGGCTAATGGCAGCAGGCCTATGGGCACAAAATGATGATGGGGCAAAAGTGGTACCCGTTTCACAAGCCATTCAAAAAAATGGTTTTACCATACAAGTGGGAATCCCCTATTTAGGACAGCACTTAATTTCAAACGTAAAAGATACACTTCGAACTACCCACCCTGCGGATATTCGGTTTCCATGGGGAATATTGTATCTCTTTAACACTTTTGCCGAAGAATCTTTTGATGTTTCAAAAGGGTATTTTGGAGATAAAATATTAATTAGTTGGGATTTGAGAAGTAATTTTGAGCTAATTAGCAGTATTAAAATTTACAAAAGAGTCTATGATGCAGCGGGAGGTAAACCATATCAATTTGTAGGCAGTGTTTCTCCTAGCGTTACACAATATGAAGATAAGTATGCAGAGGGCGGTGTATTATTTCAATACAAGGTAGTTGCCGAAGGCGTAAGTAAAATAGAAAGTTTGTATACTACTTATATTACTGGTTTTGGCTATAGAAATCCAACCGCCGTTGTTACGGGTAATATAAATTACAAAGGGGGTAATCCTGTTCAAGATGTGATAGTGATGGCGAGTACTGCTGGCAATAGCAGTAATCCAGGAAGTTCCTTGAGTATTCCGGCATTAAGTAGTCTCATAATTGGAAATCAAAACATTCCAATTACTACCGCATTAACCTATCAAGCTTGGGTAAAACCTAAAAATGCGTATACTACTGATAATGAAAATGCTATAAAGCTACTACGCTTAAGTATAGGTAAAGATACAATTAAAGATATAATTAATGTTTCAGTTAATTTATTGGTTTCATCAAAAACATTGGCAATAAACATTGGCAATAGTATCTTCAAATTGAAAAATTATTTCCCTTCAGGAAAATTGAATTCCAGAGGGGATGACATCCTGGTTCCAGTAACTGATTTTAATACTAATTTCGTGCATTTTTCAGTAGTGATAAATGATGCGATGGTTCCAGTATTATTCATTAACGGAAGACCGATTACTGCAGCCTATAAAGAAAGTGTAAATAAAAAACTAATTGGTTTAGACAGCAATTATACCAGTCCCTATTTTGATGTTATAATTCCAACGCAACCCAATACACTTAACATTGGTGGAAATAATACGCAGTGGACAACCCTTGCTGTAGGTGGAGGAAACGATTCTTTTATCGATGAAATACGGATTTGGAAAGCAGGCCTTGAGCCTAAAACAATTAGAACGGATTACACTCGTTACATCAGTGGTAACGACTCCAGATTAGTCTCGTATATTAGAGCCAATGAAAAAGTAGGTTTGTATGCCTATGATTTATCCCGAAATGGATTTAATTACAATAAAAACCACGGAATTTTTGAAAGTTCAAAAGATACTGTTACATGGGCCAGTGGATCAGGAAATTTTCCAACAGGCGATCAATTAGGCATTTTAGGGGTTACCGATGTAAATGGAAACTACGAAATTACTTCGATTCCATACTCAGGTACAGGGGAATCTTTTACAATAACCCCAATGTATGGACAGCATAAGTTTGAACCCAACCAGCAATTAGTATTTCTTGGACAAGGGTCTGAAGTGGTTAATAAAATTGATTTTATAGACAAATCGGCCTTTAGTTTTAAAGGAAAAGTGCAATTTGATTCTCGAGACGTTTTTCCTTCTTATGTTAAAGTGGACACGAAATTGCCAGGTAATGAAGGTACTTCATGGATTAAAGGACCCGGTATCTTGGACGAAGGCTATAATTATTATGAAAAAAGTGGCGAGAAATTTTCAAAAGGGAAATATTGGCTCAATGATATGAGAACTCCTTCTGATAAATCAGATGATTATTTAGATATATATGCTTCCATTTTTACCCAAGGTGCCAATGTTTATATTGACGGGAATATGGTATTGGACGTAAATAATTTACCTGTGGTTACTGATGACCTCGGTTTTTTTGACATCAGTGTTCCTATTGGAAATCATTATGTTTCGGTAAAAAAAGACGGTCATATCTTTACCTATAACGGACGATTTCCAGAAAATTCATTTAAAGAGTTTTTTGAAGATTCAAATGAGCCTGTTGTATTTATTGACAAAACCAAAGTTACCGTAGTGGGTAAAGTAGTGGGAGGTGCTGTAGAATCAGCTAAAAAAATTGGGTTTGGAGAAAATGGCTTGTTAACTAAAACGGTTAAAGACGCAAACGGAAATACAGTAACTCTTGAAATCAGCGCTAAAAATAATATTGGTAAAGCCAATTTTACTTTAGGGTATGCTCCTGTTGGGGCTACTGTGACACCCTACACTAAATCTAGCTTTAGTACAAATCCTAATTCAGGCGAATACAGGGTCTCTCTATTGCCTTTACAATATGAACTGAAAGCTGAAAATTTAACAATTGGTACAGCATCAACTATTTCACTATTAAAAGCAGGAAGTACTGAAACACTTGATTTTTCTAAAGTAGTAGCTCAAACAACACCTGAATTTAGTTATACAGATGGAACACTCGATAAGAAAGAAATAGGTCTACCGTATCATTATGAAAAGAGTTTTACTTATAGATCTAATCCCGTTTTACAGGTAGTTGAACAATCTTGTGATAAGACTATTTCTATAAAAGGAGTTGCTATTACTACTACAGATTTCGCACATCCAGTATATACACAATTTAATCCTTATAAGATTGTCTTAAATCGATTTGAACGGTACACCAATATGGATACGGGAACTGCAGTTGAGGTAAAGGTTCCTGTAAATGATGGGGAATTGATTAAAAATAATAATTTGGCTTTACTAAATTCTGAATCGGTGGTTGTTGATCCGAATGATGAAAGTCGATTAACCTATAATTTCAAAGGAGGATTGCCTTCCGTTTCCCCTCCTTTTACAATCACAAGTAGTTTAAAATACCGAATTAACGAAGTTGATTACGATGTAGAAGGGTATAATGCAACGGGGATTGTCTTAGGAGGCAAATCAGATGGTAGCCGCACTTTTGTAACGGCAGCACCTGATATGCCAGACATTATTTTAAGAGATCCACCAGGTTCTAATAGTTCTGCTTCTATTGAAAAAGGAGAAAGTATTTCTTTTACAACCGAAAGTTCTTTAGCTCATTCTGAAGGATTAACAACAGATTTTACTCTTTTGGGAGGGGTTAAATTTGCTGCGGGGGGTGGATTAGCAGGCCCTGTTATAGAATCGCAAGCTACAAACAGTCTTCATCTGGGTATTGGAGTCAAGAGCACTTCAACTGATGGAAAGAGTCTAACAAAAACCTATACGTTCAATCAGACGATTTCAACCAGCGATGACCCAGCTTATGTTGGCTCAAATGCCGATTTATATATTGGGAATTCAAAAAATCAATTTTATGGTTCTTTTGACGATGTTAAAGCATCCACTAGTATTCCCAAAAAAACCATAGCTGGAATACAGGTCGTCTTGGATTCTTCTGAATATATTAATTTAGGTAGTCCAACTACACCACTATATATTAGCAAACAAAAATCGGTCTATTTTGTAGATGAACCTTCATCCACATTTTTCATCTATTCACAAAAGCATATTTTGGAGACTTTAATTCCGGAATATGAAATATTTATTACGAATATTGATAATGGCTCCTTGATTCCTGGAAAAGGAGGGGCTTTAACCAAAGTACAATATCAAGAAAGAATACGCTTGTGGCGAAAATTGATTTTGGTCAATGAAAAAAACAAATATTTTGCCAAAAATAATCGTATAGAATATAAGGCTATAGTAACGCATGTGCTTGCTGAATTCAATAATGCAATTAATAAAGCTATAACTACAGGAGATACAGGTCCTGTAGCGCTTACAAACCTAAAAAGCAAGCTTGCGGAGTCCAAAAAAACAAGTGATTTGTTGGATAAATATTTTCAAAAAAACATTTCATTTGATTCGGGACTTGGGGAGTACTCACAAAGTGTGGAAACCAGTGTTGTTGCGGCATCTTCTTTAGCTTATAATGTAACTGTAGACGAGAATTTTGGTTTTGATGTAGGTTTTAAACTAAATGAAATGGGGGTTTTAAATTCTACTAGAGGGGTCTTTCAACAAGATCTAAATTCTTCGCTTTCAGAAGAGTCAACCAATACTACAACTGTAAGTTACACTCTAAAAGACAATGACCCAGCCAACTTTTTAAGTGTGGATGTAGTTAATGCTTTTGATGGGAATGGCCCAATTTTTATCACTCAAGGTGGGAGAACTTCGTGTCCTCACGAAGAAGCAGAGAAATCTCATTTTTACAACCATGTCGATTATAGTGCAACGGCTACTTCAATAAATGAGCTAGCAGATGACAAGCGGGAAGAATTGAGTTTTGCAACTCAAAAAGTTGAAGTTCCAGTATTGCGAGTTACTGATGCAAATATGAGTAATATTACCGAAAGTAAAAATGCTGAATTTGAATTGAAGTTAGAGAACAATAGTGCTGCCGGTGTTGACGCTGATTTTAAATTAGTGATCGATAATACTACGAATCCAGACAATGCCTTAATCAATATTGAGCCAAACGGAACGGTTGTTCATGTGCCTTACGGACAAACGGTTCTTTACAAAATGACTTTGGGGAAATCCATCTCAGATGTATATGAATATAAAGACATTAAAGTTCGACTAGAATCATTATGCGATGGTGAGGATGTGAGTTCTTCAGTATTAGTTTCGGCACATTTTGTTCCGTCCTGTTCTCAGGTAATTGTTAGCGCACCTTTAAACAACTGGGTGTACAATATGGAAACCGCTTATAACACAAACGGTTCAACAAATCCATTATTAATCAATATGATCGGCTATAGTACCAAATTCAAGAGTTTCAAAAAAATTGATTTGGAATACCGATTGGCTACAACTCCTAACTGGACTCGTTTACAAACGTATTATGGCACACAAGCGTTCTATGATGCCGCTGTATTAAATAACGAATCTCAAATATCATTTATAGGCTCAAAAACCACTCTATCCTATCCTATAGATATTGCTGCTTTAAAACTGTTAGATGGAAATTATCAAATTAGGGCCAGAAGTACCTGTACTAATGATACTGAGTATATATCAGATGTTATTACGGGCAGAGTAGATTTGAATTCGCCACAACGTTTTGGAACACCCTTGCCTATAGACGGTATCTTAGGCGCTGGAGAAGATTTAAAAGTGAGCTTCAATGAGCCTGTTTTTTATAATTCTGCCGTAAGTACCATTGAAATAAAAGGACAAACAAATCAGTTGCCTATAGATCACAAAGTGTCCTTACATTTTGAAGGTGCAGCGAACACAGCAGTTATCAATAATCCTAAAATTACATCCGGAGATTTAACCTTTGAGTTTTGGATGAACAATAGCACTACAGCCAGTACTGCCGTTATTCTTGCTCAAGAAGAAGGATTAAATATTCGATTGGAAAATGGGAATATATACTTCAATATTGGAGGTTTAACAGCTAACGGAGCAATAGCAAAGGATAATTTGTTTCACCATTATACTTTTTTCCATAAAAACAGCAGCGGTGAAGTTCGTATTTACCAAGATGATAAAGAAATTGGAGCAAGTACAGGAAATACCAATGTTCAATTTTCGAATAATAACGCGTTGGTAATTGGAGGTAATTCCTTTGTTGGAAACATGCATGACCTTCGATTGTGGAATAAAACCATTAGTTTAGATGATGCTTATGCAAAAATGTACGCTAAACTACTGGGTAATGAAGCGAATCTTATTGGTTATTGGCCAATGGATGAAGGTCGAGGAACTCTAGCCAACGATAAAGCAAGGTATAAACATGCAGTAGTAAATGCTGCTTGGGATATTAAACCAAAAGGAACCTCGTACGAATTTAGTAACGGGCAAAATTTAGCGTTAGATAACGTTGGGTATGTTCAATTGACCAAAGAAATGGACGCTACTATTTCTTTCTGGATGAAAACTGGTGTCTCACAAGAAGCGACGCTGTTTTCAAATGGAAAAGGAGATGGCTCTGATATCATACAAACCAATGGTTTTGCCAATAAATGGGCCATCAATATGAATAGTAGTGGAAACTTAACCCTAGCAAGCGAAGGGAATTCATATGTATTAACAAGTCAAAATATGGCAGATAATACTTGGCATCACGTGACCTTGTTGTTTAATCGACTAGGATCCTTAAAAACCTATGTAGATGCAGCACCGGTATCATCTAATCTGATGGCAAGCATTCGTGGTTTTTCAGGAAACAAAATATGGTTAGGAGCTAGAGGTACTAAAGATTTAGCAGGAGTTGAGACCGTTGATCGATCGTTTACAGGTAAAATAGACGAATTTCAATTATGGAATACCTTAAGAAATGTAGAGCAAATAAGTCGAGATCGTTTTAATGAGGTAAATGTTGAAAGTATTGGTTTATTGCTTTACACAAGAATGAATGAGCCAGATCCTATAACCGCAAATGGTCCCAGATATTATCATGCCGATACGAATCAATCTGTGATTTCAAACAATGCTATAGTTAGTAAGGGACTTGTAAATTATTCTAAAGATGTTCCTGCTATTAAGCCGGAAAGGTCCTTAATCAAATTTTTAGTCAATCATATTATCAATCAAGATGCAATGATCCTAGAGCCCGTAATTACGGATTGGGCATCTCTAGAGGGTCAAATAGTAGATGTTACCGTGCATAGAATGTTTGATAGCGCCAATAACATGCAACAATCACCCATTACTTGGACAGCATATGTAAAACGAAATGAAGTGAGCTGGTTTGCAGAAGGCTATAATGAAATTGTTGATATTGTTAAAAAAAGTGGCGAGGATAAATCCTTTGAAATTACTTTATTAAATAAAGGAGGAAAAGGCCAGCCATTTACAATTACAAATCTACCCAAGTGGCTGCATTTAAGTAAAACAACAGGAACAATAGCGCCAGACAGTAAAATAATAATTACGGCTACAATTGACAAAGAGTTGACTCCGGGAGAATATCTGGAGAATTTATATTTACAAACTGATTTTGGCTATGATGAGAAAATGCTACTTAAAGTAAGAGGGTTAGCTCAAGAACCTGATTGGACAATAAATCCAACGGATTATAAGTACAGTATGAACATAGTTGGTAGACTAAAAATTGATGGAAAATTTTCTGAAGATGCGTATGATAGAATAGCCGCGTTTTCGAAAGGTGAACTAAGAGGAATTGCAAAATTAGTTTACAACACCTCCTATCACGAATATTATGCTTTCTTGACTGTTTATAGCAATTCAAATCTGGAAGATACTATAGAATTTAAAATTTGGGATTCCTCACAAGACAAAATTATGGAAGCAACTATAAATGCTAAACCATCTATTGCTTTTGAAGAAAATGGAATACTAGGAAAACTTAGTCTACCTATAATTTTTGAAAACTCAAGCCTAGTGGAGCAAAAAATAGTCTTTAACAAAGGTTGGACTTGGGTGTCAATGAATGTGAATGATGTAAATTTTTCAGACATCAATAAATTAACGAAAAACTTAAGTTTAGAAACATCGGATCGTATGTTGAGTAATTCTCCCTCCCATTTGGAAACCTACTTTAAAGATGAGTCTACACCATCCAAAAGTGGTTGGTCAGGGACAATTAGTACTAATGGAGGCTTAACTGATTCTAAAATGCTTAAAGTATTCATGACATATGAACAACCTCTAATTATAAAAGGGATTCCTGTAAATATGTCTAATTGGAGTTTTCCAATTAAAACTAATTGGAACTGGCTACCTTATTCTCTAGCAGGAAACCAACTGACGAACGAAGCTTTAGCATATTTTGACGCAACTGATGGGGACGTCATTAAATCTCAAAATTTATTTGCTGTTTATGACCCTATTGTCGGTTGGAATGGAACTTTAAATTATTTAGAATCTGGCAAAGGATATATGATTAAATCTAGTAAAGCACAAACTTTCAAGTACCCTAGCTATTTGTCGAAAACAGGCAAAACCAAAAACGACAAAGATTATAAAAGTTTAGCTGACGTTAGTCAAGAAACAATTAGACCCGAATTTAAGCAGTATTCTGACAATATGAATGCTATAGTTTTGTTACCAAAAGGATACAGTGAGTTATTTGTTTATAATTCCAACGGAATTTTAAAAGGAGTTACTGTGAATCAATTTGTAAATAATCAAGAACTTAGTTTTATAACTGTCTATGGTGAAACTCCTGAAACATTGGTCTTTTACATCGGAGATGGAATTAACAAGAAAAAAACCAGTAAAAATTTTAGTTTTAAAAGCAACGATGTTCTGGGTACTATTGCAAAACCAATAATCATAGAGGATATTGTAGATAAGGTAACTATCTATCCTAATCCTTTCGATAATGAAATAACTATAAAAGTTAATGCTATTCAGGATCAAATAGTGACAATCCAACTTTATTCCTTAACCAGTCAACTTTTGTTTACTAAAAAACTAAATGTTACAAGTGGGGAGAATGTATTAAAAATTATACCAATAGTTGCATCCGGACCCTACTTACTACAGACTGAAATAAATGGGGAAACGATAATAAATAAAGTAATTAAAAATTAATATTCAAATAATTTAGCTCCTAAAGCGCTTCAAAAAAAGCAACTTTAGGAGTTATAAATGAATTAAATTGAAAGAGATGAAAAATTATATATATAGTATTCTGATACTATTTTTAGTAAATAGTGCCGTTTTTGGACAGGCACCAAATTGGACAGTCAGCGAGAATAATTTTCAGTATACAATGTCCTTTGTTGGGTTTTTAAATAGTGATGGAAATGCGTTATTTAATACAAATGACAAAGTTGCAGCCTTTGTAAACGGGCAGTGTCGCGGAGTTGCAAATTTAATATACGTAGCGAGTGAAAATCGTTACTATGCCTATTTGACTGTCTTTTCGAATGTGAACAATGAAAATGTAAGTTTCAAAATTTATGATTCAGTAAAGAATGTAGTCAAAAGTGTAGAAAAAACCATAAATTTTTCAATAAATGAACACTATGGGAACCTGTTTCAGGCTTATAGTTTTGCAAGTCCGGCATTAAGGTCAGAAGTGGAAATTTTAGATCTTGGTTTTAAAAATATTGTTCGTAATGACATTGTTATTTCAGGTTCTCAAATAACAATATATCTTAATAAAGGACAAAATATAACTGCTTTGAATACTCTTTTTGATTTAAGTCCAGGCGCTAGTGTTTATATCGGAACGGTTAAACAAACTTCGGGTGTCAATTCATTAGATTTTACAAATCCTATCAATTTTAAAGTCCTATCAGAAAATCAAGCAATAATTAAGCAATGGACCATCGTTGTTAAAACAGAATCAGAAAATGCAACATATTATAAAAAAGATGCTGTTTGTTATGAGGGAGGAAGTATTAAAGTATTGGCTCTCTTAGAAAAACAAGAAGTCATTTTAAGTATACTAGGAGTTACTTTATCCTCTCAAATTATTAATAATGGACAAGTGATTTTTGATAATTTAAATGAGGGTACTTATAAAATTAGAGTTGGTGGAAATAGCAAGGAAATTAAAATTAATCTAAAAAAATAATTATGCAATCTAAATCATTTAGTTTTTTAATTACAATTATAATTCTTTTCTCAAGTTGTTCAAAAGAGGACGAATTTAAAACGATATCTCCCACTAACATTACTTTTGTCCATGAAGATGGCTCAGCTATATTACTGAATGAGTGTATTAAGCCAAACATAAATTATGCTGTATTAATTACAACTAAGTCGGAAGGTACGGGTATTTTTAAAACAACAAAAGTTGAATATACTTTAAATGGAGTCCCTTATATCATGTCTTTTTCTAGTGACGGTAAGCAATCAAATAAAATAAAACTTGTTGACGGGATCAATCAAGCAGAAATTGTTGGGAGTTATTACAAAGCATACCTCTATTTTGGATCACATGATAATTTTGAGTTAGTGGAATGATTTTAAGTAAAAACTCTCTAGAATTTTATGTCTAAGGTCGTTTCTCTACAAACAAATTTAATCCTGACGGGACTGTCTCGTCCTGAAATAGCGATACACAAAAAACGGCATCATTTGGAGTTAACATGGTATCGCCGTTCAAAAAGGATTTGGAATTCAAACAGAATTCAAGTGGACAGGGTTTCAGCCAAATCAGTAGTTTTAAATTTCCAATCCGTTCTTTTGGAGTTACATTCAGTTATAATTTTGGTTCAATTAATTTCATTGGCGCTAAAAAGAAAGGGGTTAATAATGATGACCTTAAAGAAGGAGATCAAAACAACCAAGGTGGCATACCTACTATGAAATAAGACTGTAGAAATATAATAATATTCAAAAAGGTTCCAAGAATATGAACTGCCCCCAAATAGTGTCTAACTTTTTGGGGGCAGTTCATATTCTTGGAACCTTTTTTTGTAAGATTTTATAAATACCTAAAAGAAAACTTCCTTTAGGGGATTAATCGTTCTACCCGAAGCTGCTCAAACAAATCGTAAAATGAATCTTCAGTTCTTTGAAAAACAGGGAATCCAAGTGTACGGCTTTTAGACATATCAGTCATGACTTATATTGGGCGTCCTAAGTCAAGATCAGTATGCTAGGGAGATGCCAGCTTATTCACAACAGTCTCTTTAAGATTATGATGAATGGCAATATTTTTCCAAACCGGAGCTTCCTGTTTCATTTGCTCCTCAAGTGGATGAATCGTGCCGTCATAGCCTATTGCTTCAATCCCGAAAGATGCCGCTAATTTTTTCCAAAGCCATTTCCAGCGAAAAAAATCTCCATTTACCACGTTGAATGCTTCGTTACGAGCCGCTTCTGTAGTGGAAGCCCATATTAAATGTTCAGCCAATACTCTGGCATCCGTTACGTCTGAAAGTCCATTCCATTGTGCTGCTGAACCCGGCCAATGAAACGGCTTTCCTGTTTCTTTACAAATGCTGGCATATACCGCGAGCGTTGTACCAAGAGTCATTAAATTGCCTACCGCTTTCCCTATAACCGTATGCGGGAGATGAATACTCTATGTAAAACCATCTCGCGCGGCAGCGGCATAAACTTCATCTTCTTAGGCATAATAAAAATTCTCTATCCCCAGACGGAGTTGCTCTTCCCTAAGTGGCATTTCGGGCAAAAACCCTTCTTTGGCGTAAGCCTCAAACGGCCCAAGATAATGTTTCAGTCCCGTAACAAGCGCTACGTGTTGCACTGATTTTTTAGAAGATAATGCCTCCCGAAGATTTCTGACCATCAAGCTGTTTACTCGTATGTTTTCAACTTCAGAATTCTGGCGCATCAAACTTGTAATGTAAATGTGTGTGGGAGAAATATCTTTTAAAGCTGTTTTTAAATTCTCAAATCCAAAAGATCTGCAGCAACAGGCTGAAGATTTTCTATATCTTTTCGTGGGTTCGAGCCCAAGAGAGGGAGCTTTTTAAAAAGACTTTACAGTGATGTAAGGTCTTTTTTGTTTTTATGGGTCAAACAATTTCTTTTTCTTTTCTTTACCTATGTTAACTCTTTGTCTGTTTAAATGAAAGATTTTATTTCCCTGAGTCCCAACAATCCTTTAGAATTTTTTCATTCTGTATTATTTGAAGATGGGATTGAAATTACATTAGCCCAACATAAGTCTACAGTAGACATCGTAGACGAAAATACATTCTTTTTAATGTAAGCAACAAACTCATTAGATTGATTTCTGACAAAGCTTCTGACAAAGCAGAAGACTTTGAGAATTATATTTTGTCAATATTAGAAAAGCTTGAAGTATTTGGCAACAAAATAGCAAACTCAACAGAAAGTAACTACTATCCAATAATTAAAAACAGAATACGAAAGAGTTCTAGACTTTGCAAAAACATCCTATCCTGAATATCTAGAGCTTAAGGAGCTGGTCAATTTGAACGTTTTTCCAATAAAGTGACTATCTTGCTTGAATTTTAGGATACTTCTTTATAAAAATAATATGACAAAAGACCAATTACAAAATCACTATAAAGGAATCCTTGATCAAGGAAAAATGAGTCCGTTTCAGGTTATTATTGTGGCAATATGTGTCATTTTGAACATGAACGATGGAATTGATGTTTTAATTGTTTCCTTTTCTACCGGAGACATCATAAAAGAATGGGGTTTATCAAAATTCGATATGGGCTATGTTTTTAGCATGGGTTTGTTTGGGATGATGATAGGTAGTCTTTTGATAGCGCCTTTGGGAGATAAAGTAGGCCGGAAACTGATATTTATAGTCTGTTTATTCATGATTTCATTGGGTATGTTTCTAGTGTCCGTGTGTGCATCATACGAACAATTATTAGCTTTTCGATTAATAACCGGATTAGGAATTGGAGGAGTTTTGCCTACCTTAACCGCAACCGCATCTGAATTTTCGAATAATAAAAATCGGGATTTTAATGTTGGTTTAGTACAAGCCGGATGGCCACTTGGTGCTATTTTCACCGGTTTTTTCTGTGCGTATGCTATTCCAAATTTTGGTTGGCGTTTCCCTTTTTTTATTGCAGGTTGTTTTTCATTAATAATGTTAATTGTGGTATTGATTTATATGCACGATTCCTTGGATTTTTTATTTAAAAAACAAACCCAAAGTACTTTACAAAAAATAAATATTATTCTAAAAAAAATGAAGCAAGAGGAAATTATGACCTTGCCTCATGTAACGTTTCAGCCAAAGTCTGCTTCCTTGAAAAGATTATTTCATGTTGATTTCAGAAATTCAACTTTAAAGCTTTGGGCCGCTATGTTTTTTGGTTTTTTTACACTTTATACCTTAATGAGCTGGGTGCCTACAATTGCTAAAGATTCAGGATTAGAATTTTCTTTGGCTACTTATGCAGGAGTTTTGTTAAATGTAGGAGCTATGCTAGGAACCATTTGTTTAGGTTGGTTAGCGAGAAAATTCAGCTTGAAACGAACGGTATTTTCATTTTTGATATTCGCCTTTATAGTAATGCTTATTTATGGAAATATTTCTTTGTCTACAGTACTGATTTTTATATTTATTTTTTTAATTGGTGTCTTTGTTCAAGGAGGATTCAATGGATTGTATGCCATTCTTTCAAGGGTGTACCCTACAGAAATACGTGCAACTGGAGTTGGATATGCTGTTGGAATTGGTCGTTTGGGAGCTATTTTAGGACCTACTTTCTTTGGTTTCTTATCAGATGACGGCATGAGTATATCGATGTTGTTTACTCTTTTTTCAATCCCACTCTTAGTTACAGGAATTGTAGTATTTAAATTAAAATCCATTCATTTAAAATAGCTAGATATGAAGGCTGCTTTTTTGGTTCAACCCAATCAGATACAAATTATTGAAATTCCCATTCCTGAACCAAAGGCTGGAGAAGTGAGAATACAATTGAAGAAAGTAGGAATCTGCGGATCAGATATTCATCTTTTTTTAGGGCATCGTTTATTAGAAAAACCTACGATCATTGGACATGAAGGGTTTGGAATCATTGATAAAATAGGAGAGGGAGTACATCGTACAATTGGAGAAAGAGTAGCAATAGAACCTAACATACCTTGTAAACAGTGCGATCATTGTTTAAGAGGAAATGGCCGTATTTGCTCTAATAAGAGGGTAATAGGACTTACGGAACCTGGTTGTTTTGCAGAATATATTTGTGTACCACAAGAATTTTGCTGGCATATTCCAGATTAAATTTCTGATGCTGATGCTGTGGTAATAGAACCTATGGCCGTTGCAGTTCATGCCCTTTTTTCTTCCAAAGCAAAGCCCGGTGACACGATTGCAATTGTGGGATTAGGAGCGATTGGATTATTGATTACTCATTTGGCTTTAGTATTAGGCTACCAGGTATTGGTTACTGAAATTAATGCATCAAAACTGAAAATGGCAACTGATTTAGGCGCTATTCCTTTGCTAATAAATGGAGATTTTAATACGCAGTGTAAAATGCTTGGTCAGGCTTATGAAAAACATAATGTAGTTGCTATTTATGAGTGTGCAGGTACTGCAAAAACTGCTTCTTTAGTAACAGCATCCGCATCCAGAGGATCTGAAATTGTATTAGTGGGACTTTCAGAAAAAGAAGCTAATTTTCAACCGCTAAAAATTGCCCGAGAAGGAATTACTATTGTACCTTCATTAATTTATGATCATCCTTTTGATTACCGACGTACAATCCAATTAATAAAAACCAAAGTAATACAGCCTAGTTTTATTATTTCCAATAATACCGAAATAGACAACTTGCAAGATGCTTTGCAGTTAGCCGCAAAAGGTGATGAAAGTAAAATTGTCTTATGTTTATAAAATATCGTACACTACATTTGAGTAATTAAATTTACAGCTTCTTCAAGAAGACAACTCCAAAAATGGTTTCAGGATATTAATCTTGAAACTTTTTTATTTATATGTCTGGCTCAATTCATACATGGAACGCTATATTTTTAATTTTCTCAGATGAAGTAGGGCTATCTGTCGATATTCTACAGGAAACTGCCGATTTCGATTTTAGGACTTAAACCCAAGAGAGGGAGCTTTAAAAGCCTGAAAGTAATATCATGCTTTTTTTATGTCCAAAAATTAGAGCTTCCTGATTTTTAAATTTCAAAAAAAGGCATCACTTTTATAAAAAATAATTTTTATAACCAAATAATTGAATAAATTAGAGGTTCTAAATTATTTACTATGAAACGTCGTCAATTTCTTCAAAGCACTGCCCTATTTTCTGTAGCATCTTTAGTAAACGCAAATGAACTATTTGCCAAAACTCCATTAATCAATAAAGTAGGCTTGGGTTTATTCTCTATACCAAAAATGTTAGAGAATGACTTTGACGGTGCTTTTGCTATGTTAGCTAAAATGGGGTACAAAGAAGTGGAATGTTTTGGTCCTTATGAGTTCAGTACTGAAAAAGCAAAAGCTTCATGGAATGCTGTTACACCCCAACTAGGATTCAAAGGCAGCGGCTTCTTTAACAAAACTGCTGCTGATTTTTTTAAAGCAGCAAAATCAAACGGCATTAGTATTCCTTCCATGCATACTGACTTAGATACACTATCAAATAAGATGGGTCCATTGGCGGAAGCCGCTCATTTAATCGGTGCAAAATATGTAGTACTACCTTCCATTCCGGATGCTGAAAGAAAAAACTTGGATGATTATAAACGAATAGCAGAAAAATTCAACTCGATTGGTGCTCAAGCTAAGAAAGAAGGAATTCGTTTTGCATATCACAATCATGGTTATGGTTTAAACAATGTGAATGGCGTTATGCCATTAAATATTATTTTTGACCAAACTGACCCGAGCTTGGTTTATTTTGAAATGGATCTTTATTGGACAATAGCCGGTGGAGCAGATCCTGTTGAATTATTCAAAAAGCACAAAGACAGGTATAAAATGGTGCATATAAAAGACATGAAAGAAGCAAAAAGATTCGCAGGAGATGGTGGCGATCCATCACAATGGATTAGCCTTTTTCCATACATGACTTCATGTGGTGAAGGTGTACTAGATTTGCCTACAATACTTACTGCCGCAAAACAAAATGGTGTTGAGCATTTCTTCGTGGAACAAGATATGGTACAATCACCTGAAATAGCATTGAAAAAAAGTATCGATTATTTAAAGACCCTTTAATTTACATAGGTTCTTTTCCTAGAGAAGGAGCTTAAAGCCTGACTATAATGTCAGGCTTTCTTATGTTAAAAAACAGTGAATGATTCCTGATATTTCAGGGATTGAAATTTTAAAGAATTTGTTTTAACGCAATTATAGATGGGATTTTCTACTTTACCATTTCGATAACAATCTTTTTTGCCTGATTTGAATTACCCCAACTTGCAATTTCATGTAAAACAGGCATCAAACTTTTCCCCGAATCGGATAATGTATATTCTACTCTTTGCGGGCTTTCTTTAAACTCTTTTCTTTCAATTAAACCTAAAGTTTCTAATTCTTTCAATTCATTAGAAAGCACCTTGTTTGAAATGGCAGGCATTAATTGGTTTAGTTTCCCGAACCGCAATGAACTTTCGCCAATACAATTTAATATTATAGGTTTCCATTTTCCACCAAAAATTGACATGGCTCTTGTTACTGGACAATCATAAGGGTTTTCTATATATCTCATACAATTTGTAGTAACCTACGGGTTACCGGTATTTAATTTATTGGTTACAAATATACACTAATGGTTGTAAATTTGTAAAAAACTATAAAAACAAGAAACATGAAAAAGATTGTATTACTTCTAACATTCATTTTATCTGTGGGTAATTTGAATGCACAAACAGCAACAGATGATATCGTTAAAGATTGGGAAAGAGCAAAAGCGTATACTAAAGAGTATTTAGATGCAATGCCTGAAAGTGGGTATTCATTTAAACCAACAAAAGAAATGCGTTCTTTCTCAGGTCAAGTTTTACACTTGAGCGATGCTATATATGGTTTCGTAGGTGCTGCTACTGATGAGAAGCCGCCAGTAGGTTTTGGGGATTTAGAAAAATCAGGCGATGAGAACAAAGCAAGTGTTACCAGCAAAGTAATGGCTGCCTATGATTTTGCCATCAATGCCATTAAAAAATATCCTAATAATAAATTAGGGGAACAGATTAAACTTTTTGGTAAATTTGATATGAATAGAGAACAAGTGTTAAACAAATGTTTTGAACATCAAACTCATCATAGAGCGCAAACAACCGTTTATCTACGATTAGTAGGCGCTACTCCTCCAGCAGAAAAATTATTTTAATTTATTTATAAAATGAAAAAATTAATAATAACATTTTTAGTATGTCTAGTTTTTTGTTGCAATACGTTTGGTCAAAAATCGTTGCGCCATTTTATGCAATCTCCAAATGTAATTAATACCATTCCCTATGGAAATAATCCACAGGCCGGGCATTATGTACAATCAAAAGATGCCAAAATTTATTATGAAGTATATGGAAAAGGACAACCTATCGTTTTATTACATGGTGGATTGTTTGGTTCAACCGTAGAAATGGCAAGAATTATAGATAGCCTTTCAATACGTTTTCAGGTGATTGCAGTTTCTACCCGCGGACATGGGAAATCTGAAATCGGAGTCGAAACGCTGACATTAGAACAAAGAGCGAATGATGTACTGGCAGTAATACGCGAAGTAACTACAGAAAAAGTAATGATTCTTGGATTTAGTGATGGAGGATTTACCGCTTATAAATTCGGCTCGATGTATCCTGATAAAGTAAAGAAAATGATTGTGATCGGCGCAGGCGTTATATATCCCGGATTAAGAGATTTTAATTTTAACTTCAATCAAGCGATGGAAATGGATACGGAGTTTTGGGCACAACAATGCGCCTTAATGCCAGAACCGAATCGATTAGAAGAAGTGTTTAAACAGGTTTCCAATTGCTACAATCAACTTACCGTAGGGGCAGCATTATTAGGTTCTATCCAATGTCCGGTTTTAGTGATGGCAGGTGACCGAGATGAGGGGAACTCCGTACAAAATGTTTTAAATGCCGCATTGTTAATTCCCAATCATCAGTTAGCGATCATCCCTAATGCAGGACATCCTGCTTTTATTGTAAATTTTAACGCCACTTGGGCAAGTATAGCTCCGTTCATAAAAGAAAACTAAATCCGTTGAACATGAAAAAAGCACTTTTATTGAGTATTCTTATTTTACAAATCACGGGAGTATTTGCTCAAAAATTTACTTGGGAGAATAAGGAATTTGAAGCTGTAAATACCAAAGTAGCAATCGTGAACATGGATGGTGTTCAAGTCTTAAAAGTGGAGCGTGACTTAGTTGCTTTCCCTTTTGACGAGAAAAATATTGAGGTCTCAACTGATGGTCCTACATACGTTAAATTAACAGATGTTGCTATAGAGAACGGGACGATTGAAGTTAAAATGTTAAGCCGAATTATGGAAAATTCTCCCTTTCATGCTGCACGGGGATTTATAGGAGTAGCGTATCGAGTAGATCAAGAGAATAAAAATTTTGATGCCATCTATCTTCGTCCAAGTAATGGGAGAGCCGATGATCAATTGAGGCGTAACCATACCGTTCAATATTTTTCCTATCCGGGAAATACGTTTAGCCGATTAAGAAAAGAAGCAAATGGCTTGTATGAAACCTATGCTGACATCGGATTAAACGAATGGATTGATGTGCGTATTGAATTTCAGAATGAAAAGGCTTTTTTATATATCAATAACCAAAAATCGCCTTCGTTTATCGTTACAAAAATGCTTGGGACTTCTAATAAAGGCAGTATTGCACTTTGGGTTGAAATAGGAACAATAGGATATTTTAAAGATTTGAAAGTAACGAAGAAATGATTGATTCTTAAATCCGATGATTTTTCTAAAAATTCTAGAATAAAAAAGCCTGACAACAATGTTAGGCTTTTTTATGTCTAAAAATTTGCACTTTGCTTTTTATATTTTCCACCAATTCGTTGACTCTATTAAAAACGAATAAAATTCCCTGTCACAATTTATAAATGGTTTTTTGAAATCTTCACATATTCATCTCAATCCGTGAATTAGTAAGATCCATTTAATTTTTCTAAGATGAACTAGGGCTATCTGTCGACATTCTATGGGAAACTGCCGATTTCGATTTCAGGACTTAATATATTCCGTACATTTATTTTTAAATTGTACCTGATGAAACCATTTTCAGTTAAAGATATTTCGATTTTTTCAAAAGCTATACTCTTTTTTGGACTGCTTATAGTCCAAAGTATGCCACTATATATGAATATTAGCTTTCCAATAGAATTTTGGATAAAACAAATCTTTATGTATGTTATATGGATTATAGTGTTTTATCTTACCTATAAAATAATTATTCCTACCCTTTTATTTCAAGGGAAGAACGGTTTTTTCCTTGTTGCGATATGCATTTTGACACTATCGGTTCTGTACATTAGTGATTCTTTCAACTCACTCATAAACCTTGATACTATTTTAAATCAGCATTTTAAAATTTCGAAAAAAGACAACATGCATGGTGCTTTAATTTCAAATTTAAGCGAAATCATAATAACCTTGTTAATGGTGGGCGCCAGCACTGTCATAAGCGTTGCCAAAAAACTGCAAGCAGAAACCCAAGTGCGACAAAACCTTGAAAAGGAAAAAGTGACTTCGGAATTATCCTTCCTGAAATCCCAAATCAACCCTCACTTTTTTTTCAATATCCTGAATAGTATTTATGCTTTGGCGGGTACTGAAAACCAACCGGCACGGGAAGCCATATATACGCTGTCACACATGATGCGCTATGTACTTTATGATACCAAAAACAACCTGACAACGCTAAGTAAAGAAATAGGTTTTGTAGAAGATTATCTTAAACTTATGGAACTCAGAATAACGGATAAGGTGCAGGTAATATTTGAAAAGCCTACAAATATCAAGGATGTAGCCATAGCACCAATGTTATTTTTACCTTTTATCGAAAATGCCTATAAACATGGAATTAGCGGTATTTATCCAAGTTATATTTATATCGGAATTGAGCAATCCGAAAAATTACTACAAATTGAAGTCCGGAATTCTATCTTTGAAAATCAAACCCTAAGTAAAGAAGAAAGCAACGGAATCGGTTTAATCAATACCCGCCGAAGACTCGATTTGATTTATCCCAGCAAGTACGAATTAGTCACTAATGAAGATACCCTTCAGATGGAATACTCTGTAATCTTAAAATTACAAATCTCATGATATTAAAATGTATCGCGGTTGATGATGAACCGCTGGCGCTGCAAATTATAGTTTCTTATATAGAACAAACGCCATCCTTATCATTAGTGGGAAAGTTTTCGAATGCCATCGAAGCATTAAAAGCAATCCATGAACAGGATATTGACCTAATTTTTCTTGATATTCGAATGCCTGACATAAATGGAATTGAACTGGCAAAAATTGTCGAACAATACCGTGTAAAAGGGAATTTAAGAATCATATTTACAACGGCTTTTGACCAGTATGCGCTTGATGGTTACAAGGTAGATGCGCTCGATTACCTGCTTAAACCTTTTAGTTTTGTCGATTTCAGTAAATCGGTTGCAAAGGCGCTGGGTTATTTCGAGCTCATCCGAAATCCGGAACAGGAAGTACAAAAATTTAATCCTCCAATTCCCGAAACAGAAATAGCTTATATTTATCTGAAATTTGAATACCAACTCGTTAGAATCGCAGTCGATGATATCATTTATGTAGAAAGCATGAAAGATTATGTAAAAGTATTCCGCCTCAGCGAAGACAAGCCTTTATTGTCATTAACGAGCATGAAATCGCTTGAAGAAAAGCTTCCTGAAAATAAATTTATGCGAATTCACAGGTCTTATATTGTGTCATTGGATAAAATAAAGTCCGCTACAAAAAACTCCGTCCAAATTGACAAAATCACCATTGCTGTCACCGATCAATACAAAGATAATTTTATGAAATTTTTCCAAGACTGGGCTTAAAATTTTGAATTCCTAAAATTCCGTCGACGTTCTCCGCCTCTCTGTCGAATGTGCTGGTATTTGTTCCTGTTAAGATGTTGCTTTGTACCGTAATCCAAACGAATTTGTTTAAAAATTCCAATGGATTCAGAACTTAAAATATCTTAAAAATGAAAAAAATCATCCTCCTTACAGTATTACTTTTTGCTGTTTTTTCTGTAAAATCGCAAACTTTTACCGGAACGAATAGCTTAAAGGGAAAAATTTCTGGTACCGTAATCGATTCGATAACTAAGGCACCGGTGGATTATGCTTCGGTAAGCCTTTACAAAATTAACTCAACTAAACCTGTGACAGGTGTTTTAACTGATGCTGCAGGAAATTTTAAATTGAGTGAAGTTGAAGCCGGGACCTATACCGTTACTATTTCGTTTATTGGCTACAATGACAAAACTATTAAATCAGTAATCACAACGGATGCAAAGTTGGATCTTGAGGTTGGGAAAGTAATTCTAAGTCCTGAAACAAATGCGTTGGCAGAAGTTGTAATCATAGGGAAAACGCAACAAGTGACCAATAAGATTGACAAAATTGTTTACAACGTAGAAAAAGACTTGACAGCAAGCGGTGGCAATGCCACGGACGTATTGCAGAAAGTTCCTATGGTAAATGTAGATATTGACGGGAAAGTATCCATTCGTGGAGACGGAAATGTGCGAGTACTTATCAATGGAAAACCATCGGGGGCAACTTCTGCGAACCTTTCGGATGTTTTGAAAACAATTCCTGCTGACCAAATCAAAAACATCGAAGTGGTTACTTCACCGTCCGCAAAATACGATGCCGAAGGATCCGCCGGAATCATAAACATTATCACCAAGCAGAAAAGTGTTTCCGGAGTAAGTGGCTCCGTAAGTGGCGGTATTGGCACGAGACAAAATAACTTTAATGCCAACATTAATTATAATAAAAATCGTTTCAGCCTTTCGGCAAATGTTGGATTCAACAATGGCTGGCCACAAGAGTCCGCTTCCGAGTCCAATCAAATTTTGAACAACAGTACCGCCAATAGTTTGCAAACGACCAAAGGCACTAATGAAGTGCAACGTAGTGGCGTAGTGGCATCTGTAACTGCTGGATATGACTTTAATACTTTCAACAGTTTAAGCACCACTTTCCGATATAATGACGGAGGATTTAAACGAACTGGCACGAGTGAAAATACGTTTACTGATTATCTGAATCCCTCAAACAGTAGTATTTATACCGGACAAAGCAGTGCAAAAAACTCTTTTGGAGGATTTGACTGGAATCTTAACTATAGCCATAAATTTGCAAAAGAGGGACATGAACTTACCTTTTCATCGCAATGGAGCCATAGTTTAGTCAATACAGATTATCAAAATATGTATTCCAGTTTTTATACCAACCAAAAAGCAAATAATGACGGAACAAATAATGAATACACACTCCAATTGGATTATACCCTACCGGTAACCGAAAAATTTAAACTGGAAGCTGGAGGTAAAACAATCATCAGAAAGATTTCAAGTGATTTTCAAAATTACGTTCCTGATGCACAAAATGCATTTGTTTTTGACCCTATCAGTTCTAATTTATACAATTACGATCAGGATGTTGCGTCCCTTTATACAGTAGGAACGGTAACTTTGCCAAAAGGTTTTACTGTAATGGCAGGTGCTCGTTTTGAAAACACAGCCATCAAAGGTGATCCTACGAATGCGCTGCAAACCGATTTAAGTCCATTCAAAATTGACTACGGGACCTTTATTCCAAGCTTTACATTACAGAAAGCATTGTCACAATCTTCTTCTTTAAAATTGACGTACAGCAAACGTATTTCAAGACCAAGCTTTACGTACCTCAACCCATTTATCAATAAATCAAACATTCAAGCACAAACACAAGGAAATCCAACCCTTGATCCTGAAGTATCACAAACAGTAGAATTTGGGTACTCCACATTTTCGCAAAAGCGTACTCTGAATATTTCGGCGTATTATAAATATACATCAGACTTAATTGAAGGTATTGCAACACCTTTATCAGATGAGACAGGAACAATTACTAATTATCAAAACATTGGGAGCAATAAATCTTTTGGAATGAGTTTTTTCGGTTCTGTAAATCCGTTTAAGATATTGACCTTACGTGGAAACTTTAATGCCTTTACGTACAAACCAGACCCAACCGGGGCATACAACCTGGAACAATCCACTAATGGCACATCGATACAATATTCTGCATTCGTGAGTGGTACACTTCAATTAAAGAACGACATTTCAGCTGAAGCTTTTGTAATCCAAAATTCCTCTAAGAAAACGCTGCAAGGCACCAGTCCTGCTTTTAATTTAATGGTGTTTGGAGTCAAAAAGCAATTATGGAAAAAAACGGCATCATTTGGAGTTAACATGGTGTCACCATTTAAAAAGGATTTGGAATTTAAACAGAATTCAAGTGGACAGGGATTCAGCCAAACCAGTACCTTTAAATTTCCAATCCGCTCCTTTGGAGTTACATTCAGCTATAATTTTGGTTCAATGAAGTTCACCGGAGCCAAAAAGAAAGGGGTTAGTAATGATGACCTTAAAGAAGGAGATCAAAATAATCAGGGAGGCATGCCTGCAATGAAATAAGACAATAATAAGTGGATTAACAATCTGAAAAGGTTTCAAGATGCTATCTTGAAACCTTTTTTTATAGGTAAGATTTTATTAAATATTTAAAGGAAAACTTTCATTACGGAATTAATCGTTCTACCCGAAGCTGTTCAAACAAATAATAAAATGAGTCTTCAGTTCTTTGAAAAACAGTGAAGCCAAGTGCACGACTTTTAGACATATCAGTCATTACTTCTATTGGGCGTCCCAAGTCAAGATCAGTATGCCAAGGAGATGCCAGTCTGCTTAAATCAGACTCTGCAAGAGCATGTTGAACGGCAATATTTTTCCAAACTGGAGCTTCATTTAGCATTTGTTCCTCAAGAGGATGTATTGTACCATCAAAGCCTATTGCCTCAATTTCGAACGATTGCGCTACTTTTTTCCAAAGCCATTTCCAGCGAAAAAAATCTCCATTCACCACGTTGAATGCTTCGTTACGAGCCCCTTCTGTAGTGGAAGCCCATATTAAATGTTCTGCCAATACTCTGGCATCCGTTACGTCTGAAAGTCCATTCCATTGTGCTGCTGAACCCGGCCATTGAAACGGCTTTCCTGTTTCTTTGCAAATGCTGGCATATACCGCGAGCGTGGTGCCAAGATTCATTAAGTTGCCTACCGCTTTCCCTATAACCGTATGCGGGCGGTGAATGCTCCATGTAAAACCATCTCGCGCTGCAGCGGCATAAACTTCATCTTCTTGGGCATAGTAAAAATTCTCTATCTCCAGACGGGGTTGCTCTTCCCTAAGTGGCGTTTCGGGTAAAAATCCTTCTTTGGCGTAAGCCTCAAACGGACCAAGATAATGTTTCAGTCCCGTAACAAGCGCTACGTGTCGCACTGATTTTTTAGAAGATAAGGCCTCCAGAAGATTGCTGACCATCAAGCTGTTTACTCGTATGTTTTCGGCTTCAGAATCCTGGCGCATCCAACTTGTAATGTAAATGTGCGTGGGAGAAATATCTTTTAAAGCTGTTTTTAAATTCTCCAAATCCAAAAGATCTGCAGCAACAGGCTGAAGGTTTTCTATATCTTTTCGTGGGTTTCTGGCTAAACCGAAAGTTGTCCAACCTTTAGCAATAAGTCTTTCTGCAAGATTACTGCCCGTTATTCCGGTTGCTCCAACTACTAACGCTATATTTTCCATAATTCTATTTTAAAATTTTATGAATTACAAAATTCGAAAACATTCCATGGATTATAAAGGACATACCTCACATATAATTTGTGACCTATATCACGTCAATGCAACAAACGACTCAATGTTTCTCTTGAAATACCCAGATAGGATGCTATCAACGTTTTAGGAATGCGGTGAATCAAATCCGGATATAATTGGATAAATTGCGTGTATCGTTCTTCTGAATTCTTGCTCATTAGCGATAGAATACGGTTTTGAAGCGCAATATTACCGGCAGTCATTTTTTGCAAAAAGAAAAATTCCATTTTCTGTAACTCGGCACACAGTTTTTCTCTGTTTTCAAGAGTGATATAATAGGTTTGCGCATCTTCTAAGCAGTCAATATTGAGCGTGGCATTCTGTTTATTATAAAAACCTTGATTATCAGTTATCCACCAATCTTCCATGGCAAATTGCAAAATATGATTCTTCCCTGATTTGTCTACATAAAAAGATTTCAACAGCCCTTTTACTACGAAATGAACATACGGAACGGAATTTCCCTGCTGAACAATGTACTGATGTTTTTTATATTCACCCATCGAAAAATATGAGAGTACCAATCGAAATTCATCATCTGTTAATTGTACTATTTTCTCAATTTGTCTTCTTAAAATTGCTTCCATTACTTCTTTGTTAAAACCGTATAAAAATAATTAAAAAAAAGAAGGCTGACTACAACTATTCGCCAGAAGGTCTTATTAATTTAATTCATTATTGCATATTCATTTAGCATATAGCCTCTTTTTTATTTGAAAAGACGTGTAAAATGGTGTGGTTATTTAAATCCTAACTCACACAAAGCGGAACAGGCGAAAGCAATCTTGGGTTGATTGCTAAACGCAAATCAATATTTGACTGGCAAGACAGAAAAGAATTGGGGAATTAATCGTTCTGTGCGAAGCTGTTCCAAGAAATAAAGGAGTCATTTTGTCTTTTTTTATTTTTTAAATTTCGATATTTACCTTTTAAAATAAATAAATTGATGATACGTAGAAGATTTATTGGCTCTGCAGCTTTATTTGGAGTTGCAGGTATTATGGGCTTTGCAATGCGTCCAAAGAAAAAACCCTTGTTGCACCATGTGTTTTTTTGGTTAAAAAACCCCCAATCAGAAGCTGATAAACAGCAATTGATTTCCGGTTTGAAAACCTTAGCGGCAATTCCAACTATTCGCCAAATTCATGTGGGCGTTTTAGCTTCGACGGAAAAGCGTGAAGTAGTGGACACCTCTTGGAGTGTTTCAGAACTCATGTTTTTTGATGATGAAGCCGGGCAAAAAATATATCAGGACCACCCGCTTCATCAGGATTTTATAAAGAACTGTTCTCATTTATGGGAAAAAGTAGTTGTTTATGATGCGATAGATGTATAAAAGTTAAAGAGGGTTGGGC
This sequence comes from Flavobacterium arabinosi, assembly GCF_048158725.1. NCBI lineage: Bacteria > Pseudomonadati > Bacteroidota > Flavobacteriia > Flavobacteriales > Flavobacteriaceae > Flavobacterium > Flavobacterium arabinosi. The sequence goes on from NZ_JBLNKX010000001.1 coordinate 444,626, forward strand.
TGTGCCAATACAAGTGATAACACTACTAAAATAGGGGTTTTAAGATTTATTTCTTGAAACCTTTTTTATGCAGAAATTAGATAAACCCGAAAGACAAAAATTTAGTGCCTCAAAAGACGGCATTAAACAAAACCCTTGTAAACAATCACAGATGAAATGGATCACCAGAGAACGTCCAAAAATTGATCGAATAGCCAGTCCTTGGTTAATAAAAACTTTTGTAGACAAAGAGGCTGAATTTATCTATGTTCCGTTCAGCGAGGTTTTGGATAAAGCAAAAGTACTAGATGCCATTCCATTTGATATTCCTAATGTAGAATTTACACATTACAAAGAGCAAAGCACCTTTGACTACATTGTAAAAAAATATAAAATTAAAGACCCTGCTATTTTAATTATGGCTGATATTGTACGTGGTGCAGACACAGACAGACATGATATTGCAAAAGAGTCAGCAGGACTTTGGGCAATCTCAGCTGGGCTTTCCTATAACATTACGGATGACTATACGTTATTAGAAACAGGTATGGTTATTTATGATGCGCTATACAGCTGGGCAACTCATTTACATAAACAAAATCATTTGCAGAATAGTCCTTTTGAAAATATGTTACATGAAGTGTATAATAAATTTTTAAAAGAGAAAAAAACAAGCAATAAGAAAACACCTGCTTGGGTCAAAGATTTAAAAGCAATTATTCAGGATCAAATAGACAGCCAATTTACTTTTGACTTAAAAAAAATTTCTAATGACTTAGAACTTAACTCTTCTTATTTATCAAGAGAGTTTTCCAAATATTTTGAAGACCTCAACTTTGGAGATTACGTTAGAAAATTACGAATTGAAAAAGCAATTACCCTTATTCAAAATTCAACCTATACCCTTACCGAAATAGCTTATATGACTGGCTTTTCAGATCAAAGTCATTTTACGAGAATATTCAAACAGAGTACAGGGAAAAATCCTTCTTCCTACCGAAAAAATTCTCAAAAAAGTAATCCAGATACAAAAGGTAAATAGCATACTATTTATACAGCTACGGCATCATTAGTTTTGTTTCATAAATAAAAACGATATGATACAAGTTAGATATGCAATTCTTTTTGCTTTGTTGGCATTAAATACCACTGTTTTTTCCCAGACGACTTATCCAAAAATAACGGGGTATTTTGGCGTGGTTCATCCTATAGCAACTTTCAGTGAGGATGAAACTACTTTAAACTTTAGAGATTATTATGCCATTGGATTTCCAGCAGGAATTAATATTTGGAAAAGCTCAAAAATTGGATTCTCTTTTGAAATAGTTCCTACTATAAAAGCAGAAGACGGGACTAGTAAAATGAATAGTTTGTTATTCCATCCTGGCATATTAGTCGCACTAGGAAACGGATACACTTTTGCAGGGAGAGCCGCATTTGAAACTAATGGCAGGTATGGCATAACTCCGGTATTCAACAAAACTGTGATTAAAAATGCCAACAGCAGTTATTATGTTGCCATTCCATTGCCAGTGCGGTTTGGCAATGAGCATCCAGCGACATTTGCTATAGGTTTCCAATTTGGCATCGCTTTTTAAAAACATTTTAAATTATGAAATTGCCATGATTACAAAATCACCTATTCCATTAAAAAACAAATATTATATTCATATGAAAGAGAACCCAATATATACTTTAAAGGAATTAGCGTTTTATTTCCTGAAGCTAGGAACGATAGGTTTTGGTGGTCCAGTAGCATTGGTTGGTTATATGCACCGCGATTTAGTCGAAGATAGAAAATGGATTTCAGAAGAAGAATACAGAGAAGGTCTAGCTTTAGCACAATTAGCCCCTGGTCCATTAGCGGCACAATTAGGCATTTACCTGGGATTTGTACATTATAGCTTTTTAGGCGCAACTTTGATAGGTTTTGCCTTTGTTTTGCCTTCTTTTATTATGGTCGTGTTATTAGGAATAGTATATCAGTTATATGGAGGATTGTCTTGGATACAAGCCGTTTTTTATGGTGTTGGTGCCGCAGTTATAGGGATTATTGTAATGAGTTCTTATAAACTGACGCTGAAGTCTATCGGTAAATTCAATTTAGTGTCTTTCAAAACGAATTGGTTATTGTGGTTGTTTTTTATTGTTGCCATAATTATAACATTAGTAACACAACAAGAACAAGTCTTGTTATTTGTATTTGCCGGGCTTATATATATGTTTGTAAAAGCGCCTCCAAAATGGTTTAATAGTAAAACTGTCAATTCTATTGTTCTATTACAAATCGGCTTTTGGAACTATGAAAATACTACTCTAATGAAAATTGCCATCTTTTTTGCGAAAGCGGGAGCCTTTGTATTTGGAAGTGGATTAGCAATTGTGCCCTTTTTACACGCAGGAGTTGTAATAGAAAATCAATGGTTGACGGAACAACAATTTGTGGATGCAGTGGCGGTTGCCATGATTACTCCCGGGCCAGTTGTTATCACAGTTGGTTTTATTGGCTATTTAGTTGCAGGTTTTCCAGGAGCGTTGGTTGCTGCTTTAGCAACATTTTTACCGTGTTATTTATTTACAATCAGTTTGGCTCCATCCTTTAAAAAAATCGCACAAAATAAATCAATCAAAGCTTTTGTAGATGGTATTACAGCGGCTGTTGTTGGTGCACTGGTTGGTGCTGTTGGTGTAATTGCATCCAGAAGTATTCTAGATATTCCAACAACGCTAATAGCTATTGCAACAATTTTTGCGTTACTTTATATTAAGAAAATTCAAGAACCTTATATTATTGCTGTTGCAGCAGTTTTAGGGATTATTATAAAATTAATGCTATGAACAGAAAAGATTTTTTAAAATCGGGTACATTGTTTGGTGCAGCAGCATTAGTGCTTCCTACTACCAATGCGTTCGCTAAGAATTTAGCGGACAATTCCATTGATAAATTAGTAGATGCAAACGGTAATTACATTCAACAAACATTGCCCTATAGCGAAAGTTTTCTGGAACCTTATATGGATGCCGAAACTTTGCATTTGCATTATACTTTTCATCATGGTGGGGCAGTAAAAGGAGCCAATAAAGATCTGCAAATGATAAAAAAAGCATTGGACGAAAATAATTTGGAAACCATTGATTTTTGGACAAAAAAACTATCCTATCATTTTTCATCACATATTTTACATTCGATATTTTGGACAAACCTTACTAATAAAAGTACATCACCGCAGGGGGATTTACTAAAGCGAATTGAGAAAAATTTTGGAAGTTTTGATAAATTAAAAATTTTAATTGCTGCCACTTCTAAAAATGTAGATGGTAATGGTTGGGGAATTTTGGCATACCAACCTTACAGTGATAGTTTAGTGATTTTGCAATGTGAAAACCACGAAAAACTAACGCAATGGGGAGCTATTCCCTTATTGGTTATTGATGTTTGGGAACACGCTTATTATTTAAAATACAAAAATAAACGAACTGATTTTGTAGAGGCGCTGTTCAATATAATCAATTGGGACAATGTATCATTAAGATTGAATGATGCCTTGAAACTAATGCGGTACTAAGATAAAAGTTAGTTATTAGTCTTGCTAACCTTATTATAAATAGAATTGAGTATGAAAATTGAACGAAGATAATTCAATACCTACAAAAGCAGAAAGGCAAAATATCTCCTTAAAAAAAAATTACTATATCGTCCTTTTTTAAAACTTAGACGATATAGTAAATTATCAATTAAAATTATGTCGCTTATTTCAACTCTAAAACAAGAGCCTCATAAGGTCTTAGTGTTGCTTTTTTTGATACCGTTGCATAATTATTAATCAACACTTTTGCGTTTTTTAAGTTAATTCCAGTATTTGCAATAGCATTTTTTGCAGAAAAATTTAATAACACCAACACTTTTTTACCTTCTAATTCTCTGGTGTACGCATATACATTAGGATTGTCTTTGTCTAAAAGAGTGTATTTTCCATAAACTAAAACGGGGTTCGATTTGCGAAGTTTGGTCATTTTTCTAAAGTAATTCAAGACTGAATTTGGATCTTTTTCTTGGGCCGCTGCGTTCAAAGTAGTGTGATTATCATTTACTTTTAACCAAGGTTCCGCTGTTGAAAAACCTCCGTTTTTAGAACTATTCCATTGAAAAGGAGTTCTTCCATTGTCTCTTGCTCCGCCTCTTTTTTGATCTTCGATGAATTGTTTTAAATCACCGCCGGCAATTTTTACTTTTTCATATTCTGCAATCGTTTCGATATCTCTATAATCTTCAATTTTATTGAATTTGGCATTCACCATTCCTATTTCATCTCCATTATAATAATAGGGCGTTCCTTTCATCGAAAGTAAAAACGTGGTTAACATTTTTGATGAAACGGCTCTGAATTCTGGTGCATCATTTCCCCAACGAGAAGTCATTCTAGGTTGATCGTGGTTTCCTAAATAAATGGTTCCCCATCCTTTTTGATCATAAACTGCATCCCAGTCAGAATAGATTTTTTTGAAATCAACTAAACTCCAATTTGGATTCATTTTTTTGAAATAACCCGGAATGTATCCTAAATTGGTCCCTTCAAAATGATACCCCATATCCAATTCTTTTCTATCGGCATCCACAAAATCGTGAGCTGATTTCAGCGTCATTCCGGCACCTTCCGCCAATGCCATTACATCATATTTACTCAAAACTTCTTTATTCATTTCTTTCAAATAATCGTGCAAATGAGGTCCGCTGGCCATAAAAACATCCCAACGTCCTTGGTAGTTTTTATCTAAATCGGCTTGAGTAATCACCGGAAAAGTGGTGTCTTTTGCGATAAATGGAATCACGTCCATACGGAATCCATCAATCCCTTTTTGGAACCACCAATTCATCATGCTGTAAATTTCCTGACGTAATTTTGGGTTTTCCCAATTCAAATCCGGTTGTTTATAGCTGAAGTAATGTAAATAATAAGAATCCGTTTGTTTATCATACCTCCAACCACTTCCATCTGCTTCAAAAGCACCTGGGCGAAAAGCGGGTTTTCCTTTTTCGGCTGGCCACCAATGGTAATAATCTCTATATGGATTGTCTCGGGATTTTCTACTTTCCTGAAACCATTTATGCTCATCAGAACTGTGATTGACAACTAAATCCATTACTAATTTCAAACCTCTTTCATGCATTCCTTTCAACAATGCATCAAAATCTTCCATGGTTCCAAATTCTTTCATAATAGATTGATAATCCGAAATATCGTATCCGTTATCCGCATTTGGTGAACCGTAAATTGGATTCAACCAAACCACATCTATTCCTAAACTTTTGATATAATCTAATTTTTGAATAATCCCTTTCAAATCTCCTACTCCATCTCCATTAGTGTCTTTGAAACTTCTTGGATAAATTTGATATACAACGGCTTCCTTCCACCATTTTCGCTCAATTGTCGGTTTTTTTTCCTGCGCTGCAGATGGGTTTGTTACTAATCCAAAGCAAAACACTGCAATGGCCATTCCCTTTGATAATACTACTTTCATTTTAATTTTTTTAGTTAGTGGTTTTTTGGACGAAATCGATTTATTAAACACGTTGGAACATTGTCTTATATTTCAAAAATTTCGATATAGTAAAAGTAGATTCTTTCCCTGCTTAAAATTTTACAAGTAGAAAAAAAGTAAATTATATTTTTTATAATTAATTGTAAATCAATATTTTAAAATTAATTTATCTTCGAAAAAAGTGGTAGATTTATAAAATAAAAATGCAACAAAAACTGCTTTTCAACAAGTAATAGCGAGGTAAACGGTTTTAGTTTTTACCGGATGACCCAATTAAAAGGACTTTGGATTCAAATTCTTCCCTCGGTCCTACCGATTTGTTTTTTATTTGTGACCGATAATTGTAAATCGTCGATACCGAATACCTTAAAAATTCTGCAATTTTTGTACTGTCTTTAATTCCCAACCGAATTAATGCAAAGATTCTTAACTCTGTGTTTAAAAGCTCCCCTTGTTTCAAATGAAGCAGCTCTTTGTCTGCTAACAATTTCGAAAACTCAGCAATAAAACTCGGGAATAATTGTAAAAAAGTTTGGTCAAAATTGGTATAAAATTCTTTTAATTCCTTCTCAATAGGAGTATTTGACTTCACTGCTTTTACGAGTTCATTCATTTTTCCTGCGGTAGCCATTACATTCAATTTTCGTCTGTACTCCTCCTGTTTTGCAATGTAATCGGAGCATTGGTCCATGTAGCGGCCAATATAAATTTCTTTCAACAAACTCGCTTCAGCAAGTGTTGCATTCGTTTGATTCAACCTTTCATTGATTTCATTTAACTCTTTGTTCAATACCGACAGTTTTGTATTGGCTAGACTTATTTCTTTTTGGGCATTCGCCAATTTTTTCATTTGTTTAAAAAGCAGAATCAAAACGACTAATAAGAACAAGGATAAGATACTGGCACAAATTAAAAAAATGATTAGCTGCGTTCTGTTGGTTTCATTTTTATTTTCATATGCCTCATTTATAATGGGCAACATTTTTGATATTTCGTAGGTTCTCAATTTTGCATTACAAAAAAGAGCATCTTCTAATGATCTTTTGGTGTATTTATAGGCCCGGTCTATATCGCCTTGTTCATATAAAATGAAAGCTAATTTACGCAATGAGATATTTTCTTTTTTTACCAATTGTAAATCCGATATTGCAGAGACAATCAACCACTTTTCTTCCTGTTCTTTATCTTTTTTCAATCGATACCCTTCCGAAATAATATAAGCGATAACAGCTCTGTCCGGATCTTGTTTTGCTGTTTTTGAAAAGAATCCCTGCAGCAATGCTATCGCTTGATCCGCATGCCCATGTTCCAATAATTGGTCTGATTTGGCAATACCAAATTCTATGGATTTTGGCGAAAAATAAAGCATTGCCGAATCTCTGTATTTTTTTGTCAACACACCATATTTCTTTTTTTCTTGACTGGAAGTGGCATAATCATTCAAATAACCATAGATAATCCGATTCGTCCAATAATACGTTCCCTTTAGATTTGGCGTTAAATCGATGTTTATTGTTTCTAATATATCAAGGGATTCCTTATACATTCCTAAAGTTCCCATTATGGAAGCAACGTTTAATTTTGCTTCGTTTACTTTGTCCGGATTTTTTAATTTTTGGGAAATCAGTAAGCTCTTTCTAGCGTAAATTAATGCTGAATCCGACTGGTATGCTTTGTATTGAACATACAATTTCCCATAAATATCGAATTTTTTCAGGTCTGTAGCAGTATAGTGTAAAAGCCCTTTAAGTTTATTTATATCGGCCCCTTTTCGATTTAAATACAACTCGTATTCATTGACGGAATTATCTAGTTCTTTTAATAACGAATCGTTTTTAACTTGACCAAAAAGAAAAATGGGCAATATCAATGCGATCAGTAAAGATGAAAATTTATTCATTTTTGGTTGATTAGAATGATGTAAAAATAACTAAAAAACCAGTTTAACGGAATACCAGTTTTCAAATACTCCTTTTTGTAAGCACTTTTTGTAATACTAGATTTTTTGTTTGTAGCATGCTCTAAAACAGTACTTTTATTTTACACAAAGTATTCTTAAAATGTTTATTTTTAGTTAGTTCTGAAAGTATTTAAAAAAAAATATTTTTATTTCATTGTGTTGATGTGACACATTATTTATTATATTTGAAATCGTTTTCGTAAATCGAATAGAAATAAGACGGGCAATTGACACCGATTTTTTCCGTAAAAAAGAGGAGAACATGTTATTAAACCAATATAATTAAGCTATTTACATACCAAATATAACAACCAAAACATGAAAAAAAGAATAGTAATACCTGCGTTAATTTTACTTGTTGGAACCCAAACTTATGCCCAAAAAAAATGGACGGAAACCCCTAAAGACTCTTACACTATTGTTCAAAATAAAGGAGGCCAAACATTAGGATATTCACCCAAATCAGGAGTTAAAATTATACAAGCAGATGGTTTAGCTTTTAAAGACTTGAATAAAAATGGCAAATTAGATATTTATGAAGATTGGAGAAAACCGGTAGCGGAACGTGCTAAAGATCTTGCTACCAAAATGACGGTGGAGCAAATGGCGGGTTTAATGTTATACAGCAGACATCAATCTGTTCCGGCACAGGAAGCAGGTATGTTTACCGGAACGTATAATGAAAAACCATTTTCTAAAAGTGGCGCAAAACCTTCGGATTTATCCGATCAACAAATTGCATTTTTAACCAATGACAATTTACGTCATGTGCTAATGACTTCGGTTCAAAGCCCGATAATTGCGGCACAATGGAATAACAACATACAAGCATTAGTGGAAGGGATTGGAATGGGAATTCCATCCAATAACAGTTCTGACCCAAGAAATGGAGCCAATAAAGATTCTGAATACAATGCAGGATCAGGCGGTTCCATATCACAATGGCCTGAGGAATTAGGATTAGCCGCTACTTTTGACCCCGCTATTACAGAGAAATTTGGATCTATTGCTGCCAAGGAATACAGAGCCCTTGGAATTACTACAGCCTTATCTCCTCAAATTGATTTAGCTACAGAACCAAGATGGAATCGTTTTGTGGGCACTTTTGGTGAAGACCCAAAATTAGCCACAGACATGGCAAGAGCCTATGTAGATGGCTTTCAAACCTCACCTAAACCAATTACTGTTTATGATGGATGGGGAAATCAAAGTGTCAACGCAATGGTAAAACATTGGCCAAGTGGAGGTCCGGAAGAAGGAGGTCGTGATGGACATTTTGCTTATGGAAAATTTGCCGTGTATCCAGGAAATAACTTTGAAACCCATTTAAAAACCTTTTTAGAAGGCGCTTTTAAATTGAAAGGAAAAACTAAAAAAGCATCGGCAGTGATGCCGTATTATACGATTTCGTATGGTCAGGATAAAAAATACGGTGAGAATGTTGGAAACGGATTTAGTAAATACATTATTACTGATTTATTAAGAAATAAGTACGGTTATGACGGAGTGGTATGTACAGATTGGTTGATTACTGCCAATGAAGGACCTACACCTGATGTTTTTGCCGGTAAATCTTGGGGTGTTGAAAAATTAACTATTGCCGAAAGACATTATAAAGTTATGATGGCCGGGGTAGATCAATTTGGCGGAAATAATGACATCAAGCCCGTGCTTGAAGCATACCAAATGGGTATTAAAGAACACGGAGAAACGTTTATGCGCAAACGTTTTGAGCAATCAGCGGTTCGTTTACTTTTGAATATTTTTAGAGTGGGATTATTCGAAAATTCTTATTTAGATGCTAATGAGACCAAAGCAATTGTAGGTCAACCTGAATTTATGAAAGCCGGTTATGACACACAATTGAAATCTATTGTGATGATTAAAAATCAAAATAAGATCTTGCCAATCGCAAAAGGAAAAACCGTATATATCCCAAAAAGAGTTACTCCTGCAGGAATCAACTTTTTTGGTCAACCGTCTCCTGAAAAAATTGAATATCCTATTAATTTAGAATTGATTAAAAAATATTATACCGTAACGGATGATCCTGCTAAAGCTGATTTTGCCATCGTATTTATCAAAAGTCCAATAAGCGGCGGATACAGCAGAGCCGATAGAGAAGCCGGTGGAAATGGATATGTTCCTATCAGTTTGCAATTAAAAGACTATACGGCAGTAGATGCCAGAGCGCAAAGTATTGCTGCCGGAGATCCTGTGATTGATTCAGCGATTACAAACCGCTCGTATTTGAATAAAACGTCTAAATCAAATTCGTATCCGGATTTAAATACGATTCTGGAAACTAAAAAAGCGATGAATGGGAAACCGGTACTGGTATCTGTAAATATTTCTAACCCAATGGTTTTTGGCGAATTTGAAAAAGAAGTTGATGCAATAGTGGGTGAATTTGGTGTACAAGTAGAAGCTTTAATGGATATTGTTTCTGGAAAAACGGAGCCTTCTGGATTGTTGCCTTTACAAATGCCATTGAACATGTCTACCGTTGAAAAACAAATGGAAGACGTTCCTCACGACATGACTCCTTATGTAGATGCTAACGGAAATGTATATGATTTTGGTTTCGGATTAAACTGGAAAGGGGTAATCAAAGATGCGAGAACCGAAAAATATAGCGTTAAGAAATAATAAGATATAATAAATCCAAAACCCATATCAAACTGCTTTATTGGGATGGTGAGGGATTTTCGATTTTTTATAAGCGACTCGAACAAGGAAGGTTAGATTTTATTTTACATCAAGCATAACAATCAATCTAACCTTGTTCTTTAATAAGAAAATAAAAAATATGATTGTATTGAATAAAAGAAGATGCTTGTGTTTATGGATTACGGTTACCTTATGCGTCCTAAGTAGCCATTACAACTTTGCTCAAAATGCCGATACTACAAAATCCCCTAGTCAATTTAGCGCATCAGCCACAATAACAAATAATGGTATTTCGATAATACCTACATTTTCCTTGGGGAAACCTGCAGGGGTAATTGAATTAGCAATGGGTAAAAAATTTACATTTGAACCACAGTTTCGATTTTCTTTGGAAGGAAAACCATGGTCTATCGTTCTTTGGGGGAGGTACAAGTTGCTAAAGACTGATCGATTTAATTTAAATATAGGAGCGCATCCTGCTCTTATATTCAAGACAATTACCAATACAGTCAATGGAGTTGACAAGGAGATAATTACTAGTCAGCGATATTTTGCTACTGAAATTTCTCCCAATTATATCCTCAGAAAAAACGTAAGTGTAGGAGTTTATTATTTGTATTCTAAAGGGATGAAGGAAAGCTTCAGCAATAATACCCATTTCATAACTTTGAACAGTAATTTTTCAAATATTAAACTTATAGAAGATTATTTTTTAAAGTTTAATCCACAAGTTTATTATTTAAATATTGACGGTAAGGATGGAGTATACTTTTCTTCAGGTTTTACCTTGGCAAATAAAAAATATCCCATTTCACTACAATCCTTCATCAATAGAACAATTAAAACGGATATAATCAGCAAGGATTTCGTCATGAATGTGAGTTTAATATATTCTTTTAATAAGAATTATTTGCCAGTTAAATAGGCAGTGGCTTTTCAAATGAAGAATATAATAGTTAGATCTAAATAATCAAAATAACATGTTGCAGAACTTTTGTTGAAATATAAAAAAAATGGAAATGAAAAAAACTGGCTTTAGGCCCTTCTATCTTTTCGAGGAATGAAAAACAATCTATTCCCAAACAACAGGAAAAATGATAAAACACAATGTATGATTTTGGTTTCGGATTAAACTGGAAAGGGGTAATCAAAGATGCGAGAACCGAAAAATATAGCGTTAAGAAATAATAAGATCTAATAGATTATATTTGAACCACCTATAACTCTGTAGGTGGTTTTTATACCTAGTCCACAAATTTTTAGCTGGTTATTCTTTTTCAAAAAGTTTTTTTTAAAAGCTAATTATAGTTCAGCATATTAATTTTAACCAGAAATAAGCGAAAAAAACAACCGTTTTGACAAGATGATCTTTTATTTTTTCATTTTTGTTAAAAAACAAAGATAATTAACAATTAAACAATAATAATTTTGAACTAAAAAGGATAATTTAATCACTATATCTTTATATCTTTCGCCTTCTAAATTATTAATTAATTTTATTAAACTATTTTTATCGCTAATCATGCAATCGATTACGCAAATAAAAGTGTTTTTGACAAATATAAAATTACTCGCTGCTCTTTATTTTAATTACCTGTATATTCTTTTTCTGTGGTTTACAGGAAAGTTCCGGAAATGTTCCAAAAGCAGCGCAGTTAAATCAAGACGATTTTGTTCCATAGTAATGTGGAATATCGCTATAAGAAGTTTAAAATTTTAAATCTAAGAAAAAAAGTATGTTTTCATTACAAAATAAAAAAGCAGTGGTTACAGGTGGAGGAAGCGGAATAGGAAAGGCAATTTCAGCCTTATTTGCAAAGCAAGGAGCTGAAGTACACATCATTGAATTGACTGATGAAAGCGCCCAAGCAGCCGTTGCCGAAATACGTGCAGCAGGTGGAAAAGTGTTTTCTCATGCTTGTAACGTGGCCAATCAGCAAGAAGTCTTGGCAACATTTGAAAAAATTGGCAACATTAATATCCTTGTCAACAATGCAGGAATAGCACATGTGGGCAACGTGGAAACGACACCAGAAGCCGACTTTGATCGAATTATGAATGTGAATGTAAAGGGCGTTTACAATTGTTTGCATGCAGCAATCCCGCAGCTGCGCCATTCTGATGGCGGCGTTATTGTGAACATGGCTTCCATTGCGGCTTGGGTGGGAATTCCAGATCGATTTGCTTATTCGACGGCCAAAGGAGCTGTAATGGCTATGACTTTATCCGTTGCCAAAGATTATATGGCTGAAAACATCCGTTGTAATTCCATTTCTCCTGCCAGGGTACATACCCCGTTTGTAGATGGATTCATTTCTAAAAATTATCCAGGAAAGGAAGCCGAAATGTTTGATAAATTATCTAAATCACAACCTATTGGTCGCATGGGAAAACCAGACGAAGTAGCGGCTTTGGCTTTATTCTTGTGCAGTGATGAAGCTGGTTTTATTACCGGTTGTGACTATCCTATTGATGGAGGATTTATTAAATTAAATAACTAAGGTCACCTTATTCATATTATAAAAACAATCATACTAAAAAAATAGATAAAATGAAACTAATACGTTTTGGAGAAGCCGGTAAAGAAAAACCAGGTGTTTTAATTGGAGAAAAAAGATTTGATGTCTCGTCAATTGTTGCGGATTATAATGAAGCCTTTTTTGAAGATAATGGACTAGAAAAATTAGAAGCAGCTTTAAAAAACAATCCCGTTTTGCCTGAAGTGGATGCTTCGGTACGTTTGGGTTCACCGGTGGCAAGACCATCTAAAATAATATGCATTGGATTAAACTATGTGGATCATTGTAAAGAAACTGGTGCGCCAATACCCGAAGAACCTATTATCTTTTTTAAATCGACTACTGCTTTGTGTGGACCAAATGACGATTTAATAATTCCAAAGAACAGTGATAAAACCGATTGGGAAATTGAATTGGTGTTTATTGTAGGCAAAAAAGCCAGTTATGTTGAAGAAGCAGATGCCATGGATTATGTAGCAGGGTATTGTTTGCATAACGATTACAGCGAAAGAGCCTTTCAATTGGAACGTGGCGGTCAATGGGCCAAAGGAAAAGGATGTGATACATTTGCTCCACTTGGACCCATCATGGCAACAAAAGATGAAATTGCAGATGTAAATAATTTGTCAATGTGGTTGACAGTAAACGGAAAAACATTCCAAAATAGTAATACGTCGAATTTAGTTTTCAAAATCCCTTTCTTGGTTCATTACCTGAGCCAGTTCATGACATTGCTTCCGGGTGATGTTATCAGTACAGGAACGCCTCCTGGTGTTGGTTTGGGAATCAAACCACAACCTATTTATCTTAAAGCAGGAGATGTGGTTGAATTAGGGATGGAAGGTTTAGGTACAAGCAAACAAGTGGCGGTAGCGTACAGCAAATAATTATAAAAAAATTAAGAGATGAAATACATTGTATGTGAGCAACCCCATCAGTTTGAATTAAAAGAAAAACCCATGCCGGTACGCAAGGATGGTGAAGTATTATTAAAGATTAAAAAAATAGGTATTTGTGGTACAGATATCCATGCTTTTGGTGGAACACAACCTTATTTTGAATATCCACGTATTTTAGGACATGAGCTCGCTGCCGAATACATTGAAGGTGAAGCTGAAGGTTACAAACCGGGTGATAAGGTAACTTTCATACCTTACTTTCATTGTGGTGAATGTGTGGCTTGCAGAAACGGACTTACGAACTGCTGTGCAAAAATTAAGGTTTTTGGAGTTCATATCGATGGGGGAATGGCAGAATACATTACCGTTCCTGAACAGTATTTATTGCATGGTGAAGGACTGGATTACGATCAACTGGCACTTGTTGAACCACTAGCGATAGCTGCTCATGGAGTAAGAAGAGCTGCCGTAAATGCAAAGGATACGGTACTTGTTATGGGAGCCGGTCCTATAGGAATTGGTCTGATACAGTTTGCCAAAATAGCTGGCGCAAAAGTAATCGCGTTGGATATTAATGAATACAGGCTGCGTTTTTGTAAAGAAGAACTCCATGCTGATGCCACCATAAATCCTGCAAATGAAGATGTCACTGCAAGACTTATGGAAATCACAAACGGTGATATGCCTACAGTTGTTATAGATGCAACCGGTAACCGTAATGTTATGAACAGCGCTTTTAATTACATCGCCCATGGTGGACGATTTGTTTTGGTGGGGCTGCAAAAAGGGGAACTTAGTTTTAGCCACCCAGATTTTCACAAACGCGAATCAACTTTAATGAGCAGTAGAAATGCAACAAAAGATGATTTTCAATACGTGATCGAATGCCTTAAAAACGGTAAAATCGACCCAAAAAAATACATTACCCACAGGGCTCCTTTCACAGAAATGATAACTGAATTTGAAAAGTGGATTGATCCAAAAAATAACGTCATCAAAGCGTTAATAGAACTGGATTAAACTTAAAAACTAAAATAGTATGGATTTAAGATTAAAAGGTAAAATTATAGTCGTTTCAGGATCAGCAGGAAAAGAAGGAAGCATTGGTGAGACCATCATAAAAAGACTGGCTGATGAAGGTGCAATTCCTGTACTTGTAGACCGTAACGACAGAGGTTTCGGTTATGCCGAAGAACTTCAAAAAAAAGGTTTGGATTCCTTATTTGTGCAAACGGATGTAACCAATCCGGAGCAAATGGAAGCTGCTGTACAAAAAATTGTTGCAAAATACGGACGAATAGATGCCGTTATCAATAACGTCGGAGTAAATGATGGAGCAGGATTAGATGCCAGCTATGAGGAGTTTATGGACTCTTTAAAACTGAATCTGGTAAGCTACTTTTTACTAACCAAATATGCGCTTCCGTATCTAAAAGAATCAAAAGGTAATATACTTAATATTGGTTCTAAAGTTGCCTTAACAGGACAGGGAGGAACTTCAGGATATGCTGCCGCAAAAGGTGGTGTATTGGGTCTAACCAGAGAATGGGCAGTTGATTTAATTCAATATGATATCCGCTCTAATGCTATTATCATTGCAGAAAGTTTTACTCCTGCTTATGATGATTGGTTAAAAACACTACCGGACGGCGAAATGGTATTGGCAAAAATAAATAAAAGCATACCGTTTGAGGCAAGGATGACAAGCCCTGAAGAAATAGCCGATACTGCGTTGTTTATTGTCTCTGATCGTTCTTCGCACACTACCGGACAATTCGTTTTTGTAGACGGAGGATATGTACATTTGGACAGATCATTAATTAATGATGTAAATTAGAAAAAGCTTTATGCATAAACGTATCGATGCCCATCAGCATTTTTGGAAGTTTGATCCTGTACGGGATAGTTGGATTGATGCATCTATGCAAAAAATTCAAAAAGATTTTTTGCCGGAAGATCTGCTGCCTTTACTGAACGAAAATAAATTTTCTGGCTGTGTTGCCGTTCAGGCAAGCCAATCGGAAGAAGAAACTAATTTTCTGCTTGACTTAGCGGCAAAAAATGATTTCATCAAAGGTGTTGTAGGATGGGTAGATTTATTAGATGAGAATATCGCAGATCGACTAGCTACTTTTTCAACTCAAAAAAAGCTGAAAGGTTTTAGGCACGTAGTACAGGGAGAATCTGATGATTTTATGCTAAGAAATGATTTTCGTAACGGCATAAGTGGATTGAAAGAGTTTGATTACACCTATGATATTCTCGTTTTTCATCGCCAGTTACCTGCAGCAATAAATTTGGTCAATCGTTTTCCGGAGCAAGCTTTTGTATTGGACCATATTGCAAAGCCTGACATAAAATCGGGAGCAATTCAATTATGGAAAGAGAACATTCAGGAATTAGCAAAAGCAGAAAATGTGATGTGTAAAATTTCAGGAATGGTGACTGAGGCTAACTGGTATTCCTGGACAGCGGACGATCTAAAACCGTATCTCGATGTGATTTTTGAAAATTTTTCGAAAGAAAACCTAATGTTTGGTTCTGATTGGCCCGTTTGCAATCTTGCCGCAAATTATAATCAGGTTGTAAAAACGCTGGAGGAATATATTTCGCAATTACCAACTCAGGAGCAAGAACTGATTTGGTATGGCAATGCCAATGCTTTTTATAAACTCGATCAATAAAAATAATAATATAACATGGATAATTTATTCAATTTAAAAGGAAAAGTAGCTTTAATTACTGGAGGATCTGGGGTTTTAGGAGGTCAAATGGGGGAAGTTTTGGCGAAAGCCGGAGCGATAGCAGTGATAATGGGATCAACTTTAACCAAAGCCGATATCGTAGTTAATAAAATAAAGGCAAATGGTGGAGAAGCTTTTGCTGTAGCTGCCAATGTACTGGACAAAACATCACTTGAAAAAGTAAAAGATTTAATACTAGAAAAATACGGGCGCCTTGATATTTTAATCAATGCTGCAGGAGGAAATGTCCCAGGAGCAACTATTGCTCCGGACAATACTATTTTTAATATGCCGACTGTAGATTTAGAAAAAGTATTAGACTTAAATATTATTGGTACTATATTGCCAACACAAGTTTTTTCAGAAATTTTTGCTAACCAGAAACAAGGGGTAATAATTAATATTTCTTCTGCAACAGCGCAACGTCCATTGACACGCGTAGTGGGTTATTCCGCGGCAAAAGCAGCAATCGATAATTTTACCAAATGGATGGCTGTTGAAATGGCTACTAAATTTGGTGAAGGAATACGAGTAAATGCGATAGCGCCAGGATTTTTTATTGGAGAGCAAAATAGAGCTTTATTGTTGGAACCTGACGGAGGTTTAACAGCCAGAGGAAAAAAAATCATCGAGCAAACGCCAATGCGAAGATTTGGTAATCCAGAAGATTTGGGTGGAACTCTAATTTGGTTATGTAGCGATGCTTCAAAATTCATTACCGGAATTATTGTAAATGTTGACGGTGGATTTGGAGTTTCAAGTATATAAAAAAAGTAAAAAATATAAATAAACACAAGCAAATGGAACAAACATGGAGATGGTTCGGACCTAATGATTCAGTAAAATTATCTGATATAGCACAAGCTGGAGCTACTGGTATAGTGACTGCATTACATCATATTCCTAATGGAGAAGTATGGGAAATAGCCGAAATTTTAAAAAGAAAAGATACAATTACTTTTAAAAATTCCGATGTTGACTCTACATTAACTGGCCTTCAATGGTCTGTTGTGGAAAGTATTCCGGTACACGAAGACATTAAAAAACAAACAGGGAATTACCTTCAATATATTGAAAACTACAAGCAAAGCATCAAAAACCTTGCTGCTTGCGGAATATATACTGTATGTTATAATTTCATGCCCGTTCTGGATTGGTCCAGAACTGATTTAGCGTATGAAATGCCTGATGGGTCAAAAGCATTGCGATTTGACATCAATCAATTTACGGCTTTTGATTTATTCATTCTTAAAAGACCCGAAGCAGAGAAAGATTATTCAGCGGAAAGAATTGCTGCTGCAACTGCTTGTTTTAAAGCATTGAGCGAAGGTGACAAAGCGAAACTACAGCAAAATATTCTTGCAGGTTTACCTGGTGCCGAAGAAGCATATAGTGTTCAAGAATTTCTGAAGGTTTTAGACGCTTATAAAAACATTGACGCTGCTACACTAAAAGCAAATCTTTATTATTTCTTGAAAGAAATCATCCCAGTTGCTGAAAGTGTTCAGGTAAAAATGGCAATTCATCCGGATGATCCTCCATTTCCAATCCTTGGTTTACCGAGAGTAGTAAGTACCGAAGCCGATTTGACAGCAATGTTAGCCGTTGTCGATTCTCCTTCAAATGGTTTTACGATGTGTACCGGCTCTTATGGAGTAAGACCAGATAATGATCTTGCCGGTATGATTGATCGTCATGGTAATAAAATGAATTTTATTCATTTGAGAAGTACCCAAAGAGAAAGTGACGGAAGTTTTTATGAAGCCAATCATTTAGAAGGTAATGTGGATATGTTTGCTGTTGTAAAAGCAATACTGAACAAAGAAAAAGAAACAAAAAATATAATACCAATGCGTCCTGATCACGGACATCAAATGTTGGATGATTTAAATAAAAAAACAAATCCCGGCTATTCTGCAATCGGTCGTTTACGCGGTCTTGCTGAATTACGAGGATTAGAAATGGGAATCAAAAAAAGTTTATTTAATTAAAATTGTTTTATCTGATGCTTTGTGTGATAATCCTATCTAACAAACTGAAATAAAAACACTTACCTCTACCTATGCAATCATTTTTTATCAAAGTTTAAAAAATGATTGCTTTTTTAGATTCTGTTTTTACTATCTTTAAAAAAGATTTCTATTCAAACAGGACTAAAATTAAACTCATGAAAAAAATCACACTGGTTACACTTTCAATTCTTTCTTCCATTTTTTTCAGTTGCGAAGCTCAAGTAAAACCAAACGATATTTCCATTCAGGAAGAAGTAAAAAATTATACTCTTGAAACAGTCGCTTCTGATATTGCAATACCATGGGGAATGACTTGGTTGCCTGATGGAACGATGCTGGTTACAGAAAAAAGCGGTGTTCTTTACCAAATCAAAAACGGCATAAAAACCGAAATAAAAAATGTTCCCAAAGTATATTCTCGTGGACAAGGTGGTTTATTAGACATCGTTTTACATCCCAACTATGCTAAAAATGGTTGGTTGTATGTGACCTATGCCTCCAGTGAAGGTGAGGGTGAAGGCGGCAATACTAAACTCATTCGAGCAAAATTAGTGGACGGAAGTCTAACCCAAATAGAATCGCTTTATAAAGCTACTCCCAACACCACAAAAGGCCAACATTTTGGTTCCAGAATTGCATTTGATAACGACGGTTATTTGTACTTCTCAGCAGGAGAGCGCGGTAACCACTTCGTAAATCCACAAGATATCAAACGCGATGGCGGAAAAATATACCGATTAAATGATGATGGAACCATCCCAAAAGACAATCCTTTTGTAGGACAGGCAGAAGCGAAGGAAGCCATCTATTCCTATGGCCACAGAAATCCGCAAGGAATGGCAAAAAACCCGATAACAGGAGCCATTTGGGCACACGAACACGGGCCTCAAGGCGGAGATGAAATCAACATCATAAAAAAAGGAGCCAATTACGGTTGGCCAGTAGTTACTTATGGCATCGATTATGACGGAACTACTATTAGCACAGAAAAGGAAAAACCAGGAATAGAAAAACCCATTTACTATTGGTTGCCTTCCATTGCACCAAGCGGAATGGCATTTGTAACCAGCGACCGTTATCCTAATTGGAAAGGGCATTTACTTGTTGGATCCTTAAAATTTCAATATCTTGAATTGGTAAAACTGAAAGGTGACGAAGTGATCGGGCGACAAAAAATTGCCACAGACATTGGGCGTTTGCGCAATGTGGCACAAGGTCCGGACGGTTATATTTACATCGCGGTTGAAGGAAAAGGAATACTCAGAATTATACCTAATTAATCTATGTTGACAAGTAAACTATTTATTGGATTTAGCCTGCTTTTATTGGGATGCTTTTACTTTGAAAATCCCATTCCCAAAAACCACTATATTGTTGCCACTGATACAAATAAAGATAAAGTGGTTGTACAAAACCAAATGCCTGGAAAAGAAATCTATACTGATTTTTGTATCCAGTGTCATGGTGCGAATGGCAAAGGGGATACTAAAAATTCCCCTCCTCTAGACGGTTCTGACTGGCTCACAAAAAAAAGAGTTCAAAGTATCCATGCTGTTAAATTTGGACAAAGTGGTGAAATTGTTGTTAATAAAAAGAAGTTCAATAGCAGCATGCCAGCCATGGGACTTTCTAATCAAGAAGTGGCTGATGTAATGAATTATATAATGAAATCCTGGAGCAACAAACAAAGTAAAATAGTTACCGAAAAAGAAGTGGCAGCAATTAAGGAGTAAATCAGATCAGCATTTGGCTTAGCCTAAAAAAATAGGTTTTGATTCAAAATTTCAAGACTTATAAAAAAATATTTTAAAAAGACGATCATTGCTAATCGTCTTTTTTATTTTAGATTTTCGTTCTTATTTCACATATAACTGTCGGATAATTTCTGAAATCAGTCCAGTCCAACCTGTTTGGTGATTGGCGCCTAAACCTTTCCCGGTATCCCCGTCAAAGTATTCAAAAAACAAGTGATTTTTGTTAAAAACTGGGTCATTTTGAAACTTCTCGTATTCACCATACATTGGAATTTTCTTGTTGCTATCCGGAATAAAAAGAGATAATAATCGCTTGGAGACTCCTTCAGCAGCTTGTTTTATACTCATCATTTGTCCTGAGTTTGTAGGGAATTCAACTTCATAGTCGTTTCCATAATAACTCGAGAATTTTTCTAAAGAGTCTAAAATCAAATAATTCATTGGAAACCAAATAGGGCCTCTCCAATTTGAATTTCCGCCAAACATATCTCCTGTAGCCTCGGCGGGGGTATAATCGACTTGAACCGTTCCTCCTTCATAGGTAAATTTATAAGGATGTTCTTTATGATATTTGGATAACGAACGAATTCCAAAATCGGATAAAAACTCTGTTTCATCAAACATTCGCTTCATGATCATTTTCATTCGATGACCACGAAGAATGGAAAGCAAACGGGTTTCGCCTTTTCCGGGATGATACCAACTGGAGATTAAACTTGCTAAATCAGGACGGTTATTCAATACCCATTCGACACGACGTTTAAAATCTGGTAATTTTTCTAACAATTCAGCGTTTAAAACTTCGACCGCAAATAAAGGGATTAACCCTACCATGGAACGCACTTTTAAAAGTTCGGCCTCACCATTTTCTTTGTGAAGCATGTCATAGTAGAACTGGTCATCTTCATCCCAAAGATTTAATTGATCACCACCGATGGTCTGCATGGCCCCAGCAATATGCAAAAAGTGTTCGAAGAATTTAGAAGCCATATCTTGATAAACAGGATTTTCAAGAGAGATTTCACAAGCAATTCGCAACATATTTAAGCTGTACATCGCCATCCAACCAGTTCCATCAGCTTGCTCTAAATGTCCGCCAGTTGGCAAGGCTGCTGAACGGTCAAAAACTCCAATATTATCCATTCCAAGGAATCCACCACCAAAAATGTTATTCCCTCCTTCATCCTTCAGATTCACCCACCATGTGAAATTTAATAATAATTTATGGAAAATGCGTTCCAAGAAAACAATGTCTCCTTTTCCGCCATTCATTTCCTTGTCAATTTCATAAACCTTCCAAGTTGCCCAAGCATGGACTGGAGGATTTACATCTGAAAATGACCATTCGTAGGCTGGTATTTGACCATTAGGATGCATGTAATATTCCCTCAAGATAACAGACAATTGTCTTTTTGCAAAATCAGGATCAAGACGAGCTAGAGGTAACGTATGAAATGCTAAATCCCATGCCGCAAACCAAGGATATTCCCATTTATCGGGCATCGACAGAATATTGGAAGTATACATGTGTTTCCAAGAACTATTTCGTCCATTCTTTCTATTCAAATCAGGTTTTGGCATGGATGGATCGCCTTTTATCCATTCAAGCACATTATAATAATACCATTGCTTTGTCCAAAGCATTCCAGCATACGCTTGACGTTGTACAGATCTCAACTTTTCCTCTTCAATTCCTTTTTGAAGACTGGCATAAAATTCATCGGCCTCAAAAAGTCGTTTTTCAAAAATAGAATCAAAATCCACAAAAGCATCACTTGGGGTTTGATTCGTAAATCGCATACGATAGACCTTTTTCCCGTTAGCAGGAATTACATCGTCATATTTTACCGAAGCTTTTGTACCAATGTGATTTGGATTTACGGCTTCTTTATCATTATTTATTATATAGTCATTTATACCATCTTTAGTATAATGTGTAGGATTAGGCGAGTTATATAGCCTTTCAAAATTTGTTTCATTCTCACAGAATAAAATTTCTTTTGCATTTTCAGCGTATAATTTAAAATGTCCTACTAAACGATGATTTACTTCAATTATGGAGTTTCCAATACCCGTTAATATTGGTTTATGACTATATTTTTCATACCCCCAACACCAGGTATTTCTAAACCAAAGAGTTGGCAAAACCGTCAAAGCAGCTGCTTTATTGGATCTGTTTTCTACCGTAACTTTAATTAATATGTCTTGTTCATCCGCTTTTGCATATTCAATAGAAATATCAAAATAGGCATCTTTATCGAAAACTCCTGTGTCTAATAATTCATATTCCGGTTCAAGACGCGTTCGTTTTTTACTTTCGTGAACCAGTTTTTCATAGGGAAAAGTAGCCTGAGGATACTTGTAGAGCATCTTTTGGTACGAATGGGTAGGCGTAGAATCTTGATAGAAATATAATTCTTTAACATCTTCTCCATGGTTTGATTCGTTTCCTGTCAAACCAAAAAACCGTTCTTTTAAAATATGGTCGTTATGGTTCCAAAAAGCGAAAGCAAAACAAATGTGCTGTTTATTATCCGAAATTCCTCCTATGCCTTCTTCACCCCATCGATACGCTTTGGAACGTGCCATGTCGTGGGTAATATTATTCCAGGCATCACCATTTTGTGAATAATCTTCCCTAACCGTTCCCCATTGTCTTTCTGTTAAATAAGGCCCCCACTTTTTCCAGCCTTTATTATCCTTCCTTAATTTTAACCGCGCCCGTTCTGCATCTATTTCTGACATACCACTTTAATTAATTTGTAATTCGCAATTTATATAAATACGTTTTAAAAACAACTAATTAATCTGTAAAAATCCTGTGCTGTAAATATTAATAAACTATTTTTAATCGTTTTAAAATTTCAATTCAAGATTGAAGACTCGCATAAAAAAGAATTTTACACGTTTTAACCTAAATAAATTTTCTTTACAATCCAATTCCTATTAAAATTCTGACAACCCTAAATTCGCAAACTGAATCCGTGAATTATATAAAAAAATAGCCTTTAGATATCATTATAATTGACAAGCCGCACACAAAATACTTTATATTTGCATTGAAAACTAAAAACGTTTATTTATGAAAAAGCCAGTTATCGCATTACTTATACTTCCCTTTTTATTTTTTGTATCTAGTTGTAATCGTGGTAAAGCCGCTGATTCAATAAACGGAGAAGAAAAAAAAATAGAAAAACAGCCTGATACCTTAGCAAAAAAAGAAGTTCTTACCATTGATACCACTGACTATAACAAAAGAATGTTGGCGTTAAGCAATAATGATACAACAGGAAAATGGCCCGTAAAAACACCTTATCCTTTGCCAGGAGCACTTTTGCCATACAATCGTATTATTGCTTATTATGGAAATTTATATTCCACAAGAATGGGGATCTTAGGTGAACTTCCCAGAAATGAAATGATTAAAAAATTACAGGGCGAAATAGCCAAATGGCAGGCAGCAGATCCATCAGTAAAAACAATTCCTGCATTGCATTATATCGCAGTCACTGCTCAAGGCGCGCCTGGCAAAGACAACAAACACAGAATGCGAATGCCTTTTAAACAAATAGACACTATCTTGAGTTGGGCTAAGCCAATTAACGCCTTAGTGTTTTTAGATATTCAAGTGGGACACAGCACCGTTAAAGCCGAAGTAGCCGAACTGGAGCAATATCTTGCATTACCAAATGTACATTTGGGAATTGATCCCGAATTTTCAATGAAAAACGGTGAACGTCCTGGTTCTAAAATCGGAAATTTTACTGCTGCTGATATTAATGACGCCATTGACATTTTGGCAAACATCGTGCGTAAAAACAAACTGACTCCCAAAGTATTGGTTGTACACCGTTTTACGCAAGGAATGGTAAAAAATTATAAAGAAATCAAGAAAGTACCCGAAGTTCAAATTGTAATGGATATGGATGGTTTTGGCGATAAAGTCTTGAAAAAAGATAGCTACATGAGTTATATTTATAGAGAACCCGTTCAGTTTACCGGTTTCAAATTGTTTTATAAAAATGATATTAGAAAAAATTGGGTAATGTACACTCCGGCAGAGTTGATAAAATTCACCCCTAAACCAATCTATATTCAATACCAATAATACACTTTTTGAATTATGAAAAATATTTCATTTTTAGTTTTTATAGGTCTATTTTTATTGGTTGGTTGTAACTCTAAACCAAGTAAAATAGAAAAGGAGACAACTGAAGTTAATGCGCCTGTTGAAAAAATTGCTCCTAAAAAAGAAATGGCTGACTTAGCAACAATTCTTTCCAAAAAAGAAGTACCTATATTATGTTATCATAATATCAAGGAGCTTAGTGCCAATGCCGGTGAAATGACAAAAACCTATACCGTAACTCCAGCTAATTTTGCACAACAAATGAAAGCGTTGTCAGACGAAGGATATCATAGCATTTTACCCGATCAATTATATGAATATTTAGTTCATGATGCTCCGTTGCCTGCAAATCCAGTAATGATTACATTTGACGATACGCGTGGAGAACAATACAGTATAGGCGCTACCGAAATGAAAAAATACGGCTTCAAAGGAGTATTCTTTGTAATGACCGTTTCTATCGACCGCCCTAACTATTTGACAAAAGAGCAAATTAAAAGTTTATCTGACAGCGGAAATACTGTTGCAGCGCATACTTGGGATCATCACATGGTAACTAAATATGCAGGAGAAGACTGGGACAATCAATTGGTAAAACCCAAAAATAAACTCGAAGACATCATTGGTAAACCAGTGACTTATTTTGCTTATCCTTTTGGTTTATGGAACAAAGCGGCTATTCCCGAAATAAAAAAGAGCGGATACCAAATGGCATTTATCTTGTCTACCAAAAGAGATTCAATTGATCCGCTATACACCATCAGACGTATTATCGTGGCTGGTCAATGGTCAACTCCAAGTGTAATGAAAGCTATAAAATCTTCTTTTAATAAATAATTAAAATACGGTTATTTACATAAAAATAAATTCTAATCCCAGTTATTAAATCTAATTAATAACTGGGATTTTTCTTTTGATTCGAATTAAAAACTGTCGTTCAATTTGCAGCATAAAATTGACCCAACTTTTTTACAAATAGCAATCACCCTTTTTTTGTTTTTATTTTAAACACCCTCCTTTTTACAAAATATTTATTCATTTTTTCAAGTAACAAACCCTCATGTGCTACATTTCATGGGGTTGACCAATCAAAAAATGCTTTTTAGACTGCGAAATCAAAAAAAACAACATTGCAAAACAAAATAATTGTCAAAAAACAATTGCCAAAAAAAGAATGCTATAAAAATTATTAATTAGTCACTTAATCCTTATTTATATAAAAATTAAATTGCTATTTTAGCTTTAAAGATGCATTTTTTATAATAAAATGTATAAAAATTTAATTTTTTAACAATATGTGTTATGATGAAATTGATGCCTAATTTAAACCCAAATGGTTGGGACGAAATGTTTTCCAATGAAGGAGTTCGGGAATCTTACCGTCAAGTATTGCAAACATTGCAAAGCTTAAATCACGAAAAACTAAACGATAAACATAGGCAGG
Organism: Flavobacterium arabinosi; assembly: GCF_048158725.1. NCBI lineage: Bacteria > Pseudomonadati > Bacteroidota > Flavobacteriia > Flavobacteriales > Flavobacteriaceae > Flavobacterium > Flavobacterium arabinosi. The sequence continues at coordinate 470,280 of NZ_JBLNKX010000001.1, forward strand.
CTTCTGATTTTTTCATGAATCAAGGAATCACTTTTACCGTTTATAGTGACGATAATCAAGGCATTGAAAGAATTTTTCCTTTTGATATCATTCCAAGAATCATTACCCAACAAGACTGGAACGAAGTAGAATCCGGAATAAAACAGAGGCTAAAAGCACTCAATTTATTCTTGGAAGACATATATAACGAACAGCTTATTATAAAAGAAGGTATCATTCCAGCTTCATTAATCGCCTCTTGTCCGCACTATATCCAAGAAGTTCATGGGATTAAAGTACCACACAACATTCATGTTCACATTGCAGGAATAGATTTAATCCGGGGAGCAAAAGGAGAGTTTTATGTACTGGAAGACAATTTACGTTGCCCAAGTGGCGTGAGTTACATGCTTGAAAACAGAGAAATAACTAAACGTATTTTTCCGGAAATGCTCACCTCCAATCATGTGAGTATGGTCAGTAATTACCCGATGATTTTTCATAACATTCTGGTTTCGCTATCTCCAAGAAATATCGCTAACCCCAATGTCGTATTATTAACTCCGGGAGTTTATAACTCGGCGTATTATGAACATACTTTTTTAGCTAGACAAATGGGAATTCCTTTGGTAGAAGGAAGAGATTTAGTGGTAAACAACAATAAAGTTTATATGAAAACCACCTCAGGACTTCAACAAGTAGATGTTATTTACAGACGCTTAGATGACGAATATCTTGATCCTTTGGTTTTCAAACCAGATAGTACGCTGGGCGTTCCAGGACTTATAAGTGCTTACAAACAAGGAAATGTAGCTTTAGTTAATGCAGTAGGAAACGGTGTCGCCGATGATAAAGCAGTATACGCTTATGTACCGGACATGATAAAATATTACATGAACGAAGAGCCAATCCTAAAAAATGTCCCAACCTACAGAATGGAAAATCTGGACGAAAGAGAAATGGTTTTTGCCAATATGGAAAACATGGTGATCAAGGAAACCAATCAGAGTGGTGGCTATGGAATGATTATGGGAAATAAGGCTACCCAAGAGGAATTAGATAATGCAAAAATTGCCATTGTGGGTAATCCACGTAATTTCATTGCACAACCCATCATTCAACTCAGCACTGTTCCTTGTCTTATCGATGGAGAACTAAAACTGCGTCATGTCGATTTAAGACCGTATGCTTTGTGTGGCCCAAATGGCGTGAAAATAGTTCCTGGTGGACTAACCCGAGTCGCGCTTACCGAAGGCTCATTAGTAGTTAATTCTTCACAGGGTGGAGGAAGTAAAGATACTTGGATAGTAAAATAAATTAAAGGTCTAATAATGCTGTACCTTTTTAAAAAGTAAACAAAATGAAAGTAAATATGCTCAGCCGAGTTGCAGACGGAATGTTTTGGCTCAACCGATATATGGAAAGAACAGATGGAATGTTACTTACCCTAAACACCTTTTATATCTTGTCTTTTGACAAAGAAACGAATGATTCTCAAGGGTACAAACCATTATTGGAATACTACACTGATTTGTCAATGGAACAAATAAATCAAGTACAATATGACACAAACTTCGTTCTAAAGTATATCATCTGCGAAAGTCCAAACCATAATTCAGTAAAGAATCTCGTTATCAAAGCACGAGAAAATGCGAGAGGTTCCCAAGATAAAATTACAAAAGAACTTTGGGAACACATCAATTCTTTGTATCACTTCATGAATTCACCCGACTTACCAAAAAAATTAGAAACGTCTGATGCGAGTAATATTATCAGCAAACTCAATAAAGATTTTTTGTTGTACAATGGCATTCTTCAGGTTACAATGCCCAGAGGATTGGGTTGGTGTTTTTCAAGTATTGGTAAACATATAGAAAGATGTCTGCAAACCATTTCTCTAACCCAAGCGTACTACGCTCCTATTCAGTATAATCTTGATGGAAATGAAGATTTATTGTATTGGAGAAGATTATTACTTTCCCTTTCAGGCTACGAATTATACTTAAAAAGTTACAGTAATATTCCGCACAATCGCAAAGTGGTGCAACAGGTTATTTTCAATAGAGATTTTGCACATTCTGTGATTTACACTTTGGAATTAATAGACACCTATTTGAACAACTTGTTTAAAGACAATAATCTGAGCGAAGCAAGAACATTGCACAATCAATTTGGAAGACTCAAAAGCTCTGTCGAATTTACGGATTATCATCATCTTACCAACAAAGAATTAGAAGACGTACTCAACAATACCAGAACACAATTGATACAGTTTTCGACAGATTTTTCTAAATTATTTTTCTCTTATACGTAATATAAAATGGCAATTTTTAAAATAGTTCACATCACAAAATACCAATACAACTGGCCCATAAAAGAAAGTATAAATGAGATTCGTTTATTCCCACACCATTTTGATAACCAAGATGTACTTCAATACCAGCTTTTAATAACGAATAATCCTGAAGTAGAAATTTCTCAGGATTATTTCGGTAATCGAGTGGGCAACTTTAATACATTGGAAGCTCATACTGAAATGACTATCGAATCACGAATGTTAGTTCGTGTCAATCATTCGCTTAAAATACCGGAAATAGATCATACTACGGTAAAGGATTTGGCAAAAGAAAAAGAAAAAAATATTTCTTTACTACGACTTTGCTATCCCGAAACTATTAAAAAGCAAAACGAAATCAATGCAATTTTGGACGAAATAAACTGTATTGACAAACCCATTATAGAAATTGCGCAACAATGCAATCAATATATTTTTACAAATTTTAAATATACCAAAGGAATTACTAATATCGAAACCACGGTCGACGAGATTTTAGAAATTAGAAAAGGGGTTTGCCAAGACTTCGCGCATGCTCTATTACAACTCTTGCGTACGGCAGGAATTCCATCTCGATATGTGAGCGGTTATATTTGCCCTAACGAAAGCGGACTCAGAGGCGAAGGCGCCACACATGCCTGGGTAGAAATTTACACTCCAAAACAGGGCTGGCTTGGTTTAGATCCTACTAACAATATCTGGACCATGGACAATCACGTAAAACTTTCTGTAGGTCGCAATTTCTATGATTGTACTCCAGTAAAAGGAACCTTCAAGGGACTTTCCAGACAAACACTTTCTGTATGCGTTTCGATAGGCTACGAAGACGGAAGACAATTTGAAGATATAAACGATGTACAACTCGAAGAAGTTTCCATAGAACTCCAGGAACAATTGGATTACATAGAGTTACTGCAGCAGCAACAACAACAACAACAACAACAACAACAACAACAACAGCAACAACAACAGCAACAGTAACAGTAACAGCAACAATAATCAAGTTATTTGGCACAAAAAAAAGCGAATCAAATTATTACTTTTTGATTCGCTTTTTTAGCTAAATATAAGATCCGAATCTACTTCGACTCCATTCCGTTATTACATATTATACAACCAACTTTGAGGATTGTTATAGGTAGTATTTTGAAGAATTAAAAATTTAATTATGGTTCTTCCTTCGCTATTAGTCCTTACTTTTCCAAGGCTTTGTTTGGTGCTTACTTTATCCCCTTTGTTGACAAACACAGAACTTAAATTCTGATAAACCGTAAAAAAATCCCCGTGTTGTATCATTACCGCTTTATTTATTGGAGATAAAACAATTACACTGGTCACTTCTCCTCCAAAAACAGCTCTAGCACTCGATCCTTGGTCAGTAGTGATTTCCACCCCACTATTGTGGATAACTAAGGTTTTATAAACAGGATGCGCCTGATCTCCATATCCCAATGACACAAATCCTTTTTCTACCGGCCATGGTAACTTCCCTCTATTGGCTCTAAAATTATCAGCAATTAATTTTGTCTCTGCAGTCAGTTCTATTTTTGAGGAAGATACCGAAGATGAAGAAACAATTTCTTTAGCTCTTGTTTTTATTTCCGATTTACTTTCTGTTTTTGATCCGGCCAGCGATTCGGCTTTTGCTTTTTCCATAGCTCTTTCCATTGCAGCTTTTCTATTAGCTTCAGCAATTGCTTGACGAATTAATCGGTCAATTTGTCTATCAATCGATCTGGATTCCTGTTGTTTTTTCTTTATTTCGGCAAGAATCTTGCTTTTGTCTTTCTTAATGGATTTGACTAATTTCTCTTGCTCTTGTCGCTCTTTTTCTAATGACAAACGCTCTTTTTCATTTTCGGCAATAAGTTTTTGTTTCGCCGTTTTTTGCACATTCAGTTTTCCATTATACACGACAAGTTCTCCCGTTTTCGTCTTTATTTCTTCGCCTTGCATTTTCCTATAATTCGTGTACTGCTTCATGTACTGAGCCCTTTTATAGGCCTGCAAAAAATTCTCGGAAGACAATAAAAACATCGCTCTACTTTCCTCAGAACGGCTTTTATAAGACTTTACAATCATTTCAGCATAATCAGCCTTAAGGATTTCCAGTTCTTTTTTTAGTTTATTAATTTTCACCTGATTAATATACATATCATTCCCCAAAAGCTTTTTTTGCTTTTCAGTAGTGTTGATCAGTTTTTCTTTAAGCTTTATCTTATTGCTTTGAATAACAATTACATTTACAGCCGTTTTTTCTTTTTTCTTTACGGTTTGTAATAGTTTTTCATTTTCGCGAATTTCTTTTTGAATCTGAGCTTTTCGTTCTTCTAATTTTTCTTGCTGTGTTGTTTGACCCCACATTAGTGAAGTCAAGCTTATAAAAATTAGGCTTAGGAGAAATTTTGGCATATTAAAAAAATATTTTTTGCAAATTTACTTAATTATAATTCTTTTGTACCCATTTGGAACACTATAAGGAAAAGAAAGTTCTTCATTGAACGTTACACTGTTGTAATCTAAATTAATTTCCGTTTTACCTTTCTTTTGAACTGTATTTATTAGCACATTTGAAGGCAATGTTGCTTCATTGTACACTTTATTATCGGAATAAGCTACCTGAATCATTCTGTCTTCAGCAGATTGTTTTATTTCCTGTCTTTTGACCAAAAATTTCTCCGTATCAAAAAAGAACGATTTTTTCGTATTGTCATTAGAAACATCATCCAATCTATAGGTCTGTTCCACTAATGATTCTGTGTATTTTCCTTTATTCAAATCATCAATTGCATCGCCAAGCAACATATTTTGGATTTTATTAAAATCTAAATCAGTTCCCAACCATTGACTCAATCCTTTGAAATCTCCTTCAAAATAACTGCCATTTATTTTTTCATAATAGTTAACTGCAGTTGGCGTAATCAATGCTTTTGCCATTGTAATTCCCAAAAACCGAATACTAATCAAGATTTGTTGGTCTTTCTTTATTTTTATTTCGGCAGTAACATTTTGAGTTTGTTTCTCATCTGCATATCTTGCATTGGACTTAATATATAATGTAGAAAAATTGTTTTTATTGTTGTAATGATTTTCTATTATTTTATCAGCAGTCAAATAGTTTGATTTTACACTAGCCTCTGCCACAATAGCTTTCGATTTACACGAAGCCATAAAGACTGCAAGTACTAGTAGTATTGAAATTTTTTTCATTATTTTTTTTGTTTTAATAATTCGTTGGCTTTGGAGAAATACATTTCTTTTTTCTTGAAATCGCCCAAACCGTTATATGCCTCTCCAAGCTGGATATTGAAATTTGTTTCTAATGTTATGTCGTCTACCAAATAATCCAATCCCATTTCGAGTATCTCTTTGGCCTTTTTAAATTGCTTCAATTGATTGTTCGCTAAACCCGAATAATAATAAAACTGCGGTTGCGTAGGAAATGTTTCAATCATTGTCATGGCTTTTTTGGCAACCAAATCAAACTGTTTTACTTCAGTGTACGCTTGAAGCAAAAGCAAATTCGTTTCGATATCTTCTGTCGAACCATTCTTTAAAGAACGTTCATAAAACGTAATGGCTTTGTCCCATTGCTTTTTACTATGATAATATTTTCCAATTTCTTTGGCAACATCAACTGTAGCATCAATATCGAAATAGGAAATGGCTTTCTCTAAATCAGAGGAATATTGAGGATTTTTATCCACAAAAATCAAAAATTCATTCAACATTCTGTGTTTTATCTTTGAATCTATTTTGGCACTGGCCAAAGAAATATTCATCGCATTTATAGCTTTTGGAGCTTCATTATTATCCAAATAAACTTTGAACAAACTCACTTGCGCCCATTCAGAATTTGGAATTGCCACCGCTAACTTTTTGGTTATTTCAAATGCTTTCTCCGTTTCATTATTCCTAGAATACAAATTAATCAACTCAATATAGTTAGATTCTTCTTTTGGATTTTTATCGATTTGTGCTATTAAATTGGACTCTTCAACATTTTGAAATTTCCCTTCCGATAAAATTTGCATTTTATATAATTCCCTTCTTTCCGATTTTCCAAAAGTGGCATTCAATTCATTGATGAGATCAAGCGCTTTGTCAAATTGCTTGGTCCCCATATAAAGCGATGTTAAATCCTCTTTGTACTTTTCGTCAAATGGTATTAATTTATTGATGGCTATCAGCGCTTGATTATAATTGCTGGTTTCATAACTCACATCATACATTCCCACCCAAAACCATCTGTTTTTTGGATCAATTTGTGTGGCATGTTCAAATGAATTGTATGCATTTCCATAATCTTTTGATGCCAAATAATTTTTTCCTAATTCGAAATAGACTGTAGCATTATTGGGTTGGAGTTTTACACATTGTTCCAAAGCTTTAATTGCTTTGTCATAATTTTCAATCCCCTTTTGAAGCAACGCTTCATAAAAAAATTCCTGAAACTGATCTTTCTCCTGCTTAATTTCTTCCGGTTCGGTTTGCGCCAATAGCAAAGTTGAATTGCATTGCAAAACCAAAAACAGAATTATGAAAGCTCCTTTTTTCATTGAATGTTTCTTGCCATTTCGTCACTTTGGATACAATTATTCCAACACCGAATAATCTCCGATACTTATATTTGTAAAATTACCGTCAAAACTGGCGTGATTCCCTATCATCGCATTATCCAAATTCGCATTCTTAATATGAGAATGGGTTTGCACCAAGCTATTTTTTATTGTACTGTTTGATACATGACATCCTTTTCCTAATGACACATTAGGTCCAACAGTTGCATTTATCAATATGACATCTTCCCCAATATAACATGGCGGAATAATGGTTGAATTTTCTAATTTAACATTAAAGTCAACCAAATGTATGCCGTCATTGTGTAAGAACCCTAACATTCTGGAATTCGTTTCCACGGTTACATTCTTATTTCCACAATCCATCCACTCGTCTACTTTACCCGGTACAAATTTCATGCCCTTTGCCATCATTTGCTTTATTCCATCGTTAATTTGATATTCTCCGCCGTGAATAATATTATTATCCAATACCAATTGAAGTTCGTTTTTTAAAACGGCGACATCTTTAAAATAGTAAATTCCGATAACGGCAAGATCCGAAACAAATGCCGCAGGTTTCTCCACCAGTTCGACTATTTCATTCGCTTCGTTTAAGTTTATCACACCAAAAGCTTCCGGATGATCTACTTGTTTTACCCAAATAACACTGTCCGCATTTTGATCTAAATCGAAATCAGCACGAATTAAAGTATCGGCGTAAGCAATAACAGCCGGTCCGCTCAAAGAATCTTTGGCGCACATAATGGCATGGCCTGTTCCAAGTGCCTCGTTTTGATAATAAATCGTTCCTTTGGCGCCTAATTTTTGTGCTATAGCTATTAATTCCTCTTCTACTTTTTTACCAAAACTTTCGTGGATAATAAAGGCAATTTCTTCAATATCTTGATTTAAAACACCCGCAATATCTTCTACTAAACGGTGAACGATTGGTTTCCCGGCTACAGGAATTAATGGCTTAGGAATGGTTAATGTATGTGGTCTTAATCTGGAACCTCGCCCAGCCATTGGTACAATTATTTTCATTTGTTATTTTTATATTAAAAGATTGAAAAATCTTTGAATTATTAAATCTTTGAATTATTAAATTAATTTATTTCACTCCTGTACTTCCAAAACCGCCTTCACCTCTTGAAGTTTCGGTTAATTCCTGAACTTCTATCCACTCCGCACGTTCGTGTTTTGCGATGATAAGTTGCGCGATGCGTTCTCCGTTTTCGACTACAAAAGCTTCGTTGGATAAATTTACTAAAATTACACCTATTTCACCCCTATAATCAGCGTCAACTGTTCCGGGAGAGTTGAGAACCGTGACTCCTTTTTTGGCAGCCAAACCACTTCTTGGACGAACTTGCGCTTCGTAACCTATAGGTAATTCTATGAAAAGACCTGTTTTTACAATGGCTCTTTCCAATGGTTTTAGGGTTATTGATTCCGTTAAGTTTGCTCTTAAATCCATTCCTGCCGAAGCTATGGTTTCATAGTTTGGCAAAACATGTTCTGATTTATTGATAATTTTTATTGTCATTGTTTCTTGTTTTGAAGGGACAACTCACGACTTGTCCGTACATATTGTTTTTGGATTCTTTTGGTCATAGCCCTGATTGAAGCGGCATCCTTTTCTTTTTTTATTTAAAAAGAAAAGATATAGCAAAAAGCAGGAAATGGCTCCTAAAATTGATTAAGTTAAATTCTAGTTGTTTTTTCGGTTCAAAATTCTGGTTAACATTTCTTTTTCGTTGTAATATATAAAATACATGAATGCGAGTAGTAATGGAATTCCAACAAAATAATTTTCTCTGAAACCATAGAATGAAATAGCCGAAAATCCTATTGAAAGACCAAGATATCCTCCTATTTTCATTATATCATAAGGTATTGGATAATATTTATTTCCTAAATAATAGGAAATAGACATCATACTACCATAGGCAGCTATTGTAGCGATTGCTGACCCATAATAACTCATTGTAGGGATGAGCATATAGTTTAACACCAATGTTATTATAGCGCCAACAATGGAGATATAGGCCCCAATATAGGTTTTGTCGATCAGTTTGTACCAAACGGAAAGATTCGTGTAAATTCCGAGGAAAAAATTAGCCAGAATAATAAGCGGAACCACTTTCATGGCTTCCCAATAGGAAGTATCCCGAATCATAAGCTGTTTTAAAATATCGGCAAACACAATTACTCCCAATAAAATAAAAGAGCCAAAAATGACAAAATATTTAGTCACTGTGGCATACGTTTGCGGTGCATTAGTATTAGAAGCATGACTAAAAAAGAAAGGCTCTATTCCTAAAGTATAGGCGGTTCGATACAAAACCATGAATAATCCCAGTTTATAACAAGCAGAATAAACCCCAACTTCGGCTTCAGCAATATTTGCCGGCAATAATCTCCCCAACAAAATTTTATCGAACTGCTCGTTGATGGCAAATGCGATTCCAGCGAACATTATAGGCAATCCATATCGCATCATTCGCTTCCAAAGAGCTGTATCAAATTTCCATTTTAACAAAACATAATCTGGCGACAGTACTACAAATGTCAATAAACTGGAAATGATATTAGCTAAAAAGATATATCCAATCTGGAAGTTTTCAATGTATAAAGAACCTAAAAAACCATTAGGATGAGATTCCGCAATTTTGGGTAAAAAGAGTAAAAAGAAAACACTTAAAGAAAGATTAATTACAACATTTCCAATTTTGATTGCGGCATAAACCATTGGTTTTTGATACGCTCTCAATTTTGAAAACGGAATAATTACTAATGCGTCCAATACTAAAATCCAAATCGTGTACGTAATATATTGCGTGTCTATTCCTGACCATTGTGCTAATGTGTTTCGGAATAAAAGTGCAACAAACAGAAAACAAATTGAGGTCCAAAAAATTGAAACCATAGTAGTTTCCACAACGGACTTCTTGTTAGTTTCATTATTATAAAATCTAAAAAAAGCGGTTTCCATTCCGTAGGCAAGAATGACGTTGAAAAAGATCATCCAAGCGAAAATTATGGAGACTTTTCCATACTCGGCTTTTGGCAATAAATCAGTGTAAAGTGGAACTAGTAAAAAACTGAACATTCTAGGTATAACCGTAGCTAGTCCATAAATTGCTGTTTGTTTGAAAAGGCTTTTATATAATCCCAAAATGATTTATCTGTTTATATTTATAAAAACAAAAATAACTAATTCTTTGGTTTATTCATCGATGGATGGGCAATAGTTGGGTTTTCTTTGGGATTCATTATTTTGAAAAATAAGGTTTTGTTATTTTCCGTATATTCCAATAAAGCTTCATTTGGTTTTAAATCGAATTTAGGTTTTATTATGATTGGCGCTTTATTACCATATTCTTTTTTAGAATCACTGTCCAAGATTAAATCCTGATTCATATTCTTTTGGTAAAAATGAGCTACAAAAGTATTTTTGGAAACTTGTTCAAAATTGGATTCCTGATTTTTAAAATAGATTTTATCCAGTTCAATTTCCTTAGAAAGCGGTTTTGCAAATTCAATATAAAAATCAATACCGCTTCCCTCCTGTCCACCAGTCCACTTCTGGAAATAAACTGATTTTATATCTTGTGGGAATTCTGTTTGAAGTTCTGGTTTCATAGCACAAAAAGTTAAGCTGATTGTAAGTATAAAAAAAAGCAAAATCCTTTTACATCGTTTCATCGTTTGGGAATTTAACTTAATCCTTCTTCGTTTAAAATTTTCAGAAAATGAAATCCTTTTGGGACATATCCTTGGTTGTAATAAAAGCGGTGTGCCGTAAAATTTCCCGTAAAAGCATCTAAAACAATCATGGTACAACCCGTTTCTTTGGCTTTTGCATCTATATAATCTGTCATCATTTTCCCCAAACCTTTAGAGCGATGTTCGGGATGAACGATAAAATTGTCGATTTCGATGTATTTTCCAGACCAAAGTTTTGTTCCCGACCAAAATCCTGAAACAGCCACACAAATTCCATTTTCGAATACAGCTACTTGCTTATAATTATGCGGAATCATCTCAACCAGATAGGACCCATATTTTTCTAAAGTAAATGTGGGATATAAAAAACGCATTACTTCAATATTGCTAAGCATTTCATCTAACGTGGTCAATTCCTTAATTTCTAATTGCATTCTTCCTATTGTGTTTTAAACTATAAAATTAAACAAAAAAAGAGCCAACACATGGTTGGCTCTTAGAATATATTTTGAATCAATACTTTATTATCCATTCAATGCTTCAGCACCACCAACAATCTCTAAGATCTCATTAGTAATGGAAGCTTGACGTGCTTTATTGTAAGTCAATTTCAATTGATTTCTCAACTCAGTTGCGTTATCAGTTGCTTTGTGCATCGCAGTCATACGCGCTCCGTGCTCTGAAGCAAATGAATCACGAATTCCTTTATACAATTGTGTTTTCAATGATTTTGGAATCAAAGTTAACACGATTTCTTCTTTTGAAGGTTCAAAAATATAATCGCCAGTTGAAACTGTAAGATCAGATTTTATAGGTGCTAATGGCAAAAATTGTTCTGTTTGAACGATTTGTGTTGCAGCATTTTTAAATTGGTTGTAAATCAACTCAATTTTATCATATTCTCCAGAAACGAATTTCTCAGTCAACATATCTGAAATCTTAGCAACATTATCAAAAGTCAATGTATCAAAAATAGCACTTTGGTTTTCAACAACCGAAAGTGTTTTACTCAAAACATCATTTCCTTTTTTACCAATAGCAAAAATATCAACTTGCTTGCCTGCGTAAAATTCAGCACGGTTTTTAGCTTCTTTAATTGCATTCGTATTAAAAGCACCTGCCAAACCTCTATTAGAAGTTACTACAACTAGTAACACTTTTTTGATCTCACGTTGTGTTGTAAACTCTCCACCTGCATCACCTTCAAGTGTAGCAGAAAGATTTTGCAATAATTCCGTTAATTTTTCGGCATAAGGGCGCATTGCTGTGATTGCATCTTGTGCTTTCTTTAGCTTTGCTGCAGAAACCATTTTCATTGCCGATGTAATTTGCATCGTAGATGAAACGGAAGTAATTCTATTACGGATTTCCTTTAAATTTGCCATTGTTTTGTAAGTATGAAGATTTAAGTATAAGTATTAAGTATCCAGAAAATCCTGATACTTAATACTCCTTACTTAGTACTTTTTAGTTATATTTTGCTGATAATTCTTTTGCTACAGTTTCGATTACATCTGTAATTTCGTCTGTTAATTTTCCTGCTTTCAAAGCATCGAGAGTTGCTCTGTGTTTGTTGTTTAAGAATTCCAAGAAATCTTTCTCAAATTCTCTTACTTTGTTCACAGGAACATTTCTCAACAAGTTTTTAGAACCAGCATAGATAATCGCAACTTGATCTTCAACAGTATAAGGATCGTTCAAACCTTGTTTCAAGATCTCAACGTTTCTTTTTCCTTTTTCAATTACGTTTAAAGTAACGGCATCAAGATCAGAACCAAATTTAGCAAACGCTTCCAATTCACGGAATTGTGCTTGATCCAGTTTCAAAGTACCTGCTACTTTTTTCATTGATTTAATTTGTGCATTTCCTCCAACACGAGATACTGAAATACCTACGTTAATTGCTGGACGAACTCCAGAGTTGAACAAATCTCCATCCAAGAAAATTTGACCATCTGTAATCGAAATTACGTTTGTTGGGATATAGGCAGAAACGTCACCAGCTTGAGTTTCAATAATTGGTAAAGCAGTCAATGAACCACCACCTTTTACAATTGATTTCAATGAATCTGGCAAATCGTTCATGTCTTTAGCAATTCCATCATCTGCAATTACTTTACAAGCACGTTCTAATAATCTACTGTGAAGGTAGAAAACGTCTCCAGGATATGCTTCACGTCCCGGTGGTCTTCTTAATAAAAGAGAAACCTCACGATACGCAACAGCTTGTTTAGATAAATCATCATAAACAATTAAAGCGGGACGACCTGAATCTCTAAAATATTCTCCAATTGCAGCACCTGCGAAAGGAGCATACACTTGCATTGGAGCTGGATCAGAAGCATTAGCAGCAACAATAATGGTATAAGCCATTGCGCCTTTTTCTTCTAACATTTTAGCAATTCCTGCTACAGTTGACGCTTTTTGTCCAATTGCAACATATATACAGAATACTGGTTTCCCAGCATCATAAAATTCTTTTTGATTTAAGATAGTATCGATACAAACAGTTGATTTACCTGTTTGACGGTCACCAATAACTAGCTCACGTTGTCCACGACCAACTGGGATCATAGCATCTACTGCTTTAATACCTGTTTGTAATGGCTCGGTAACTGGTTGACGGAAGATAACTCCAGGAGCTTTTCTTTCCAAAGGCATCTCGTATAAATCTCCACCAATTGGTCCTTTTCCATCAATTGGAAAACCAAGTGTGTTTACTACACGACCTACCATTTGTTCTCCTACTTTAAGAGAAGCGATACGTTGTGTTCTTTTTGCAATTGAACCTTCTTTGATTCCTGTAGATGGTCCTAAAAGTACCACACCCACATTGTCTTCTTCAAGATTCAAAACAATAGCTTCTAATCCATTGTCAAATTCAACTAACTCTCCATATTGAACATTAGAAAGCCCGTAAACACGAGCAATACCATCTCCAACTTGAAGCACAGTTCCTACTTCTTCTAGTGTAGCACCAGATTCAAAACCTTCTACTTGCTTTCTTAATATTGCTGAAATTTCAGCAGGTTTGATTTCCGCCATCTTAATTTATAATTTAGACACTTAAATGTGTAATAAAACTAATTACTTAACTCTCTTTTTAATACTTGTAATCTGTTGGCTACTGAAGCGTTGTACTGCTTGTCACCTATTCTAAGAATAAATCCTCCAATAATTGAAGCATCCACTATATTTTCTATTGTAATTTTTTTATCCGAAAGTGTTGCAATTTTAGCTAAAACTTTAGCTTTCAAATCAACGTCCAATGGAAAAGCGGTTGTTACTTTTGCAACTTCAATACCGTTCATTTCGTCAAACAATTTGTTGAATTCCAAAGCGATCGCTTCAAGAATTTCAAATCTTTTGTTTTCGAACAACAAATGAAAAAGTCCTTTTGTTACCCCATTCACATCTGCAAAAACTTCCAATAGTGCATTTTCTTTAACTTCAACTTTAATGGTAGGATTTTCAATAAAAGTATTCAATTCCTGATTTCCGTTGATTGTCGAAGCAATTAAAGTCATGTCGTTACTTACCTCATTAGCTACACCAATAGCATCTGACATATCCAGAATTGCTTTTGCGTAACGGATCGCTGCTCTTGTACTTGCCATAATTGTTAGTTTAGCTTTACGTCACCTAACATTTTCTCAACTAATTTAGTTTGAGCTTCTTTGTTAGATAATTCGTCTTTCAATATTTTTTCTGCGATACTCAATGATAAAGTTGAAACTTGTAGTTTCAATTCAGCCATTGCTGCATTTTTTTCACTTTCAATTGCTGCTTTCGCTTGCTCAATCATCTTAAGGCCTTGAGCCTGAGCTTCGTTTTTAGCATCAGCAACCATTTTCTCTTTCATTTCACGAGCATCTTTAAGCATGTTATCACGCTCTAATCTTGCTTCTTGTAAAATACGTTGGTTATCTGCTTGAAGATTTTGCATTTCTTTTCTAGCGTTTTCAGCTGAAAGTAATGCGTTTTTAATTCCTTCTTCTCTATCATTTACTGCATCAAGAATTGGTTTCCAAGCGAATTTTTTTAATAAGATTATTAATCCAACAAATATTAAAACTTGCCAAATAAACAAACCAAACGAAAAATCATTTATTAACTTATCCATTGTATATAATTATAAATTTTTAATGTTTTAATTTTAAAACAATAGTCACAACCAACCGTTGCAACTATTGTTTTTGTGTTTTAATTAAGATGCGAATAACGCAGCGAAACCAATACCTTCAATAAGTGCAGCTGCAATAAGCATAGCTGTTTGGATTTTTCCTGAAGCTTCTGGTTGACGAGCAATAGCATCCATTGCTGAACCACCAATTCTACCAATACCTAAACCTGCTCCGATTACAATTAACCCTGCTCCTACAATAGTTGGAATTTGCATAATATATATATTAAAAATTAAACATTCAATTTGATTGAAGATTTTAGATTAACAAATTTAGATTTCAGAATAGCGCAAATCTGCATTCAAAAATCTTAATTCAAAATCTGCAATCTAGTGAGCCTCTTCGTGATGATGCTCTTCGTTTCCTGCTCCAAAATAAAGTGCAGATAACATTGTGAAAATATACGCTTGTAAAAAAGCTACCAATATTTCAAGGATCGAAAGTGCAAATGCCAATCCAAAAGATAATGTACTTCCAATCCAGCTTTTAAAGATAAACATTAAACCAATAATACTCATCAAAACAACGTGTCCTGCCAAAATATTAGCATACAAACGTATCATTAATGAAAATGGTTTGATGATTGTTCCTAATAATTCTATCGGAGCCAAAATAAATTTCATTGGAGTTGGCACACCTGGCATCCAGAAAATGTGTCCCCAATAATTTTTATTTGCAGTGAAAGTTGTGATTAAATAGGTCAATAAAGCCAAAGATGCTGTGATAGCAATATTCCCTGTAATGTTAAACCCTAGCGGAGTTAATCCTAAGATATTAAGGAAGAAAATAAAGAAAAATATAGTCAACAAATAACTCATGTATTTTCTATATCCTTTTTCACCAATGTTTGGAATTGCGATTTCGTCTCTGATGTAAAGTACAAGAGGCTCAAAAAAGCGTCCAGCTCCAGAAGCTATTCCGTTATTTTTACCGTAAGATTTTGCTAATCCTGTAAACAATACAAACATCAAGATTGCTATTCCTAAAATCCCTACAACACTTTTAGTAATCGATAAATCAAGTGGAGTTGCATTAATAGGATGACCATGTTCGCCTTCTGTTAAAGTTCCATCCGCCTCCGTTTTGTATATTTTTTCGTGGTGTAATACATAATAATTACCATTGTGTTCTGCAGTTTCTTCACCATGATGAAATTTTGAAGAAGAAAAAACCTGCAAACCATTATCCCAAAGAATAATTGGTAAAGAGAAACCATAGTGCTCACCCGTTTCTTCATTTACAGATAATGTAAAATCATGAGCATCCAAAAGGTGATGATTGATAAATTCCTTGATTTTAGACTTTACATCTGTTGGCTCTGCATGAGCTTCTTCTGTTACTTCATGAGCAACTTCCGTTTTTACTTTCACAGTATCCACTTCAGGATTTGCAAAACTGATTAAAGGAAGACATGCTACTAAAGTCGCTAATATGAATCTAAGTGGTTTGTTTGAAATCACCATAACAGTTAATTATCTTAATTTATTACGTTTCTGAAATTTGGTGCAAATGTACATTTTTTATTAATATCCAAAAGCATATAAAAATTTATTTTTGGAGTATTTGTCATGTAAACAATAAATTTATTGCTTTTCGTTTAATATCCGTATCGTTAAAATCGTTTCAATTGCTAAAAAGAGAATAAACATCATAAAAAAATTCTTTCTTTCTATGGTATTATTTTGAGCTGAAACCTGCAATAAAGGTCTTAAAATCAAATAGCAAAAAATCATCTTAACGCTTGTACCCAATAGAAATGACATTCCCACGTTGTCAAAACTGCGCTCTCTGACTTTCAACAAAACAATAAAGACAATTGTTGATAAACCTAAAAATAGTACATAGAGGGTTTCCAACGTATAGTGAAAAGCACTATCATTTATATTTAAAACATAAAAAACAATTTTATGAAGAATGTAGGCTAATACTGCAAGTAACACTAAGTTTAGAAGCGGTTTGTAATTTTGTAAATTCATTGGGTTTGTTATTTGCCGTGCAGGCACAAAGTTATTTTAAATTTAATTTGTCACAAACCCAGAAGGCCTACTATTGATTCGTACTGATCTTTTATTAAAAAAATTATTGTGATTTATTGATTTCATTAACTTGTCTGATCACATTATACAACGCTAATGCAACGCCAACCATCACTAAAATTTTAGTGTAATATACTTTTGGACTCGGATGATTTTCATCTAACCAGTCTCCCAAATAGGAAAATAGAAAGATGATTGCTCCCATTTGAATTGGAATATTAATCAGCGCAAGCCATTTACTAGCTTGTTTTTTGTTGGGTTTGTTCTCCATTGTGTGGCATTAGATTTTTTACATTGGCCTTCATTGTACAAGAAGCACTAAAATCAGCGCCAGGTTCTACCGATAATTTCCCTACCGAAACTTCGCCATGAATACTTGCTTTTGACTTTACGTTCAGAATTTCAGTAACATGAATTTTACCATTGAACTTCCCTTCTATATCTGCATTTTTGCAAACTATATCACCGATAACACTTCCTGCAGGTCCAATAACTATTTTTCCACTGGATTGAAAATTACCTATTAATTCCCCATCTAATCTAAAATCGGCCTGAGAAATAATATCCCCTTTTATGGTGGTTCCCTCTACTATTCTATTGGTTTTGCCCAAAAGATCCGTATATGATTTTGGCTTTTTATCAAACATGATTATGGAGTTTTTGGCGCTAAATAGGCTTCCAAGTTTTTCTTGATTTGAATTACTTTATAGTTTTCAGCGGAAACAACTATTGCTGGTTCGTCAATTTTATATTTTTTATTTTCTTTTAAAACCTGAATGATATTTTTTGCATAAGGTTCTGAATTAATTCCATGAATGGTGATGAAATTTTCTTTTTCAGTATAAACATCATACGAATAGGAAATCGCCTGAAAGTCCTCATTGGCAATAAACAACTTTAATTTATCTTCAATTGCCTTTGTGTTTTTATCGGCTCTTGCCCCAACTTTATAAAGAATTTTCCAATTTTTGGTATCAACAATACTAAAGTCCTTTTCTTCTAAAAACGGAATTTGCGTTGTCAGGATCTCTACCGCTTTTTTACCTTCTTCGCTGTTAGGGTAATTATCCGCTAATTCCTGCAATGCTTTTTTATAGGCTGATAATCCTCTAAGTTTTCCAAGAGTGGTTGCTTTTAAGAGTTCAAATTTAGGAGCAATTTCATCACCCGAAAACTGATTAATCAAATCGTCAATTTTTGCTAACACTACATCATATTGCTCTTCTTGATACAATTTATACCACTTATTATAGACTTTGTCCGGTGATTCATTATCTGAAGCTACATTCGAATTGGTATTGTTTATTATTTGTGCATAACGAGAATTTGGAAATTGACTAGAAATTTTATCTTTAATCGTCTCCGCTTTGGTGACATTCGTAATTTGGTAAATTTTATATAAATTATAAAGTGCAGGAAGAACCAGTTTTTCTTCTGGATTATTTTTCAATAATTGTTCCAGTTTAGCGCTGGCCAATTCATATTCTTTGAATTTTTCTTTATAAATAACTCCAAGTTGATAATAGGCAAAATTACGTTCTTTGGCAATACTGTCAATCGTGGTTTGATTAGTTGGAAGTTGTTTTAGATAATAGTCGGTCGTGTATGTTTCAACTGGTTTGTCTGCTGCTAATTTATCTTCTGATATCGCTTTATCTCCGTTTATGGAGTCTCTCACAACAAAGTCCGTTTTATTGGCTGACACTCTCCAATTTCCTTTTGAAGATCGGTCTCCCCATGTTTTTTTAAATTCCAGTTTTCCAAAAGCAATGGTCGTAGGATTATAAAAATAGAAAACACTGGCAGACTGTAGTCCAGAAATACTTGCCATAGTGGGTGGCGCTAATGATTTCTTCGCTGGTTTTCCTGGCTCTTGATTAGGGGAAGCCGGATCAATGGAAGCTGTATTAGTATTTCTTTCTATATTTTCTTGTTTGGCTTTTAGTTTTTCTTCTAAAATTCTTTTAGTTTCATCCGTCTTTTTTAACTTGTCGATATAATTCTCAAAATACAAAACCCTGTCCGTTTCTGACAAAGCAACCACATTCAAAATACTGTCGTTTGTTTTGGCAATAGCTTCGAGTTGAATTACTTCGTCTAAATCTTTTCTGGTTTTTTGGATGCGAATAAATTCTCTGGTTTTAACATCAAGCTTGACTAAAGTACTGTCATAATACTTAGCTGCAACCGGATAATCGGCATTTTTGAAATACATATTTCCTAAATCCCTGTAGTTTGAAGCAATCAAGTATTGGTCTGTGGTTGCTTTTTTCAGCGAAGCATTGTAAAAATTTAAAGCTGTTTTTTGTTTGTTGTTTTTATCATAAAACACCGCCTTTTCTCTATAAATTACATCTAGAAACGGTCTGTTTTCTCTGTCGGCAATTAGTTTGTTGTATGTTTTTAAAAATGCAGTGGTATCTCCCGTTTTATAATCGAATAATTGTGCTTTTTTGGCGTAAGCCTGAATAACATATTTCCTTTCGGATTTTCTATTCATAGCTATCACGGATTCATAGCTCAAAATGGCACTGTCTTTTTTACCTAATTCCTCGTACAATTGCCCAAGAATAAAACGGTATCTCGCTCTTTCGGCTTTTACTTTAGTATACTTTTCGGCTATTTTTAATTTTGCCAAAGCACTGTCTTTTTCTTCCAAGTTTAAAAAAGCTTCTGATAGAAGTGCATTTGCATTAGCAAAAACTTGTTTTTTCAATTCTTTCTCCTTCAATAATTTGGTCATGTTTTTCACTACCAAAGCATCATTACCCAGTCGCATATTGGTTTTTTCACGCCAAATTTTGGCTTCATAAATTCTACTGCTGTTGGGATATTTGTATAAAATATAATTGAATGCGTCTAGGGCCGGAACAAATCTTTGATCGTAATAACGAGATTTCCCAAGTAGTAAATATGCTTCATCAATTTGGCTGTTTTTTTCTCTTCCGCCAATGTTCATTGAGTGTTTTTGAATTGCCTTTGTGGCTTTGGTTTCAGCCAGTTCAAAATCAGCATTTTTAGGTTTTCCATCAGGTGAAATATCTTCCTCCATTTGCATTCTTTCGATAGGCAAACGCTTCCAAAAATCATCTTTACTGTTCGCTTTTATACCATTAACTCCTTTGTCCAAGCCTATTTGCCCGTTGTATAAAATATTATATTTCGTACTCAAAGCATGTGATTTTCTCGCCAAAAAAGTGTCCTTTTTAGTAGAACACGCTACCAAAAACAATAAAAATCCTAGCGAAAATATATGTTTGAATGTCTTGATTTTCAATGGTAAACGTTTTTTATCAATTAACTTCTAAAAATACTATTTAGTATAATGACTTGTAAAAATACGTTTCTTTTTGCTATCGTGGAAATTATTGGGTTTCTTTTTGATTGCCGGTTTTGCTTTTGCGTGAGATTTGAGATTAAGAGGAGAACAGCCAGTGGCTGTTAGGTATTATTATTACTATTTTAGGTGAAGATTCCTCATTATATTTTATTTGAAACGAAAAGCCCGACCCGGAATTTTTCTTTCCGGGTCACGCCCAAATTAAATTTTAAACTGCAAAAAACAGTTCCAGTTCTTGCAACGTTTCAGCAGATGTTTGAATATCTTTCACGATTTCGCCTTTGTTTAATGCCACAATTCTGTTACAAACTTCCACTGTATGCAGTAAATCATGACTGGAAACCAGTACTGTTACATCAGGATTTTCGGCTAATTCTTTGATGATTTTTTTCAATCTATTTACCGTTGTTGGGTCTAAATTGGCAAAGGGTTCGTCCAGAATTACCACTTCAGGGTTTCCTATGAGTGTCGCGATAATTCCCACTTTCTTCTGGTTTCCTTTGGATAAATCACGTAAATATTTTTTGTTTTTTAAGATTTCGCCATTAAAAAACTCCTCGTGTTTGACCAGCAAAGCATCGATATCCGCTTTGTTCTGTCCGCGTAAATCTCCTATGAAATAAAAATATTCTTCGGGTGTTAAGTAGCCAATTAAAAAACTTTCGTCCAGAAAAGAAGCGGTAAAAGGTTTCCAGTTTTCGCTTGCATTCACTTGAATGGCATTGTTGATAATGTGTCCCGTTGAAGGCTGGATTAAATCCAATAGCAAACTGAAAAATGTGGTTTTTCCAGCACCATTATTCCCAACCAATCCAAAACTTTGCCCTTTTGGGATTTCCAGATTTTCGATTTTAAGAACTGTTGTGCCGTTATATATTTTTGAAAGATTGTTTACTTGTATCATTTTTAAAAAAGTTTAATCGGTTATTTGTTGATTTGGTTAATCGCTTTATGAAAATTGACTATTAACTCTTTTGTTTGTATGCCGCTATCGTTTTGTATTTCTCTGTTTTATAAATTTTTTCGATCAATGAAAAGACCTTATCTCTCAAAGCAAAACCTATTATTCCGGCAATTGCCACCATTGCTAATCCTAGATTAGGACTCATTAAAGTGGAACCAATCCAATAAAGTCCGACCGGCAATAGCAATTTTGGCAACGAAATCAACATGGTTTTTACATTAAAGGCTTTTTTATCTCCAAAAGCGCCTTTGCTCGAATCTAAATCTATTGGCGTTTTTGTGTAAGCACCCGCAAGAAGTACCAAATGCGAATTCACTCCAATATTATAAACAGCGCCCACAACAATTGTCAGATACACGTGCCATCCAAAATACAAATAGAAGGAAGACAAAATCGTCGAAATAACTGTTGCAATAACAATCAGCCACCATTTTGAACTCAAATATCCGCGGTATGGAATGTTTTGTGTCATCATTAATTGATAATAAGAGCTGTCCCAACTAGGTACAAATTGTCCGAAAGTGAAGAGAAAACCACCCGAAACAAAAATGCCTGCAAAAATGTGCATTATGGGATTATTGTAGGCTTCTATTCCATTGGTAAAGAATAGGAAACCATAAAATAAAAACACAACGCTCATGATCACCGTAGTTTTAGATCGTTTGTTTCTTTTGATGAGTTTAATGTCATTTTTCAAAAATGTTCCCAATGTTCCAAACTGATTGAGCCATGTTAAATCCTCTGTTTTGGCGATTTGATGTTTATTAGAAAGCCCTGAATCAAGATACATGTTGTTTTTGAAATAGTTGAACGTAATATAATACAGTCCAATTAAAGCCAAGATTGGAAGTGAAAATAGCCATTTTGTCTGGAATAGACCTTCAAAGAAAATAGCCGTATAATGAGTAATATCAAAAACATGATAATATTGACAGCCTCCCAAAACAATCACAATTCCGACAAAAATGGCAAACAAATTGTCTTTATTATTCAATACAATATTTAGAAAATTGTTGATGTAAATCAGTGAAATCATCGCTAAATGCCAAAGCAATACGCTCACCACATCATATCCTTCAATAATTAATACTACTGAAAATGGCAAAAAGAAAAAAGCATGTGCCCAATTAAAAAACGACAGTATGGTTTTACCCAAAGAAAAATGGACAATTGTTGGTTTCTTAAACGGTAAAACCAATAAGGGACGAATGTTCATTACCGGAATTTTTTGCACCAGCAAACGAATAATTAAATCAAACAAAAAGTAGTAAATCAGGAATTTATTTACGGTAACCAATGGCTCCAGATTCATTTTCTTAATAATATAAAAGGCTCCAATTCCCAAAGCCAAAAAAACTAAAGCAAAATAAATAGCCAGAAAAAGCATCAAGATTTTTAAGCCTAAATTTGTTGCGAAGGAAGCTGATCTTGTAAAAGCTTTCCATTCGAGATAGATAAATTTTTGGAACATGGTTTATAGTTTGGTTTCGTAATTGGTAGTTAAATAATTGAAATGTTACATCTAATATAAAAAAATCGGCAATTATAATCTCCATTTATTTGTCGTTTCCTACTTTTGTAAAAAATTAATCACATGCCATCCTTTTTAAAACTTATTATAAAAGAAGTAAAACGTGAAACCAAAGATGCGGTTTCCATACTTTTTAATGTTCCCGAGGAATTAAAACCAAACTATACTTTCATTGCGGGTCAATACATCAATCTTAGACTTACCTTAGACAATCAGGAAATTCGTCGTGCGTATTCTCTTTGTTCCGCTCCAGAAAGTGGTGAATTGCGAATTGCTGTAAAAGCAGTAACAAATGGTGCTTTTTCTCAGTTTGCCAATACAAAATTGAAAGCAGGTGATGCTCTTGAAGTAGGAAAACCAGAAGGAAAATTTACATTTGAACCACAAGCTGACCGACAAAAAAATTATGTGGCTTTTGTAGCCGGAAGTGGAATCACACCCGTACTTTCTATCCTGAAATCAGTATTGAAAAGTGAGCCTAAAAGTTCTTTTGTTCTTGTTTATGGAAACCGATCTCCCGAGGAAACTATCTTTCATCAAGAATTGCACGATTTGCAATTACAATATGTAAGCCGTCTTTTTGTACATTATGTTTACAGTCAAGCCAAAGCAGAACATGCATTATTTGGTCGAATAGATAAATCGACGGTGAATTTTGTTTTGAATAACAAACACAAGGAATTGGAATTTGATAAGTTCTATTTATGCGGACCGGAAGAAATGATTAATGCCGTTTCTGGTGTTTTGGCAGCAAAAAACATCAAAGAATCGGCTATCAAATTCGAATTGTTTACAACTTCTTCCAAAGAACATAAAATCGAAAAATCATTAGAAGGACATTCGAAAATCACTGTTATGGTGGATGATGAAGAAACGACTTTTGAAATGTCACAAAAACAAACCATCCTTGAAGCAGCTTTAAAACAAGGTCTTGATGCTCCGTATTCTTGCCAAGGTGGAATATGCAGCAGTTGTCTGGCTCGTGTTACATCTGGAACTGCCGAAATGACTAAAAATTCTATTCTTACTGATGGTGAAATCGCCGAAGGTTTAATCTTAACCTGTCAAGCGCACCCGACGTCAGAAAGCATTTATGTAGATTATGATGATGTTTAGGAAATGGTTTAAATGATAACGAAAACTTCTCTGAAAAGGGAAGTTTTTTTATTTTAAGGAGGTTTTGATTTTTACTACATTAGCAGAATAATATTACAAAAATTATTTACGCCATTTACCATATTCGTGTCCAAATTGACTCCATTGGCTAACAAAAAAATAAAAAATATTAGTCAAAATTTTACGCAACCCAATTGAGATTTGAGCATCTAATTAAAAACAAAAAGTTATGAAAAAATTTATTCTAATCTTCATTTTTGCAATTGGCTTTATTTCTTGTAGCTCTAACGACGAAACTAAAATTGAGAATTCGGATATAATAGGAAAATGGAATTGGATAAGTACAGATGGAGGGTTTGCATTTAATATTCACGAAAAGCCAACTACTGGAAATACTTTTCAATTAAGTTTAATGAAAAATTATGTATACTCAATAGCCCAAAATGGAAATGAAGTCGAAAGTGGAACATATGAATTAGTAATGAAAAGATCTATTTATTCTGGAGAAATGGAAAGATTCATAATTTGTTATGCTAAAAATCAGCAACTTCAAAGCGTTGTAATAAACGGAATAACTAAAGTTTACGAAACAAATAAATTGGATATTTCAGATAATAATTATGATGGAATTGGAAGCGGATTCGTAAAAACTGAATAAAGAACTACACAAAACAGCTACTACAATTGATTTGGGTAATTGGCTTAATAGAGAAATGGTTTTGTATGATTTTATCATACATACGCAAGTTGTAGCACATTATACAAAAAACACGTTAATAATAAAAACATCTACATTATGAAACCAAAAATTTCAATCTTATTTATTACAATATTTATCGGATTAATGACAAGTTGCAGCAAAACGGATGAAGATTTAAATCCGCTTAATTTAACGGCAATTGGACAGAACAATCTTTTTGGAAATGGACGAGAGAATATTGTTCAGCAGAAATTTACAATTTCTGACTCGAACTCTTGGAATGAATTATTGACTAAAATGAATTCCGTGAATAATAACAGTAACGGATTTACAGAAACGAATATTGATTTTGCGAATTTTATGGTCATTGCGGTTTTTGATAAAGTACATGGAAATGGTGGACATTCAATAGATATCATCAAAATTACAGAAACCGAGAATAAAATTATCGCAACAATTGACAATGTTTTAAAAGGAGATGCAACCGCTGTAATGACACAGCCATATCATATTGTTAAAATCCGGAAAACTAATAAATTGATACTATTTGAATAAAATAACGTGCTAACACTTTATATAATTTTTGTTCAAATTAGATTTATTACAAACATTCCCCAACTGGCGCTCGTTTGTCCACGTTCTCTGGTGCTCGTCCAATGTCCCTGTCTTGTCCGAAAATAGGTTTACACAAAAGTGTAAACCTATTTTCGGACAAGACAACCTAAATCCAATTTTGCTTATAAAGAAAGAGTATAAAAAATAAGTTTGCAGGAAAACAATTTTGGAAATAGACCAAAATTAATATTGTCTGTAGGCACGAGGGGGACGCTCGCGCTAGCTGTGCAAACACAGAAATTCATAAAACAATCCTTCAGACTTTAGCAGAAACCGAAGGCCATAAACGCAGTGTTTGGAATGCATTTGCGAGGGCGTTTTAGACTTTTTTTGGTAGAAAAGTAGTCCTTACTTGCTCTGGATCAAGTTCGGTGGGGATTTTGCCAAAATAAAGTAGCCTCAACATGGCGCGAATAATTATTTAAAGTACTTTGGCTTCCCCCATTACTTGTAAACTAAACCCCAAACCCCGATTGAACACTAGAAACAACTTTCTCCACAGTAATCGTTCGCATGGCATCTTCATAGCCTTCTACTATTTTATTTCCATAAACGGATGTAGGTAATTTTGGAAAGTGATTTCTATCGGAAACCAACGCATTTTCTAAAGGTTGATTGAAAGGCGAAAATCCCGCATAAGGATGAGTTGCGCCCCAAAGCGTAATCACTTTCACGCCAAACATCGCCGCAATATGCGCATTCCCGGAATCCATGGAAAGCATCACATCAAGAGTACTAATAAGCGCTAATTCCTGCTGAAATTTGATTTTCCCGGCAACAACGATGACATTTTCTTTGTTGGAAGAAAGCGTATTTAAGAGTTCAATTTCCTTTTTTCCGCCACCAAAAAGCAATATTTTGTAATCCGCATTTTTGGCTAATTGGTTGATGACTTCCCGCATCAAATCCAAAGGATACACTTTAGAATCATATTGTGCAAAAGGAGCAATTCCTATCCATTTCTGGACTTTTTCTCCAGTTAAACTGATGATTTCAGTATCTAAAGTTTGTTTTTCAGGTAATATTGGAGAAGATAAATCAACTGTAAAACCCAGTTGCCTGAACACTTCTACATGTCTTTCAAACATTGTTGGCAGTTGCTTGAAAACTTTATTTTCGGGTTGGGTTAATGCTTTTTTCTCCGCTCTTCCTTTATCAACTGAAGACACTTTTTTTCCGTTTAAAGCAAAAAGGCTTCTGACGATTTTAGAACGTAAAACATTATGCAAATCGGTGAAAGCATCAACATTTAGTTCTTTTAAATCTTGGAACAAACGCAACAATCCCAAAAATCCCTTGTGTCGCTCTTTTTCATCGAAAGCAAAAAAAGAAACGTTGGGAATGGAATCAAAAAAAGGTTTAAAAAATGGTCTGGAAACGACCGTAATTTTAACTTCTGGATGCTGATTTACAAAAGCACGTAAAACAGGAACCGTCATGGCGACATCTCCCATTGCGGAAAGTCTCATGACGGCTATATGTTTGATTTTTTGGGACAATTTAAAACGAGAATTACTTCTTGTTTTGGTACAAAACAGGATTCAAATCATCATCATTGTACATTTTCATCTGCTTGTACACTTTCATGAATTTATCTCCATTTTCAATGTCTTTTATTAAGTCATCAATTGCGGTAGACAAATCAGTTCTTTGCTCTAAAAGAATATTCAATTTTGCCTGACATTTATCTCTGTGATCTTGGGAAGCTGCTGCACGAGTCGCTTCTTCATTCATGTGATAAATTTTTAAAGCTAATATTGACAATCTGTCAAAAGCCCAAGCAGGACTTTCTGAGTTGATTTTAGCACTTTCTTTTACTACTACATGGCTGTATTTTTGAAGAAAATAACCGTCAATATATTCCACCATATCCGTACGCTCTTGATTAGAAGCGTCGATTCTTCTTTTCAAAGTCAAAGCGGCAACCGGATCAATATTTGGATCCCGAATGATATCTTCAAAATGCCATTGAACGGTGTCAATCCAGTTTTTATGATACAATAAATGTTCGAATTTATCCTTCGGAAAAGGATTATTTATGGGCTGATCTACATTATCAAATTGATGATAATCTTTAATACTTTGTTCGAAAACTGAATAAGCTAATTTTGAAAACATATCTTTATATATTAAAAGGCAAAGATACTTTTTTATACTTTTATAGATTAAAAAAACTTTAGAAGTTTAATTCCAAAATTAAAACGATGCAAATCCATATTTTATCCGAAAACAATAGTGTCCTGAACCATTTTTTAGGACAAATTCGAAATGTGAATGTTCATAATGACAGCATGCGTTTTAGAAGAAATATTGAGCGTATTGGCGAAATAATGGCTTATGAATTGAGTAAGGAATTGCATTACAAAAACATAGAAATTCAAACGCCTCTTGGCATCAAGAAAACTACCGAAATTGAAGACCAATTGGTTCTGTGCTCCATTTTGCGTGCAGGATTACCATTGCATTTGGGCTTTTTGAATTATTTTGACAATGCCGAAAACGGTTTTATTTCAGCCTTTAGACACCATCCTAATAATGATGATTATTTTGACATTGTAGTTCAATACCAAGCGATTGCTAATATAAACGGCAAGAATGTACTATTGATTGATCCCATGCTTGCCACCGGACAATCTATAGTTGCTGTTTTTAATAAATTAATGGAAAGAGGAACTCCAAAAGAAATTCACATTGCAGTTGTAATTGCTGCGCCAGAAGGAATTGAACACCTTAAACAACATTTACCCGACACGTGTCATCTATGGATCGCTACATTAGACGAAAAACTCAATGAACACAGTTACATCGTTCCAGGACTTGGCGATGCCGGAGATTTAGCTTTTGGGGAGAAACTATAATTGAGAGAAAAAGGCAAAAAGACTGCATAGAATAAAAACAAACAATACGATTTCCTGCTTCAATTTCAGCTGCACAATTTCAATATGACTTGTTGCCATGATTGCTAATGGCGCAAAGGTAAACATCAACAAATCGTTACTTTTATTAGAGGAAATCAAGAAAATTACTATTCCAATAAAGAATGAAGCTACTATTTTTTTGAAAGAAACATGTAAAATCTGTGGTCTGTGAGACAATGTTGCAAACATAGAAATAACAAAAAATAATGCAATAGTAGCATAAATTGAAAAAGCAGCATTTTGGTAATTATTAGTAAAATAATCAATTCTAAAATCCATCGTTACACTCCTAGTTATATAT
This sequence comes from Flavobacterium arabinosi, assembly GCF_048158725.1. Taxonomy (NCBI): domain Bacteria; kingdom Pseudomonadati; phylum Bacteroidota; class Flavobacteriia; order Flavobacteriales; family Flavobacteriaceae; genus Flavobacterium; species Flavobacterium arabinosi. Next base: position 498,590 of record NZ_JBLNKX010000001.1, read on the forward strand.
TCGATTACGTTCACATTGAATACTGCCGCATACAACAAGAAAATAATTGCAGCAGTGAAAAAAGCAATAAACGGCAAGAACCAGTTTCTATAATCTCTGGAAACATGAAAAATTATTGATATGAAAACCAATACAATAAATATAATACTCCAAAAATGAAACAATGTGGCTAAAAAAATCCACAATGATGCATCAAATATTTTTTCTTTGGAAGCTTTGAGAGATTGCAATGAAATCAATCGGCGAAGAGCTAATAGTATAAAGAAATTTGAAACAATCAGGTTCGTGTTGTCTAATACGGAAGGAAAAAAAATCAGTAATAAAAAGTAAAAAAAAACGGTGTACGAACTGTCTTTGCTCAGTCCGTTCTTCTTGACAATGAAATTTGTTGTAAAAACGGAAGCTAATAAAATGCAGAAGAGTGTGAATTTTTTTAAAATTAAAAACAACGAATTAGCCCAAGACAAATCCTGAAATTGATATATTAAAAAGAAAACCAGCATTAAAATTACAACCAATGAAAAATTTAATGGTGTAGATTTTTTAAAAACACTTGTTATCATAAGGATATTTTATACTTTTGTGATTGTAAATATAATACTTGTTTAAAAAGGAAACCCTGCAAGTTCAAAAAGATTCTTACTAAATAAGACCTTTCTACTATCCAGAGTTCTTTAAAAACAACTAATAAAATTAATTTTATACATTATGAAAGCATTTTTCGAAGGAATACAATACTTATTTGTAAATATTTTATTTGCTCCTCTAGATTTTTTACGCGCATTAGAGCTTAAATCTTGGTTTGTTGCTAATACTGTCAACTGGATTTTCATGATTATCTGTGCAGCTGCAATGGTATATTGGATCTTACAATTGAAAATTTTTGAAGACGCAGGAACAGAAAATCAAGATACTACCGCTCACTCTTTCCTAAAATAATATTTAAAAAAAGTGAACGATAATTGGAAACTATTTTAAATCGTTTCCAATATCTTTTCTAAAATACATCTTATCAAAATTTAGTTTATCTATGTTTTGGTAAGATTTTTTTATGGCCTCTTCGAAATCATTTCCATAAGAAGTTACGGTTAAAACTCTTCCTCCATTAGAAACAATATTTCCATTATCAAGTTTAGTACCTGCGTGAAAAACAATAGAATCTTGAATGTTTTCTAACCCTGAAATCACTTTTCCTTTTTCGAAATCTTCAGGGTATCCGCCAGAAACTACCATAATTGTTGTAGCACTTCTTTCGTCAACTTCCAGTGTGATTTCATCTAGCTTTTCATTGGCTACAGCCAAAAACAATTCGACTAAATCTGTTTTCAATCTTGGAACAACCACTTCCGTTTCCGGATCACCCATTCTCACATTATATTCAATTACGATTGGTTCGTTATTCACATTAATCAATCCAATAAAAACAAATCCTTTGTACGGAATTCCGTCTTTTTGGAAACCATCAATGGTTGGTTTTACGATGCGGGTTTCGATTTTCTCCATCAAAATAGCGTCAACATAAGGAACTGGAGAAACTGCTCCCATTCCGCCTGTATTTAATCCGGTGTCACCTTCACCAATACGTTTGTAATCTTTAGCAGTTGGCAGGATTTTATAATTTTTTCCGTCAGTAAGAACAAAACAGCTTAATTCGATTCCGTCAAGGAATTCTTCAATCACTACTTTAGAACTGGCATCACCAAATTTCTGATGCACTAACATGTTTCTTAATTCTTCTTTGGCTTCCGCCAAATCTTGAATAATCAAAACACCTTTTCCTGCTGCTAATCCGTCTGCTTTTAAAACATAAGGCGGTTGCAACGTCTCCAAAAATTCACATCCTTTCTCCACTGTTTCGGCAGTAAAACTATCGTAAGCAGCAGTTGGGATATTATGTTTTATCAAAAATTCTTTGGCGAATTCTTTACTTCCTTCTAACTGAGCACCAATTTTTGATGGCCCAATAACCGGAATGTGTTTTAACTCCCCATCATTTAAAAAGAAATCGTAGATACCTTTTACTAATGGATCTTCTGGTCCTACAACAACCATTTCTACTTTTTCCTGAAGAACAAAAGCTTTGATAGCGTCAAAATCAGTTGGACTTATATCAATATTGTTAGCTATTGCTGCTGTTCCAGCATTTCCTGGTGCTACAAAAAGCGTGTCGCAAAGCGGACTTTGAATCATTTTCCATGCAAATGCATGCTCTCTTCCGCCTGAACCCAATAGTAAAATAGTCATGATGTTGTTTTATTTAGTTGTGGTGCAAAAATAGTTTGTTTTAAGATGAAATAATAATTTTTTTTACTTACTTTTAACGTTAGTAACGCTAAAGGTATGATAATTTCATTTGGGTCTAAAGAAACTGAAAAAATATGGAATGGAATTGTTGTAAATAAACCTTCAATCGAAACCCACAAGAAAAAATATTTTTCTTCCGATGAGATGAAAAAGTGGGCTCCTGACGACCCTAGGCAAATAACTGCTTTTCCGGAAGAAATTCAACAAATAGCCAGAAGAAAACTAAGAATGTTAAACAATTCTCTAGATTTGATCGATTTGAGAATTCCGCCCTCCAACCATTTAGAAAAATTAAATGGAAATTTAAAAGACTATTATAGCATTCGAATTAACAATCAATGGCGGATTATTTTTATTTGGAAAAATGGAAATGCTTCCCTTGTTGAAATTGTAGATTATCATTAAAATAGTTGAAAATGGAAAAATTAAAAAATATACATCCCGGTGAAATCTTATTAGAAGAATTTCTTATTCCTTTGGAAATAACAGCATACCGTTTATCTAAGGATTTGAAAATTCCTCAAACCAGAATTTCTGAAATTACGAAAGGAAACCGAAGAATTACGGCTGATACGGCTTTGCGTTTGAGTCAATATTTTGGTAATTCCGCTAAATTTTGGCTTGGTCTTCAGGATGATTTTGACATTGAGGAAGAACAAGAACACAAAGCAAAAGAACTGCAATCCATAAAACGTTTTGACACTCAAAAAATAGCCTAAATGTTTCGACTTTTCGATTTATCACTGCAACTAAATGGTTTCCCGATGAAGGAAGCCAAAGCCGAATTGCGAAAAATTGTCGCTTTATCAGAAAAAGAACACGAAACTTTCATTGAAAATAAAAAGTTAGAAATTGTAAATTTTCATTTACAAAACAATCTGTTTTATCAAGAATTGGTTGGTTCAAATGCTACCAACTGGGACGATTTACCCATTTTAAATAAAAGAAACTTACAAAAACCATTGCTTAAAAGGCTTACCAACGGATATTCTCCAAAAAACAGTTACGTTAATAAAACATCCGGTTCCAGCGGTGATCCATTTATTTTTGCCAAAGACAAATACAGCCATGCGTTGACTTGGGCTTCTAATATCTCTCGTTTTGGTTGGTACGAAATTGATTTTAATAGTTCCTATCAAGCCCGATTTTATGGGATTCCAATCGATTTTATTAGAAACAAGAAAGAGCGCTTTAAAGATTTTTTAAGTCATCGGTTTCGGTTTTCTATTTTTGATTTATCGGATATACTTTCAGAAAAAATTTTAAAAAAATTTCAGAAAAAAAAATTCGATTATATAAACGGGTACACGAGTTCAATTGTTTTATTTGCTAAATTTTTACAAAATAAAAATATCATATTAAAAGACATTTGTCCCACTTTAAAAGTGTGCATAGTGACTTCCGAAATGCTTTTTGAAGAAGATAAAATACTTTTGGAACAACAATTTGGGATTCCAATTGTCAATGAATATGGTGCTTCTGAATTGGATTTAATTGCTTTTCAGAATCCAAATGGAGAATGGCAAGTCAATTCGGAAACATTATTTGTCGAGATTTTGGACGACAATAATCAAGCGGTTCCAAACGGTACTTCAGGCCGAATTGTAATTACTTCCTTGTTCAATAAAGCGCATCCGTTTATTCGCTATGATATTGGCGACATTGGAATTCTCGACGAAAAAAGCACCTTTAAAAAACCTATTCTCAAGAAATTAATTGGAAGGACAAATGATATTGCTCTTTTGCCAAGCGGGAAAAAATCACCTGGATTAACGTTTTACTATGTAACAAAAAGTATCATTGAAGACGATGGTAATGTAAAAGAATTCATAATTAAGCAAACAAAAATTGATACTTTTGAAATTGAATATGTGAGTGAAAATGAATTAACGGTAACACAAATTCAAAAAATCGAAAAAGCAATTACTATCTATTTAGAAAGTGGTTTGAAGTTTTCATTCAGTAGAAAAGAAAAACTGGAGCGCAATGAAAACGGAAAATTGAAACAGTTTATTTCTCTAATTAAAGAAATCAAAGAATGAAAATCACCATAGTTGCTGGCGCCAGACCTAATTTTATTAAAATCGCCCCGATTATCAAAGCGATAGAGAAAAAGCAAAACGAAGGTGTACCAATTTCCTATCGTCTAGTGCATACAGGCCAGCATTATGACAAAAGCCTGAGCGATACGTTTTTTGAAGAACTTAATATTCCGCAACCAAATAGCAATCTCGAAGTAAAAAGCGGTTCTCAGTCTGTGCAAACAGCGGCGATTATGGTAGCTTTTGAGCAGGAATTATTACAAAATTCGTGTGATTTAGTTTTGGTTGTCGGTGACGTCAATTCAACAATGGCTTGCGCAATTGTGGCAAAAAAACTGAATATCAAAGTGGCGCATGTTGAGGCCGGTATACGCTCTGGTGACATGACAATGCCGGAGGAAATCAACCGCATTGTTACGGACAGTATTTCGGATTATTTTTTCACCACGTCACTTTGGGCAAATGAAAATCTTTTGAAATATGGGATTTCTAAAGAAAAAATCCATTTTGTAGGAAACGTAATGATTGATACTTTATATCAAAATTTAAATAGAATTAAAAAACCTGTTTTTTGGGATGAATACCAATTAGAACTCGAAAATTACTTCATTCTCACCCTTCATCGTCCATCGAATGTAGATGAAGAACAGTCGTTGCAGCAATTATTACTGGGTATTGATGCTTTAGCTAATGATAAAAAAGTAATCTTTCCAGTTCATCCGAGAACCAAAGCCATTTTAGCCGATAAAGAATTAAATTTTAAAAACATCGTTTGTGTTGAACCACAAGGATATTTAGCATTTATGTACCTTATCAAAAACAGTTTCGCAGTAATTACCGATTCTGGAGGGATTTCGGAAGAAACTACCGTTTTAGGAATTTCCTGTTTTACAATGCGTGAAAATACCGAAAGACCCGAAACACAATCAATTGGCACCAACACTTTGGTAGGAATCGGTATCGAAAAATTGACCGAAATTTACAGCTCTTTTCTTAAAAATGGAAAGAGAAAAAGTGGTATTCCTGAACTTTGGGATGGCAAAACTTCCGAACGAATTATTGACATTTTACTAACCCAAAACTAATGGAGGAAATTGTAATTATTTCTAATTATTATCCACCAGAAAAGGGTGCTGCTGCCAATAGAATTGAGCAGTTGGCTTTGAAACTACATAAAAACAATTATAAAGTAACCGTAATTTGTCCTTTGGCTAATTATCCTAAAGGAGTATTATTCCCTGAATACAAAGGAAAGTTTTTTGCTAAAGAAATGATGCAAAATATAACCATAAAGCGACTTTGGATTTATCCAAGTAATAGCAAAAACATCTTTGTCCGTATTGTTTCAATAGTGTCTTTTTCTATTGGATTATTTATTTATTTATTGTTCAAAAAAACACCTAAAAAAGTAATAGTTCAATCTCCGCCATTACTATTATCTTTCATTAGCGTTTTAGTGCTTTCGCTAAAGCAGAAAAAAATTATTTTGAATGTTTCCGATTTATGGCCTTTGGCGGCTATTAAATTGAACGCCCTTTCGGCAGATTCATTTTCACATAAAGTTTCATTATTTTTAGAACGGTTTATTTATAAAAATTCAACTCTGATTTTAGGCCAGTCCAATGAAATTATTGCTCATATTCACTCTTTATATCCAGAAAAAAAATGCTATTTGTATCGTAATTTTCCAGACCATAAAATTGAAAGTTTCGAATTAAATTTAATTGATAATCAACCTATTAAATTATTTTACGCAGGATTACTCGGTGTGGCGCAAGGTGTTTTGGAAGTTTGCGAAAAAATGGATCTGGAAAGTCTAAATTTAGAATTTCATATTTTTGGTGATGGCGCTGAAAAACTTCAAATTGAAAGCTATATAAAGGATAATCCTAAAAAAAATATTATTTTTCATGGAATGTTGGAACGCAATGAATTGATTTCGAAATTAGCAACTTTCGACATTGCTTTGGTTCCATTGAAAACCAGAATTTATGGCTCAGTCCCATCTAAAATATTCGAATATAGCGCTTTAGGAATACCTATTCTTTATTTTGGAGGTGGTGAAGGTGAAACTATTGTATCTAACAATAATTTAGGATGGGTCGCAGAAGTAACAAATTTCCAGCACCTAAATACTACTGTAATCGAAATTTCAAAAATAGATAAAGAACAAATTCAGATAATGAAGCAACAGATTTTTAAAAATGCTAAAAACAACTTTAATCTTGATTTTCAAATAAAAGAATTAATTGAAAAAGAAATTTTTTAATATGCTTTTTCTTCGCCCTTGAAAATATTAACTACCGTTTGGAAAATTATTTTTAAATCTAGGATAAGAGACCAATTTTCGATGTAAAAAACATCAAATTTTATTCTGTTAATCATATCGCCTTCCGTTTCAATTTCTCCACGAAAACCTTTAACCTGAGCTAATCCGGTAATTCCCGGCTTCACATAATGACGTACCATATATTTTTTAACTTTATTCCCATAAACTTTATTTTGCGCCCAAAGATGGGGCCGCGGACCTACAACTGACATATCACCAAGTAAAACATTTAGAAATTGAGGCATTTCGTCCATACTTGTCTTTCTCATAAACTTCCCTATTCTAGTAACCCGGGGGTCATTTTTTGAGGCTTCCGTTTCGGTTTTCTTATTGATTTTCATGGAACGAAGTTTATAACAAAAAAACTCGTTTTCATCAATTCCAGGTCTCCCTTGTTTGAAAAAAACAGGACCTCTGGATTCTAATTTTATTAAAATCGCTAATAATGGAATTAGCCAAGATAAGAGAAAAACAATAATTGTGATGGAGAAAACAATATCGAAAATTCTTTTAAACACCTTTGTACTTGGCTCATGCAACATTGTTTTATTCAACGAAAGCACAGGGAAAAAATCGTAATAATCTATTTTTAAATTCTTAGAAAAAATCTCTTTTGTGTCTGGTATAAATTTTATTGTTTTATTGTTTTCATCAGCAAAATCAATCAAATCTTTCAAATACTCATTAGAAATTTCATTTAATGAGCAGTAAATTTCATCAACACAATTTTCGATTATAAAAGGTTTCAAATCCGCTAATTTTCCTTTAATATTCTGATTTGATTTCTTATCCGAAAAATAACCTAAAAAACGATATCCATAATCATTTCTTGTTTCAAAAAGATCTTTCAATTGAATTGCTTCTGGCGTATAACCAATAATTACAGCACTTCTGTAGTTACTCCCTGTTATTATTCTGTATTCTTTTAAATAATAAAATAATGAAAATTTTGAGATCATAATCAGCACCATAACTGAAGATATAAACATCACAATCACTTCTCCACTAAAAACAACCCGATTTGAAAATGGGAAAAAAGCAATGATTATCAAAAGAAATAAAACTCCTTGCTTGATTATTTTCGAAATAATTTCAATGGGAGTTGTGAAGCGATATATTTCGTAAAATCGTATGAAAAAAGCAGCAGTAATCCATCCAATTGCTTGGTAAATGAGATAATATTCAATGTCTAAATCTAGTTCTTTGAAAATGAACAAGCTTAGCACCGAAATAACTATTAGATCAATTGAAACACTAATAGGCCGAATGTATTTTGAATATCTTCCTATTTGTGATGCCGCCATAATTAGTGAATGTACTATTAACTTAAAGATAAATTCAAAAATACTTCCTTCCGTTATTTAATATAACCTGAAAAATCTTTATGCTCTTCTTTCGAAAGTTCTTCTTTAGGCAATGATTTAAAATAGTCATAGGTAATTTTCATTCCTTCGGCACGATCCACTTTGGCTTCCCAACCTAATATTTTTTTAGCCTTTGTTATATCTGGTTGTCGTTGCAAAGGATCATTTATTGGTAAAGGAAAATAAACCACTTTCTGATTGGTTCCTGTTAATTTTATAATTTCTTCTGCAAAATCTTTAATGGTGATTTCATCTGGATTGCCAATATTTACCGGTAAAACATAATCTGAGTGCAATAATCTGAAAATTCCTTCCACTTGATCATCTACATAGCAAAAAGAACGGGTTTGCATTCCATCTCCAAAAATAGTTAAGTCTTCACCACGAAGCGCCTGACCTATAAATGCGGGAATAACTCTACCATCATTGAGCCTCATTCTTGGACCATAGGTATTGAAAATTCGAACAATTCTAGTTTCTACACCATGAAAAGTATGATACGCCATGGTTATGGATTCCTGAAAACGTTTGGCTTCATCATAAACACCTCTTGGTCCTATAGTATTTACATTCCCGTAGTATTCTTCGGTTTGTGGGTGAACCAATGGATCTCCATACACTTCAGAAGTGGATGCTATAAGAATTCTGGCATTTTTTACTCGTGCCAAACCTAAAAGATTATGCGTCCCGAGAGAACCTACTTTTAATGTTTGTATAGGAATTTTCAAATAATCTATTGGACTTGCGGGCGAAGCAAAATGTAAGATATAATCTAATTGACCCGGAACATGAACAAATTTGGTAATATCATGATGATAAAATTCGAAATTTTCAAGTTTGAACAAATGTTCAATATTTTTCAAATCTCCTGTTATGAGATTATCCATTCCAATGACAAAATAGCCTTCTTTAATAAAACGGTCACAAAGATGTGATCCTAAAAATCCAGCAGCTCCAGTAATAAGTATTCTTTTCATAAGTCAATTTTACAGTTGCAAGGTAAAAAAAACATTTCACAAATTGTCAAGTAACGTAAGGGATTCCCAAGATATAAATACATTAATATTTAGAATTAAAATTAAAATTAAGCTAATATTACGGCTCCAATTGAAGCCATTACTAATCAATTTTATATATTTTTACATAAATATAAATCATCTAATTTGAAAGTTGTTCATGTTGTTGAAGCAATGGCCGGAGGAGTTCACACGTATTTCAAAGATTTATCCTTTTTTTTTGGAAATCATGAAATAAATGAGAATATAAACACCACCATCATTTATAGTGGAAATCGGAAAGAAATTAATTCGAAAAGAATAAAAAAAGATTTTTCAAAAGGAGTTTCTCTTATAGAACTAAATATGGTTAGGTCTTTTTCTCCTTTAAAAGATTTAAAATCTCTTGTAAGATTAACCAGGGAGCTTGAAAAATTAAATCCGGATGTTATCCATCTTCATTCTTCAAAAGCTGGTGTTTTGGGAAGAATTGCTTGCTTTCTATTGTTTAAAAAAATAAAATTATTTTATACTCCACATGGTTATTCTTTCCTTCGAACAGATATTTCATATTTTAATAAAAAAATATACACATTAATCGAGAACGGTTTTCAGATAATATTTGGCGGTTTAACCATTGCTTGCGGAGATACCGAATACGAAATAGCCAAAAAAATAGGGAAATCCTATCTTATAAGAAATGGTATTGATATTAAAGATATTAATGAAAATGTTTCGGGAAATAAAAATAAAATTTTGACAATCGGTATTGTTGGAAGAATTACTGCTGCCAGAAACCCTAAATTATTTAATGAAATAGCTTTAAAACATCCCAATCATAATTTTGTTTGGATTGGAGATGGTGAATTAAAACAACAAATAACTGCTCCAAATATAAGAATTACAGGATGGTTCTTGAAAAGAAAGCATGCTTTAAAAGAGCTTAATACGATTGATATCTATATTCAAACTTCCCTTTGGGAAGGATTACCAATTGCAGTATTAGAAGCAATGGCAATGCAAAAACCCGTTTTGGCCACGAATATTATCGGAAACAAAGATGTAGTAGTGCATAACGAAACAGGATTTCTTTTTGATGATGTCAATGAATTAGAAAAATATATAGAAATTCTGAAAGACGAAAAAATCAGAGACAATTTTGGAAAAAAAGGATTAGAAAGATGTCAAAATTTATTCGACAGCGCTAAAAATTTTACAGAATTAGTTTCTCTTTATAAACAATAGTTTTCTCTTGTAACCAGTAACTTCCGAATACAGAAAACCAGAACCCGCTGAATGCAATTCCGTCAAAACGCAATAGAAAATCATCCGTGAGATTAGAGGTGAAAAAGATAAAAAAGAATGCCATAATAATTGCATTCTTTAAGTCAAATCCTAAATATCCAATAGTAAAAACGTATAAAAAAACTACCAATGGGCCTAAAAATCCGTATTTTAATAAAAAATCCAAAAACTGATTGTGAGTGGGGAATTCATACTTTGCCAGAAAATGTTGATTGGTTTGTTCATAATATTTGAATAATTCTGATTTCCCATCTGAAGCTCCAACACCAAAAGGCATGTTTTTTAACGAAAGTTCCCATGCTGATTTCCAAATAGAAACACGCGTAACAAATGAATTAAATACTTTTATTTCTGGATTTTTAATGGCATCAAGTTTGCCTACTTTATCCATATAAGCAAATGTTACTGAGGAATATTTCTCTTTCATATACGGGTTTTTTTGTAGAAACAGTAAAAAGATACTACCTAATAAAACCAATCCGACAGCTAATATTCCAACAACCTTTTTAAAATTATATTTTCGGATTACTTCGTAGAAAAAAACTAAAACAAAACCAAATAGCATATTAAACAAGGCCATTCTAGTATTCACAAAAAGAACAAAGAAGAATGAGAGTGAAAAAATGATGAAATTGGTGCTTTTAATTATAGCCCTTTTTCTTTGGCGAAAGACATTAAAAACAAAATAAAGATTAACAATAGCAACAAAGGACAAATGCATGTTTAGCGCCGGCGCATGTATCCCGATGCTATTAGAAAACGCGTACCCCATTTCCCATAAATCAATTCCTACGAAGTATTTATCAATCATATTTGGATAAAAAACAATAAAGCGAATCAAGAAAAATAATACAATACCGGTCGTTGTGATACTATAAAACTGAAGCAATTTATAAAATTGTACCCGTTGATAATTACCTAGAATAAACATGGGGAAAATAAGTAAGGAAATACTTTTTTCGATGGATTTTATTCCCATAAAATAAGAATCATTATTCCAAAAAAATAAAATCTCTATTAATAACGGTGAAGCAATGATAAATCCTATCGAGATAGCCTTTTTAGTGAATTTTAATTTTTTTATAAATAATAAATTAAGCGTCGCAAACAGTATAATCAGGCCTGTACATGGTTTTCTAAAAATCATCATACTGGCAATCAAAAATAAAAATAAATTGAAAATTCTATTGATGTTCTTTTCTGAAATGTTCATAATATAAAGCATAATAAATTAGAGGAAAAACTCCTATTTTATGACGAATTGCAGTTCCTAAATCGGGTTCAAACACTCCTTGGACAATAAAATAAGCAAACAAAATAAGCAATATCCAAAGCTCATATTTATACTTTTCTTTATTCTTTAAACATTTTGAGAAACGCACAAGAAGTATATAAAATAAAAAAAGTTGCCAAATTATAAAAGCAATAATTTGAGGGGAAAAAATATATTTTATTCCGTTTAACGGGATATTAACCGTAAAAAAACCATAGACAATGGCTACTGTTTCGCCATACCAAGTATCTGGTTTAACAGGAGAAACAATCATGGAATTGGCATCTGAAGCATTTACCCTTGTCGTATTTACAATTTCTCTACTACTCTCCGAAAAGTAATGTCCCTTCAACATCCCGTAGCTTAATGACAAGAAAATCACAATTAATAGTCCGTAGAAAAGGGTTACAATCGTTTTGTTTTTAAAATTAATGAAACTAACCGCATACATTACAAAAGCAATAATGGGCATTAGAAGAAAGTAAGGTCGATAAAAAATCCCAAAAAGAACTAAAAGAAACATCGATAAAGCAATTGACTTACCGTAAGAAATACTACCATTCCTGTAGAGAAATACAATAATTGCAACGTATAAATAAGTAATAAATTCTTTGGAAGGCATGGACATGAAAATAGCCATCATAAAGAATCCTAAATAAACAAGGATGTTCTTTACATTTAGTTTATAAAAATTATTGGGAACTCCAATTTTGTACAATACATAAGCAAGAATTGGGAATTGTATCAAAGCAATTAGAGGAAAGGGTAAATAACGCAATCCGGTTACTTTATAAAATAATATCGTAAGCGGGTAACTTCCTAAAAAACCTATTTCTTTGCCTTTGTCGAATGCAATAATGGCTGAATCGTAAAAAAAGCGTTTGGGCAAAATATAAAATGCTGTTACTGCAACAAATAAATTGGCAATAAATAGCACCATAAAAGTTGCCGTACTCTTCTTAATTTTAATTTGCATGATAAAAATTTAAAGGAATTGTTTCATGGTTCCGCTAGTTTAAAGTTTTATATCTTTTTTGTAAAACATTAAATATCCTATAAATATATAGAAAAGCCGGTAGCAACATAAAAGGTACGAAATTATAAAACTTCATGACTTTGTCTAATTTAATATTTCGTCCTTTTTTAAGCAAGTGTTTCCAGGAAACTAAATCGTTCCTAATGGCTTTTCTGTTACTTGAAGACAAGATATAGAAGTCTTTTAACAGTATTACATAAATCGACGCCCAATAGTTTCTTAAGGCCTTATTTAAGCTGCTTTCATCATGTTTGATGTTATTTAAGCCGTGTTTCACCATTTCATATACATCCATAACATGGTTCTCACTAACCTGAAGAGTAATTGATCCAAGTCTTCCCTGTCTGTATATATAAAACGATTTTGGATAGATAGCAAAGGTGTTTATATGGTTAATTAATCTACTGCACCATTCCATATCTTCAGATTTTCTTCCCAATGGAAAGAACAGTTCATTTTCGATTAATACCGTTCTCCTTACGATTTTGTCCCATGCACAAGCGGCAAATAAATCATAATAAACTAATTGCTCTGCTTCTTTCTTAAAGTCTCCTTCTTTATTATTAATATTTTGTTGGTTATACTTACATTTTACATGATTTTTTGAAAAAAAACGGCTTTCCTCATGAAGTATTAAATCCGGATAAGATTCTTTTATTAAGCGGTTTAATTCTTCTAAAACGCGATTTCCTTTCCAATAATCATCACTGTCAGTAAAAATAACATAATCCCCTTTTGCTCTTAATAAGCCCACATTTCTGGCATCAGATAAACCCCCGTTTTCTTTGTTAATAATTATATTTCTGGGGTCTTTTTTTTCATATAAAGAACAGATTTTTAAAGAAGAATCTGTAGATCCGTCATTCACCAAAATAATTTCAAAATTAGTATAGGTTTGACATAAAATACTGTTAATACATTGCTCCAGATAATTCTCTACATTGTAAACGGGAACTATGACACTAAAAAAAACATTTTTATTTGGATTATTCACCGTTGTCTTTTTTTAATTAATTCAAGTATACTTTTACTTTGTCTTTTTTATAAATAACCACTGCGGAAATAAAGTTCCAAAAAAATGAACTTGCAACAAAGGCAAATGCAGCTCCTCCCATTCCATATACCGGGATTAAAAATCTGTTTAAAATAAAATTAATAATAACCGCCATCACAAGTATAATTTGGAAAACATTTTGTCTTCCAGTCATATTCAAATAAATAGGAGCCGATCCAAAAGCGGAACAAATTCCTTGGCCAATCATTAGAATAAGTAATGCATTCCTCGCAACAATATACTCTTTGCCAAAAAACTGCAAAATATATTCTGAGAAAATACATATCAATAAAGCGGTCGGTAGTGTCAAAATAAAAATTAAGCGAGAACTATTTCTCAATATTTTATTTAATTCGAAATTGTTTTTGGTCGAAAAGTATTCGGCAATTTTTGTAGAAACAGTGATATTAACCGTAACGATTACCATTGATAAAATTGTCATTAATTTCATTGCCAAAGCATAAAAAGCAACGGTTGGATCGTCTCTGTATTTTTTTAAAAACATAATATCAAAACTCATCAATAAAAACAAAGCCATTCCGCTTATTGCAATTGGAGAGGATTTAACAATTATTTCTTTATACGTAATAGGCTCGTTTATAGTATGGGTTTTTACTTTGCTAAAATAATTAAAAACCAAAATTGTGGTAATCACGGCTAGAATCACAAAACCAATAAGAAAAACATCAACTAAATAAATTTCTTTTTTGATGTAAAACAATAAAATTGCGCCCAGAATTAAAGGAATATATTTTATGGCATTTCTAAATAGTTCCGCAACATACAAACGATCCATTGCTCGAAAAACTTCCGTATTTAAAGTAGTTAAAGCCGAAAAAAATAAGATTCCCGATGATTTTAAAAGAATTAAATGAACTCCTTGATCAGAAAAAAAAGCATTTATAAAATCTTTATTAGTACATAAAACGATTAAAAATAAAATTATCGCCATTGAAAATAGTATTCCAACCATTTTTATATAAATTTCTTTTAAGGAATATAAACCATTTACGCCTTTTAATCTTCCTCTAAAATATAAAATAGATTGGTCACAACCCAATAAACATATACTGCCTATTACCAATAGAAAAGATCGGACAAAATCATATTGTCCAACAATCTTTGGGCTAAAATTCTTTGTTAGAAATAAAGTAAATCCAAACAAAATTAGCACTCCCAAAACTCTCAAAATTAACGTGTTTAAACTTTGTAGAATAAATGGGTTATTTTTAATTCTTTGAAGATAGTTCGTGAATATTTTCAACATATTAATTTCTAATAATCTGTTCAATTTTCGTTAAATAAAATAACGATTGATTTGCTATCTTGCTAAAATCAGTGGTAATTGCAACTATTCCACACCTAAATTGTACTGTTTTGTTGTGCTTTTAACGATTGTTTTCTATAAAAAGAAATGAAAAAATTTATAAAAATAAACCCAAGAATTAAAGCCGCCGGCAATACAAACTTAAGTTTACCATTTATGGATTCAGTGTTTTTGATATTCATTATAACCATGGAATCTTTTATTATTTTATCAGAATTAAATAATTGTATTTTTAATGTTCCAATATCCTTAATTAGGGAATCCTTGGTTTTTATAATGTCATTTAATTGTAAATTTTCATTGTAATAAATGAGTTTATCACTTTTTTGACGATTGTCATTAGCACTTGAATACTCATTCAATATTCCATCAATTTGACCTATAATCCCTTCCTTCGCTTTTATTTTTTGTTGAATATTACTAATAGAAATTTTTTGAACTTCTCCAAAATAAGGGCTCGTATTCAAATAATTTAATATGGGCTGAATCGTGTTTTTTGGATCTGTTATCGCTTTTGTCGAAACAATAATAGTATGAAAAGTATAGTTTTTACTTGTAGTGGTTTCTTTAACTACTGATTTCAAATCTCCATTTTGTGCCATTAATTGCAATAATTCTAAATTTAACCCATTATTGTTGATAAACTTATATACATCTACAATAGGTTCAATTGTAATTTTATTGATTTCTTTAGAATTTTGAATACCTATTGATTTAAAAAAAACAGTATCTTTTTCTGCAATTTTAGCTGCCAATAAATCAATCTTTGAATATAAATAATCTGTTGATTTAAAATTTGGCGCAACTATAATATGATTATCATAGTTTTTTTGTGTTTGATCTAAAAACATTCCTAAACCTACTCCAACCAACAACAAAATCGAAACTGCAATCACATTTTTCACAAAAAACTGAATACATCTGAATAAAAAAGTATTAAATCTTTGAAAAAGACTTCTAATTTTCTTAGAAATTTGTGTTAAATCAATCTCCTGATCGTCTTGGTCATTGGGTCCGTTTTTATTCATTCTATTCTTTTATTTTACGTTGAAAATTTGTTCCAATATCTTAATGGTAATCAAATACGTTGGTTTTACACCCGTTGTTCCCAGTCCGCCAGAAGCTAATGTGCTTCCCGTTTCCAAGGGATTATCCGAAGCGTAATATGCATATCTCACTTTGATATCCAAAGGAACGCTTTTTCTGATTTTGGATGCAGATTGAATGGCTTTTTGATAATAAGAACCTTCCATTTCCAATCCAATAATACCCCAAGTCGATTCATGAAAGAATTTTAATAAATCCCTGTTTTGCAATGATGTTCCCAATACTGTAACCATTGGTCCAGCAAAAACTGCGATATCATTTCCTTCAAACATCTTCGCCGACAATTCATTATGGAAAAAATAATTGTCTGCCGTTCCCTCATTAATGTGTGCATTCGGAATCATGATATCTCCTTTTCCACCTTCTAAAATTCCTGCTTTTCCCATGATGGAAACCGATTCGACATTCAATAATGTCTCTTTTTTATACGGTTTCAATAATTCATCAATCGTTTCATACGCTTGTTCGCCAAAAGCATAATCCATCACGATTATAACCGGTTTTTTATCTCCAATAGTTGCTTTTGGAAATGAGGTTTTAGTCCAGTCTATTTTGGCAGTATCAAAAATTTGCACGTCAATATTGGTTCCTGAAGTATCCGGTAACGAAATCATTCCGTATTTCAATGCAATGTCTTCCACCTGATTGCGAACGTCATAAGAACCAGATTTGCTCAATTCTTCATAAATAAAGAAATCTGATTTGTCTTTAAATTTCGTTTTCAAAGCCGGTGTTGCAAAAATAGAGTTCATTACACTGTGCATATTGGCACTAATCACATGGATTGGACGGTCTAAAAGCTGATTTTCTTTTAAAACTTCCTTGATGTTCGTTGCCCAAATTTCACCATGAATATGATGCCCCAATCGTTCTCTCAAAATCGGACTGAATGTTATGGTTCTTTTATTATTGTCAACCACTTCCTCAATCGCTAATTTCCCCAACCAAAAGATTACATGCAAGAAACGATCTGGCGATGTTACGGACCCAAAGGCATCATATATTTCTAAGACTTCCTCAAATGTTCTTCCCAGAATATTTGAAGCATGTGAAATTGCTTTCTCTTTTTCAACCAGAGTCAGTTTTTTATTCTGGGAAACTGCTTGTTCCAGTTTGAACCAATCACGCGAAACTTCGCCTGCATCATCCAGCAAAACTCTATTTCTTATTTTATGGGATTCGATAAAAATGAACGTTAAATGCGTCAAAATATCATAAATATCCGAACGTCCACGCGTAATCTCCACATTCATTTGTTCCTCGTCAATTCGATAACAATTACGGCGTCTTTTTGGTGGTACAATCGCTTGAAAATGGGATTTAGAATACCCTTCATCCGAAGTTAAATTGATGAATCTACATTCTTCAATTCCTACTGGCAAACGCTCAATAACGTATAAAAGACCGTTCAATTCCACTTTTTCTTCACCAATATTACCGTAAATTTCTGGTCGCAAAGCCAATAAAGCTTCCCGCAAAGTATCTCCTGAAACTCCCATTGGTTTATAAAATCCTCTATTAAACAAATGACGCATCGTGATGTACATTTTTTCAATGGCTGCTGATGATTCTTGTGCTCTTGAGCGTGATATATGTTTACTATCTTTCATTTATTCTATTTTCTAAAACTCAAATGTAACCCTTTTATTTTTTGTTTAATAAATCCACAATGGCTCTGTCATTAGAAAGTCTGGGGATTTTATTTTGTCCGCCCAGCTTGCCTATTGACTTCATATACTCCTGAAAACCGTTTTTAGCGACTTTTGTAATCACAACTTTTCGCAAAACGTGTCCCACAATCAAATCGTCGTAATATACGTTTTGCTTTCTCATGGCATTGTCTACCGCTTCCGCAAAAGTAACGGGGTCTTCCGGTTCATTCTCAAATTCAATGAACCATTCGTGATAAGGCAATCCTTCGGTTGGTGTGATTTGTGGTGCAACGGTAAATTCATTTACCCGTATATTGGTTCCAATTATCGCTTCCTGCAATGCACTTTCTACTTCTTTTCCAATGACATGTTCTCCAAATGCCGAAATATAATGCTTGATTCTTCCAGACACTATCACGCGAAAGGGTTTTAATGAAGTAAATTGAACAGTATCACCAATATTATAACCCCAAAGTCCCGCATTAGTAGAAATAATCAGTACATAATTCACGTTTAATTCTACCTCGCCAATTGTATAACGTCTTGGTTTTTCCGTGTAAAATTCGTCTGACTTTATAAATTCATAAAAAATTCCAGAGTTCAAAAGCAGTAACATGCCGCGCTCCTTTTGAGAATCCTGATACGCAAAAAAACCTTCCGAAGCTGGAAATAATTCAATGCTGTCTACTTTTCGACCAATTAAATTTTCAAATTTAGCGCGGTACGGTTCATAATTAACCCCTCCGTAAATAAACAAATTGAAGTTTTTGAAGATTTCTCCCACTGGCTTCCCTCCTTTTTGCTGCAATTTTTCAAAATACATTTGCACCCAAGATGGAATTCCTGAAATCACCGTCATATTTTCGTTAAACGTTTCTTCGACAACCGCATTTACTTTGGTTTCCCAGTCTTCAATACAATTCGTTTCCCAAGATGGCATGCGGTTTTTTTGCAGATATTTTGGAACAAAATGAGCTACAATTCCAGATAATCGACCCAACTTAATCCCGTACTTTTCTTCAAGAATTGGGCTTCCCTGAAGGAAAATCATTTTTCCATCAATAAAATCCGCTTTTCCCGTTTCATGGATATAATGCAAAATCGCATTTCGAGCCGCTTCAATATGAAAAGGCATGGATTCCTTGGTCAACGGAATGTATTTAGCTCCGGATGTTGTTCCCGATGTTTTTGCAAAATACAATGGTTTCCC
Organism: Flavobacterium arabinosi; assembly: GCF_048158725.1. Taxonomy (NCBI): domain Bacteria; kingdom Pseudomonadati; phylum Bacteroidota; class Flavobacteriia; order Flavobacteriales; family Flavobacteriaceae; genus Flavobacterium; species Flavobacterium arabinosi. Next base: position 517,588 of record NZ_JBLNKX010000001.1, read on the forward strand.
TTTCCAAAGAACATTTTCGGCGCCTTTTACCACCTTATCAACATAGGGTTTTAACGCTTCATAATCCCGAACCGGAACCTGATTAGCGAAATCCACACTTGATTTTATAGTATCAAAATGATGATCGATTCCAAATTGAGTTCCCTTAGCTTCTTTAATTAAGTGTAGTAAAACTTTGTTTTGGGTTGCAACAGGATTATTGGCCCAAGCCTGAGTTTTTTTATAAATTTTAAGTGCAAATAGTTTTGCTGCAACTGATTTTATTGACATTTCTTAATTGATATTTTGATTTTTTTAGTTCTAATAAGACGCCCTTTTTCATTTTAAATGAAAACTATTTTGATTTTTGGCTCCTTCCCTTCGGGGAGGCTGGGAGGGTATTCTTTTCTTCTTTCGCCACTTGTTCTCTTAATTCAATTTCCTTTTTTGAAGCAGATAAATTTACTGGGGATTGGACTTCTTCAGTTGCTGCAAGGATAGAATCTTTGTTGAATTTTGCGTATTCCAATTCTCCAGTTAATACTTTTTGAATGGATTTGATGTAGGCTTCATTTTTCTTTAAAGCAAAAGACAAAGAATCTGCTTTTAAAGCCAATTGCGTGGCATCTTTTTTAAGTTTAGTTGAAGAATATCCTGGAATAAATTCACGTAAAGGTGTAAAAGCAATGATAAAAGTGGTAATTGTTATTATAAATATTGCTCCCAAAGTGGCAACAACAAAAACATTCATTAAATTAAGTTTTAAAGAAAAAGTTTCCTCAAAAGTATCTTCGTTTAAAATTATTAAACGTCTTTTATTGAATAAATTTTCCTTAAGTTTTTTTCGTTTCTGTCTTTTCCCGGACATACAATTTGATTATTGAACAAATATAATCAATTTATAGTATGGATTCTATTTGTGCCCTTTGATCCTGTTTTATGAAAGTGTAAATTTGATTTAATAAATTTTTAACGTTATTGAAACCAAATAATTGCCTTAAAATGAATTCATATCAAGTTATTCTAATTACCTTTGTAAACAGTTTTATTACAAATTTGCTTCGGCAATAAATTATTCAATCATGGGAAGAATAGGTGTTACAGAAATCCTTGTTATATTGGCGATCGTTTTATTACTTTTTGGAGGTAAAAAAATTCCAGAACTAATGAAAGGTCTAGGAAGCGGAATTAAAGAATTCAAAAACGCCGCCAAAGATAATCAGCCAGCTGATAAAAAAGAAGAAGAAGAAATAAAATAAAAAAAAGGCTTTTCATAATTTGAAAAGCCTTTTTTTTATTTTAAATAATCATTGTTAACTGAATACGTTTTCTTTCTTCATCCACTTCCGTTACTTTTACCTGTACATGTTGGTGTAATTTCACTACTTCATTTACATCGCTTACAAAACCAACTTTTAACTGCGAGATGTGAACCAAACCACTTTCTTTTACTCCAATATCAACAAAACAACCAAAATTGGTAATGTTATTCACAATTCCTGGTAAAATCATTCCTGATTTTACGTCTTTTATCGTTTTGACATTGGGATCAAATTCGAATACTTTTGCTGATTTTCTTGGATCTAATCCGGGTTTTTCGAGTTCTTTAATAATGTCTTTTAAACCTAACAAACCTATTTCCGCAGTAATGTAATTTTCTGGTTTTATTAACCCCGTTTTTTCTTTGTTGGCAATCAAATCATGTACCGTCAATTTCAAATCTTTTGCCATTTTTTCCACAATTCCGTAAGCTTCGGGATGCACCGCTGAATTGTCCAAAGGATTTTTAGCATTCGAAATTCGAATAAAAGCAACTCCTTGTTGATACGCTTTTTCACCCAATCGAGGTACTTTTTTCAGTTGTTTTCTATCTTGAAAAGGACCGTTTTCCGAGCGATATTGCACAATATTTTCGGCTAGCTTCTCTCCTATTCCACTCACATAACTCAATAAATGTTTACTTGCCGTGTTGATATTTATCCCGACAGAATTCACGCAGCGAATCACGGTATTATCTAATTCTTCTTTTAACTTATTTTGATCCACATCGTGTTGGTACTGGCCTACGCCAATGGCTTTAGGGTCAATTTTAACCAATTCGGCTAATGGATCACTCAATCGTCGCCCGATAGAAACCGAACCACGAACCGTAACATCGTAATCAGGAAATTCCTCTCTCGCAATTTTTGATGCGGAATAAACGGATGCTCCTGCCTCAGAAACGATGAAAACCTGCACCGGTTTATCGAAAGCTATTTTCTTGATAAAGAATTCCGTTTCTCGAGAAGCGGTTCCGTTTCCTATGGAAATCGCATCAATTTTATACGAATTGACCATCGAACGGATTTTTTTCATCGCCATCGCTTCCTCTTTTTGAGGCGCATGCGGATAAATGGTTTCATTGTATAACAAATCCCCTTTTTCATCCAGACAAACAATTTTACAGCCACTTCTAAATCCTGGATCAATCGCCAGAATTCGTTTTTCACCCAAAGGCGGTGCCAATAATAACTGTCCAAGATTATTCGCAAAAACCTGAATAGAATTGGCGTCAGCCTTAGCTTTGGCTTCTTGCAAAGCTTCATTTGAAATTGCCGGATTCAATAATCGTTTATAACTGTCTTCGATGGCTAATTGTACGTGAGGTGTTGAACTATTTTGGCTTTTTAGGATTAATGTATCAATAATATCATACGCTTCATCAATATCAACTTCTACTTTAAACTTGATAAACCCTTCGTTTTCGGCACGAAGCATCGCTAATAATCGGTGGGATGGCGCTTTAGTCAATGGTTCTGACCATTCAAAATATTGATTGAATTTCTGTGCTGCTTCTTCATCTTTTTTAGTTTTTACTACTTTGGTGGTAATGATTGCTTTACGTTCGTACAATCTTCGGAGTTGTTTTCGAACATAAATATTTTCATTAATCCATTCGGCAATAATATCTCTGGCGCCTTGTAAAGCGGCATCTTCATTGATGACATTCTCATTCAAATATTTGGAAGAAATAAAATCAATAGCATCATTATTTTGTGCCATGATAATTTTTGCTAAAGGTTCTAATCCGTTTTCACGAGCAACATCGGCTTTGGTTTTTTTCTTCTTTTTGAAAGGCAGGTAAAAATCTTCGAGTTCCTGTAAATCAAAACTTTGCTGGATTTTTTTCTCTAATTCTGGCAAAAGTACATTTTGTTCGGCAATGGATTTTAAAATCGCTTCTTTGCGTTTTACAATCACTTCATATTCTTTTTGAAGTTTTGCAATTTGTTCTATTTGTACTTCATCCAGATTTCCTGTTGTATCTTTTCGATACCTTGAAATAAAAGGAATCGTACAATCCTCTTGTAATAATTGAACGGTTTTCTGGATATTAATTGCTGCTGTTGCAACAGTTTTAGCTATAAATTGTATATTAGTCATCCTGTAATTAGATAATTTTAAATGTTTTAACTTTAAAAACGTTTAATTAGAAAAAAGGAAAGTGTCTAATTAATTTTTCAGCTAAAATAATAGCTTTAAACTTGAAATTTATATCATTTATGACTTTATTATATAGTTTTTTAACGTTGAATATTTTAGCTTTTATGATTACTGCTTATGATAAACGATTAGCCATTACCCATAAAAAAAGGATTTCAGAAGAAACCCTTTTAACATTTACTGCTGTTGGCGGCACAATTGGTTCGGCATTAGCCATGTATATTTTCAATCATAAAACTTCAAAAAAATACTATCTTTTTAAATTTTTCAGAATTGTATTTATCCAAATTTTAATTATTGGCGTTTTATTTTATTTTGACGTTTTTAATGAAGATTACATTATAAAATCTAAATAATTACTCTTATTGATTACTTCAAAAGTAGCTTCCGGATAGGCTTTTGCGAAAGCTGTTGGAATTTTTGTCTTTTTATTTTCATTCCATTTAAACTCAAAACCGGCTAAAGTAGACGCTTTTTCCTCTAACCAATCTAATTCTTGTTGATCATAAGTGCGCCAGAAGTAATTATTTGTTTTTATTTTTTGATAATTTTGCTTTTTTACTCTTTCTGAAGCAAGATAATTTTCCCATAAATCTCCTATATCATTTCTCGAATCCAATCTATTAAAATTATTTATAATGCCATTTCTAATGCCATTATCATAAAAATACCAACGATTGGATTTCACAATTTCTTTACGAAGATTGCGACTAAACCCTTCTACTTTAAATATAATAAACACTTTTGAAAGTAAATCTAAATAATTAGTAACTGTATTTTTAGACATTTGCAATTGATTTGCTAATTCCTGCAACGAAACTTCTTTTCCTAATTGATACGCTATCAAACGCAGCAAATCATATATTTTATCGGCATGTTTTATTCCTTCAAATACTAAAATATCTTTCAGTAAATAGGAATTAATAATTTCATACAAATACTCTTTTTTATCCTCCCAATCTGAATATTGAATCAGTTCCGGATAACTTCCAAAAAGTAATCTTTCCTCTAATTTTTCGGTAGTTTGTTTGTAATTTTCGTATTGGGAATATTCCATTTGTGCTAATGGAAAAAGATATAAGGTATTTTTTCGTCCCACTAATGGTTCACCAAGATTATTGTTTAGATCAAATATAGAGGAACCTGTTGCAATAATTTTGATTCCTTCGATAGAATCCACAATAAGTTTTAGAATAAGTCCAATATCAGGAATAGTTTGGGCTTCATCTATAACCAATAAATCTATATTATGTAATAATCGCTTATAATTCGCTACGGAACGTTCTTTAAATAAATTAGCGTCATTGATATCTTCTCCGTTCAGTTGCAAATAACTTCCGTCAGGAATGGTTTGAAGGTAATTTTTTATTAATTCGGTTTTCCCAACACGACGAGCACCCAGTAAAATCAATACTTTGTTAGGAAGTACTTTTTTACCAAAATCTTGAAATAGTGCTCTTTTTAAATAATTTTCCATTCTATTTGATTTAGAAATCTAAACCAAATATAATTAAAAAATAGTAATTCAGTCAACGTACTGACTGAATTAATGTAAATTTAGTCAACACGATGACTGAATTAATGTAAATTCAGTCAATAAAAAGATTCTAACAAGAAATTTTATCCACTCTTGTTTGATGTCTTCCACCTTCAAATTCTGTATCCAAAAACGTTTCCACCATTTCTACCGCTTGTGGGATTGAAGTATAACGCGCAGGAATACTGATAATATTAGCATCATTATGTTGACGGGCTAAAACTGCAATTTCTTTTATCCAGCATAAAGCGGCACGTACTTTAGACTGTTTATTTACTGTCATTGAAATTCCGTTACCGCTTCCGCAAATAACAATTCCAAAATCAGCTTTTCCTTCAGAAACATCTATGGCAACCGGACGTCCAAAATCAGGATAATCTACACTATCTGCAGAATCAGTTCCGTAATTAGTTACTTCATGTCCTTTTGCTTTAAGCATTTCAACGATTGCTTTTTTGTATTCTGGACCAGCGTGATCGTTTCCTATGGATATTTTCATTTTTACTATATAATAAGTTGTGTGGTGCAAATTTAAATAAAGAAATTTAGTTTTGTTGAATTTAAATCTCGCTTTCTTTAATAGAATAACTCAATTCAAATAAGTCTTTAAAAATGAAAGCAAATTGTAAATGCTTTAACTATCAGATTTCTATTTGATTAAGAGGTTATTAACAATTTTAATAAATCTATAAATAGCTGTGAATCAATATATATTTTATATTTAAAATGTTAATTTTTTACATTGTTAATAGCAAAACGCAATTGCTTGATATTCAGTTAACTTTAAATTAACAAAACATGTTCATAACTTTGGATAGAATATTAGAAGTTTTTTTTGGTTCTAACTTAAAAATAAGTAATCCAAAACCCACATTAGAAATCCTAATTTTGTTTGTTGAATTTTTAGAATAGTTATCATTATAAAAAAACAGTTTGTTAACAAAAATCTAAAAAGTACTTATTTACAAAATCAATTCTATTTGAATTATTAACCATTGTTAATTAAAATCTAAAAACACTTTAAAACTAATCCTTTACCTTAAAATAGCATTGTTGATAAGTCGGTATAACAACTTTAAACTTCATTCCAATACCTTTTAAAATAAATTTATTGTAGCTATTAACAAGCTATAATAACAACCAAAAAATAATTTAAATTTAATTTTTCTTTTTGTTTATATTAATATATGTTGACAACTTTAAAAAAATAAAACTTTCAAATTGAATTAAACGATGGTTAGATTGTTATTCAAACGATCTAAAATTTCCTGAACCTTTTCAAAATCGTTCAAATGTACTTTTAACTTAATTCCGCCTAAAGCATTTGAATAAAATGGAGCAACAGATAAAGTCATTTCATTTTCAAAAAAATAAGAAATTCCTTCTTGATCTAAAATATGCTTTAGGACAACAATTTCATGCGAATAATTAAAAATTGCAATTGTTTGAAAATCTTCCATTTTGATTGTTTTTATAAAGATACAACTATTCTGTAAAGTTATATTTTCTTTAAAACTGTTAGCTGGTTATTGATAACGATTAACTATTTCGTAATTTTATGCGCAATAAGAAAAGAAGTATGAGTAAAAGATTAAGAAAGCCGATCAAAAAAGAGAAAGATTTCTCTGATAAAATATTAAAAATATTGTCGCAAAGTGCTAATAAAGCATTCAATTATAAACAAATAGGAGCAAAACTGGAACTTGATGATACCCAAAGCAGAAATCAAATTATAAAAGATTTGAAGATTCTTGCTTCACAAGATAAAATTATAGAATCAGAACCTGGAAAGTATTTAGTAAAAGCGATAAGCAAAGACTATTACGAAGGCAAGATTGATATGACTGGTCGTAAAACAGCCTATTTTGTTTGTTCAGAGTTAGAAGAAGATGTCTTCATTCCTACCAATAATTTAAATCACGCTTTAGATAAAGATATTGTAAAAGTTTATGTTTACAATAGAAGAAAAGGGAAAAGACCTGAAGGTGAAGTGATTGAAGTAATTGAAAGAAATAAAACTGATTTTGTTGGTGTTATTGATATCCAAAAAAACTTCTCTTTTGTTTCTACTGCCAATCCAAAAATGTATACGGATATTTTTATTCCAAAAGATAAAATAGGTGAGGCGGAGCAAGGTGATGTGGTTTTAGTTCATATCGAAGATTGGCCGGATAGAGCGGATAGTCCTTTTGGAAAAGTAATAAAAGTATTAGGTAAACCAGGAGAACATGATACGGAGATTCACGCTATTCTTGCTGAATATGGATTGCCGGCTGAATTTCCTATAGAAGTAGAAACTTATGCCCAGAAAATTGATACATCGATAGAAGCAGGTGAAATTGCCAAACGTCGTGACATGCGCGATACGTTGACTTTTACGATTGATCCAAAAGATGCCAAAGATTTTGATGATGCCTTATCATTTAAAAAATTAGAGAATGGTAATTACGAAATTGGTATTCACATTGCTGATGTATCGTATTATCTTGAAGAAGGAACAATTCTGGATGATGAAGCCTATCAAAGAGCTACATCCGTTTATTTAGTGGATAGAGTAGTGCCAATGTTACCAGAAGTATTATCAAATTTTGCTTGTTCATTGCGTCCAAATGAAGAAAAATATACGTTTTCGGCCATTTTTGAAATCACTGAAAAATCTCAAGTAGTCAATCAATGGTTTGGAAGAACTGTAATTTATTCTGATCAACGATTCTCATACGAAGAAGCGCAGTATATCATAGAAACGAAAGACGATGTGATTCCGGAAGAAATTTCTATAACTGGAACTTCGTATCAAGTTTCATCAGCAATTGTCTCAGCGACGCTAAAAATGGATGAATTAGCTAAAATTTTCAGAAAAAGAAGAATGGCCGATGGAGCCATTTCTTTTGATAAAGTGGAAGTGAAATTCAATTTAGATGAAGCCGGAGAACCTCAAGGTGTTTATTTTAAAGTTTCTAAAGATGCCAATCATCTGATTGAGGAATTCATGCTTTTGGCCAATAAAAAAGTAGCAGAATATATTGGAAAACAAAAGAAAACTTTCATTTACAGGATTCATGATGAGCCAAATGAAGATAAATTAATTGCCATGCAAACGGTAATTGCCAAGTTTGGTTACAAAATAGATTTCCGTAATAAAGGCGATATTTCTAAATCATTGAATGCTTTGATGGAAGAAGTAAATGGTAAAAAAGAACAAAATTTAATAGATACTCTTGCGATTAGAAGTATGAGTAAAGCCAAATATTCTACAGATAACATTGGACATTACGGTTTAGCTTTTGATTATTATTCGCATTTTACATCTCCAATTCGCCGTTATCCGGATGTAATGGTGCATCGATTATTGCAACATTATCTTGACGGAGGAAAATCAGTAGATGAAGAAACGTATGAAACGAAATGTGTTCATTCTTCAACAATGGAAGGCTTGGCAACCAATGCGGAACGTGATTCTATCAAATACATGCAGGTAAAATACATGCAAGATCATCAGGATCAGGAATTTTTAGGCGTGATTTCCGGTGTTACTGAATGGGGAATTTATGTAGAAATTATAGAGAATAAATGTGAAGGAATGTGTAGAATACGCGATATAAAAGACGATTATTACACCTTTGATGAAAAACAATATGCACTAACTGGCGCAACTTCTGGTAAATTATTACAATTAGGAGATGAAATTTACGTTAAAGTAAAAAATGCCGATTTAGTTAAAAAACAACTGGATTTTAATTTTTTAAGAAGAATTGAAGAACCAATTAAATAAAAAAAATGAAAAAATTAGTGATTATTGCCTTTGTATTTTTAAGCCAAATAACAAATGCACAGGTAAGCAGAAATTTAGGAGATTTTGATGAAGTAAAAGTATTTGATAAAATCAATGTAAAATTAATTTCATCCTCAGAGAATAAAGTTGTTATAACCGGAGACAGAGCAGATGAAGTTGAAACGGTTAATAAAAATGGAGAATTAAAAATAAGAATGCCTTTTCCACAATTATTATCAGGTAATAACATTGTTGTAAAATTGTATTATAATAGTATTGAAAGTATCAGTGCAAGCGAAGGAAGTTCTGTTTCAAGTGAAACTGATTTCAAGCAAACGATGTTGGATTTAAATGCAAAATCAGGAGCAGAGATAAAGATTAAAATAGATGTTGACAAAGTGAATGTAAAGGCAAGCGCAGGAGGTATTATTAATGTATCAGGTAAAGCAACAAATCAAGATGTAGTTATTACATCAGGTGGAATTCTAAAAGCAACCAATTTACATACGACTCAAACAACAATAAGCGTTGCTGCGGGAGGAAAATCTGAAATCTATGCAACTACATTGGTTGATGCAAAAGTGAAGGCCGGAGGCTCTATTTACATTTATGGAAAACCAAAACAAATTAATAAAGAAGTTTTTATTAGTGGAACAATCCTAGAAAAATAATAGTTTTGCATTTCTATTCTGATAAATTTTAATTTTTAATGATAAACGATATTTTATCCGGTATTCCCTGGGGAATTTTTTTAAGTTTTATGGTTGGTCCCGTATTTTTTATATTACTTGAAACCAGTATTATAAAAGGATTTAGAGCTGCTTTAGTTTTTGATTTAGGAGTTGTTTTAGGGGATATTGTTTTTATTGCGATCGCTTATTTAGGCAGTTACAGATTAATCCAAAGTTTAAAAGATAAACCTGCCCTTTTTATTTTTGGTGGAATCTTGATGTTAGTTTATGGGATCATTTCTTTTGTCCTATTAAAAAAAGAAGAAAAAGTAAATACAGAAGAAATAGACAATGAGATTATAAGAAAGAATTATGCAGGTCTTTTTTTAAAAGGTTTTTTATTAAATATTATAAATATTGGAGTTCTTGGCTTTTGGTTGGCTATTATTATTTCTGTAGGACCAAAACTAGAAATGCAAACGTCCAGAATGATAACTTTTTTTGTTACTGTAATTGTATCTTACTTAATAATTGATTGTATTAAAATACTACTGGCCAAACAATTAAAAACTAAATTAACACCTAACAATATTCTTAAAATTAAGAAAGGAATCAGCATCGTGATGATGATTTTCGGAATAGTTTTAATCACACAAGGATGGTTTCCAAAAGAAAAAGAAATGATGAAAAATGCATTTGAGAAGATTGAAAAATAAGTAAATACGTTTTTCTTCAAAAATAAAAAAAGTCTAAATCTGATACAAATATTCAGATTTGGACTTTTTTATTGTAACAAATTGAATTATTACAGCATTTAAGGTTTAAAAAGCATAGTATTAAATTCTATATTTTTCCTAAAAATTTAGACATAAAAAAACCTCCAAGTTTCCTTGAAGGTTTTAGAGGCATCGTCCGGATTCGAACCGGAGTAGGAGCTTTTGCAGAGCCCAGCCTAGCCGCTCGGCCACGACGCCGTAGTTGAACGGATGGCAAAAGTAACTAAAAAGTTTAAAGTTTAAAAGTTTAAAGTTTAAAAATTTCAAAAAATATTTATTATGCCCTTTTAAATATTTTTAATTTAACTTCTATATTCTTCCATTTCTATTGTAACCGCTTCAACATCACCACCAATAGGAGGATTTAATTTTGAAACACCCAGAATAACTCTTGAAATGGTTGGAACTTCTTTCATAATTCTGGAAATGATACGTTGTGCAACATGTTCTAATAAGTTGGCTCTGATAGCCATTTCTTCCACCACAATTTGGTTTAACAACACATAATCAACCGTATCAACCAAGTTATCTGTAATAGATGATTGTCGCAAATCTGTTTTAACTTTTAAATCAACTGAATAATCAGAACCAATTTTTCCTTCTTCAATCAAACAACCATGATAGGAGTAAGTTCTGATATTTTTTAATTTTATAAATCCCATTTTTTAATTTTTTGTTCAAATTTTTTTAGGTTTAAAGCCATCTCTGGTAACTTTAAACAGTAAACTTTAAACCATTTATTTATCTTTGCTAAAATTAAACAAAAAAATGTCAACCGAAGAAAAATCACTCCATTTTATAGAACAAATCATTGAAGACAGTTTATCCAATGGTTTTCCACAAGATAAATTACGTTTTCGTTTTCCGCCGGAGCCTAATGGGTATTTACACATTGGTCACGCCAAATCTATTTGCTTAAATTTTGGTTTAGGATTAAAGTACAATGCGCCAGTTAACTTGCGTTTTGATGATACCAATCCAGCCAAAGAAGAGCAGGAATATGTAGATGCTATCAAAGAAGATTTGAAATGGTTGGGTTTTGATTGGACCGAGGAATTGTATTCTTCTGATTATTTTCAGCAGTTATATGACTGGGCGGTTGCCATGATTAAAAATGGTAAAGCATATATTGACAGTCAATCTTCTGAAGACATGGCGATTCAAAAAGGAACGCCAACACAACCTGGAGTTGATGGACCTTACAGAAACCGTTCAATTGAAGAAAATCTTAGTTTATTCGAAGGAATGAAAAACGGTGATTTCCCGGAAGGAAGTCATGTTTTACGTGCCAAAATTGATATGAAATCGACTAATATGTTGATGCGAGATCCGTTGATGTACCGTATTTTACACCGTCATCATCACAGAACCGGAAATGATTGGAATATTTATCCAATGTATGATTATGCACACGGAGAAAGTGATTATGTAGAACAAATTTCGCATTCTATTTGCACACTTGAATTTGTGATGCACCGTGAATTATACGATTGGTTTTTAGACCAGATTTATGATGAATCAAAAGTAAGACCACATCAATACGAATTCGCTCGTTTGAACTTGAATTACACCGTAATGAGCAAGCGAAAACTATTGCAATTGGTTCAGGAAAACATTGTAAATGGTTGGGATGATCCAAGAATGCCAACTATTTCGGGATTGAGAAGAAGAGGATATACGGCCAATTCTATTCGTAAATTTTGTGATATAATTGGTGTTGCCAAAAGAGAAAACATTATTGATTTTTCACTTTTGGAATTTTGTTTACGCGAAGATTTAAACAAAACGGCTCCAAGAGTTATGGCGGTTTTAGATCCGATAAAATTAGTAATTACTAATTATCCGGAAGATAAAGAAGAATGGCTGGAAGCCGAAAACAATCAGGAAGATGAAAGTGCAGGATTTAGAAAAGTTCCTTTTTCAAGAGAATTATACATTGAAAGAGATGACTTTTTAGAAGAAGCTCCAGCCAAATTCTTCCGTTTGAGTTTAGGCAGAGAAGTGCGTCTAAAAAATGCCTATATCATTAAAGGAGAAAGTGTTGTAAAAGATGCTGCAGGAACTATTATGGAGATTCACGTAACTTATGATGAAGACAGTCGAAGTGGAAGTGGGAGTGAGGCCAGTCAAAGAAAAGTGGCCGGAACCTTGCATTGGGTTTCTATACATCATGCTTTGGAAGCGGAAGTTCGTTTGTATGATCGTTTGTTTATTGATGAAGCACCGGACAGTCATAAAGAGAAAAATTTCTTGGAATTTATGAATCCTAGTTCGTTACAAATTGTAAAAGGATTTGTTGAACCAAGTTTGGCAACGGTACAATCTGATGAGAAATTTCAGTTTCAACGTTTGGGTTATTTCAATGTTGATAAAGACACAACCGAAGGTAAAATTGTCTTTAATAAAACCGTTGGATTGAAAGATGCTTGGGAAGAAAAAGGCAAAAAAGAAGAAAATTTATTGATGAATACCCAAAAAGAAATCAATAAATATGTGAAAGAAAAAGACGAAAACAATGCCAATTTGATATTGAATACTATTATTGATAACATAAAAAGTATTGATAACTACAGTTTAATTATTCAGACTATTGTCAAAAATATTAAGAATGATAATAACTCATTGTTGTTTTCTAATTTGATTTTGCATCATTCAGATAAAGTAAAAGTAAAAGATATTGAAGAAGAATCTTTAACAAAATTATACACGATGTCATTAAAAAGTCAAATGGCTGCTGTTAGAATTTTAGCTATTCAAAATTTACAAAATGATTTGAATAATTTGAATCTTTTCGAAACTCAGCTTTCAGAATTAAAAAAGAATGAAAAAACCGAAAAAGTTTTGGAATTATTAAACGAACTAAAATTTTAGAATTAAATCTATAGTATAGATTTTATTGATTAAAAGTGTCTTTTATAAGGCGCTTTTTTTATGATTGTAATTTATTATTACAATCAAACTTATCATAACAATTACCAATTAAAAATGGCTTGAATAAATCAGATTTAAAACCTTTTTTTAAGTTTTATGAGTTCTAATATACCTATTAAAGATTCGTTTCAATAGCGGGTTTTATTTCGTTTTTTAGAGTTGTTTAAAATAAATTAACGGCTTGTTAACATCGATATGTTAAATAAAATTTGTAATTTTAGATTATTAACAATCAAAAATCAATATCATGTCGAATAACGCAGGAAATACATTAATTGCTCTATTAACGGGTGCAGCCATTGGAGCTGGGATAGGAATTTTGTTTGCTCCTGATAAAGGTTCAAGAACAAGAGAAAAATTTAGAGATGGTTACGATGACGCCAAAAAAGATTTAAAACATAAATTCGAGAATGCATCAGATGAATTAAAAAGCAAACTTGCTTTTACTAAAAATTATGATTTACAAGAAACATACGATGATTTGATTTCGAATGTGAGTCATAAAGCTGAAGATGTAATTTCTTTTCTAGAATCAAAATTGGCTGAGTTGAAAGAACAAAATGCCAAACTTCAAAAATAATATTGGTTTCTTCTCCTAATTAGTATTAAAAAAATAAAATTATGGCTTTTGAAGAATTAAAAGAAAATACAGAAAATATACAGGAACAAGTTCAAGCCTTCATCGAAAGCAATGTTTCTTATTACAAATTATGGGGTTTTAAAGTAGCAATGAAATCTACTACCATGATTCTTAAGTTTACATTGATTTTTTTGTGTTTTAGTATGGTTTTATTATTTTGTTCTGTAGCGGGGGCTTTAGCAATAGGAAACTATCTAGATTCTTATTGTTTAGGATTTTTAACTATTGGAGGTATATACCTTTTGTTAACAGGTCTTTTATTCACAATTAGGGATAAATTTTTTGAAGGATCGGTACTGGAAAAATTTTCTGAAATATTTTTTAACGACTAAATTATGGAAACCAAAAAATATTCTTCCTACGCTCAAATTGATAGGGAACTAGAAATTTTGAAAATTGAAAAAGAAATCAGTTATCAAAAACTCGTTTTCGGAATTAAAAAAACCAAAGAGAGTTTTACTCCGCAAAATATTGTAAGTGGAGTTATAGGTTCCTCTTTAAATGCTTTTTCTGGAAATTATGGAACGCTAATTAATCTGGCAATTCCATACGTCACGAAAGCTATTCCATTTGTTGCTAAAGCGGTTCCATTTGTTAAAAATTGGTTATCGAATAGAAAAAGAGGCAATTAAGCCTCTTTTTTATTTAAAACAATTCAAATATTATATTTCTATTTCAGGATTTTCTGGAGGTTGCGGAGCTTGATAACTAGTATGTTCCTCTGTTTTTGGTTTTGGCTTTCTGTTGGTTTTCTTCATCATTTCGCCCACTTGATTCGATGCAGAAAATGAAGCTACCATATTATTCAGCATATCACTTCCGGCTTGAGGAGAATTGGGTAATAAAATCAAATTTGAGTTAGTGTCTGCGCCAATGGCTTGCAAGGTATCATAATGTTGCGTAACCACAATCAAAGCCGAAGCTTCCTGAGAGTTTATACCCACTTTATTTAGTACATCTACACTTTCTACTAAACCTCTTGCAATTTCACGTCTTTGGTCAGCAATACCTTGTCCTTGTAAACGTTTGCTTTCTGCTTCTGCTTTTGCTTTGGCAACAATTCTAATTCTTGATGCTTCTGCTTCAAATTCCGCGACAGTTTTTTCTCTGTCGGCAGCATTGATCCTGTTCATCGCGTTTTTCACCTGAATATCAGGATCAATATCGGTTACTAATGTATTGATAATCGTGTAACCATAAGTAGTCATCGCTTCGTTTAATTCTCTTTTTACAGCAACGGCAATATCATCTTTTCTTTCGAAAACATCATCTAATTTTAGTTTTGGAACTTCGGCACGTACGACATCAAATACATAAGAAGTAATTTGATCGTGTGGATATTCCAATTTGTAAAAAGCATCGTAAACGGTTTCTTTTACAACCATAAATTGAACTGAAACTTTTAGTTTTACAAAAACGTTGTCTTTGGTTTTGGTTTCGATGATAACATCTAACTGTTGGATTTTTAGATTGACACGTCCGGCAATTCTATCAATTAAAGGAATTTTAAGTTGCAGGCCTGATTGTCGAATGCTTAAAAATTTACCGAATCGTTCAATAACAACAGAGGTTTGCTGCTTGACAGTAAAAAAGGAGGAAAGTAAAATAAATAACGCAAATACAAGAAAAATAATCAACGGAATGTCCATAGTATGAATAAATTAGTTAAAAAAATTAGGGTTAAATTACAAAAAATCTTTAGGTTTGCCTTTGTTTAATATTATTTTATGAAAAAGAAATTTCTTACGACAGTTTTTATTTTGATTTCCATAGCGGCTTTTGCCCAATATGATTATAGAGATTCTAACAGAATCGGGATTAGTTTTGGTGTCAATCAATTTACGTTGAACACTAATAATTTCCAGACCAAACCTGGAACAGGATGGAACGCAGGACTTTCTATGCGAGGAAATTTTTACAATGATTGGGATATGGTTTACGCAATGCAGTTCAGCGAAAATAATTTTTCAGTAGCCACAAAAAACTTTTTTTCAGCAAATGAGGATGTAAATTATAAATTGGCTTCTGCTCAAATATCGTTGCAATTGAGTTATAAATTGATCGAAAATCATTTAAGTGTTGAGTTTGGACCTTTGGTTCAAGTAAACGGAAAATTTAAAATTGATAACGAAAATGAAAACAATAACATTTCCGGGACGACATTATTAGCCAAAGATATTATAGATATTTCCAAGTTTAATTTCTATCCAACGGTAGGCATAACTGCCGGAGTGCGTCATTTACGGGTGAATGTTTCTTATCAATATGGGATAAACAATATGCTGGGTAACTTGAACACGAAGAATTTAGGCGTAAATTTCAAAGGAAATCCAGGAATTATCAATGGAGATTTGATTATTTATTTATAAAAAAAAGCTTCTAATCCAGATTCAGGATTAGAAGCTTTTTATCATCAAACCCTTTCAGAGTTTCATCCTGAAGCTTCGGGACTGAGATGGTTCTTTTTTATAATGTAGCTATAGCTTTTTGAATTCGGTTAATCGTTTCATCTTTTCCAATTACTTCAACGATATCAAATAGGTGAGGACCTTTCAGTGCGCCAACCAAACTCAAGCGAAACGGTTGCATTACTTTGCCCATTCCAATTTCGTTTTTCGTCATCCAATCTTTTACAATGGTTTCTATGTTCATCGAAGTAAAATCAGTGATTTCTTCTATAACAGAAATTAATTCTTGCATCAATGTTGGCGTTTCTTCCTTCCAGTTTTTCCTTGCTTTTTCATCATACAATGTTGGAGCCATAAAAAAGAAATCACTTAATTCCCAAAATTCAGAGACAAAATGGGCGCGTTCTTTGATTAAAGAAACAATATTTGTCAGTTCAACTAAAGAATAATATCGGTTAACATTCTTAGATTCTACAATAGGAGCAAAGGATTTCGCTAAATTGATATCTTTTTGTTTTACCAAATATTGGTGATTGAACCATTTGTTTTTTTCTGGATCAAATTTAGCCCCAGCTTTGTGAACTCTGCTTAAATCAAATGCTTCAACTAATTCTTCCAGTGTGAATAATTCTTTTTCGGTTCCATCATTCCAACCTAATAAAGCTAAGAAGTTAACAACTGCTTCCGGGAAAAAACCTTTTTCTCTGTACCCTGACGAAATACCTTCGGCGGTTTTCCAATCCAATGGAAATACAGGAAATCCCATCTTGTCACCATCCCTTTTTGATAATTTTCCGTTTCCAACAGGTTTCATAATCAATGGTAAATGTGCAAATTGGGGTGCTTCCCAACCAAATGCTCTGTACAATAAAACGTGTAAAGGCATCGAAGGCAACCATTCTTCACCACGAATTACGTGTGATGTTTCCATTAAATGATCATCTACAATATTAGCCAAATGATAGGTTGGCATTCCATCGCTTTTAAACAATACTTTATCATCTAAAAGACTCGTTTCAAACTTTACGTCTCCACGAATGATGTCATGCAAATGCAAAGTTTCGTTTACCGGAGTTTTAAAACGAATTACATAATGTTCTCCATCAGCAATTCTTTTGGCAGTTTCTTCAGCAGAAATAACCAAAGAAGTGTCTAGTTTTTCTCTATTGTGGTGATTGTATATAAAGGTTTTTCCTTGTTCTTCTTCCAGTTTTCTTGCTGCGTCCAACGCTTCTGCGGTATCAAAAGCATAATAGGCATTACCGGAGTTGATTAATTCATCAGCATATTGTTGGTACAAATCTTTTCTTTCGCTTTGACGGTATGGACCAAATTTTTCATTTTTTCCAATAGTTTCATCTGGAGAAATTCCTAGCCATTCCAAGGCTTCCATGATATATTCTTCGGCTCCGGGAACATAACGGTTTTGGTCAGTGTCTTCAATTCGTAAGAAGAAAACACCATTGTTTTTTTTGGCAAACAAATAATTGAATAATGCGGTACGTACTCCGCCAATATGTAAAGGTCCAGTTGGACTTGGTGCAAAACGCACACGAACTTGTTTAGACATTGCTGTAATTTTTTTGCAAAGATACAAATTCGATTACTCACTTGGATTATTTGAAAATGAGTTAATGTAAGATTAATCAGTTTGATGTTTTTTAACATTTCTTTATTCATATAAATTATTACTTTTATTGGTTACAAAAAACAAAGTTTACGTTTTGGAAAATCAAAATTTTATTTATCAGAAACTAGAAGCTTTTATCCGAAAGTTTTACACCAATGAATTGATACGAGGAATCATTTTCTTTATTGGCTTGGGATTGTTGTATTTTCTATTTACGCTTTTTGTCGAATATTTTCTTTGGCTTAAGCCAATGGGAAGAAGGATTTTGTTTTGGGTTTTTGTGGGAGTAGAAGTGTACCTGTTGTCCCGTTTTATTTTATTTCCACTGTTTAAATTATTCAAACTCCAGAAAGGAATTGATTACAATCAGGCGTCTGCTATAATTGGAAATCATTTCACGGAAGTGAATGACAAGCTGACGAATTTTCTGCAATTATCAAATTCGGATAATCATCAGAATAAATCTGAATTATTACTCGCATCGATTGAACAAAAAGCCAATGCGTTGCAACCAATTCCTTTTGGCAATGCCATAAATTTCAATACCAATCAGAGATATTTACCGTTAGCATTTATTCCTATTTTGTTTTTTGCCTTCTTTTATTTCTCCGGTAACAGCAATGTGATTTCGCAAAGTTTGAATAGAATAGTGCATTTCAATTCGGCTTTTTTACCGCCTGCTCCTTTTAAGTTTGTGGTTTTAAATGCGAATCTACAAACCGAACAAGGGAAAGATTTTATACTTCGAGTTAAAACAGTAGGTAAAGTTGTTCCTGAAAATGCGATGATTTTTATTGGTGACGAAAGTTATTTTATGGAAAACACGAAACCAGGGGAGTTTGAATTTAAAATTCTAAAGCCTTCTGAAGATATCTTGTTCCACGTGGAGGGAAATGCTGTTTCTTCATCGGATTACGAATTGAAAGTGATTACGGTTCCGTCGATTGCTAATTTCGAAATGCAATTGAACTTTCCTTCTTATTTGAATAAAAAACCTGAGAACATCAAAGGAACCGGTAACGCCATTATTCCCGAAGGAACTCGTGTAACTTGGAAAATGGATACACAAGCGACACAAAAAGTAGATTGGATTGACGGAAAGTCTAATATTCCCTTTTCGAAAACTGAAAATAGCTTTACTTTATCTAAAAATATACTTCAAAACACAGATTATCAAATTCTTACTTCAAATGATAAGGTAAAAAACTACGAAAAACTGAATTATCAGCTTACAATTGTCAAAGATCAGTTTCCAGCAATTACCGTAAACAATGCACCAGACAGTTTGAAGGTAGGGAGGAACTATGTTTTAGGACAAATTTCCGATGATTATGGATTGTCTAAACTTCAGATTGTCTATTACGAAAGAAACAAACCACAGTTTGCCAGACGTGGAACAATTGTCGTTAAAAAAGCAGCTGTTGATCAATTTGTATTTTCGTTTCCGAGTAATCTACCAGTTGAGCAAGGAGTTTCGTATGACTATTATTTTGAAGTGTATGACAACGATGCTATTCATCATTTTAAAAGTACAAAATCTTCCGTTTTCTCAAATCGTGTTTCGACTGATGAAGAGAAAGAAGATGAAATTTTGCAACAGCAAAATGATAACATCAACGGTTTAGAGAAGTCCTTAAAAAATCAAGACAAGCAAATAGCCGAAATTGAAAAACTGCAAAAAACAGGAAAAGAAAAAGATAATCTTGAATTTAAAGATCAACAGAAAGTAAATGATTTCATCAAACGCCAAAAGCAACAAGATGAAATGATGAAACAGTTTGCGGAGAAAATGAAGGATAATTTAGATAAATTCAAAACTGATGAAAAGGACAAGCTAAAAGAAGAGTTGCAAAAGCGAATAGATAAAGCCGATAAAGATTTGGATAAAAACCAAAAGTTATTGGATGAATTAAAAGAGCTGAATGATAAAATTAAAAATGAAGAACTACTTTCTAAGTTAGATAAATTTAAACAAAACAGTAAAAACCAAATTAAAAATTTAGAGCAATTAGTAGAGCTAACCAAGAAGTATTATGTCGAGAAGAAAGCGGAACAATTAGGGGATAAACTGGATAAGCTTTCCGAAAAGCAAGATAAATTAGCAGAGGATGAAAAGGAAAATAAATTGGATAAACAAGAAAATATCAATGCTGATTTTGACAAAATTCAAGAAGATTTAAAAGATTTAGAAAAGGAAAATAAGGAATTGAAATCACCGATGGATCTGCCTAATGATGATGCTAAAGAAAAAAGTATCGATCAAGATTTAAAGAAAGCTTCTGAAGAATTAAAGAAAGACGATAAAGCGAAGGCTAAACCAAATCAAAAAAGCGCCTCGAAAAAGATGAAAGAGATGGCAGCAAAGATGGCACAAACTTTGGAAGGAAATGAGAAAGAAGAACTGCAAGAGGATGTTGCTATGTTGCGACAGATTCTGGATAATTTATTGGCATTTTCTTTGTCACAGGAAGATTTAATGAATCAGTTTAAAGGGCATAAAGCAGGTTCTCCAGGCTATAATAAAAACATTAAAATCCAACAGGATTTAAAACAGCAGTTCAAACATGTTGACGATAGTTTGTTTGCGATGTCTTTAAGAAACCCTAAAATTGCCGAAGAGGTGACTAAAGAAATAGGCAACGTACATTACAACATTGATAAATCGCTAGAGAGTTTATCCGATGCTTTAGTTCCTAAAGGATTATCTCACCAGCAATATTCGATAGCTGCCGCAAATAAATTGGCTGACATGCTTAGCGATAGGCTTAACACAATGCAAATGTCTTTGTCTGGAATGGGTTCTGGAAAGCCAAAACCGGGTCAAGGACAAGGAATGCAATTGCCAGATATTATAAAAAAACAGGAAGGATTGGGAGAGAAGATGAAAGAAGGAATTAAGAAAGGTCCAAAACCCGGTGATGGCCCAAAAGGGGAAAGCGGTAAAGATGGAAAGTCTGGTAAAGGTGAAAGTCAGGATGGCGACGGAGAAGGGGATGCTCAATCCATAATGGAAATTTACAAAGAGCAAAAACAGTTGCGAGAGTCTTTGCAAAATGAACTTAATAAACATGGGTTGGGCGGTAATGGACAAAGTGCTTTGGAACAAATGAAGCAAATCGAAAAGCAATTATTAAACAAGGGATTTAAAAACGAAACGCTCCAAAAAATTCTAAATGTGAAGCAGGAATTGTTAAAATTGAATACTGCTTTACAGCAGCAAGGAGAAGAAAATAAACGCCAATCCGAAACCAATAAAAAGGAGTTTAATAATCAATCTAATGTGCTGCCAGCTGCTTTATTAGATTATTTGAATAGCATAGAAATATTAAATAGACAATCCTTACCTTTGCGCTCGAATTTTAATCAAAAGGTTCAAGAATATTTTAATAAAAAATGATCAATTTTAATTACGAAACCGACTTTAATTTAGACAACGAAGAAGCTGTTGCTTTGTGGTTGTCTAATGTTATTACCTCCGAAAACAAGAAAGAGGGAGAGATAAACTACATCTTTTGCGACGACGAGTATTTGCATAAAATCAATCTGGAATATCTTAATCACGACACATTAACGGACATCATTAGTTTTGACTACACGATGGGGAATGAGTTGAGTGGTGATATTTTTGTTTCTATCGAAAGAGTAAAAGACAACGCTGTTGATTTTAACGTTCCTTTTGAAGATGAATTGAAGCGTGTTCTGGTTCACGGAGTTTTACACTATTGCGGATATAAAGACAAAGGCGAAGCTGACGAACTTTTAATGCGCAGGAAAGAAGATGAAAAATTAACGCTGTTCCACGTGGAACAGTAAGCCTGTTTTTAATATCTAAAGTCGAAGTGTTTCACGTGGAACATTTTTATAAGTCGGCAGAATTGATAATAGAATGTTTCACGTGGAACAAAACAAAAAATAGATTTCAAAATTACAATCCGGAATACAATTGAAGGGTTAAATTATACAAGAAGATGTTTCTAGATGAATATGATGTGATAGTTGTTGGCGCGGGACATGCCGGTTCTGAGGCTGCAGCGGCTGCAGCAAATTTGGGTTCGAAAACTTTATTGGTTACAATGAGTTTGCAGAATATTGCCCAGATGTCATGCAACCCTGCGATGGGCGGAATTGCCAAAGGACAAATTGTGCGCGAGATTGATGCATTGGGTGGATACTCTGGAATTGTTTCGGACAGAACTGCAATCCAGTTCAAGATGCTGAACAAGTCTAAAGGACCTGCGATGTGGTCACCGCGTGTTCAAAGTGACCGTATGCGTTTTGCTGAGGAATGGAGAATGATGCTGGAAGGAACTCCAAATCTTGATTTTTATCAGGAGATGGTGAAAGGTTTGATTATTGAAAACGGAAAAATAAAAGGGATTCGTACTTCGTTAGGAGTGGAGATTCGATCTAAATCGGTTGTGTTGACCAATGGAACTTTCCTGAACGGTTTGATTCATATTGGCGAAAAACAATTTGGTGGAGGAAGAGCAGGCGAGAGTGCCGCTTATGGAATTACCGAAGATTTAGTCAGTGCGGGTTTTCAAGCAGGAAGAATGAAAACAGGAACGCCTCCAAGAGTGGATGGACGTTCTTTGGATTATTCTAAAATGAATGAAGAAAAAGGAGATGCTAAGCCAGATAAGTTTTCTTATTCGGATGTAACGTCACCATTGGTTCATCAGAAATCATGTCACATGACGTATACGTCCCTTGAGGTACACGATATTTTGAGAGAAGGTTTTGATCGTTCGCCAATGTTTAACGGAAGAATAAAAAGTCTTGGGCCAAGATATTGCCCATCAATTGAAGATAAAATTAATCGTTTTGCTGATAAAGAAAGACACCAATTATTTGTGGAGCCTGAAGGATGGAATACCTGTGAGGTTTATGTAAATGGTTTTTCAACTTCGCTTCCTGAGGATATTCAGTTTAAAGCGTTGCGTTCTGTTGTGGGATTTGAAAAAGTGAAATTCTTTCGTCCGGGTTATGCAATCGAATATGATTATTTCCCGCCGACACAATTGAAACATACTTTGGAAACAAAGTTGGTTGAAGGATTATATTTCGCCGGGCAAATAAACGGAACAACCGGATATGAAGAAGCAGCTTCTCAAGGATTGATGGCTGGAATCAATGCGCATTTAAAAGTGCATGAAAAAGCGCCATTGATTTTAAAAAGAGACGAGGCGTATATCGGAGTTTTAATTGATGACTTAATTACTAAAGGAACGGAAGAGCCGTATCGAATGTTTACTTCTCGTGCGGAATACAGAACGTTACTTCGTCAGGATAATGCCGATTTTAGGTTAACGCCTATGTCACATGAAATTGGTTTGGCTTCTGAAGCACGTTTGCGCAGAATGGAACACAAACTGAATAAATCCGAAAAAATGGTGGCTTTCTTCAAAGAAACGAGTGTTTCAGTTGCTGAAGCAAATCCTATTTTGGAATCAAAAGGTACCGCTCTGATTACTCAGGGAGATAAGATGTTCAAAGTTTTCTCTCGTCCGCAAATTGATTTGGAAGACATCATGAAGTTTGAAAAAGTGGCAGCTTATGTTGCGGAGAATGATTTGGATCAGGAGATTTTAGAACAAGCCGAAATTCAAGTGAAATATTCGGGTTATATTGAAAAAGAAAGAAACAACGCAGATAAACTGACACGCTTGGAAGATGTGAAAATCCCTGAGAATTTTGATTATAATAAGATTAAATCAATGTCAATTGAAGCAAAGCAAAAATTAAGCAAGATTCGCCCAGTTACGATATCTCAAGCATCAAGGATTAGCGGTGTTTCGCCAAGTGATGTTTCGGTGTTGTTGATTTATATGGGACGATAGGGATTGTAGATTTTTGATTAACGATTTCTGATTGCAGATTTGCAAAAGATCTGAAATCAGAAATCGTTAATCTTTATTCTTATATCAATACGTTCCACGTGAAACAAAATCAAATTTGCATTATATATAAAGGGATTCAGCTGCAAACTGCGACTGAAAACTGAAAACTAACAATATGGATATTTCAAACAAAAAGCATTTTTTAACCGTTAAAGATTATTCCGTTTCTCAAGAAATATTTGAATTATATCACGACGAAGCGTTGGATATGTTAATCACGTATCCACAACCCAGTTTAGAAAATTTAGGAAAGTATTACGAAAGTGTGGATTACATTTCCCATACAGACAGTAAACGATCTTTGTTTGAAAAAGCATATCATTTTGTAAAAAGCATAGCGCTAAAAAACAAGCTAAATTTAATTAATTCGCTACAACCTAGTAAAGGAAGTATTTTAGATATTGGCGCAGGAACAGGTGATTTTTTATCGGTGGCCAAAGAAAACGGTTGGCATACGATAGGGGTGGAGCCAAGTGATAAAGCAAAAGCGATTGCAAAAAAGAAAGGTGTTTCATTTGTTGGTGAAACGAGCGAATTAGAAAGCAATTCTTTTGACGTCATTTCGATGTGGCATGTTCTGGAACACGTTCCTGATTTAGACGAGCAACTAAAAGAATTAAAACGATTATTAAAACCAAACGGAACTTTAATAATTGCGGTTCCAAACTTCAAATCTTTCGACGCAAAATATTACGGGAAGTTTTGGGCAGCTTATGATATGCCGATTCATTTTTGGCATTTTTCGAAAAAGGCAATAAAAATGCTTTTCGAAAAAGAGCAAATGCAATTGGTAAAAGTACTTCCTATGAAATTTGATTCTTTTTATGTGAGCTTACTTTCCGAAAAATACAAAACAGGTAAAATGAATTTCATCAAGGCCTTTTTCATCGGATTACAATCCAATTGGGAAGCAACGAGTGATTTTGAGTATTCCTCGCACATTTACATCCTGAAAAACAGCTAAAATCTATTTTAAGCCCATTTAAACGACGTTTATTGGGCGAATTGAAGTGTTTGTTGGATTTTTAAACTAATTCGTTTAATTAAAAGATATGAAGTTCGTTTTTAATAGTCACAAATTATACATTTATCAATTATAATAATAAAATCTTATATCATAAATATTTTGCATTTTTCAAACTTTATGTCAATGCTATCTATTTTTTTATATTTTTGTCACCAATACTTAAAACAAGAAATTCACCAAAATGAAATCGAAGATTCACGAATACCAAAAAAGAAATTTTAAAAATATGAGTAAAATAGCATTAGTAATTATCGCACTTTCAATTTCAATTGTATCTTGTAACAAACCAGCAGCGGAAGTTAAGGAAGTAAAAACAGCTTACGTAGATACTTCAGTGTTGATGAAAGAATATACAGAAGCAAAAGATCTAGAAGCAAAATATAAAGCTAAATCAGAAGAGAAAGGAAGACAGCTAGAAGCTGAAATTAATCGTTTCAAACAAGAAGCAGCAGGTTTTCAAGCACAAGCGCAGGCTAACGGTCAAGCTTGGGCACAACAAAAAGGAGCTGAATTGCAAAAAAGAGAGCAACAATTAGGTGCTGCACAACAACAATTAGCACAAGAGTTGCAACAAGAAAGCGGAAAAGAAATGGATTCGTTGGTAAGCGGTGTTAAAAAATTCATCAAAAGCTACGGTAAAGAAAAAGGATACTCTTATATCTACGGAACGGGCGACGCAGCTTCAATTTTATATGCTGAAGACAAATATGATATCACAAAAGAAATCATTAAAGAATTGAACGACAAATACAAATCTGCAACTCCAAAAGAAGAAGCTAAAAAATAATTTTTTATATTAATTCAAATGAATGCCTTCGTCTAAAATTTAGATTGGAGGCATTTTTTTTATATTTTCATACTTCTATAAAATTCCAACAATATATTTCTGTTAAATAGCAATTGTTATAAATATTTTACGATGAGTAAATTAAGTCAGATTACACTTTCTTTTTGGATAATGAAAATTTGTGCCACTACCTTGGGTGAAACGGCGGGTGATTTACTGTCTATGACACTAGATATTGGATATGCGATGAGTTCAGTGGTGCTTTTATGCTTCTTTTTTGTGACTCTAAGCATTCAACTGCTGTCTAAGGAATTTAATCCAATAAAATATTGGTTGGTTATTCTCGCTACAAGTACTGCGGGAACAACTATTTCTGATTTTATGGATCGTACTTTAGGTTTGGGATATGCTACGGGTTCATTGATTCTTTTCTTTCTTTTGGCTTTAACTTTAATATTTTGGTTTCTAAAAGAAAAATCTTTAGCAGTAACTAATATTAAATCTACTCGAGTAGAAGTTTTTTATTGGATAGCTATTTTATTTTCAAATACTTTAGGAACTGCTTTGGGTGATTTTTTAGCTGATGACTCCGGATTAGGATTTTTAGGAGGTGCTTTGCTGATTGGTAGTTTGCTTTTAGTTATTACTATGGCTTACTATTTTACTAAAATAAATAGCATATTATTGTTTTGGATCGCTTTTATTTTGACTAGACCTTTTGGCGCGACTTTTGGAGATTTACTTACAAAATCGCATGAAAAAGGCGGCCTCAATTTTGGAACTGTAGGATCTTCTATAATTCTTTTTGTAATTCTGATGGTCTTAATCACTATTTCATACTTTGAAATCAGAGCAAAGAAGAGAAGTAATCAAGAAAAAAGTTCGACCTAATCTAAATTTTCGATACTTTAGCTTTATATATATACGCCTAATGCAAACAATTTCAGAAGCCGCTGCCTACACCTTACGATTCATCAATCAAACCCATCGATCCGTTTTCCTTACCGGAAAAGCAGGAACTGGAAAGACCACCCTTTTACGCGAAATTATCCAAACTACGCACAAGAATACCGTTGTTGTTGCCCCTACTGGAATTGCCGCGTTAAATGCGGGCGGTGTAACGATACATTCCATGTTTCAGTTGCCGTTTGGAGGATTTATTCCGGACAATTCATCACCTCAGTTTTCTGAAAGCACTAAATTTGAAACCAAAGCTACTTTGCGCAGGCATTTTAAAATGAGCGGTTTGAAGAAATCCGTGATTCGCAATATGGAATTGTTGGTAATTGATGAAGTCAGTATGCTTCGTGCGGATTTATTGGACGCCATGGATTATATGATGCAAACCGTCCGTAAAAAAAGTACCCCTTTTGGTGGCGTTCAAGTATTGTTTATTGGTGATTTATTGCAATTGCCGCCAGTAATTCGGGATGAAGAATGGAGAACGTTAAAAACATATTACAAAGGAAAATTCTTTTTCCATTCCCATGTCGTACAGCAAAATCCACCTTTATACATCGAACTATCCAAGATTTTTCGTCAGACCGATGATACTTTTATTGCAGTTTTAAACAACCTGCGAAACAACCAGATTTCTCAAGAAGATATTCAGACTTTAAATCAATACGTAAAACCGGATTTTGATTTAAAAGCCAATAAAGGATACATCACTTTAACCACACATAATAACAAAGCGGATTCAATGAATGCGCAGGCTTTGGAAGATCTAGAGGGAAAGTTGGTGATTTATAAACCGGAAATTGTGGGTGATTTTCCAGAGAAAATTTTTCCGGTGGAAGAACAGTTGCAGTTGAAAGTGGGCGCACAAATCATGTTTGTCAAAAACGATTTATCCTTTGATAAAAACTATTTCAACGGAAAAATGGGCGTTATCAAATCGCTTTCGAGTCATGAAATTTTGGTTCATTTTCCAGAAGAAAACAAAACGATAGAAGTCGAAAAGTACGAATGGCAAAACATTCGCTATAAAGTAGACGAAATGACCAAAGAAATTGAAGAAGAGGTTTTAGGAACTTTTGTTCATTATCCAATAAAATTAGCTTGGGCAATTACGGTTCACAAAAGCCAAGGATTAACATTTGACAAAGCTGCGCTCGATGTTTCGCAAGTTTTTCTGCCTGGACAAGCGTATGTGGCATTGTCTCGTTTGCGCTCGTTAGAAGGGCTTATTTTGCTTTCTCCTTTGCGAATGAATGGGATTTCTAATGATCAGGACGTGATGGATTATTCACTCAATAAAGCATCGGATTCGTTTTTAGAAAATGCACTGCATTTTGAAACTAAGAATTTCATCCACAATTATTTGATTAACAGCTTCGATTGGGGTGATTTGGCTCAGGAATGGCGCAATCATAGATTCAGCTATTCGGAAAAATCAGAAAATTCAGAGAAATCCAAACATGCGGTTTGGGCCAAAAAGCAAACGGAAGTCATCGAACAACTTTTGGATCCATCCAAAAAATTCATATCCCAATTGAATAAGCTTTTCAGCCAGGAAACCGCGGATTTAAACCATATTTCGGAAAGGATACAAGCGGCATTCGGTTATTTTCTGGAGCCAATGGATGATTTGGTTTTTGAAATCCTTTGGAAACTGGAAGAAGTAAAACGCATCAAGAAAGTAAAAGCTTTTTATGATGAATTAATCGTTTTGGAAGAATTGCAGACTAAAGCCGTTTTGCGATTAATGAAAGCCAAATTATTAATTGAAACCGTTGTTGCTGGTGAAACTATTTCGAAAGAGAAATTGACTTCGTCAGAAATTAAAAACTACATCAGCCGAAAAACGGAGGCGATTCAAAATCAATTCAAGAAATTAAATATCACGTTGATTGATGATGATAACGATGTGGAGCGTTACACTTCAAAAAAGAAATCAGATAAAAAAGAGCCTAAGAAATCTACCGTGCAGGAAACCTATGAATTGTGGCTGGAGAAGAATTCTATTGCCGAAATCGCTGCAATCAGAAAACTGACCATACAAACGATCGATGGGCATTTAGTGCGGCTTATTCAAGCAGGAACGATTGCTATTACGGATGTTTTGCCAGAAGATAAGCTACGGGAACTAGCGGAAGCTTTTAGAGGCTATAAAGAAGAATCTTTGAACAATTTGAAAGAACAAGTAGGCGAAAAGTTTACTTGGGACGAACTGAAAATGTTTAAAGCGAGTTTGAATTAAAGAGTGAAGACGGTTGTTCTTTAGTAATCGAATTATTCTATACATTTGTAAAATAAATATTACTAAACAGTTGGGTATATAAATCTTAAATCTATGAAAAAACTATTCCTTTTATTCTTCGTGCTTTTTATTTCATTTTCTTTTGGGCAAACTAAAAAGAAAGAAATTGTTTCTAATCCTTCGGTAGTTGAAGATAAAATCCGCATTGTCAAAGGGAATCCAAATTATGACGCTAAAATAACAATAGACCCGGTAAATGCAGCACAAGCTGTAGTAAATGATGACAATGTTATTTACACTAAAGGACGAGTGGAAGTACATCCAGAATTTCCTAGAGGAATAGAAAATTTTTATGCTTTCGTGGCTAAGAACTATAAAATTCCTGATGAAGAAGGACTCAATGGTACAGTGTTTGTTATTTTTGTAGTTGAAAAAGATGGTTCATTAACTGATATTAAAATTCTTAAGGATATTGGCTATGGAACAGGTAAAGAAGCTATAAGAGTTTTAAAACTTTCTTCAAAATGGAAACCAGCTGAACTAAATGGAAAAAAAGTAAGATGTTCCTATAGTTTGCCGATTACACTTCCTAATCCTCAAGAAGTAATTTATGTTAAGTAAAAAACATAACAAAATTTGCCAGTCATTGCGTTTGTTTTCAGTGTAGATTTTTTTTTAGGCTATTATTAGTAGACAAATAGGCTTTCAATACCTAAAAAAAAACCTATTCAAATCGAATAGGTTTTTTACATTTTATAAGGATTGAAT
This sequence comes from Flavobacterium arabinosi, assembly GCF_048158725.1. Lineage (NCBI taxonomy): Bacteria > Pseudomonadati > Bacteroidota > Flavobacteriia > Flavobacteriales > Flavobacteriaceae > Flavobacterium > Flavobacterium arabinosi. The sequence continues at coordinate 547,099 of NZ_JBLNKX010000001.1, forward strand.
TAAGATCCAGGCTTCTGGATTGTGTTTTTTCTGAATTTCAGATTGTGCTTTTTGCGCTTCTGCAAAAGTAGAATAGCTTCCATAGAGTACAGGAAACAATCCATGTTTGTTAGGAGCAATGCGACGGGCTTTGTAGCCTAAATGAGTTAATTGATTAAATGTCTTATTTGCATTTTTTTCCTCTCTATAAACACCAGCCATAATGTGATACGACATTTTTTCTTCCTTAACGGCTGATTTAACTGATAGCGTTACAGCCGGAACTGGACTTTTGATAAAGAAAGTAGCTTCTTGAATTTTATTTTGTACTTGTTTTTGAACAGCAGTTTCAACAAGCATTGTTTCTGTGGCAATTTGGTTTTGGTAAATGGAATAACCAACACTTCCTGTAAGACCTAATCCCAATACAAAAATTGCAGCATATTTTAAATATGGACTCGCTGTTCTTGTTTCAGGAACCAATAAAATTGGTGCTTTTTCTTCGATTGCTTCCAATTCTTTTTCGAAAATTTCTCTTTTTACAAGAGGAGAAACGAAAGGAGCTAAACCAAAAGAACTTGCCAAATAGTTGGTTTGATCGTAAGGCGTAAAAACCAAATTATTATCGGCATTCAAGCAAAGATCACCTATGTTTTTTAAAGAAAAAATGTTGTTTTCTTCTAATGTTTTTTTCCAAGTAAAAACTTCATATTGAATAGCACTTACGGCATATTCATAAGATGTTTTTTCAGCTTGAGCAATATGATTCGCTAATAAGCCATCATTATTTTTTAGATTAGCATTAAAAGAAATCATTTTTTTTGGTGGAGAAAATGAATTCGTGCTTTCATTCAGTTGAGCCGATTGAATTTCGGTCAAAAAAGCTCCGAAACCCGGAACGGTTACACATTGATAACGGTATAAAAGCTGCGCGATGTATAGTTCGATTTTCATACTTACAAAGTTATACAACCAAAATAGTTATCAAAATTTTATTCACAATTTTTATTAACAATCCGCTTTATATTTTATACATTTCACTCACAAACGATTAGCATGAAAGAACAAGATTTATTTTATTTATTGGCGTTGCAAAGAGTAGAAGGAGTTGGTGATATTATGGCCAAAAAACTGATAACGCATTGCGGAAGCGCCGAAGAGGTCTTCAATACTAAAATAGGGCAACTCGCCGCCATTGATGGTGTGGGCTCGATGTTACTGAAAAAGTTAAATGATAAATGGATTTTCGAAAAAGCCAATCAGGAGCTTGAATTTATAAAATCCAATGCTATTAACGCCGTTTATTTTCAAGACGAAGAATATCCCGAACGTTTGAAACATTGTATTGATGGACCACTTTTGTTATTTACCTCGGGGAATATCAACTTAAAAAACAAAAAAATAATCAGTATTGTTGGGACACGTCAAATCACCTCTTATGGAATAGAATTCTGTAGAAAACTGATTGAAGATTTAGCACCACTCGATCCCGTAATCGTAAGCGGTTTTGCTTACGGGGTTGATATCGTGGCGCATCAACTGGCGATGGAAAACAATTTACAAACGATAGGAATTGTTGCGCATGGTTTGAACCAAATTTATCCCAAAACCCATAAAAAGTATGTCGCCAAAGTGGAACAAAACGGTGGTTTTATGACCGAGTTTTGGAGTTCCTCGAATCCGGACAAAGAAAATTTTGTACGAAGAAACAGAATCGTTGCAGGCATGACCGAAGCGACTATCGTAATAGAATCAGCGGATAGAGGAGGTTCGTTAATTACGGCAAATATGGCCAATGATTACAACCGTGATGTTTTTGCCGTTCCGGGACGTGTTACCGATAAATACAGCCAAGGTTGCAACAACCTGATTAAAACCCAAAAAGCAAATTTGCTCACCAGCGCCGCCGATTTAATTTATATCTTGAATTGGGATATTCAAAAAGAGTCAAAACCGGTACAAAAACAATTGTTTGTGACTTTAGAAGAAGACGAACAAAAAGTGTATGATTACCTTTTAAAAACCGGAAAAGAGTTAATGGATATTATCGCTTTGCGTTGTGATTTTCCTATATACAAAATCTCAGGAATGCTTTTGAATATGGAACTCAAAGGGGTGATTCGGCCTTTACCGGGGAAATTGTTTGAGGCGATTTAGTAATTAATCTGAAATAATAACCGCAGATACATGGATTAATTAAAATCTATGTATCTGCGGTTATTATTTTATAAGTTTAAGAATTAAAACTAAAGTCTTAATTAACCTCAAATCCCAATTTTTCTCTCACTCTGCTCAAAACACCATTGGCAACAACTGTCGCTTTTTGGGCACCAATTTTTAACAAATCGTCTACTTCAGGAAGATTGTCCATGTAGTAATTGTATTTTTCTCTTTCGGTTTTGAATGTTTCTGTTATCAATTCAAATAAGGCTTGTTTGGCGTGACCATAACCATAATTTCCGCCTAAATAATTGGTTCTCATAATGGCTAGTTGTTCTTCATTTGCTAATAAAGAATAAATAGCAAAAGCATTACACGTATCTGGATTCTTAGGTTCTTCAAGTGGCGTGCTATCTGTTTCAATACTCATGACTTGTTTACGTAACGCTTTGTCGTCCAAGAAAATATTGATAATGTTATTGGCAGATTTACTCATTTTCCCACCATTGGTTCCAGGAATAAGCATGCTGTCTTCTTGAATTTTGGCTTCAGGAAGTACAAAAGTTTCTCCCATTTGGTGGTTGAAACGAGACGCTACATCGCGTGTAATTTCAAGGTGTTGTAATTGGTCTTTTCCTACGGGAACAAACTCGGCATCGTATAATAAAATATCGGCAGCCATCAGCATTGGATAGGAGAATAAACCAGCATTGACATCTTCCAGTCTGTCTGCTTTATCTTTGAAAGAATGTGCTAATGTCAAGCGTTGAAAAGGAAAAAAACAACTCAAATACCAAGATAATTCCGCTGTTTGTGGCACATCTGATTGTCTATAGAAAACTACTTTATCCACATTCAAACCACAGGCCAGCCAAGCGGCAGCTGTACTGTAGGTATTTGTTCTTAAAGTTTCCCCGTTTTTTATTTGTGTTATCGAATGTAAATCGGCAATGAAAAGAAACGATTGGTTTTCTGGATTATTCGATAATGCGATTGCAGGAATGATTGCGCCTAGTAAGTTTCCTAAATGTGGAGTTCCTGTACTTTGAACTCCTGTAAGTATTTTTGCCATTATATTTTTTTCTTGACCGCAAAGTTCGCAAAGATTTTCGCAAATTTTGCAAGGTTTTCTAAGTTTTTATAGTATTAAATCGTTTTCAAATTTAATTTTTTTAATAATAGTATCATATGATTCCTTATTTTTGACCTTATGAGAGGAATAAAAATTATTTTTTGGACATTATGGCGAGTATGGTTCTATGTCTTGATGGCCATTCCTATACTGGTGATGTTTCCTTTTCTGGTTTTGTCAATCCTGACGGAAAGGGGCTATCCTTATTTTTTTAAGATGGCTCGTATTTGGGCAAAATTCATTCTTTTCGGAATGGGTTTTTATTATAAGATAGAAAAAAATCAAGAATTGGAATCTCATAAAAGTTATATGATTGTGGCTAATCATACTTCTATGACTGATATTATGCTAATGCTCGCTACAATTAAAAACCCTTTTGTTTTTGTAGGTAAAAAAGAACTTTCAAAAATTCCTTTGTTCGGATTTTTCTATAAAAGAACCTGTATTCTTGTGGATAGAAATTGTTCTAAAAGTAAAATGGGAGTTTTTAATCGGGCACAAAAAAGAATAAATCAAGGACTGAGTATTTGTATTTTCCCTGAAGGTGGCATTCCGGATGATGAATCCGTTATCTTGGATACTTTTAAAGATGGTGCTTTCCGATTGGCAATAGAACATGAAATACCAATTGTCCCTATTACTTTTGCAGACAATAAAAAAAGATTTTCTTATAAATTTTTTAGCGGAAGTCCGGGTCTTATGCGGGTTAAAATACATGCTCACGTGGAAACTTTGGGCAAAAAATATGTAGACCGGAAAGAAATTCGGGAAGAAGTTCGGGAGACAATTTATAGTCAATTAATAGTATTTGATAAAACTAAAAAGTATAACTTATACCAGAGTATAAGCCAATAAAAACAGGTTTATAATCTCCGGAGTTTTTCGAATAGGTATTCAATTGATACTTAACCATAGGTTCTAAATTAATTTGAAATGATTTTACCAATTGGTACTTAAATCCCAACCCAACATTGGTGCTGAAATGGATTTCGTTCAAATTTGTTGCCTCTCCCAATTTCAAATTAGTATTAGAGGAAACTAATGATATTTTATTCTGATTTAGAAATAAGGTGCTTATTCCTGCAATAACGGTAATGCCAAACTTCTTGTTTAAAACCGAATACGAAAGCTCCAACGGTACTTCATAATAACCCATTTTCTGATTTAAGGAGCCAGTATTTGTCTTTTGCAATCCTTTTTCAAAAGTGTTTAGCGTATTAAGAGCAGCTTCATTTTTAATTTCAATTAATTGGTTTGAACTATAATTAATATTCGCCAAATTCTTGTTAGACAAACCAGCAGAATAGACCACGTTATTGGTGTTGTATCCTAACGTAAGCTTGTTAATTCCTGTTCGTAACGCAATTTTTTTCGAAACAGCATAATTTACCCCAATACCAAAACTTAGACTGTTATCGGCCTTTTTTTGATTTTTTGAGAATTGAGGGTCAATAGCTGATCCAACTGAATTTGAGTTCAGATACACTGCGGCAACATTAGGAACAATTTGCCATTTGTTTTTGTTATTAAGAGCTGCCGTTTGTTTTTCGGTAGCTTTATTTTTTAAAATTTCCTCTAATTCGTTTGGCGATTCCGGAATAATTGAAGGCTGTTTTTTAGATTCGGTTACCACAATTTTAGTCTCCTCATTCGCTTGTGGCACTTTTTTTTCTAAAACCTGATTTTGAATGTTCTCAACGGTGTTGGGGTTTATTGCATTTTTTTTATCCGCAATTAATGAGCTGTAATTGATTGCATCTTTCTCTGCTTTTTGTTTTAGCGGTGGATGATTTTTTGAGAAATAAAGGTTAGTATTATTTTGATTTTTCTTTTTGTCAGTAATGGATTTTGATGGAATAAAAGTTGTAGTTTCTTTTTCATGGTTTATAACGATTTTGGGGTTAGTTATTACTATTTGTTGGCTATTTTTTATCTCGAATGGTTTTCTCTCTTTTTCAATTTTATTTGGAATTAACTTGTTTTGATTGGGTTTTTTATCTAAAGTTTTCGTGTCTAAAACAATACTGTTTTTAGTTTCAGTATTCGTTTTGAAAATCATGTTTAAAGCAAATAAACCCAAAATAAAAGCAGCGGCAATTCCTGAAAATCGCATCCAAAACGGAATTATTTTTCGTTCTTTTTCCTTTTCCTTCAAAGCTGCTTGTATGTTGATCCAAACCTCATTATTTGGTTCTGCTTCAAAATCCTTGAATCTTTCTTGAAACAGTCGGTCTATGTTTTTTTTATCGTTCATTTTGCCAATGACTTTATTTCAATTCTTGTATATGCGTCTATTTTCTCTTTTAAAATCAACCGTGCCCTGGCAAGATTGGATTTTGTGGTCCCTGTAGTTATTTTAAGCATTTCTGCGACCTCTTTATGAGAATACCCATCGAGAACATAGAGGCTGAATACTAACCTATATTGATTAGGTAATTCTTGGATGATTCGCATTAGATATTCAATTGGAATATTCTCGTCATCAATTTCAATAGCTGTATCAGGGATATTTTCATTGATAACCTCCATATACCGGACACCTTTGTATTTTTGCAGCGCATTGTTTATCATTATTCTTTTTGCCCAGCCTTCAAAAGACCCTTTGCCGCTAAACTGTTCTATTTTTCTGAAAATAATTAAAAAACCATCTTGTAAATTGTCTTGGGCATCAGCATAATTACTGGAATACTTCAAGCATACCCCAAAAAACTTTTTAGAAAACAATTGATACAATTGTTCTTGAGCTTTGGAGCAACTTTTTTTACAGTCATTAATTATTTGATCTAATCCCACAGAATTTATTCTATTTGTTAGTTGACTACAGGAACTTCTACTTCTTCAAAAAGGTCTGTACCAGCGGCATCTTTTCCTTTGTAAAATTTGAAAATATAGGAACCGGTGTTTGTTACATAAAAATTAAAAGAAACTTCTGATGGCTCCGGGATTGATTGCGTACAAACTTGGTTATTATTTACACTAGTTTGAATGGCTACGGTTCGTGTATTTAGGTTCTTACTGTAATAAATACCTTGAAAAAAATGACAGGAAGAAGGTTTTGTATATTTTAATTTTATCTCATACGTATTTCCCAATGTAAATTTATCGGGTAAGGTATAACTATCAACAGGAAGGACTTCATAAGTGTAGGAATCTTGATTTTCATCATCAAGTGTGCATCCTGTCAGAGTTGTAATTAACAGAATAAACAGGGCAAATTTTTTCATTTTTTTCATTTTATAAATTTATACTATTCAGCTTCATTAAATGAGGTTGAGGTTGTTTTTTAATAGATATAAATTTTTGAAAAAGGTTGCGTGTAAAAATAAAAAAACCCGAAATTATTCGGGTTTTAGTTTTTATGCTTCTGCTAATTCTTTTATTCTGGCTTTAATTTTTTCTTCTAATTCATCCGCTAATTCCGGATTGTCTTTTATCAAAGACTTCACAGCATCACGGCCTTGCCCTAATTTAGTTTCACCATAACTGAACCAAGATCCCGCTTTTTTGATGATTTCAAATTCTACTGCAAGATCCAAAATTTCTCCTGTTTTTGAAATCCCTTCACCATACATGATGTCAAATTCAGCGATTTTAAATGGCGGAGCGACTTTGTTTTTCACCACTTTTACTTTGGTTCTGTTTCCAAGTACATTATCACCATCTTTTATTTGAGTAGAACGACGGATGTCTAAACGAACTGAAGCGTAAAACTTCAATGCATTTCCTCCCGTTGTAGTTTCCGGATTACCAAACATTACTCCAATTTTCTCTCTCAATTGGTTAATAAAGAAAACGGTACAATGCGTTTTGCTGATGGTTCCTGTTAATTTACGCAATGCTTGAGACATCAAACGTGCATGAAGACCCATTTTAGAATCTCCCATTTCGCCTTCGATTTCACTTTTTGGAGTCAAAGCAGCAACCGAGTCAATTACAACAATGTCAATTGCTCCTGAACGAATCAAGTTTTCAGCAATTTCTAAAGCTTGTTCGCCATTATCAGGTTGAGAAATGATTAGGTTTTCGATATCTACGCCTAATTTCTCTGCATAATTTCTATCGAAAGCGTGTTCCGCATCAATAAAAGCAGCAATTCCACCTGCTTTTTGAGCCTCAGCAATGGCATGAAGCGTCAAAGTTGTTTTTCCAGAAGATTCTGGACCGTATATTTCAATTATTCTTCCTCTTGGATAGCCTCCAACCCCTAATGCTAAATCGATTCCTAAAGACCCGGAAGAAATAGTTTCTACTTCCTCAATGGCTTTATCCCCCATTTTCATTACGGTTCCTTTTCCGTATGTTTTGTCTAGTTTGTCAAGCGTAAGTTGTAGCGCTTTTAATTTGGATTCTTTCTCTGTACTCATCTTCTCTTTTACCTTTTCTTTCATCTATTTGTATTATTTTATAACTGTAAGAAACTGACAGAATGACTAATTATCCTGAAAATTTCGTTTATGTAAAAACATTTATTTTCGTAAAAATACTTCTTTTTTTAATGTAAATTTTCTCTTTCAAGAATATTTTCAAATCTAAATTTTAATAAAAAATAACAAGCTAATATAAGATTGTTATGTGAACAATGCCTTCAATTCTGTTGCATCATGAGGGTTCATTTTTCCTGCTAAAACTAAACTCAGCTGTTTTCGTCTTAGGGCTGCATCAAAACGTTGTTTTTCCAGTTCTGTTACTGGGACTATTTGAGGTACTTCAACAGGTCTTCCGGTATCATCAACGGCTACAAAAGTATAAATCGCCTCATTGGCTTTGGTGCGGTTTCCTGATTGTCTGTCTTCTACCCAAACATCAATAAATATTTCCATTGAACTTTTGAAAGCTCTGGAGACTTTGGCCTCCACATTTACCACACTTCCCAGTGGAATAGCTCTGTTAAACGCCACGTGATTTACGGATGCGGTTACGGTTATTCTTCGGGAATGTCTTCCGGCTGCAATACTCGCTGCACGATCCATACGGGCTAATAATTCGCCACCAAAAAGATTATTCAAAGGATTGGTTTCGCTCGGTAAAACCAAATCGGTTAATATCGTCAGGGATTCTGAAGGATGTTTTGGAGTCATTTTTGTATAAAAAGTAAATGTTATTTTTAAATATAATACAGTTCTAGTTTAACCAATAAACGGCCAATATAGCGGGTATGAAATAGATAACAATCGTTCTGGCACCATCATAATCTTTGGCCAAACGTTGTCCGAAAAGCAACATCAATAAAGTAATACAGGAGAAAACCGCTCCGTAAAACCCAAATATTCTTCCATTGTTTACCAATAATTCGATGCAGCCAACAATACATAAAATACCGGAAATTAATTCTAAAATTAAAATATTCAGTAATGCCAGCGGCACTTGATTTTTTAATGGGGTTTTAGCAAAATGTCCTTTTAACCAGTCCACATTATCTTTCCAATAAAACAGTTTGTCATAACCGGATTGCAGAAAAGTAATCGCAAGAAAAATCAAAATTAAAATAGAAGTAATGTTGTTCATGTTTTTATTTTTTGTGAATTAAACGGGTTAGTTTTATAGATAAATCGGTTAAAATAATTTTTGCATTTCCGTTGCGTTCAATATGATACATGGCATCTGAAAGTTCTTTAAAAATATCATTTATATTGTTGCCATTTACAAAAGGCGCAAAATTCTCCAGTTTGAATTTCTCTACTTGTGGTTCCATGTAAACCAAACTTGCTGTTTGATAATTCAACAACAAGGCCTGACGGAACATATCGATACAAAAGTGTAAAAATTTCTTTTGGGTCTCTCTTCCTAAACTGGCAATTTGTTCGCTCCATTGAATCAAATCCTGAATGGCTGCTGCATTTCCTTTAGCTCTAAAAGCGGCCCGAACCCAGTCAATAAACCATTTTTCAAAAAAAACAGATTCGCTGTCCGGTTGTAATAATTGCAGTGCTTTGTTATAATTTCCTTGCGCTTGATGTGCTATTTTTATAGCCCTTTTAGTTTCTATATTTTCTCTTGAAACTAAGGCTTCTGAGATAACTTTTTCGCTTAAGCCATTAAAATGCAACACTTGGCATCGGGAACGAATGGTTTGAATTATATCTTCTTCGTTTTCTGAAATCAAGATGAAAACCGTTTTGTCCGTAGGTTCTTCAAGTAGTTTCAATAATTTATTGGAAGCGGCAATATTCAATTTATCGGCCATCCAGATAATCATTACTTTGTATCCGCCTTCGTAGGATTTTAAAGCTAACGACTTTAGGATTTCCTGAGCATCGTCAACCCTTATTTCTCCTTGTTTATTTTTAACGCCTAACATTTGGTACCAGTCGAACAAACTTCCGTACGGATTTTGGTTTAAAAACTCCCGCCATTCCGTGATAAAATCGATGCTTTTGGGTTTCGTTTTTACATCTTCGGTACTTACGGTTGGGTAAATAAAATGCAAATCCGGATGGGATGTTTTCTGGAATTTAATGTTACAAGCTTCGTTTGAACCCGAGTTTTCTGAGTTTTGATTGCTGCAAATAATGTATTGCGCATAAGCAATTGCCATAGGTAAAGTGCCACTTCCTTCAGGACCGACAAACAATTGGGCATGGGGAATTCTGCCCAAATCAGCACTTTTTGTCAAATGACTTTTAATGTGTTCTTGTCCTAAAATTTCTGAAAATTGCATGAAGCAAAGATAGTAGAAAATGGTTTAGTCTAAAATTTTAGGATGCAAAGTTTCAGTAAAAGTAACGTTATAAATGACGTTGTGGAAGTGCCTTTTTTAGGGTGAAAATTTAACTTTTTTTAGGGTTAAAAGAGCTTAAAATAGATAAAAAAGGTAATTATTTGTGAAAATTTAACAGTTTCAATTTGTTGACATGTAGGTTAAATATTAATAAATGAAAAATTAGTTTGAGAAAATTAAATTTTCTTTTTACAAGCTTTTATAATACAGTGAGAATGTGTTAATCCCAATAATATCACTTGTGTAATGAAAAATCACAGCATCCGATAAAACGCAAATTTATTCGTTATAATACGTTTTTTTTTATATTTTGTAATCTTTTGTAATCAAAAAAAATATTGGCAAAGTTGCATTTTGAGTTTTATTGTATATTTTTGTTTAATAAATTAACTGGTATATTCAAATTATGAAAGGGAAAATTATTTTTTTTAGTGTGTTTTTTTTGTTAGCGACAGGTGTGGTTTCAGCACAAGATAAAAACGCTCCTAAAAGTATTATTAGCACAAATGCTTTAATAAAAAAATACCATGACCAGAAAGAGTTGCAAGGGATGAAAAAAGGAGAATTATTAGAACTTTATATTGAACGTATAAAAGTTCTGGTAAAAACATTACCCTACATTGCTTTGGCTACAAAACCAGGAGTTACTATGACTGATCTGGGAATTCCAAATGATGCAGATAATAGAAAAATATTAGCTGATCAAATGGAAAGTACTACAAGTTTTCTTGATGTAACCGTTGCGTTTCAAAGGAGAATGGTGCCTTATTCAGATACAGATAATTTAGTGGCAGCAATTCTATTTTATGAAAATACTTTGAAATCATTACATGAATTCAATGATATGTAAGGATTACTTTAATTCCTTATTAATGTTCATTTACAAGTGATTTAGAATATTGCAGCGATAATTGAATATTAATTTTTTTTAGACTAGTTATCGATGTATTCTGAGGTGGTTCGAATAACTCATAACGTGTTTTTTTAATTTTATTAATTCAAATAGTTTCTAAGATCAATATTTAAATCTTTTAATCATGAAAAACTTTACTCAAAGCATATGGATGTTCTTTTTAGTGGTTTGTGGAATGAATGCACAGCAAGAAAAAGGAATAACAGGTTCTAGTAACTGGTTAAATAATTGGACAGAATTTAAACCTAACAAAACTGATTATGGTGAAGCAAATCAAATATTGGCGGGTAATATTACTGTAAACACAAAACTATACAAGAAAAACATTTACATATTACAGGGAAATGTTTACGTGACAAATAACGCGACTCTTACCATAGAACCAGGTACTGTAATAATTGGGGATTTTGAATCTAGTGCTACTCTTATTATCACTAAAGGAGCTACTCTTATTGCCGAAGGTTTAGAGACGGATCCAATCGTTTTTACTTCTAACAGAAGTGTAAAAAAAGCAGGAGATTGGGGAGGAATAGTTATACTGGGAGATGCACCGACAAATAAATTTGGAAATGTTTCAGCCATAAATTTTGATTTAGATAATTCTTTAACTTTTTATGGAGGTACTAATGCAAGTAGTAATTCGGGTGTTTTAAAATTTGTAAGAATAGAATTTGCTGGAAAAAAAATTAAAGGTTTAGGTAATTTTAATGCGTTATTATTAGCGGGTGTAGGTAACAAAACAATATTAGAAAACATAATGATAAGTTATTCAGCGGGTGATTCCTTTGAAATATTTGGCGGAGAACTTTATTTGAATAAGATGGTTTCTTTTAAATCAAGTAGTGATGATTATAAATTTAATTTTGGAACACAATGCCGAATTGATAATTCGTTAGCAATTCGTTCTTCTTATTTAACAAGCAATACAGGCTCTCGATGTATAGATGTTGCTTCTTATGATAAAAAAGAAGAAGTGGATTTTACTAAAAAACAAACATTGGTTACCGCAACCAATTTAACATTGATTAATAATAGCGAAAATATAAGTGCCGATATTCAATCGGGCTTAGTTAAGGAAGCCGTATATATTGCAGAAAATGCTAATATCGAATTTAGAAGAAGTGTTATTTCTGGTTTTAACCCCGCAGTGTTATTGAATAATAAAATTGAAATTAACGGAGAGAATTTAAAAAAAATAAAATTTGAAGCGATGTATTTTAATTTTTGCAAAGGAAATATTTTTACAGAATATAATTCTAATAACGAAGATTTAGAGAATTGGTACGGCAATAGTGCGTTTTCTAATGTGTATTCTCAAAGTGATAATAAGGAAACATTTATTGACCTCATAAATGAAAAAAAGCCTGACTTTAGATTGCGAATTGCTAAAATAACCGCACTAAGCAATCATTAAAACAACTACCGTTTTCGAGTGATTTTATCTCAAACACAAAAGTTTAAATAATGAAAAGCGGCGATTAGATATGTATATGAATGCTATTAAATAAAGAATACATGCGGAATGACTACTATTGTAAATAAATATTTTTTTTATTTTTGGTTTTTGGTTTTGCCTTTAACTAATAATGTTAATGCTCAGATAGTTATAGGAACTCCTGCTTTATCGTTTAGTCAAATTTGTGCTAATTCCTCGTTTAATACTTTTAACGTAACTTTTTCTTTTTCACCAGTTTCGGGTTTGAATTCTGCAAATCAATTTATAGTAGAACTATCCGATCCAAACGGAAGCTTTACCAGTTCCACTGTTGTTTTTACCTCTGGCGCGGGTACTGTTACCGTTTCTCCTGCAACTTTAACTTTTCCGGTACCAAATACAACTGCCGGGGAAAAATATAGACTGAGAATTAAAAGTACAAGTCCAGCGGCCACGAGTCCTAATTCTTCTGCTTTTTCGGCCTATTACAAAGCTCAGGATACTCCGTTTTCCATTAATAATTTTGTTTCGACCGCTACTTATTGCTCAGGTGGGAGTTATGTTTTAACGATAGATAATCCCGGCACAGGATTAAACGATTCCCCATTAAAATACCCTTCGTTAACCTATAATTGGTTTAAGGAACCAAGTTTAACTCCTATAGCTACAGGGCAAAGTTTAAGCGTGAACCAACCCGGAAAATATTATGTTGAGACCAATTATGGTTCTTGTACTTCAGATTCCTATTCCAACAGGGTAACCGTAAATGAGGCTACTTCTTCGGCTCCAACCACAATAACTTCCAGTCTTGGGAATCCTTTTTGTTCAAGTTCAGGTGCTACGACATTGACAACGTCAGCAGGAAATAGTTATCAATGGTATAAAAATAATGTGGCTATATCAGGAGCAACAAGCCAAACGTATGCAACCAATCAGATAGGGGCCTATTCTGTAGCTGTCAATTTTGGTAGTTGTGTGGCTAATGCTGCTATCAATTTACAAAATTATCAATTCACCAGCAGTATCAATGTTCCCGATACAAATACTATTTCGCCGGAAGAAACTCTAGCAGTAATCGTAACCACATCAGCTTCGAATCCTGATTATAAATGGTATCTCAATGAAGCTGTTATTCCAGATGCCACAGGAAATACTTATGATGTGAAAAGTAAAGGAAGCTATAAGGTAGTAATTACTCAAACTACAGGATGCGGTACTTCAAGTGAATTTCCTTTTACGGTAAACACGACAGTTAATCCCAATTCATTTCCAGATGTTGTAAACATACCAAATTTAATAAGTCCTAACGACGATGGCATAAATGACACTTGGATTATTCCTCAAGAATATATAAGCGGAACAAATACTGAAGTGTTATTATTGAGTTCTCAGGGAGAAATAGTGCTTAAAACAAATGATTATCAAAATAATTGGCCTGAAAACAAATTGGATTTTAAAAATGTCAATCAAGTGTATTATTACATAATAACCACTCAAGACAAAAAAGTAAAAAAGGGTTCAATAACGGTATTAAAATAATATGAGGAAAGCGTTACTATTCATAGTTTTTTTTTACGGTACACTTCAAATACTCTATTCTCAAGATCATGAGGACGGAGTTGTTTCGTTTTCATTACCTATCAGAAATTCTTTGAAGTTTAATAAATTCCTTATCAATCCAACCTTTAGTTTTGTAAGAGAACAAAGTACAAATATCAGTTTTTATAATAAAAGACAATGGGTTCAGTTTGATGATGCTCCGCAGACCTATTTAGCGAGCTATTCCGGAAGATTTAGCGAGAATGAAGGAATCGCCATTGGATTATTCCAGCAAAATTATGGCGTTTTAACCACTTTTGGTGCTGTTGCAAATTTCGCTCATAATGTTATACTGCAAGAAGATAGTAATTTAACTTTTGGAATGAATATAGGATTTTATAAAAGTGGCTTAAATAAATCCAAGGTTATTACAAATTATCCAGATCCATCATTAGAAAATATACCTTCAAATTCTTTAATTACGGTTAATCCAGGTGTAAACTATGGAACCGCTTTTCTTGATTTTGGTCTATCGGTCAATAATTTGATCTTATATAATCTTAAAACTTCTAAGATCATAGAAGACGATCCCGAAAAAAGCATCGAAGCACACATTATGCATACGGGATATTTAGACACGTATGGTTTTTTTGATAAAAGTAAATTTTCTGCCTTACTTAAGACAGAGTTAAAAAAAGACAAAACTATCATTTCAGGTTTAATGATGTTTGCCATTCCAAAAGGAGTATGGGCGCAAGCAGGTTATAATACTGTATATGGAATGTCTGGAGGAATAGGCATGAATATCACTCCAAAAATTTCTATTGAGTATAATTTCGAAAAAGCAACTGGCAATCTATCAAATTTTGGTTCTTCTCATGAAATAGTTTTGGCTTATAAATTTAAAAGTAATTCCTATTATTATGGTGATGATGAGGAAGAAGGTTCTATTATTCTTCCTGTGGATGCAAGAAAATCAGTTCCAACAACACCTAAGGAATCAGCAATTTTATCACCAATTGATGCTCAAAGACTGAAGGAACTTAAACTTGCTATGATTGCTGAGAAAGAAGAAATCCGACTGTTTAAACTGAAAGAAATTGCCGAAGCCAGAGCTAAACTAGCTGCTGATAACAAAGCCAAGTTGGATGCTGCCGCCTCTGCCAAACTTGTGGCTGATGCTGCTATTAAAGCCAAATTGATTGCCGATGCTGCCGTCAAAGCCAAACTTACAACTAATGTTCAGGTGATAACCAAACCGGTAACAGATGCTAAACCCAAGTTGGATCCTGCTTCTAAACCCAAAGTCGATGCGCTTGCCCAGGCAAAATTAATTTTGGAAACCAAAGCCAAAGCTCTTGTTCAGGCAAAATTAGCCGCAGATACTAAAGCCAAATTAGTCGCGGATGCTAAGGCAAAAACAGATGCTGACATGCAAGCAAAATTAGTTTTTGATGCTAAAGCCAAAGCCTATGCACTTGCACAAGCAAAATTAGCTGCAGATGCTAAATCCAAAGCAGATGCTCTCGCTCAAGTAAAATTAGCTGCGGATGCCAAAGCCAAAACAGATGCTGACATGCAAGTAAAATTAGTTTCGGATGCTAAAGCCAAAGCCGATGCCCTTACCCAAGCAAAATTAGCTGCAGATGCTAAATCCAAAGCAGATGCTCTCGCTCAAGCAAAATTAGCTGCGGATGCTAAAGTCAAAGCCAAAGCAGATGCTGACATGCAAGCAAAATTAGCCGTAGATGCTAAAGCCAAAGCCGATGCGTTAGCTCAGGAAAAATTAGCTGCACTTGCCCAAGCCAAATTAGCTGCAGATGCCAAAGCTAAAGAAGATGCTGACATACAAGCGAAATTAGATACTACACCTAAGGATGCGAACGTTAGATCTATGGATAATTTGACCAAATTAGTTGAAGATTCTAAGAATACACAACAGCAATTATTGACTCGACTCAACTCGACAGTCGCTAATAAAGAAAAAGACCTTAAAGATTTAAAAGAGGAAAATGATTTAAGTGATAAAGGTATTTTAAGTGAGCCAAAACCTTTCAAAAGTGTGTCTGCTGAAAACAGTGCATTAGAAGCTTTAAAACTAGAAATAGCTGGGGTAAACAAAACTCAAAATGAAAAAATTATTGCGTTAGATAACTTATACAAAGAAAGAATCCAAAAAGTGCCTAATAAAAATGATGCAACAAATCAATATTATTTAAAAACAATAGAAACACTAAAAGCAGAACAATTAAAAGTAATACAGGCAAATGTGAATTTAATTTCTTCATTAGAAAAAATTAAAGCTGAGACAGAAATTGAGAAAAAAAGAAGAATTAAACGTGCAGGTTTTGAGAATGATCAAAGTAGGTATTTGAAAGATAAAGCGACATTAAGCCGAATAAAAGAGAAGACCCCTTTTAGCGCAGTTCCTTTAAATACTGAAGATTTTGATTATGGTGATGAGCAGTCAAATATGCAAATTTTAAAAAACATTAAAAATGTCGAAAGTGGTTATTATTTAGTAGTTGCGGTCCATAATGATGTTGCTAAAAGAGATGAGTTTTTAACAAAATCAGTAGCAGCGGGCCAATCAAATATAGATTTCTTTTATGATATCAATACAAGTAAATATTTTATTTACTACGACAAATTTGATACTATAGAACAAGCAAAAAAAGCATTACAATCAAAAGGGAATAAGCCTTATAATGGTAAGATGTCTATAGCTAAAATTGAAAATTAATAAATAAAAATCCGTTATGAAAAGACAGTAATAATTAATTTTTTTTAAAATAAGTCCAGTTTTATGCAATTTTAAATTAGCCCTCATGCCCCTGAGAGTCAGTTTAAATTAATAAAAAACCTTCAGGCATTATTGCTTGGAACAATAATTTTGCCCCAATGAAATTAAAAAACTACCTACTAATTGCTGCTTTTTTTTCAGCAAATAATTATACCGTCTTTGGGCAACCTGCCTTTTCTTTTCCGACCAGACTTTTAGGCGATGTTGTTAAAATAAAAAGGGATGCGCTATTAAAAGTGACCAAAAAAACTATTTTTTTTAAAACGGTTTTAGCGCTCTTAATGGTATTGTTGAGTTTAACATCCTACTCTCAAACCTATAAGGCTTTTTCTATAAGGGAAAAGATTGATATTAGAGGTAGTATGGTTGTTGCAGGAAATAATATTCTGGGGAAAGACAATCTTCCTTTTAACGATAATACGAAATCCAATCAGGACATAGCGATGAAGTATATCGATATTGATAGTGATGTCACTACTTTTAGTTCCAGTAGTGCTGATCTTTTAGTACCAAAACAAAAAGATGGCAGTCCCAGTTCTTGTTATAGAATTGCCTACGCCGCTTTGTATTGGGGAGCAATGCTTCAAAGCGGTAGCAGGACAGATATCAATAAGGTGAAATTGAAATTGCCAGGAGCTTCAACATACAATGAAATAACCGGCGAGGTAATTTATGATGCGGCTGTCAATCCCATAATTCCTGATGCGAATAAGCCTTATGCCTGTTACGCTAATGTGACTGGTTTGTTAAGCGGTTTATCAAGTTTGGCAGGCACTTATACTGTGGCTAATGTTACTGCGGGTTTGGGTTCTAATGGCACGACGGGATTGTCCGCTGGTTGGACTCTTTTTGTGGTTTACGAAGACCCTAGTCTTCACATGAAATCATTTAATATCTTCGATGGATTTAGTCATGTGTATTCTTCTCATTTTGAAAAAATTCCTGTTACGGGATTTATAACCCCACCATCGGGTAATATAGATTTACAATTTGCCTATGCAGCTTTAGATGGAGATAAACCTCAAGGGGGAACTAAACTGGAATTTGGAACAAAAGAAGTTACAACTCCATTACGATCTGCTAATAGATTTTTTAATTCTACGATTGAAAATACCAATGGGGTTTCAACTCCAAGGAATCCTTCGGGGACTAACACTTTGGGGTATGATACTGGTGTATTGGAAGTGAAGTCAGCACAGCCTGAGTATGTTAATAACAATCAAACTTCTACCGATTTTACATTGCAAGTGGCTAAAGGACAAGCAGATCCCGTTTTTGTTTTTTTTAATGCTTATGCCGTAGACATTATTTCACCAAAAATAGACTTAACCAAACTGGTAAAGAACACTTCAGGGGTTAATGTAGGTGGAGCTAATGTTGTTTTAGGGCAATATTTAACCTATGAGATTAGTTATCAAAGTGTTGGTAATGACAATGTGAATAATTTTACCATAAAAGATGTACTTCCAACTAATATTATTTTTGATTCGGCAAACGGCATAGATTATACTAACGCAGGAGGCGCTACATTACAATCCTATGATGCGACTACAAGGACAATTATTTTTAAGATCCCGAATAGTTCGGTATTAGTCAATGGATCTACTTATACAATACGATTAAATGTCCAAATCGTTCCAGATTGTAATTTGTTAAGTGATGCTTGTTCTAACATAATTATGAATCAGGCCTTCGCAACTTATAGCGGTATTATTAATCCAAAAATAGTTCAAGAAGAAGGTAGTTTTGACTCGACCGCCTGTAAATTGGGTTCCCCTCAATCTACAAATTTTTTGGTGGACATTACTAATTGTAAATTTACTCAAAAAGTAGTTCTATGTGGAGCCAGTGTGGTATTATCAGCCTCAGACGGATATAATAATTATTCTTGGTCAACCAGTTCTACAGGGTCACCAATTATTGGCACCAATAAAACGTTTACGGCGACACAAACAGGAATCTATTACGTTCGTTCCACATCCACATCAACATGTTTGCCTATTACTGAAGAGATCACTGTAATCCCTTTTGGTAACACGGTTACAAACCCCGTTATCCCTTTTGCGGATCAGGTAGTAACCTGTCCAAACAATGGAAAATTATTACCTAATATCTTTCTTTGTGGCTTGGGGGATATCCGTTCAATCAATACAGGGATTACCGATGCCTTATCAATTGTTTGGGAAAAATTGAACGAGGGAAGTTGTGCTGTAGCCATACCAAATTGTGCCAATGAAGATAATGCATGTACTTGGAGTCAGGTAGGAACAGGGGCTAATTATAATGCAAATACTTCGGGACAATTCAGGATCACGATAAATTATACCGGAGGATGTTTTAGTCGGTTTTATTTCAATGTGTATCAAAATCTTTTAAATCCTACTTTTAGGACTAAAGATATTATTTGTACTACCGTTGGGCAGATAATCGTTGAAAATGTTCCCGCTGGATACGAATATAGTTTAGACGGAGGAGGTAATGGAATATACCAGTCCAGTAATATATTCCCTAATGCCGATTTCCCTGTTGTTGCCGCAGGATATCATACGGTTTATATAAAACAGATAGGAGTGGCTACCAATCCGTGTAAATTTCCTGTGCCTAATATACTTATCAGACAGCGTAATTTTAAAGGGGAGGCAGAAGCAATACAACCTTTATGTAATGGAGATAGTGGAAGTATTATTTTACGGGCTTATGACGCTCTTCCACAATATTATTATAGTGTTTATCAAGGGACAACACTGGTTAATAGTGTGGGGCCAATAATGGCTAGTGAATATACATTTTCGGGTTTAAATCCAGGTGTTTATAAAGTAAGGGTTTGGACTGATGATGGTTGTGATTATTTGACTGATGTTGAAATAAAAGAACCTGCTTTATTAACAGCAACTTCAGCACTTACTAAACCATTTACATGTTTGGATGGGGAAATAACGGTATATCCTATAGGTGGGACACCACCGTATACCTATTATATTAACGGGACTGACAATTTCCAATTTATTCCACAAATTGTAGTTACAAATCCACTTCCTACTGGTGGAATATATACTGTAATTGTTGAAGATAGTAATAATTGTAGAGCAACTACTACAATAACGGTCGCTGCAACACCCCCGCCAGTTTATACGGTTAGTAAAACAGATATTAAGTGTTACAATGACAGTACCGGTGCAATTAATTTTAATGTAACTAATACTAATGGTTATACTCTGGCTTATAGTATAGATAATGGGGTTACGTATGCAGCAAATTCGGCTTTTTCCAATCTAGTGGCAGGAACGTACAACACAATTGTACGTTATACTTTGGGTACTTCTGTTTGTTATGGGACTATGGAAGTAGTCAGCATAACACAACCAACGGCTGCTTTAACGGCCTCTGCAGGAGTTTCTGAATTAGCGGGTTGTGGCCCATCGGGAGAAGGAAAAATAAGCATTACCAATCCCCAAGGAGGAACTGCTCCATATGAATATAGTTTTGACAATCAAGCGACATGGGCTACGGTTAGCAATGCTTATAAGGCGCCAGGGAATTATACATTATACATTAGAGATATTAATGGCTGTATTTACACAATGCCAAATATAATTATTGAACCAAGACCGGTACAACCGACTATTGCGGCTACAGATCCTGTTTTTAATTGTGACGGTACTGCAACGAGTACGGTAACAGTTACAACTATTCCAAATGCAAATTATAGTTATCAATATCTTTTAGATGGAGTATCAAATACAAATATCCCTTCAAATATTTTTGTTGGAGTAACTTCGGGTAATCATACGATTTCGGTTAAATATAATTCGTCAAGTACTGCTTTATCCTGTATTCCACAAAGTGATTTTTATTTCGTGGTAGCATCAGGAAACGCATTTACCGCTGCTATTACAAGTTTTAAAGCTATAAGTTGTTCAGGAGTTTTTGACGGGACAATTACTATCGCGGCTCAAAATTTTGATACTACAAAAGGCTTTCAATATTCTAATGATAATGGAGTGACTTGGTTCACCCAAATGACATCTCCTTACACGATTACAGGATTGGCCAATGGCACTTATGCTGTTCAAATACGCTACGATGCCACTTCAACTGGAACTTGTGTTAAAACATTTTCTCAAATTATCACGGCTCCAACACCTCTTACGGTTACGGCTTCGGTAACTACGGCAGCTACTTGTGCTACAGGGGCCACCGTTACTCCAGTTGGGGCAGGAGGAACTTTGGCATACCAATACGAAATAAGAGATGCTGCCGGAGTTGCAGTAATTCGACCATACCAATTAAACGCACAGTTTACCAATGTGCCTACAGGAAATTATACTGTTTTTGTAAAAGATGCCAATGAATGTATTAGTGCTGTTGGTGCTGCGATAAATATTGTAGCTCCACCAACTTTAACTGTTACGTTGGATACTGGTTCAGATATATGTTTTGACAGCTTGAATCAAGCCTCGTTAATAGTAAATGCTTCAGGAGGAACGCCACCGTTTACCTATAGTTTAAATGGTGCTGCGGCTCAAAACAGTAATACTTTCACCAGTGTGGGAACAGGAACCCATAACATAGTGGTTACAGACAGTTACAATTGTACAGCTACAATCAATAATATTGTCATTGCTCCTCAATTAATTGCCGTGGCCAATACCACCAAGACATTGGATTGTACTACCAGTCCTAATGCAGTAATTACAGCAACCATTTCTGGTGGAACGGCTCCTTTTACAGTAACTGTACTTTCTGGAACAGGTCCGGGAACAATAGCGCAACCAACGGCAACTACTTTTACTTATACAACAGCTGTTGCCAGTATATATAAATTTCAAATAAAAGATGCCAACGGCTGTATCACTACCGCTACGGCATCGGTAAATGCTTTGGTTCCGATAACGGCAACCACTATCGATGTTAACCCTTCTTGTAATGGCGCTTTGGATGGGTCGGTACAAATAATTCCATCAGGCGGAGTAGGGCCTTATACTTACAGCAGCGATGGAATTACTTATGTTTCGGGTTCGTTATTTTCAGGTTTAGGAGATGGAACTTATACTTTTTATATCAAAGACAGCAATGCATGTTTTATTACTAAAACGGTTACTCTAACACAGCCTACTGCTTTAGTGACTTTGGCAATGGCAACCGCGTTTAGTTGCAGCACAACCAACACCAAACAATCAGCAACAATAACAATAGAAGTTCCAACAAAAGGAACAGCGCCATACCAATATAGTTTTAATGGAGGCGGTTATACCAATACCAATACTTTGACACTAAATGATAACGGGTCAGATCAAATCATTTCGTATTCCGTAAAAGATGCCAAAGGCTGTATTTATACCAATACCGTTACATTATTAAAATTAAATCCACCAACGGATTTGAGTTTTACGGCCGCACCAATAACGTGTTCGGCTACAACAACAACCGTTACGGCGACGGCAACTAATGGAGTGGGACCATTGACCTATGCCATTACTTTTCCTATGGCTGCTGCGACTTCGAATACGACAGGAGTTTTTGCGGGATTATCTCCGGGAACTTATATCTTTAAAGTTACCGATGCCAATGGATGTTATTATTCAGAATCGTATGTTGTAAATCCAGTTACGCCAATTGCGGTTATCGGAAACAAATTGAGCGATATATTGTGTAATGGAGGAAATACAGGAGCGGTTCGATATACTGTTTCTGGATTTTCAGGAACGTATAGTTATAGTGTTAATGGAGGCTCAACTATTACGGGACAAACAGCAACAACTATTAACCTGACCAATCAATCTGCCGGGACGTTTGCCATTTTGATTACTGATGAGGTGACCGGTTGTACTGCGAATGCTTCAATAACAATAACGCAACCCTCTGTTTTAGTAGCATCTTCTGCAACCGCAACCCATGTTAACTGCAACAATGATGAATCACAAATTACCATAACTGCTTCAGGAGGAACAGCAAATTATACTTATGCAGCAGTAATTTCGGGTGCTACCGCTCCGACGACTTATAGCAATAGTACCATTATAACAGTTGACACCAACTCGGCAACCAATTTAATTTGGGATGTGTATGTAAGAGATGCCAAAGGCTGTATCGCAACCACCACAGTAACCGTGATTAGCGATGCTTTACCTACAATTGATACGCCTGCCATCCAATGTTATGTTGGATCACCAATAAACATTAGCATTATCGGAACATCAGTGGGAGTACCTACTTACAGCATCGGTAGCGGATATCAATCCAGTCCAAATTTTACAATCAATGCTTCGGGAACTTATACTTTAAGTCTTAAAGATGCCAGCGGATGTATAGCGACAACAACTTACATCGTTTATCCCCAGTTGACAGTTTTACCAGCGATTACAAAAGAATTAGATTGTACAGCATCACCAGCTGCTACTATTACAGTAACAGCTGCAGGAGGAAAAAATCCATATTCATACGCAGTTTCCACAGATGGAGGAAGCATGTATGCCGCAATGGGAACCAATGTCTACTCGACTTTAGTAGCTGGAACTTTCCAATTTAGAGTTACCGATGCCAACAACTGTATCAGTACCGCCACGGCAACGGTAAATCCTTTGGTTCCGATAACGGCAACCCCTGCCAAAGTTGATCCATCTTGTAATGGCGCTTTGGACGGTTCAGTACAAATAATTCCATCAGGTGGAGTAGGACCTTATACTTACAGCAGTGATGGAACTACTTATGTTTCGGGTTCGTTATTCATAGGTCTTGGAGATGGAACTTATACTTTTTATATTAAGGATAGCAAAGAATGTTTTATTACTAAGACAGTTACTTTATCTCAGCCTACTACTTTAGTTGCTTCAGCCACAGCCACAGCTTTTAGCTGTAGCGCTACCAATACCAAACAATCAGCGACAATAATAATTCCCCTTCCTACAACAGGAACAGCGCCTTATCAATATAGTTTTAATGGTGGCGGCTATACCAATATCAATACCTTAACCGTTAATGATAACGGAACAGATCAAACGATTCCTTATTCTGTTAGGGATGCGAACGGTTGTACAGCAGGAAACTCCATTATCCTATCAAAATTAAACCCGCCTACTGCTGGTACTATAACCAACTCTGCCGTTACTTGTAATACAACAACGAGTACGGTTACGGTAACACCTGCAGCAGGAACAGGAGTCGGGACTTTGACTTACGAAATTGTGTTTCCAGTTGCTGCTGCGACATCAAATACAACAGGTGTTTTTGCGGGATTATCTCCGGGAACTTACATCTTTAAAGTTACGGATGCCAACGGTTGTTATTATACGGAATCACACATTGTAAATCCGGTTACGCCAATTGCTCTTACGGGAAATAAATTAAATGATGTATTGTGTAAAGGTGATAATTCAGGTAGTATTCAATATACTGTTTCTGGATTTTCTAGTACCTACAGTTATGTTTTTAATGGTCAAGCAGCATTAACAGGACAAACTAGTACCTCGATTATCAAAAACGGACTTCCAATTGGAACTTATCTAATTACAGTTACAGACGAAGCTACTGGTTGTACTGCAAATAACTCAATAACAATCACCGAACCAACAGATGCCTTAATGTTTACTACCGCAGCCTCAAATGTGAATTGTAACAATGATAATTCACAAATTACGGTAACTCCATCAGGCGGAACGCCAAATTATACCTATGCTGCTGTAATTTCAGGTGCTGCCGCTCCAACAACTTATGGTAACAGTAATATAATAATTGTTGACACTAATTCAGGAGCAAACCTATCATGGGATGTGTATGTAAAAGATGCCAATGGTTGTGTTACCAATAATATTCCTTTACCGACAACAGTAACGTTGGATCCAATGCCAACGGTAACAACAACTCCATTGACTACTGATCAATGTACTTCTAATGGCAGCTCGTATAGTTTTACCGCCACTGGAACAGGAGTGGCTCCGTTGACTTACAGTATTGGCGGAAGCTTTCAAGCAAGCCCTATTTTTACCTTAACAGCCACAGGTCTTTATACAATAACCGTAAAAGACGGAAATGGTTGTACAAACACGACAACCATAATGGTTTATCCGGTATTGACTGCAACAGCTGTTTTGACTGCCGATTTAGATTGTATTGCTCCAACAGATGCAACGATAAGAATCGATGCCGGTGGAGGAAAAGTACCATACAGCTATTTGGTTTCGGTTAATGGAGCCGCCTATGGTTCGACAGGCATTTCTGGAAATGTGTTCACGACAAACTCTGCCGGAACCTTCTTGTTTGAAGTGACTGATGCTAATGGCTGTAAAAAAATAAGTAATCCAATTACGATAAATCCAAAAGTGGATCCAGAGATTACATTGCTTGACCAAATCCAGGATATCTATTGTAATGGTGAAGCTACTGCATCCATAAAAGCAACTATTGATACTAATAAAGGAATTGGGCCATTTACTTATAATATAGATGGTACAAATTTTCAAGTCTCTAATGTGTTTTCAGGATTAGTTGCAGGTACTTATACAGTAACTGTAAAAGACAGTAAAGGCTGTACGAATTCAGAAACAATTATCATTGGTCAGCCGGATGCATTAGATTTTACTCTGTCAAAAACAGATATCGCATGTACTGGTCCTCCACCTGCTATAAATTTAGGGTCTATTACAGTTGATGTAGGTTCAGGATTAGGTGGAAAGGCGCCCTATACTTATATTCTGACCAATAATGTTGGTGACCCAACACAAACAGAAAGCAACAATCCTGGTACAAACTTTACGTTTACGGGATTGAATTATGGTACTTATGCTGTGAGTATAGTTGATGCGAATGGTTGTACATTAAAACAAAACATAACAGTTACATCTCCGCCTAATGATTTAACAATTGATATTCAATCGACTGCAAGTTGTTCTGCCGGTGGTACGGTTAAAGTTACCGCTACCTCGGGATTGTTGGGTGCTGGTCCATTTTACTTTGCCATATATCAAAGGGATGCTGTATCCGGTTTGTATCCGGGTGTGCCTAATGTTATCGCAGGCGTACCAGATGCACCCTATATTACTGAAGATACACCAGGGACACCAACAGCTACTTTTACCGGACTGACTCAAGGAGTAATTTATTCATTTATTGTGTATGATTCAGCAACAGGCTGTTCTTATATTAAACAAGCAAGTGTTGCAACAATAAAAGCGACCAGTTTAGCTACTTTAAGAGTCGTAACAGATGTTACCTGTAAAGGTGCTGCAGATGGTACGGTTTCTATTACACTGGACAAAGAGCCAACCGCGCCTATAGGATATAGTCCGCCAACAACGATAGATTATGTAGTTTATAATTCGCTGACGAATTTTCCAATAGATCCAGCAAATCAGGATTCAGGACTTGCCGTAGGAGCTTATCCTTATACAATGCCATTGATTGGAGGGCTTTCTCCGGGATCTTACTATGTTGTAATTACTGAACATGGAGGAACTAATGACGGTTGTAGTAGTGCTACACTTCCTTTTGATATCTACGAATCGGTAACTGATTTAGAAGTTAATGCAACGGTAGTCAAAAATGATAATTGTAGTTCAGAAGCGGGGCAAATAGTGGCCATTGCCCAAGGAGGAACTACAGTTTCCAGAGAAGATCCACTAGCTGTGCCTCCGCAAGTGTCAGTTCCTGTTCCTTACCAATACCAGATTTTACCTGATAATGGAACGATTGGTGATGCATCCGATGATACACCACCTACTTTTTCTGATTCGAATTGGGCAACAGACAATTTTTTCGAAAAAGATTCAGGCAATTATATCGTGTATGCTATGGATGCCAATAAATGTATCAAGTCATTCCCGATTACCCTAAGTTTAGATCCGTCACCGGTTATTACATTAGCAGCTACGGACAAATGCGCCGTAGAAGGAGCTTTCGAAATTGTAGTTAACGAAGCTACAGCCGGAGTTGCGCCTTATAGTATTAGCGTGAATGGAAGTGCTTATCAGAATTTTTCATTTGTACCCGGAACACCTAATTCTTATACAATTTCCAATCTCAATTCAGGAACTTACAACATAAGTGTTCAGGATGTAAACGGTTGTGTTGACACTGAAAGTATCACACTTTATAAAAAAGTTTCGGCTAATTCGGTTCTAAATAAAGTGTGGACGTGTACTACAGGCGATGTTAATGCCCTAATTACAACCAATATCTTCGATGGACAGGGTGTTTTCAGTTATAAAGTAAGCATCAACGGTGGAGGATATGGTTCTTCTACAAACATAGTGGGAAATAACTTTACTTTCAGTCCTGCACCAATGCCCGCAACAACAAACTATCAATTTGAAATCACCGATGCCAATGGGTGTACCGTAGAAACGAATGTGATTACGATAGAACCTATAGAGAATCCTACTGCAACAACCATCATAGCAAATGCTACTTGTGACTATACACCTAACGGAAGCATAACCATTATTCCAAGTCTGGGAGTTCCTCCTTATACGTTTAATTTTAATGGAAATGGATTTACATCAAATGTAACTTACGGAGGTTTGGCAGGATCAGTTGCCGGGACAGTATATAATTATCAGGTTAAAGACAGTTATGATTGTATATTTAATGGAACAGCAACAGTATTTGAACCAACTCCTGTTGCGGGAACGATTGACCTAAGCCAAGGACTAACTTGTGGTGCAGGAAATGCGACACAATCTGCAACCGTAACTGTTACAACTACACTAGGAACGGGAACAGCTCCTTATTATTACAGTTTTAATGGTGGTGCTAGTTATAGTTCTAACAACGTCTTTACTACAAATGTTGCCGTAAATGTAAACGCTTTAATCAAAGATGGCAATGGTTGTGTAATTGCTACGCCGCTTTCTGTAAATGTACCAACCTTAATTCCACCAACGGATTTGACGTTCAGCACAACATCAGCAGTTACTTGTTTAGCACCTGGAACAGTTGAAATTACGGGTCATACGGGAGGAGTTGGAATATTGCAATATGAAACCATTGCACCTTCGCCAATAATAGTACCGCAACAAACGACAACTACTTTCGCTAATTTAACACCGGGAACCTATTTATTCCAAGTAACAGATGCCAATTTCTGTACCTATCAAGAATCATATACTGTTAATCCGGTAATAAATATCACTGTTTCAGGTCAGTTGGTTAGTGACGTGACTTGTAATCCGGGAACCAATGGGCAAGTATTGTTTACGTTAGGAAACTTTGCGGGGACGTATACTTATTCAATCAACGGAGGAGCTGTAAGTGCACCACAATCAAATCCGACGATAACAGTTTCAGGATTAAGTGCCGCAAGCACACAAACTATAGTCGTAGCTGATGTGGTTACAGGATGTACTGCTACAACATCTATTAATGTTGCGCAATCTGCACCATTGTCTTTAGTGGCAAACCCATTTATTAATGCCAATTGTAATTTTGGTGCCCAAGTAAGCGTGACCGCTTCTGGAGGCGTTGCTCCTTACAGTTATTCGTATGTGATAAGCGGTATGCCGGCAGGAACTTATTCTACTTCCGCTTCGGCAGTTTTAGATCCAGCTGTGGCAACATCATGGGATGTGTATGTAAAAGATGCCAATAATTGCGTTATAACGACACCATTAGCAATAACTATTACAAAAGATGCTCTGCCAATTATCGTTATGCCAGCTTCACAATGTTTTGTAGGAGTTCCGTTAACGATTGATCTTTCGATTGGTGAAACAGTAGCAGTAGGTCCTGCGACTTATGCCATTAACGGTTCAAATCAAACGAGCCCAACTTATATCATTAATGCTCCGGGTACTTATCAATTGAGTATTGTAGATGCCAATGGTTGTAGCTCGAATGTGGTAGATTATATCGTACAGCCACAATTATTATTAAATGCTGCCTTGACAAAAGAGTTGGATTGCACAACTAGTCCGGATGCTGTTGTAACATTAACTGCTGGTGGAGGCACGACATCTTATACTTTATATGAATATTCTACAAATGCTGGAGCGAGTTATACGGCGATGGGCAGTAATGTACTAACGACATCAACCGCAGGAAGCTATATTTTTAGAGTAACAGATAGTCAAGGTTGTCAAGCCGTTTCTTCGGAAGTAACGATAACTCCACAAACTACTCCAACATTTACTTTTACTCAAACCAATGTAAGTTGTAATGGCGGTTCCGACGGCAGTATCGTGATTACGGCGGCAAACGGAATTGCACCATACCAATACAGTATTGACAATGGCGCAACTTACCAGCTTTCAAATGTATTTACAGGATTGAATGCAGCAGGAACCTATACAGTTGTTGTAAAAGACAGCAAAAGTTGTGCTTCGGCAACAAGTTCATTAACAATAACAGAACCAACCATTGTTAGCGGAACTGCATTTTTAACCCAAGGATTAACTTGCGGTGCAGGCAATGCGACTCAAGCTGCTCTTGTTACCGTAACAGGAAGCGGAGGAACAGGTTCTTATGAGTATAGTTTTGATGGAGGCGTGAATTATACGGCATCAAATACCTATTCTACAAACAGTGCAGGAATGGTAACGTCTTACATTAAAGATGCTAATGGTTGTATAAGTACTGTTCCGGCAATAGTAAATGTTCCTGCATTGAACCCACCAACAAATTTAGATTTTGTTTCAACGGCAGTAACTTGTTTGGCTATGACAAGCGATGTTCGCTTGACAGCAACAAACGGAGTTAGTACATTAAGTTACGAGATATTGTCTCCTGCAAGTGCAACATCTAATGTTACGGGCGTTTCAAGTGCAATCTTCGCAGGATTATTGCCCGATACCTATTTATTTCAGGTAACGGATGCCAATTTCTGTACTTACCAAGAATCATATACTGTTAATCCGGTAACGAATATTACTGTTTCAGGTCAGTTGATTAGTGATGTGACTTGTAATCCAGGAACCAATGGACAGGTATTGTTTACTGTAGCGAACTTTTCAGGCACATATACTTATTCAATCAACGGAGGAGCTGTAAGTTTACCACAATCAAATCCAACGATAACAGTTTCAGGATTAAGTACCGCAAGTACGCAAACTATAGTTGTAACTGATGTGGTTACAGGATGTACAGCCACAACATTCATTGCTGTTGCGCAACCTGCCCCGTTAGCCTTAGTGGCAAATACATTTATTAATGCCAACTGTAATTTTGGTGCCCAAGTAAGCGTAACTGCTTCTGGTGGCGTTGCTCCTTACGGTTATTCGTATGTGATAAGCGGTGCACCAGCAGGAACTTATTCTACATCCGCTTCGGCAGTTTTAGATCAAGCTATTGCCACCTCTTGGGATGTGTATGTGAAAGACACAAATAATTGTGTGATAACAACACCGTTAACAATTGCCATTGCGACAGATCCGCTTCCATCAGGAATCACGGTTAGCGGTTTAAGTCAATGTCCAAGCGCAACAGGCGATTATACTTTTACCGTAAATTTGGCAACAGGCGTGGGGCCTTATGAATTCAGCATAGGAAGCGGATTCCAAACGAGTCCAACTTTTACCATCAATGCTCACGGAACTTATGATGTAATTGTAAAAGACAAAAATGGTTGTTCGACAACAGCAACCGCTTTAGTTGTTATTTTGCCTGCTTTACAATTACAGGCTAATATTACCGCTTTACCAAGTTGTGCGGATGGGGATGGAACATTAACGCTTTTAGCTACTGGAGGTTCGGGCAATTATGAATATAGTATAGACTCAGGAATGTATCAAGCTTCCGTAAATTTTACTAACATTTTTGTAGGAATACACACAGTTACTGTTAGAGATGTTACAACAAATTGTACCAAGTCTATTCCGGTAACTTTTGGAGCAGCAACTCTAATCACTGGTTTTGCTCTGTCAAAAACGGATGTTACTTGTAATGGAGGAAACGATGGTACCATTGCCGCGACTATGAACACTCCTGCTGTGGGTGTGAATGATAATCCAATATACACTTATAGTATTGATGGCGGTGCTACCACACAAACTTCAACTATTTTTAGTGGATTGATTGCAGGAACATACATTATTGGCGTAACTTCAGGAAGAGGTTGTGTGGCAACTCAAACCATAACGGTTAATGAACCTAATCTTATTACGGTTCCTGCTCCTACCGTGGTGCAATTTGGCTGTAATTCAGGTTCAAACGCAATGAACTTTGCCACGATTACCGTAACAGGAGTAACGGGAGGTTCTGGAGTCTATACCAATTATGAATTCATAAAAGGTGGAACTCGAGTTCAGTTTGGCGCCAGCAATAGATATACTGAGGCTAATTTATTGGGCGGAACCTATACGGTAAACGTTTATGACAATAAAGGTTGTATGGGTGCTGCTTCATCAGCAATTACTCTAAACCCATTTATTGTTTTAGACAAAATAAATATTGCCGTGAATAATGCCATTACCTGTATGAATCTGGAAGATATTACGGTTTCGGTAAGCAGTATCGGAGGAACACCTACGAATCTGCAATATACTGTAGCTGATTCTAATACGACTACAGGAGTTGTTGGAGCTAATTATAATTTTACCAATACGATTGGAATTTTCACAGGATTAAATAGTGGTAATTACCTGATTACAGTCGAAAATTTAGATACTGGATGTAGTATACAAAACGTGCATTATGTAAATAATCCAAATACTTTCGACCTTACAATAGACACAATTGTTGATGTAACTTGTTTTAATGGAAATAACGGTAGTGTTAATGTCACTTTTATCGACAGAGTAGTAACGGCAACTAATCCGAATCAATCCGGACCTTTCAATTATACTATAGTTGATGCGCTTGGTAATCCGGTTACTGCTGGGACAGCTGCAACTGCAGGACCAATCACTATTAATACTTTGGTATCCGGTACGTTCACTATTACTGCTACATTGACGAATAGTCCGTTTTGCTCAATGAGCAAAAATTTTACCATTACCCAACCTATAGCAGCTTTGGCTATAGCCGAAACCCATACTGCGGTAACGTGTGTTACAGGTAATAACGATGGAAGTATTGCGGTATCAGCTGTTGGTGGATGGCCAGGAGGCTATGAGTTTGAATTAACAGGGCCAACGACATTAGGATATTCTACTCAGCGTAATTTCACAGATTTGATAGCAGGAACTTATACAATAAATGTACGAGATAGAAAAGGGTGTGTGGCTACAACAAGCGTAACTTTGGCAATCCCAACGCCAATCATCGTCACGGCAAGCTCAAATATAGCGATGCTAAGTTGTTTTGGAGATAAGACCGCTACGATTACAGTCAATTTACCTTCAGGTGGTCAGGGATCGAATTATATGTACACGTTAAATACCACTTCTTTAGTTCCCGCTACTGCCAGTGGTCCGCAAGCTTCTCCTGTATTTAATGGTTTAGGCGCAGGAACATACACGATTACCGTGACCGATGGCTACAGTTGCGCGGCTACTTCAAGTCCTATTGTTATTACTGAACCAACAAAGATAAAATCTAGTTTAGTGGTAGCTTCTACGCAAACCTGTTTGACGCAAACGATGCTTACATTGAGTGCAACGGGTGGAACAGGAATTTATTCCTATAGTGCCAATGCAGCTTTTACTACTATTTTAGGTTCATTTGCATCATCAGTAACTTTCTCGGTACCAGTTGGAACATATCATTACTATGTTATGGATGCTAATGGTTGCGTTGGTGTTGTTTCAAATGATATTGAGATCGTAACATTGGAAACACTTATTTTGAATGTGAATACTATCAATGCTATAATCAATTGTAAAGGAGATCTTTCAGGAGTAATTGTTTCCAGTGCTCAGGGAGGTTTAGGGAATTATGCTTATACCTTACTGGATGGGGCAGGAATACCTATTGTTCCGGCACCAACACAAATTACACCAGGCAATTTTACCCAATTGGCGGCAGGCAATTATAAAGTCCGTGTGGACAGTGGAGATTGTAATATAATCACAGGTACTCCAATAGTTATCAAAGAGCCTTTGACTTCAATTAGTGTAGTACATACTGAAATTAATGTTACTTGTTTCGGACAAGGAAACGGACAAATAACAGTTGCTGCCTCTGGAGGTACTGGTATTATTAAATATGCTATTTCTCCTAGATTGGATCAATTTTTTAATTTAGGAATTTTCGTAAATCTTCAACCGGGTCTTTATGACATTATCGCTCAGGACGAAAATGGATGTTATCAGTACATCACAGGTATTGTCATTAGTGAACCCAATCCAATAGTTCCTTCGCTTACTGCAGGATCAATGCTTCCGGAAATATGTTTTGGAGATAAAGACGGAGCATTTAATATTGATATTGTTGGAGGAACCATGCCGTATAGTGTCAGTTTAGATAATACAAACGGAGTTTATACAACAGGTACTTTGATTCAGACACAATTTGATTTCACAGGATTAGCAGGAGGAACCCATACGGTTTATATTAGGGATGCCAATGGTTGTGCCGTTGAATTTGATGTTGTTATGCCGGAATCGGTAAAAATAAATCCGTTAGCCATTGTGGATTACGGTTGTGTAAACAATTCGGCAAGTAATTCAGTTACTGTAAAAGTAGATGCCAGCATAACTGATCTTACCGATCTGGATTATTCACTAGATGGTGCACCTTATCAACCTACTAATGTATTTACCAATGTGGTGCCGGGTGCAAACCATTTTATCGATGTCAGACATACCAATGGATGTATCCAAAGAACTGCGACTTTCGATATTTTGCAGGTTAATCCGCTGGCATTAGTGCTGAATGATGGAGGATTAAATGAAATTGTAGCGGTAGCTACTGGAGGAGCAGGAGGATATCAATATACTTTCAATGGTGAATCTAATGGAAGTTCTAATTCATTTATTATAAGAGAATCCGGAGATTACACGGTGACTGTTACAGATGCTAATGGTTGCGTTGCTACTGCCAGTAGGTATTTTGAGTTTATTGATGTCTGTATTCCAAATTACTTTACACCAAACGGTGACGGAGTAATGGATGGATGGGCTCCTGGATGTACTATCAATTATAAAGACTTGACATTCGATGTTTTTGACAGATACGGTCGAAAAATAGCAACCTATCGTCTTGGCCAATATTGGGATGGTAAATACAATGGTAACGAACTTCCTTCCGGAGATTACTGGTATGTTTTAAAATTGAATGATTTGAAAGACGCTCGAGAGTTTGTTGGTCATTTTACCCTTTACAGATAATAGATAAACACTAATGACCAATTTTTCCCAAATTAAAATGATTCAAATGAAAAAAATAATAGCACTTCTTCTCTTGACTGTAACCTCGGGTTATAGCCAAGAGTTAAATTTGCCGGTTTTTACGCAATATTTAGCAGATAATCATTTCGTAATCTCACCTACATTCGCAGGGATTGGAGATAATCTTAAAATTAGGGCTAATGGGTTGACCCAATGGGTTGGTATAAAAGATGCCCCAGAAAATCAATCCGTTTACGCCGATTTTAGAATTGCGGATCGCTCAGGGGTAGGAGTGTCTTTTTACAATGACAGTAATGGAAATACTAGACAAACGGGTGCAAAATTCTCTTTTGCACATCATTTAATACTGGATTATTATTCTAAACAATACTTGTCTTTTGGAATCTCCTACAACATTAATAATTTTAGAATAGACATTAATAATTTTAACACTACTTATGAAATTCCTGTTATAGACCCTAGTATTACTGACAATAGATCTAATTCAAATAATAACTTTGATGTAGGAGCTTTATATAGAAACAAAGCATTTTATTTCAGTTTTAATGCAAGTAACATTTTAACAAAGAATATTGATAAGTACATGGGTGTAGAGCCAAGTTTACTTTTGAATTATCAAATTTATTCCGGATATGTTTTTAAAAGTCCTACTAATAGTAGGGTAGAATACGAACCTTCTGTTTACTATCAATTATTTGCGAGCGATAAACGTTCCAGTACCGACGTGAATATAAAATACAGACATTTTAATAAATATGATGATTATTACTGGGCTGGAATATCCTATCGCTTTCTTAACGATCAACTGTTAAAACCATTAAATGTGGGACCAATGCTTGGTTTTAAAAAGTCTAATTTTTATTTTGGGTATTCCTACCAGATTACCCTCAATCAATTGGCAGTCTTTAATACAGGAACACATGTCGTTACAATTGGACTTGATTTTCTGGCAGGTATCAGCAACTGTCCTTGTACGCAAAGTCCGGTTCACGATTAATATTTCAAATGGATTAATTTTAAGGCTATAATTTATCATATTTAAATAGGTTCTATTCATTTAAATGGGATAGAAATCGCAACAATCGATGTTTTTACCGCAATAATTTGAATGCTTCCAATAAGAATCATAAATTTGATTGGTTAAGTGGTATTCATGAAAAAAAATAGTTCCTTTTATCTGTTGCATTTGTGCTTGTGTCTGGCATTTATGTTGTTGCCGTATGCGTTTACTTCATCTGGAAGTATTTTTAGTTTGCCGAATTTAGCAAGTAATGGTCATGACAGGATCTATTTTCTGATCTATTTTCTGTTGCTGCTTTTCTTTTACTTCAATTATTATTATCTAATCCCGAAAGTTTATTTTTCAAAAAAACTGCTGCTATACTTTACCATCATTGTACTGTTTTTATTGTTTTTTCTATGGATTTCAACTTTTTTAGATCATCCGGAGCGTAATTTTTTGGATTTTGGACATGGAAACCCGCCGAAAGGAGGAATGCCTCGACCCAAACCTATGGATTTAAGGTCAATAGGAGGGCCACCAACGCAATATGGGCACACAGCATTAGTTTATTTAATTGGAGTTGTTTCCAGTTTGTTATTTGCCATTAATATTCGGTTGCAAAAAGTGGAAAAAGATAAAATGAAATCGGAATTATCTTTTTTGAAAGCACAAATTAATCCTCATTTTTTGTTCAATACATTGAATAGCATTTATTCTTTAGCCATAAAAAAAGATGATAAAACGGCTGATGCTGTGGTACAATTATCTGAATTGATGCGGTATATCATAACGAATGCTAATGATGATGTGATTGCTTTGGATAAAGAAATTAATTATATCAACAATTTTGTTCAGCTTCAAAAAACCCGTTTGGGGAATACCGTAAAAGTTGATTATGTTGTAGAAGGGAATGCTTTTGGGAAATGTATCACACCTCTTATTTTAATTTCATTTATCGAAAATGCATTCAAGCACGGAGTGAACCCAAATCAGAATTCTGATATCGTTATTCGGATTACAATTGTTGGAGATTATTTAACTTTATTTGTTTCTAATTATAAAGTACAATCCATTCAATC
This sequence comes from Flavobacterium arabinosi, assembly GCF_048158725.1. NCBI lineage: Bacteria > Pseudomonadati > Bacteroidota > Flavobacteriia > Flavobacteriales > Flavobacteriaceae > Flavobacterium > Flavobacterium arabinosi. The sequence goes on from NZ_JBLNKX010000001.1 coordinate 583,076, forward strand.
GGATAGCGGGATTGGACTGCAAAATACAATCGAGAGATTGTCTCTTTTGTATCCCAACAACCATGTGTTGAAAATTGATGATAATCAGGAGAATTATACTGTAATCTTAACGATAAAAGTAGGATGATAAAAGCGATTGCACTCGATGATGAGCCGCCAGCATTAGATATTTTACAAAGTTTTTGTGATAAAATAGAATACGTTGATTTGCAAAAAACATTTACTAAATCGGAGGAAGCATTCAAATATTTGAAGAAATATCCTGTTGATTTATTGTTTTTGGATATTAATATGCCGTCCATTTCCGGGATTGATTTCTTTAAAAATTTGCCACATAAAACGATGGTGATTTTTACTACTGCATACTCTGAATATGCAGTCGAAGGATTTACGTTAAGTGCCACCGATTATATTTTGAAACCCTTTTCTTTTTCACGGTTTCAACAAGCGGTGGAAAAAGCCTTTTCGCAATGGAAATTACAAAATCAAGATCCAGAACAACGCTATCTCTTTATTCGTGCTGATTATAGTTTGATAAAGATTCTGTTTTCGGATATTTTATATATTGAAGGGTTAGACGATTACCTTAAAATTCACATACAAAATCAAAAAACTATTGTCGCCAGAATGACTTTGAAAGCAATTCTTCAAAAATTACCTGTTCCGGAATTCATAAGAGTGCATCGTTCTTTTATTGTTCCCATTTCTAAAATTGAAAAGGTGCGGAACAAAATAATTTATATCAATCAGGAAGAAATTCCGGTGGGTGCGAGTTATGAAAGTGCTTTTTTTGCCCTAATAAATAAAGAATAAGCGTGTTGTTTTATTGTTAAAAAATTACAAATTTAGCCTGATTTTTATTTGTTTACCGCATAAAATCTTTCGGTTACCTCATAAATTTCAGCACTTATTTACATTTAAATACTTTTATAACTGTAACATTAAAAGTGGATTTGCTATGGAAAGAAAAGAATTTTTAAAAGGATTGGGATTATTAGGATTAGGATCTTTAGTCATTCCTATAATTAAGGCCTGTAACAGTGATGATGCGAATTCTTCAACAGGAACTACAGGTTCTACTTCTACATCAGGAAATTGTACTGTGACTTCCTCAGAAACTGCCGGACCGTTTCCCACCAAAACACCTTCGTCACTAGTAACAACTAACATTGTGAATGATAGAACTGGAGTAGGATTTACGATTAATGTTGCCATAAAAAACACCAATGCCAATTGTGCAGCGTTAGCGGGCGCCATTGTAGATATTTGGCATTGCGATAAGGACGGTTATTATTCAGAATATGGCGGAACAGGAATGCAATCAGCAGATTTTACGGCAGTTCATTTTTTAAGAGGGAGACAAACTACAAATGCAAATGGGATAGTTAGTTTCAAATCTATTTTTCCGGGATGGTACAGTGGTAGAGCAACACACATTCATGTTCATGTTTATAATGCTTCGGGAACCTCGTTATTGGTTACTCAAATTGCATTTCCTGAAGGTGCAGTTAGCGCTGTTGTGTTAGTAAATGCTTCTACAGCCAATGGATATTCTAAAGGAATGTCGGGTTACACGTATAATGCTTCTGATAATGTGTTTTCAGATGGTGTGGCCAATGAATTGTCAACAATTACCGGAAGTATTGCCGAAGGATTTGTCTTGGAACACACCATAAATGTTACGGGTTAAGTTTTTTGAATTAGTAAATAAAAAACAATACCAAAACCTGTAAGATTTTAAAATTTTGCAGGTTTATAGTTTAATTGTAAAGACTATTTTTATGATAAAACAAAATCCTGCACAAATATTCAAATCTGAATCGAGAGGCCAGTTGGTGTCAAATGGTCATGGCTGTTTTTCTACTTTTAATTTTGGAAGTTATTTCGAAGAAAGTAGAAAACCATTCGGGATTTTACATTTTTTAAATGAAATAATAGTTGCGCCCCAACATTCGATGAAAACGGTTTTGGAAGCCAATACTGCAGTGCTTATTTTACCGCTGTTTGGCGGAGTAGATTACAAAGACAGTTTGGGAAATGAAAGTTTTATACCAGTGGAACAAATCCGAATTGTTTCTGCCGAAAAAGGAATGTCTTTCGAACTTATTAATTCTTATGAGCAAGAAAATGTCAGTTATTTACAAATAGGATTCAATGCTGAAATTCAGGATTCAGAAAACAATTTGCAACAGTTTCATTTTGGTTTAACCAATAAAAACCAATTGATTCCATTATTTGAAATTTCAAACACATTGGGTTTTATAGGAATGTATGACGCAAGAAAAGAGGGATTTTATTCGCTAAAGAACAATTCGAACGGCATTTTTATTTTTGTAATTAATGGTGCTTTTGAAGTCGAAAATCGGTTGTTAGAATCAAAAGACGGATTAAGTTTGTCCGGAATTGACTCGTTAGAATGGGAAGCGTTATCCGAAAATGCGCTTCTTATCGTTTTAGAAATTGCATAAAGTAACGATTTCAGCGGCGAATGTTTTTTGAAATTAATTCTAAAAAACAGATAATTTGAGACAATTACAACGTTTTCGTTAGTGGATTTCCCTAATTTTCAAACTATTCTTATTTTTTAGTTCCTGAAAAGTTCTATATTTGTTATTCTTTCAAAAAAAACAAACTAAAAATATACTTAATGAAAACTTTAAACGATTTTAATTTTAAAAATAAGAAAGCAATAATACGTGTTGATTTTAATGTGCCTTTGGACGAAAATTTCAACGTAACAGATGCCACTCGTATCGAAGCGGCAAAACCTACAATTGATGCTATTCTTGCTCAAGGCGGAAGCGTAATTTTGATGTCACATTTAGGCAGACCATCAGGTGTTGAAGAAAAATTTTCATTGAAACACATCCTAAAAACAACTTCAGAAGTGCTAGGAGTACCAGTTCAGTTTGCTTCAAACTGTGTTGGCGTGGAAGCTGCAACTGCTGCTGAAAAATTACAAGCTGGAGAAGTTTTATTATTGGAAAATTTACGTTTTCATAGTGAAGAAGAAGCTGGAGATGTTGCTTTTGCAAAAGAATTAGCGTCACTTGGTGATATTTATGTAAATGACGCTTTTGGAACGGCGCACAGAGCACACGCTTCGACTACAATTATCGCTCAGTTCTTCCCAACAGAGAAATGTTTCGGATTATTATTGGCTAAAGAAATCGAAAGCTTGAACAAAGTTTTGAAAAATAGTGAAAAACCAGTAACAGCAGTTCTTGGTGGATCTAAAGTTTCTTCTAAAATTACGGTTATCGAGAATATTTTGGATAAAGTAGACCACATGATTATTGGTGGTGGAATGACATTTACTTTTGTAAAAGCATTAGGAGGTAAAATTGGAGATTCTATTTGTGAAGATGACAAACAAGATTTAGCATTGGAAATATTGAGATTGGCTAAAGAAAAAGGAGTTCAAATCCACATTCCGGTTGATGTTGTAGCTGCAAATGCTTTTTCAAATACTGCCGATACTCAAATTGTTGATGTAGAAGCAATTCCTGACGGATGGCAAGGACTTGATGCTGGACCTAAATCTTTGGAAAATTTCAAAAAGGTAATTATGGATTCTAAAACTATTCTTTGGAATGGTCCATTAGGCGTTTTTGAAATGGAAAGTTTTGCTAATGGAACAATTGCACTTGGAAACTTTATCGCTGAATCAACTGAAAACGGAGCATTCTCACTTGTAGGTGGAGGAGATTCAGTAGCAGCTGTAAAACAATTTGGTCTGGAAGACAAAATGAGTTATGTTTCAACTGGTGGAGGAGCTATGCTAGAAATGCTTGAAGGAAAAGTATTGCCAGGAATTGCTGCAATATTGGACTAATACATTGATTTAAAAAGGGTTTCTTTTAAGCTAATCCAGATTTAAAAATACCGTATCTATAATACTAAGAAACCTTAGCGATGAACTATTTGTCGCTAAGGTTTTTTTAGTTCTAAAAAATTTGATGAATTGTATTTTAAAAGGAATTTTTACAATGAAATCACGGAAAATTCTTCATAATTGAACTGAAAGTTGCATTTTTAACAATATTTAAAGAAATTTTCAGTTTTAACCTATTATGTTTGTAAAAAATACCAATGTAATCGTTTGAAATATAGGCCTTTGATCATTAAAATATGAATATAAAAAATACCACCCTATCGTTATTTCTATTGTTATCCGTGCATTTGTTTTCGCAAGAAGTCATTGAAAATAAAGATATTATAAAAATAGAACCAAAATTATCCTATTTAGATTCTATCAAGAAAACTTTCGTAAAAGATGAAATGGCATCTTGTGTTGATAGCTTGTGGATGAAGGAATTAACCAACTTAGATTTATTCAACAATATAACGGATGATATAAAAAACATCAATATTGACGAAAAAGTGGATTATGAATTGCCTACGGAACTTTTGAAAGAAAGACTGGCGGCGATGGATGCAAAATCACCTTTCAATATTGAATACAACCAAGGTTTGGAAAACATCATCAAATCATTTCTAAAATACAGAAAGAAATCTTTTGAACGATTGATGGCGATTTCGGAGTATTACTTCCCGCTTTTTGAAGAAGCGCTTGCCAAACAAAATGTTCCTTTAGAAATAAAATATTTAGCAGTTGTAGAATCCGCTTTAAACCCAAAAGCAGTTTCAAGAGTTGGCGCCACAGGACTTTGGCAGTTTATGTATCAAACCGGAAAGCAATATGGTTTGAAAATTGATTCCTATATTGATGAACGAAGCGATGCTCTGAAAGCTTCTGAATCTGCGGCACAATACATGTCTAATATGTACAAGATATTTGGCGATTGGGATCTCGTTTTAGCCTCTTATAATTCTGGACCGGGAAATGTTTCCAAGGCAATCAGACGTTCTGGCGGGCAACAAAATTATTGGAACATCAGAAAAAATCTTCCAAAAGAAACGCAGGGATATGTGCCTGCTTTTTTAGCAACAATGTACATTTATGAATACCATACGGCACACGGTATAAAACCGGACAGAGCAATAATTAAGCATTTTGCTACGGATACCATCCGGATTAAAAAGCAAATGTCGTTCAAACAAATTTCAGATTTGTTGGACGTTCCCGTTGCACAATTGCAGTTGTTGAATCCATCGTACAAGTTAAATGTGATTCCTTTTTATCACGATGAAAATCATTTTTTAAGATTGCCACAAGATAAAATAGCTGTTTTTGTTTCAAATGAAGACCGAATTTATGCGTACGCCGAACATGAATTAACACTTCGTGAAAAACCATTTCAGGTTACAAAAGCAATTGTTGTGCGTGATACGATGAATTATACCACGGAACGGATTACGCTTCCTAAAACAAAATATTACAAAGTAAAACGCGGAGATAATCTGAGTGAAATAGCCGATAAATATGACGTTGCCATTTCTGATATTAAAAAATGGAATAAATTGAGGAGCAATGCTGTTCCTTATGGGAAAAGTTTAAAAATCATTTCGGAACAAAGTGTCTTAAGAACAGTTAGGAAAGAACCAAAAGTGGAAACAGTTCCTACAGAAACAATTTCTGAAAGTCGAAGAGTAGCAACTTCTGAAGTTAAAGTCAATAAAGAAGAATTGGATTCAAATCCAGAACGAAAAGACATCGAATATGTGGTTCAAAAAGGAGACAATTTAGGGAATATCGCTAAGAAATTTGGTTCTACTTTAACTGATCTGCAGCAGTGGAATAGTTTGTCAGATCACGATATTGCTTTGGGTGCTACTTTGATTGTTGCCAAAAATGAAATTGTGATTGCTACTGATAAAGCTTCTTCCAGTTCTTTCAAGAAAAAAAATATAGCTTCGGTTTCTAAAAAAGAGGCATCGGAGTATTATGTAAAAAAAGGAGATTCTTTATTTAGCATTGCACAAAAATATCCTGGAGTAACCATTTCAGATATTAAAAAATGGAACGATATTCGCGGGGGGAATATAAAACCCGGAATGAAGTTAAAAATAAACGGATAAACTAGAATAGTTTAAGTTTCATTTTCTTAATTTCAACCGCTAATAAAATACGTAAGTTCTCCGTTTTAAATAAAGTATTATAATGTTGAAAAAAATAATTTTTGGTTGTCTTATAATGTTAAGTTCCTGTGCTGTTAAGCAAAAAAGTTTGTCAATGGAGGATTGGTATGGGTATACTAAAAACAGCAACGATAGAGTAGCACCATCACAAGCTTATGATTTTAAGGATGGCATGATTAGAATGCACGGAGAGAATAATGGCTATTTAATGACGAATAGTTCGTATAAAAATTTTGAATTAAGTTTAGAGTTCAGGTGGAATTTAGAAAAGGAATTTTATAGAGGTGATGTGAAAAAAAATAGTGGTGTGATGTACAACATACCTTCAAATTCACCCGATCACATTTGGCCTAAAGGAATTCAATTTCAAATAAAAGAAAATACTACTGGCGATTTTATTTTTTTGGATAATGTAACAGCGAAAGTAAACGGAAAATTGATTGAGGCTGGTGCAAGTGTAGTTTCTCCAAAATTTAGCAGTAATGAGAACCCGTATGGAGAATGGAATACAATTCTCATTCAATCATTCAACGGAAAATGTACCCAATATTTGAACGGAAAATTAGTAAATGAATGTGTTGAGGTATCTTCCAAAGAAGGAAAAATTTCTTTAAACTATGAAGGTTCTCCAATTGATTTTAGGAACATTCAATTAAAAAAAATCCACAAATAGTTTTTTGCTTTTTTCTACAAAAGCTGATCTTTTTTCTCTTTATTTGGTAATTAACATTTTTATAGCCTACCGAATCAATGAATAAAATCCATTTTTTATGTCTGTTTATTCCATTCTTGTTTTTTTCTTGTACAAAGAAGAACGATAATTTACATCGTAAAACGGCGGGAAAAATCAATACAATTTCAGTAATTATTGATGATCAGCTATGGAATGGTGAAATAGGGGACAGCATTCGAAATAAGTTTGCATCACCAGTAATTGGATTGCCACAGGAGGAACCACTTTTTACCATAAATCAATATCCGGTTAAACTTCTGGAGGGATTCATGACGGATACCAGAGCGATTATCGTGGTAAAGAAAGAACAGCAAAATAAATTTGAAATAAAGAAAAATCAATACGCATCACCTCAAAATGTGTTTCATATTTCAGGAAAAACCGGGGCTGATATCATAGCATGCTTAGAAAAAAATGCTTCCCAAATGATTCAGTTGATTAAGCAAGGAGAAATAGCCGAAAGCCAGAAAATCAATAGTCAGTTGCTACTTAATCCACAATTGATCAGTAATAAATTCCAGATCTCCATAAAGATTCCTTCCGGTTATATGTATGTACTTCACAAAAGCAATTTCATGTGGTTAAAAAAGGAAATCATTGGTGGAAATACAAGTTTGCTAATTTATCAGGTTCCTTTAAACTCCATTAAAAAGAACCCAAATTTGATTTCAAATATCATAAAAATGCGGGATTCGATAGGTAATTTATATATCAGCGGAACAGAACCCAATACGAATATGATTACCGAAGAAGCTTATGCGCCATATCTTTCAAAGATTACTCTTGACGGGAAAGAAGCTTATGAGACCAAAGGAACTTGGGAATTAAAAAATGATTTTATGGCGGGTCCTTTTATAAATTATGCCATTATAGACAAGGAATCTAATAGAATTCTGGTTTTGGAAGGTTTATGTTATGCGCCGTCAAAGGAAAAACGGGACTTGATGCATGAGTTGGAATCCATTATAAAATCGGTTGAAATTGAGAAAAAGTAATTTAAATTAAAAAGGAATATTAAATGGCATTAGAATGGAAAATTAAGCCTTTTGAGGCGCTTACTGTTCATGAACTATATGATATACTAAAACTAAGAAGTGAGATCTTTGTAGTGGAACAAAACTGTGTTTATCTAGACCTTGACGGTAAAGACAAGCTGGCGTTACATCTCTTTGGAGAATTTGACGGTGAAATTGTAGCTCATGCCCGGCTTTTCAAAGCAGGAATCAGTTTTGATAACGCTTCAATCGGAAGAGTAACTGTTGATGCTAATTATCGTGACAGAAAATGGGGTCATGACTTAATGCGAGAATCAATTGCCGGAATCGCGCATCATTTTGGCGAAAGCAAAATCACTATTGGAGCACAATTGTATCTAAAAAAATTCTACGAAAACCACGGATTTGTGCAAACCAGCGAAATGTATTTGGAAGATGATATTCCGCATATTGAGATGAAAAGAGCTTAATTCTACTGAATAATTTTCATTTGCAAAGTGGTATAAAATTTCATATTGATGCCATTATCGATTATTCTTTTAGATTCATTATATCTTTTAAATTCAAAATTTATTAATTCTTGCATAGCATCTAAGTTTACTAATAATAATTTACCTCTTTTTGTTTCTATGAAATCTAATTTGATAATTTCTTTGTAATACTTCCATTTTGTAGTAAATTCTAAATGTTGCTCATTGCCTTGCCAACCGTAAACATAAAAATCATAAGGTTTTGTATTCATAAATGCAATTCGAATTAAATTATAATTTTTGTTGTTAAAGGTAAAATAACCACTATGAAATCTAGAAGCTGTAAATTTAACTGTGGTAATATCTGTATCTTTTGAAATCTGATATTTATAATCATTACTAATATTGAAAAAATCAAAATCGACGACGTTTAAACTGTTGTAATAAGTAAGAAAAGCAAACCAATGATCTTCAGTTATTTCTGGTTCAAATCTTGAATAAGCAGAAATATCTGCATTGAAAGAGTTGTTAGAATCATTATTTAACATCCATTGGATATTATTTTTACTCAATACTTTAATATTCAAAGTGTTTAACATTTTTCTATTTACTAATGTGTCTTTATTGTCTTTTAAGACAAAATGATTTGTCAAATAGTTAGTATCACCTTGTTCATAATTTTCTCTTAAATTATATTTTATTTTTTTAAGTATCGCTATTATTTCCTTCCTGTTGGATTCTTTACGAACTACAACAACTTCCTTTAAATTATTAATAGTATCTTGACAATAGGTTATTTACAAACAAAAAATAAGGGTTAGTGACAAGTATAGTTTTTTCATAATTGATTTTTCACAATAATTTTGTAGTCTTAGTCCTAAAAATCAATAATAGTGCCATTAAAATCAATTACCAAATGGAATTTGATTTTAAGTCTTAATTTTTTGTTTTAAAATGATATTTTTTTGTTGCAACCACTCATGCCCGACTTTTCAAAGCAGGAATCAGTTTTGATAATGCTTCTATCAGAAGAGTAACCGTTGCTGCAAATTACCGCGACAGGAAATGGGGGCATGACTTGATGCGTGAAGCTATTACAGGGATTTTGTCTCATTTTGGCGAAAGCAAAACTACCATTGGCGCCCAATTGTACCTGAAAAAATTCTACGAAAGTCAAGGTTTTGTGCAAACCAGCGAAATGTATTTAGAAGATGATATTCCGCATATTGAGATGCAGAAAGTATAATTATATTTTTAAAATAACAAATTCGACTCTTCGGTCAAGAGCTGCTCCTTTACTCAAAGGGAATTTATTTCCACAACCTTTGTAAGTCATTCGTTGTGGACTAATTTTTTTGGAGATTAGATAAAGATAGACATTTCGGGCACGATTAAATGAAAGTTTTCTTTCATGAGTAAATTCATCTATTGCATCTGTATAATAACTAGGGGTGCAGCATACATGTCCTCTAATTTCAAATTCTAGTTTTTGATTTTTTTGCAATATTGCTGCGATTTTGTCTAGTTCTTTTTTCGATTCTAATGGCAAGGCGCTACTTCCAAGCGCAAATAGTATGTTTTCTAAATAAACACGATCACCAACTTTATGCTTTTCTTGAAAAGAATTGTAAATGCCTTTTCCGAAACTATTTTTTTTAACCATAAACAAATCGACGCGTCTGTTTTCAGATCTGGTTTCATTGATGTTTCCTTCGGAGTCTTTGTTCAAGATCACGCGTCCCTTACCTTCAATAACAACAATTTTATTTTTGTTGAAACCATTGGAAGTGAGTATGTCCTGAACTGTTTTTACACGGTTTGTCGATAATTCAAAATTATAATCATTGTCACCTCTGTCGTCACAATAGCCATAAATTTGGATAGATTCAATTTTTGTAGTGTCTGATTTTTTTGCAAAATCGATTATGGTCTTAATTTGGTGATCATTAAGATCATATTTATCAAAATCAAAATAGACTGTTTGTACTGGTTTCTGTTGGGCTGAAAGATGTCCAAAAAACAAAAAAAGGATTATTTTAAAGTATTTATGCATTACAATTTCAAAATGGATTTGTATTCTGAAGTGTTGCTTAAAATGCTAACGGCTTTCTTGATTTCAGAATTATTTTTTATGTAATATTGATATAAACCTTCCTGATATTGGTAGCGTTTAATGATTTCCTCTAAAATCAGATTCTTGATTTCTTTTTGATTTTTATCCAATAAAGCATCTTCGCTTTTTTGCAAAGTAGACAGCAATTGTTGGTAGTCGGCAGTTATGGATCCGTCTATTTTTTCTTTTTTGGCTACCGCCAAAGTGCTTTTCAATGCTAACTCTGTCTCCGTGTCAAAAGAGAATTTCTGGGCTTTTAAAAACTGTTTAAAGTCTAAGAAATCCGCATCAGAAATCGTTGGTATAGTATTGCCTAAAGTTGGATTTTTGTAATAATAACTCGTCACATAATTAAAAACGCCATCGTTTTTGACCAATGCATTTGTTATCGGGCTTAATTTTGTTTCATCAAGTTCCACATCGGGCTGAATGCCTCCACCGTCATAAACCGTTCTTCCCTTTCGGGTTTTGAAAGCATTATAATTCTTCTCTTCGGTTTTTACGGCCAATCCATTTTTGTCTTTATGGGCGTAATCCAGCGCTTGAATACATCTGCCGGAAGGCGTATAATAGCGCGAAATGGTCACCTTTAGTTGCGTTCCATAAGTTAAATTAATGGGTACTTGTACCAATCCTTTTCCAAAACTTCTGCTTCCTAATACCACGGCACGATCTAAATCCTGTAAAGCACCAGAAACAATTTCTGAAGCCGAGGCACTTTTTCCATTTACAATAATGATCAAAGGAATTTCAGTGTCAACAGGTTCTCTAGTAGTTTTATAAATATTGTTGTATTTTTCGATCTTGGATTTTGTAGTTACTATAATTTCATTTTTCGGAACAAAGAGATTACAAATATTTACAGCTTCATTTAAAAGACCTCCGGGATTGCCTCTTAAATCCAAAACAATTCTCTTAGCACCTTCGTTTTTTAGCTGTTCCAATGCCATTTTGGTTTCTACAGAAGCTTTGTTGTTGAAATGGGATAAAACGATATACCCGGTTTCAGCATCTATTTTACCAAAGAAAGGAACCGATTTTATTTCCACTTCATCACGAACAATTTGGGTAGTGTAGGGCTTTCCCTGACGGATGTATTTGATGTCGATTTTAGTGTTTTTTGCACCTTTAAATAATTCGGAGGCATCGTCTTTAAAATCAGATAAAAGAATATCACCTACTTGGGTAATTTCATCACCGGCTCTGAGCCCTGCTTTATCAGCCGGAAAGTTTTTGTATTGCTCTTTTACGATGAGTTTGCCGTCTTTTCGGGTAAGTAAAGCGCCTATTCCAGTATATTCTCCGGTATTGTTTATTTTAAAACTGACCACATCTTGCTCATTAAAATAAACGGTATACGGATCTAAACTGGCTAACATGCCTTTAATGGCTTTGTCCATTAAGTCGCCAGGATTGGTTTCATCGACATAGTTCTTGTTCAATTCCTTGAAAAGGGTGGTGAAAATCTCTATTTGTTTGGCGATTTCAAAAAAATCGTCTTTGAAACTCACACCAACATATAGGAATGCCGAAGCGACAATAGGGATTATGATTTTTTTTTGGAAAAAAGAATTCATGGCTTTTTGGACTAAATTTGAGAGTACTAAATTAAGAATAAATCACCAATAATTATGCAGGATAAAGTGTAAACGCAATTCTACGGTATTTAGTAAAATTGGACTTATTTATTTTCTAAACTGGAGTCACTTTCTGGAAAAGGTTTTTTACTGTTTTGAGCAATAAACTTCTCAAATAGTTGGATGGTTTTGGTATTGATTTCTTCATAACTCAAGCGGTCCTTGCTTTGGTAAAAAAACATAAAAGCATGAGGCTGATCCAGATTATCAATCAATAAATGTTTGTTGAGACGGTAGGTTTCTCGCAACACACGTTTGAAATAATTGCGGTCCACGGCTTTCTTAAAGTGTTTTTTCGAAACGGAAACGCCCATTTTAATTTTTTCATCTGATTTTTCAGGATTACCCAAAGCACCCGAATAATAAACCAATCGCAACGGATATTTAGAAACTGATTTCCCTTCAGAAAACAATAATCCAATGGTGATTTTACTTTTTAGCTTTTCGTTTTTTGGGTAAGTGAAGTTCATTTTAATAGAAAAAAGACATGGATTTTGACTGGCAAAGTTACGATTAAACGTTGAGCCTGTATATTGTTTCCGATTTAAATCGGGCTAAAAATATATTTCTTACTTTTGTGGCAAATTTTTAAAGCATGCAAAAACTAATTTCGTATCCCATATCCATAATTTATTATTTATGTTTTGGTCTTACCTTGGTTATTTTTCACCCAATTCAGTGGGTTTGCTTTCGTGTTTTTGGCTATCAAGCCCACAAAAAAAGTGTTGATTATCTGAATTTTTTCTTATTAAAATGTACGAATCTTTTAGGAACAACCTATAAATTTGAAAATATTGAAAGCCTTCCTAAAAATGTCCCTTTGATTTTTGTGTCCAATCATCAAAGTATGTACGATATTATTGCTATGATTTGGTTTTTCCGCCGATTTCATTGTAAATTTGTCAGTAAGAAAGAATTAGGAAGCGGCATTCCAAGCGTGTCTTTTAATTTACGTCATGGCGGTTCCGTTCTTATTGATAGAAAAGACCCTAAACAAGCCATTCCAGCTATCAAAGGATTGTCGGAATATATTGAAAAATACAAACGTACGGCAGTTATTTTTCCGGAAGGAACGCGAAGTAAAACAGGGAAACCAAAAGAGTTTGCTCAAAGCGGGTTGAAAATTTTGTGTAAATACGCTCCATCGGCATATGTTGTTCCAATAAGCATAAATAATTCTTGGAAAATGGTTAAATACGGATTTTTTCCTTTAGGTTTAGGAAATCATCTTACCTTTGTAGTACACAAACCATTAGCGGTTAAAGATTATAATTTTGCGGAATTAATGGAAAAAACAGAAACAGCAGTTGTTCAAGGAATAAAAATTTAATTTATATATAATGTCTATAAAAAACATTCGATTAGAAGTAATGCAGTTTTTAGAAAAAAACGTAGATAGCTTTGTCGATCAGTATCTAATTCCAGTAGAAAAAATATGGCAACCAACAGATTTTTTGCCTAATTCTCAAAGCGATACTTTTTTTGATGAGGTCAAAGAATTACGTGAAATTGCAAAAGAATTACCATATGATTTCTGGGTGACTTTAGTGGGGGATACCATTACTGAGGAAGCATTACCAACATACGAATCTTGGTTAATGGACGTAGAAGGGATTGATAATGTAGAGCGAAACGGATGGTCTAAATGGATCAGACAGTGGACTGGAGAGGAAAATCGTCACGGCGATTTACTGAGCAAATATTTGTATCTCTCAGGTCGTGTAAACATGCGCGAAGTAGAAATGACAACGCAACACCTTATTAACGATGGTTTTGATATTGGAACCGGAAGAGATCCCTACAAAAACTTTGTTTACACTAGTTTTCAAGAGCTGGCAACTTACGTTTCTCACAACAGAGTAGCACAAATGGCTAAGAAATATGGAGATAACAAATTGTCTAAAATGTGCAAAATGATTGCTGGTGACGAGATGCGTCATCATCATGCCTATAGCGAATTTGTAAATCGAATTTTTCAGGTAGATCCTAGTGAAATGATGCTTGCATTTCAATACATGATGAAAGCAAAAATCGTTATGCCAGCGCATTTCTTGAGAGAATCAGGTGAAAAAATAAGCACTGCTTTCGAACAATTTTCTGATTCGGCACAAAGAATTGGCGTTTATACAGCAGCGGATTATGTAGATATCATGCAAAAATTAATTGACAAATGGGAAATTGACAAGATTACCGGTTTGACTGATGAAGCAGAGAAAGCGCGTGATTATTTGATGAAATTACCGGGCAGAATGGCAAAAATATCCGAAAGATTAGTTATTCCACAAGAATCACATATTTTCAAATGGGTAGAGCCAGCCAGACTTTAAATTTTTGATTTAAGAATAATGAATGTTGATTTTTGAAGTTTGTCTTCGGAAATCAACATTTTTTTTATAAAATATAACAATGAACAATCCCGATTTAATTAGTAAAACAATTCTTTTTGTAAAAACAAAACTAGAAAATGCCGAAGGTGGACACGATTGGTTTCATATCGAAAGAGTATATCGAAATGCTATTTTGATCTCTAAAAACGAAGCTTGTGAGACAACGATTGTTCAGCTTGGTGCTTTGCTTCATGATATTGCAGATAGTAAATTCCATAACGGAGATGAAACCATTGGCCCTAAAATAGCACGAGAATTCCTGGAATCAGAAAATGTTGACGAAGGAATCATCGCTCATGTAGTTAATATCGTTGATAACATTTCTTATAAAGGCGGTAATTTCGAAAAGAAATTCTCTTCAATTGAACTGGATGTTGTTCAAGATGCGGATCGATTAGACGCTATTGGTGCCATTGGAATTGCAAGAGCATTCAATTATGGTGGATTTAAAAATAGAACGCTCTATGACCCTAAAATAGCTCCAAACACAAGGATGACGAAAGAAGAATACAAGAGCAGCGATTCTCCAACGATCAATCATTTTTATGAAAAGTTATTTCTCCTAAAAGATAAAATGAATACACAAACCGGAAAACAAATTGCAAAGGAAAGACACCGCTATATGGAAGGTTTTATTTCGCAATTTTATGCGGAATGGGAGGGGGAGAAATAGGATTTTTGATTGCGGTTTAACGATTTTAAATTTCAGATTTTTTTTTCGATTGCTGGTTTTTAAATCAAAAATCAGCAATCGTTAATCAAATATCTTAAATCGAAATATTTTTCGCTTTCATTTCTATAATTACATCCGAAGCATTCTTGAAAGTGGGTGCTTGTTCAATAATGCTTCCCACTCTTTTTTTGTTGAGTTTAAAGGTAATGTCGTTTTCTGTTGTAAACAACAATGCGGTTAAAAACGGATTATTCATATATGGAGCCAAAACAAAAAAGGCCTCTTCCAACGAATGGAAACTTTCTACTTCTTCCGTTTTATAACGCGCCGTAATCGAAAGGCTAAACACGTCATTTTCCAATAAAACGGGACGCACATAAATATTTTTCAATTCGGTGTCGCCAATGGTTTTTGCCAAAGTTAATTTGGCGTAGGTTTTATTTTCGATGCTTTCTTTTACTTTTTCCCAAAATTGGGCAAATACGGGTTGGAAGGACATAGGTTTTATTTTAATAAATTAATCTTGTTGAAAGTGCAAAATTAAGATATAGCAAATCAATTTCATTTTTTTTATAACAAATAATTCCAAAAATTCTCTTTGTGAATGACTTCTGTAGTTTTTGGATGGTATTTCTCTGTAAATGATTTTGTAAACCGCACTTTCTGATTCGGACTGTATTTGATTTCAAAAGCTTCGATTTCGGTGTTTTTTATCTCCAAATAATCAATTTCAGCTTGCTGGGTATTTCTCCAAAAATAGGTATCTTTGAACTTTTCGTCATAGACCAGTTTCTTCTTGCGTTCGCTGATAATGAAGTTTTCCCACAGCGCGCCAATATCATCACGAAGTTCTATTGGATTAAAATTCTTGATAATTCTATTCCGCAAACCATTGTCCCAAAAATATACTTTTCTGCCTTTTTTTAATTCGTTATCTTGGTTTTTGCTAAAAGCGGGCAAACTAAAAATGATAAAATTTTTCTCCAATATATCAATGTATTTTTCAACTGTCAATCTGTTAATTCCTATGTCGTTTGATAGCGAACTGTAATTTATTTCAGATCCAATTCGGTATGCCAGTATTTGAACCAAACGTTGCAAAGAGGCCGATTTTTTTATACCATCAAGATTCAAAATGTCTTTATATAAAAAACCATCCACCAAATCATTGAGTATTTTTTCTTCTTTTCCGGGATTATTCACCACTTCAGGATAATAACCATAAACCAATCGATGAGGAATCAACCGGGTTTCTTCAACGAAGTTGGTGTGATTAACCATTTCGCTATAAGTTAATGGAAAAAGCTGTAATTCTTCTTTTCTTCCCATCATGGATTCTTTGGTTTTGTCAGCCAATTCAAAAGCACTGCTTCCAGATGCAATAACTTGAATATCCGGAGAATTATCGACCATCCGCTTGATTAGCAATCCTATATTATGAATCATTTGTGCCTCGTCGATTACCAATATCTGATTCGTTCCAACCAAAGCTTTCAGTCTGTCTGTTGTGATGTTTTCGAGCAAAAGCTGGGTGTCGGGTTCGTCTCCATTCAGCCACAAAGCAGTATTATTTTTGATGGTGTTTCTGATCAAAGATGTTTTTCCTACTTGCCTTGCGCCAAATATCAAAATTGCTTTTCCTTTGAAAAGGTAGCTGTTAGTTAAGTTTTGTTGGGTACGATTAATCATTTTGGGGATATTTAGACGACAAATATATAATAAAATGACATTACAATATCTAAAAAGTATAATAATATGATATTATAGTATCAAAAAAGTATAATAATAGGATAGTGTAATATCATATTATTATACTTTTTAGATGTTTTAAAAGAGAATTGTTCCTTTTAAAACGGATCACTGCGACTGAATACTACAATCTATTTCCCAGTAAACACCGCTTTTCTTTTCTCTAAAAACGCCGTTGTCCCTTCTTTAAAATCTTCAGTCCCGAAACATTTTCCAAAAGCTTTTATTTCGGTTTCATACCCATTTTTGCCTTCTTTGAAATTGGCATTGATGGCTTTTATGGCTTTACCAATTGCGTAAGGGGAGTTTTTCATTATTCTTTGTGCGACACTAGTACAATAATCCAAAAGTTCGGCATCAGGCACCACATGATTTACCAGTCCGGTTCTATAGGCATCTTGTGCGGTTACCATTCCGGCGGTCAGGATCATTTCCATGGCGCGTCCTTTTCCTATCAATTGTGGTAAACGTTGCGTTCCGCCATAACCAGGAATCAATCCAAGTGAAACTTCAGGCAAACCCATTTTTGCATTTTCGGAAGCCACTCTGAAATGACACGCCATCGCCAATTCTAATCCACCACCCAATGCAAAACCATTAATAGCTGCGATAACAGGAGTTTTAAGATTTTCGATAAAATTAAATAATTTTTCCTGTCCTTCAGCTGCTAATTGCATTCCTTCTTCGATAGAAAAATTAGCAAACTCAGCAATATCAGCTCCTGCAACAAAAG
Organism: Flavobacterium arabinosi; assembly: GCF_048158725.1. Lineage (NCBI taxonomy): Bacteria > Pseudomonadati > Bacteroidota > Flavobacteriia > Flavobacteriales > Flavobacteriaceae > Flavobacterium > Flavobacterium arabinosi. The sequence continues at coordinate 600,608 of NZ_JBLNKX010000001.1, forward strand.
CTTTTTCACCACTTCCAGTTAGAATAATAGACCGAATTTCATTGTTTTTCCCCAATGTTTTGAATGCTTTATACAAATCAGTAATAGTAGCTTTGTTCAAAGCATTTAGTTTTGTAGGGCGATTAACGGTTATCGTTGCGATAGTATTCTCTGTTGTAATTAAAAGATTTTCGTAATTCATGATGGTAATTTTAGGAGTTAATTATTGGAAGTGAAACCGTGAAAGTGGTTCCTTTTCCAAATTCAGTATCAAAGGTAATCGTTCCTTTATAATTTTCGATAATGTTTTTAATAATACCAAGACCAAGCCCCATTCCGCTACTTTTAGTGGTAAATTTTGGTTCGAATATACGGCTGATGTCTTTCGGCTGAATCCCGATTCCGTTGTCCATAACAGTAATCAGAACGTTGTTTAAATCTTTTTTTATCGTTACAATAATTGATTTTTCTTCTTGGTTTTCAGGAATGGATTGAATTGCATTTTTAACTAAATTTGTAATAATACGGATGAGTTGGGTTCGGTCTATTTTCGAAATAATTTCGGGAGAATCACTTTGAAATACAATATATTCTTCATTGAAAATATCCATGGCCAGTTCTACTACTTGCACTACGTTCAAGGTTTCATTTTGTTGCGCCGGCATCGATGCAAAATTTGAGAAAGCCGATGCAACGGCATTCATCGTATCAATTTGTTGTATCAAAGTTTCGGAGTAATCCTTCATCTTTTGCTTTATATCAGCATCATTCGGATCAAATTTTCTTTGAAAACTCTGTACCGTCAGTCGCATTGGCGTAAGCGGATTCTTGATTTCATGGGCCACCTGTTTTGCCATTTCGCGCCAGGCTTCTTCTCGTTCACTCTGTGCTAGTTTTATGGCGCTTTTTTCCAATTCATCAACCATTCCGTTGTATGCTTTTATCAATAAATTAATTTCTTTGCTATTGGCCTCTAATACAATTTTCTCGTTTTTTTGATATAGGCTAGTCTCACTTAATTTGTCTGAAATGGTTTTTAAAGATTTTGTGATGTAGGAAGAAAGAAAATAAGCCACCGCAAAAGCAACAATCAACATGAAGGAATATACTTGTCCTAAGCGAATGAGGAAACTATTCAATTCATTTTCATAAAACCCGTCATCTTCAACGTAAGGCAAATTTAAAATACCAAGTGGTTTAAATTTGTCGTCTTTTATCTGGCTGTATGAAGAACGATTTTTAACGCCGTTAATGGTTTTGATATCAACGTATCTTTTTTCAATAGAAGAACGAACTAATTTCAGGATATATTTTGGGATAGAAGGTGATACTTTATCAACTGAAAATGATTCTTTGGATGATTTGAGCAGTTTTCCTTCTAAGCTGTAAATGTTGATCTCAATATTGTGAATTTGGGCTAATTCATGTATTTTATCTTTAAAAATCAGGCCTAAATTCGCAGTTGTTAACGGATAAGTTGTTGTGGAAAGTACATAATTTATATGTTGCTTTACTGCATTTTCATTCCGTTCTAAACGTTCTTGATGGTATTCTTTGGCTTCATTTTTAAATTGAATAATTGAAATGGAAGCTAATAAAATGGAAGCCATAACTATCAATACAATCATGGAAAGGAAAATCCTAACCCGCAATGAAAGCATTGTTGTCTTGAAGTTATTAAACATAATTAAGATTGATTTCTTTCTCGAATTCTTTTATAAAATTTAAAACCCAGCATAATTAAAACGGAAAAGATAAAGATTCCAATTACGCCATAAATCCAGTTGACCGCATTTTTAGCAATGATTAAAAAAACGACCGCAAATAAAATTATGGTTGCGCCTTCATTCCACAAGCGCATAAAATTTGACGTGTATTTTATTTCATCATTTTGCAAATGATTGTAAATTTGTTGGCATTTTAAATGATATAAATAAAGTACAAAAACAAAGCCAAACTTTACTTGCATGTAATCTAACTGAATTAAACTTGGATTCAGATAAAGTAATGAAAAAGCAAATAGACTAGCTAAAACTGCCGAAGGCCAGGTAATAATGTACCATAAGCGATAGGTCATTATTTTGTATTGTTTTTGGAGAATTTCTTTTTCCGGTGATGGTTTTTGTGCCGCTTCAATTTGGTAAACAAACAAGCGAACAATATAAAATAATCCTGCAAACCATGTGATTACAAAGATTAAGTGTAAAGATTTTAGGTAATTATAATATTCCATCAGTAGTTTGAATCAATTTTGTGTTCATTTCTTTTTTTAGAAAATAGCCAGTAAGTATTGTGGATAAAACATCAGCAATTGGGAATGCAATCCATACTCCAAAAATACCTAAAAAATTTGGTAGAATCAGCACTAACGGGATTAGGAAAAATCCTTGTTTGCTTAACGTCAAAAGCAATGCTTTTTTTGCTTTTCCCGCAGCCTGAAAATAGGCCGCCCCAATTAACTGGATAGATATGATTGGCGAAGCCGCAAAAACCCAGCGCAACGCTTCAGGAGTTTGAGCCATCACCAATGAATCTGTGGTAAAGATGGCCACGATTGGTTTGGCAAAAATCAAAATAACAACAAAAATAAGCGTGGCCAAAAAAGCAGCATATTTTATCGAAAGCAGGACACTTTCCTTGACTCTTTCGTAATTCATAGCACCGTAATTGAAGCCTGCAATTGGCAGAAAGCCTTGTGTAATTCCCAGAATCGGAAACAATGCGAACATCAACATTCGGCTGATAATCCCATAAATCACCACAGAATGTTCACCTCCGTAGGAATATAAAGTATGGTTTATGATGATAGCTAAAATACTCACTACGCCCTGTCTTGAAAAAGTCACAAAACTGAGTTCGGTGATTTCTTTTACAATGGGAATTTTAAATTTAAAATGTCTCGCTTTTAATTTTAATTCGCTTTTAAAAACAAAAAACCATGACACAAATACAAAACACATGAAATAGGATATTGCTGAAGCCAATGCGGACCCAAACATTCCTAAATTCATCACTTTTATAAAAAGAATATCAAGTACAATATTTACAAAAGCTGGAATAATCATGGCAATCATAGCAAATTTGGCTTTGCCTTCTGCACGGATAATATTATTTCCCATCATGCAAAGTGCAAGAAATGGAACGCTGATAATTATGGGAAAGAAAAATTCCTTCGCGGGTTTCATTATTTCTCCTTTGGCGCCAAAAAGCAACAGCATTTCATCACTAAAAAACAAACCAAAAATCACAAAAACGCATGACAATAAAAATGTCATCATGATTTGATTGCCAAAAGTATATAACGCTTTTTCCTTGTGATTGGATCCCAAAGCTCTTGAAAGAACGGAACCTCCCCCCACGCCAATTGCCATTCCCAATGAAGAAATCAAAAAGGTGATTGGCAATACTACGGTTACCGCTGCAATGGCTAAAGAGCCGATCCATTGTCCTACAAATATGGTATCGACTAAAATATTAACCGACATGAATAAAATTCCAATGGATGACGGAACTGCTTGTTTTATCAACAGTTTTTTGATGTCCTGTGTTCCTAATTCATCAGCGGTAACGGTCATTTTAAGCGTTTGCTTTTTCAGAATCAACTTCTTTTTTATTAGAAGAAGATGCGTTGGACCAGTTCGTAATCCAACTACTCACGGTTTTACACCAATCGTCGCTGTCGTTCAAACAAGGAATTGCTAGAAATTCTTCACCTCCGTGTTCTTTAAACTGATGGTTGGCTTCCATGGCAATTTCTTCCAAAGTCTCCAAACAATCTGAAACAAAAGCTGGCGTTACAACGGCAAGTTTTTTAATTCCTTTTTCGGGCATTTTGTTCACTTCAACGTCAGTGTAAGGCGTCAACCATTTGTCTCCCGCCAATCTGGATTGAAAGGTTTGGCTGTATTTTCCGTCTGGTATTCCCAGTAATTTTACGACTTGTTTTGTGGTTTCATAACATTGGTGACGGTAACAAAATTCATGTGCCGGTGAAGGCGTGTTGCAACAGGAATCGTCAATTTTGCAATGTGATTTGGTAATGTCCGTCTTGCGAATGTGACGCTCCGGAATTCCGTGGTACGAGAATAATAGATGATCGTAATCAAAACCTTTTAAATGACCTTTAATAGAATCGGCAAGATTTTTTAAATAATCCGGTTTGTTATAAAATGCAGGAACGATGGTAAATTTCATTTCCGGAAAGTGCTTTTTACGCAAGTCTTCGGCCAGTTCCAGAATAGTAGTTGTAGAAGCCATCGCATGTTGTGGATACAATGGGAAAAGTAATACTTCATTGACGCCCTTATCATGCAATTCTTGTAAACCAGATAGTAAAGATGGATTTCCATAACGCATCGCTAAGGAAACAGGAATGTCAACTAATTGTTTTACTTTTTCGTGCATTCTTTTGGAAATAACTACAAGCGGAGAACCTTCGTCCCACCATATTTTTGCGTAAGCGGCGGCAGATTTTTTAGGTCTTGTTTGTAAAATTATTCCACGAACTAATAATGCTCGCAATAAAAACGGAACGTCAATTACGTATTTGTCCATTAAAAATTCATCTAAATACGGTTTAACATCTTTTGGAGTTGGACTTTCAGGAGAACCAAGATTTACTAATAATACACCTTTCATGTTATCTTTTTTTGTTGGTACAAAAGTAAATAAACTTACTTTTTTATAAATTGCGATTAACTATTTTTTATTTATTGTTTAATATAAGAAATCAATTCTTTACTGCATATTTGGGTTGATTGACATCAAATATTTTTTGGGCGTGGTTGCAAATTTCTTTTTGAATGCCGCTATAAAATGACTTCCGGTACTGTAGCCAATTTTCAATCCTACTTCGTTTACATTATAGGAACCACTATCCAGTAATTTTCGAGCAAAATCCATTTTGTAGTCAAATAGAAACCCGTAAACCGTATCACCATAAATTTGTTTGAAACCCATTTTTAGTTTCTTTAGATTCAGACCTATTTCATCTGCCAATTCCTGTAATCCTGGCGGTTCGGCCATATTGGCTATGATGATTTCTTTGGCTTTTTTAATTTTCATTACATTATCCTCATCTATTAAAAAAGGACATTGTTCCGCATTTGGATCTTCAGTTCTGTTGAAATACAAACTCAATAATTCATACCCTTTTCCTTTATAATAGAGGTTTTTTATGGACGGATGCAAACTGTAATGAAACAATTGAGATAAAACAATTGCCATCGACGGACTGATATTTCCTTCGTTATAATATTTTTTGTCCTTATTGTCGGCACTTAAAAAGGTGATATAATCAGCTTCTGTCGAAAACAAAGCGTGGAACTTTTTGATGGAAATAATCACAGAAATCACCCAGGAATTTGGCGCTAACTCCAGATTCAAAGGCAATTCTTTCTGAGGATTGTATAAGAGCAACGATTTTTCTTCTTTTAATTCCAAAGCATAATTCCCTTGATTGAAGATGAATTTGGCACTTCCTTTTAATCCGAAATGAAATTGAATCAGCCCGCTACTGACTTCGCGTTGGGCATTAAAGGCCTCGGCGCTGTCATTTTGAAAACGAATGAGCGTGAAATCATCTTCAATTTTAATAATTTCTTGAGAACCCATAGCGACATTTTTAAATTAAAAATATGATAATTATCAGTAGAACTTGTTTAGAACTACTCTAAATAAGTGATTTATAATTACTTGATTTCACTACAAAAATAGAGTTTTTTATAATAAAATTGGCAAATAGAATTAAAAAATCATTTAACGATACAAAAAGAACTTCTAGCGTTACTTTTATAAATACTATAGTCATAATTTTGTGTCACTTTCTGGTAAAGTGCAAAATATGGAAAACAATAACACATCAAAGCATCATTATTTTTACTCCGTTGGATTGAGTTATAAAAAAGCAGATGCTGAGATTAGAGGAAAATTTAGTTTAGATGCTGCTGCAAAAACGCGTTTATTGGAACAAGCCAAAACGGAAGGAATAGAGAGTTTAATAGTTACTTCAACCTGCAACCGAACTGAAATTTATGGTTTCGCGGAGCATCCTTTTCAATTGATCAAATTAATTTGCGAAAACAGTCAGGGTTCTGTTGAAGCATTTCAAAAAGTTGGTTTTGTTTATAAAAACCAAGAAGCGATAAGTCATTTGTTTCGAGTAGGAACCGGCTTGGATAGTCAGATCTTGGGTGATTTCGAAATTATTGCTCAAATAAAATCCAGTTTTGCACAATCAAAATCTTTTGGTTTAGCCAATACTTTTATGGAAAGATTGGTGAATGCCGTTATACAAGCCAGTAAAAAGATAAAAACCGATACGGAGATTAGCTCAGGTGCTACTTCGGTTTCTTTTGCGGCAGTTCAATATATTTTCAAGAATGTAGATGACATTGGAAATAAAAATATCCTATTATTCGGTACTGGGAAAATTGGTAGAAATACCTGTGAAAATTTAGTAAAACATACTAAAAACGAGCATATTACTTTAATTAATAGAACGAAAGCCAAAGCAGAGGCGCTAGCCGGGAAATTGAATTTAATCGTAAAAGATTATTCAGAATTGCATCTGGAGCTGCAAAAAGCAGATGTTGTTGTTGTGGCTACGGGTGCTCAAAATCCTACGGTCGATAAAGCAATTCTGAATTTAAAGAAACCGTTGTTGATTCTGGATTTATCCATTCCGAAAAATGTCAATGAAGATGTGGAAGAAATTGAAGGCGTTACATTAATTCACATGGATTATTTGTCACAATTAACCGACGAAACTTTAGAAAACAGAAAAAAACACATTCCTGCAGCAGAAGCAATTATTGAAGAAATAAAAGAAGAATTTATTACTTGGACCAAAGGCAGAAAATTTGCTCCCACAATCCATGCTTTAAAAGCAAAATTGAATGCTATAAAAACATCCGAATTGGATTTTCAAAGCAAGAAAATTTCAAATTTCAATGAAGAACAAGCGGAGATTATCAGCAACAGAATTATCCAAAAAATAACGACACATTTTGCAAACCATTTGAAAGATGATGATACTATGGTTGATGAAAGTATCGAATGGATTGAGAAAGTTTTCAAAATAGGAGCGACTACAAAATAATGAATAAAACCATACGAATAGGAACACGCGATAGTGAACTCGCGCTTTGGCAAGCCCATACTGTCGAAAAAAGACTAAACGATTTAGGATATAAAACCGAAATTATTGCAGTAAAATCACAAGGAGATATTCTTCTCGACAAACCACTCTACGAATTAGGAATCACAGGAATTTTTACTAAAACGCTGGATATCGCCATGATCAATGGTCAGGTTGATATTGCGGTGCATTCCATGAAAGATGTTCCTACGGCTTTGCCAATAGGAATTGTGCAAGCGGCTGTTCTTGAAAGAGCGAATACGTTGGATATTTTGGTACACAAAGGAAACCTTGATTTTCTTAACGGAGAAGGAACAATTGCCACAGGCAGTTTGCGTCGTCAGGCACAATGGCTGAATAAATATCCCAATCACAATGTAGTTGATTTACGTGGAAACGTAAACACCAGAATGCAGAAATTACAGGACAGCGATTGGAACGGAGCTGTTTTTGCGGCTGCAGGATTGGAAAGAATTAACTTGAAACCTTCAAATTATATTGATTTGGATTGGATGATTCCGGCGCCGGCTCAAGGCGCAATGGTAATTGTTGCAATGGCAAATGATGATTTTTGCAGAGAAGCCGTTTCTGAATTGAATGATATTGATACCGAAGTATGTACCCATATTGAAAGACAGTTTTTAAAAACACTCGAAGGCGGTTGTACCGCACCAATAGGTGCTTTGGCAGTTTTTGTAGAAGATGATATTTTGTTTAAAGGTGTTTTGTTTTCTATCGATGGAAAGCAAAAAATCGAAATCGAAAAAACCGTTCCGATGCAAGAATGGAAGAAATTAGGCTTTTATTGTGCCAAAGAAATTTTAGAAAATGGCGGGATAGAATTGATGACAGAAATTAAAATTAATTTGAAGAAATAATGAGCCAAACAAGCATTTTATCCACCAAAACATTGTCGGCAGAACAGAGGCAAGTATTTCTTGACGCTAATTTTGATCTTTTAGAACAAGATTTCATCGAAATTAAAAACAACCTTTTTGAACTGAAGACCATCAACAACAACTTAATTTTTAGCAGCCAAAATGCTGTTTTAAGTTTGATGGAACAAAATGGTTGGGAAGTTTTAAAGACTAAACCTGTTTTTTGTGTAGGTATTAAAACCAAGGAATTACTTGAATTACATGGCTTCACAGTTGATGTTTATTTGGATTACGCATCTGAATTAGCCGAAATAATCACTTTAATTTATAATAAGGAAAGCTATACTTTTTTGAGCGGAAATTTGCGTAAAGAAACGTTGCCTGAAGCATTAAAAAGCGCAGGAATAACTTTTAATGAAATCGAAGTTTATCAAACAACACTTGCGCCTTTTAAAATATCAGATCAAGAAAATTTTGACGGGATTCTATTTTTTAGTCCATCTGCCGTTGAAAGTTATTTGACAAATAATAAAATCAAGAATGAAGTTTGCTTTTGCGTAGGCACTACTACAGCATCAGCATTAGAAACAAAGAAAATTAAAAACATAGTAATTGCCGAAACACCAACTATTGAAGAGGTGATTTTGGAAGTTATTGAATATTATAAAACGGAAAGCATCTAGCAATCTGCTAAAATTTAAATACATGATTAAGAACGACCTATTTTTAAGAGCACTAAAAGGAGAAACAGTACAACGTCCACCAGTTTGGATGATGCGTCAAGCGGGAAGATATTTGCCGGAATTCATTGCTTTGCGTGATAAATATGATTTCTTTACCCGTTGTCAAACTCCAGAATTAGCTGCAGAAATCACCGTACAACCAATACGAAGAATTGCTCCGGATGCTGCGATTTTATTTTCGGATATTTTGGTAATTCCGCAGGCCATGGGAATTGAGGTGTTGATGAAAGAAAATTTTGGTCCGTTTTTGCCAAATCCTATTCGTACGATTCAAGATGTAGAAAAAGTAATCGTTCCAGATGTTAATGAAACATTAGAATACGTTTTTGACGCTATCAAATTGACCAAAGAAATGTTGAATGATGAGGTGCCATTAATTGGTTTTGCAGGTTCTCCTTGGACAATTATGTGTTATGCAGTGGAAGGGAAAGGTTCTAAAAGTTTTGATATGGCCAAAGGATTTTGTTTCCAACATCCAGAAGCAGCACATGTTTTATTACAAAAAATTACCGATACCACTATTTTATATTTAAAAGAAAAAGTAAAAGCAGGAGTAAACGCTGTGCAAATTTTTGACTCTTGGGGCGGAATGTTATCTCCAGTGGATTATCAGGAATTCTCTTGGAAATACATCAACCAAATCATTGAAGCTTTAGCTGATGATGCCCCAGTAATTGTTTTTGGAAAAGGATGTTGGTTTGCATTAGGCGAAATGGGAAAAAGTAGAGCATCAGCATTAGGTGTTGACTGGACTTGTTCTCCAAGAAATGCAAGATACTTATCAGGTGGAAACATCACATTACAAGGAAATTTTGATCCGTCAAGATTGTTGTCTCCAATTCCGGTTATCAAGAAAATGGTACATGAAATGATCGATGAATTCGGAAAAGACAAATACATCGTGAATTTAGGTCACGGAATTTTACCAAATATTCCTGTGGATCATGCGAAAGCGTTTATTGATGCGGTGAAGGAATACAATCAGTAGTAAACATTTTTCAGAAAACTGGACTAAATCCAGCCTTAGAAAATGTACAGCCTATGGCTCTTAGAAGTGCGTAAAAGTTCCATATGAACGTCGTGTCGTGTAGCAACGGATTTTAATCCGTTGAATAATAAATAATTAAAAAATGCTAAACAAAGGATTACGAGACCAGGAAAGTACGCGAATAGACAATGTACTAAAGACATTGCTTTCCATCGTTTTTGTGCCTAAGTTTTGGAATTTAGAAGATAAAATCGAGATAGAAGATCAATTGAAAGACTTTGGATTAAACATTCAAAGTCTGATCGATTGTAGTGAAAAGGACTTAATCACACATTTATTACGGTGTCATTTGGATTGGAATCAGTTAGAACAACTTGCTGATTTTTTAGTGATTGGTTCGAAAGACAATCCGTTTGATTTTTCTGAAAAAGCGATTGCCATTTACAACTACATTCAAAAGGAAAGCAAAATATTTTCGTTTGGAATTAATAGTAAAATAGCTGCAGCAAAAGCAAATTTATAATGAAAGAACAATTTTATCAATACATACAAAACCTTCAAGACCAAATCTGTAAAGGATTAGAAGCGGTAGAAGGTCAAGCTAAATTTAGAGAAGACCTTTGGGAACGTCCGGAGGGTGGCGGTGGAAGAACTCGAGTGATTGAGAAAGGATCAGTTTTCGAAAAAGGCGGTGTCAATATTTCGGCAGTTCACGGGAAATTACCGGAAGCGATGCAGAAGATGTTCAATGTAGGTGAAGCTGATTTTTTTGCCTGCGGATTGAGTTTGGTTTTGCACCCAAAAAACCCAATGGTTCCTACGGTTCATGCCAATTGGCGTTATTTCGAAATGTACGATGACAACGGAAATGTAATTCAGCAATGGTTTGGTGGCGGACAGGATTTAACACCCTATTATCTGTTTGAAGAAGATGCCATTCATTTTCATCAAACCTGTAAAGCTGCTTGCGACAAACACAATCCGGAGTTTTATCCAAAATACAAGAAACAATGTGATGCCTATTTTTGGAACGCTCATCGTTATGAAGCCCGTGGAATCGGCGGATTGTTTTTCGATTATTGCAAAGCAACGGAGATTATGTCTATGGATAACTGGTTCAACTTTGTTTCAGAAGTTGGCAATAGTTTTCTCGAAGCGTATGTTCCAATTGTAGAAAAAAGAAAAAATTTACCCTACACTCCCGAGCAAAGAACGTGGCAGGAAATCCGCCGTGGTCGTTATGTAGAGTTCAATTTGGTTCACGATAAAGGCACTTTATTTGGACTAAAAACTAACGGAAGAATCGAAAGTATCCTGATGAGTTTACCACCACATGTACAATGGGTATACGACCATCATGCAGAAGCCGGAAGCGAAGAAGAAAAGTTAGTACAAGTTTTAGAAAATCCAAGAGACTGGCTTTAGATTTATTTTGAATTTTAAATTTTAAATGGGTTTAACTTTTAAACCTGAAACTTTAAACAAAAATATATGTTCCCATTACACAGAGGCAGAAGATTAAGAACTAATGAATCCATTAGAAGTTTAGTTCGTGAAACCAGTTTAAGTCCAGCTGACTTTATGTTTCCCATGTTTGTTGCTGAAGGTGAAAGTGTACAAGTGGAAATTGCTTCTATGCCAGGTATATTTCGTCGTTCTATCGATTTAACAGTAATAGAAATCCGTGAATTATTCGATTTAGGCATTCGTGCGGTCAATATTTATGTAAAAGTCAGTGAAAATTTAAAAGACAATACAGGACTCGAAGCTTGGAACCCAAACGGATTAATGCAAAACGCCATTCGTGCCATTAAAACGGCTTGTCCGGAAATGATTGTAATGCCTGATGTGGCTTTAGACCCTTATTCTATTTATGGTCATGACGGAATTATTGCAAACGGCGATATAGAAAATGATTCGACTGTTGATGCTTTAGTTAAAATGGCCGTTTCTCATGCGCAAGCTGGTGCCGATTTTGTAGCGCCATCGGATATGATGGACGGACGCGTGCTGCGTTTGCGCGAAGGTTTAGACGCTGCCGGTTTTCATAACGTAGGCATAATGAGTTATTCGGCAAAATATGCGTCTGCTTTTTACGGACCGTTCCGCGATGCATTAGACAGTGCTCCTGTTGATGCCACTGAAATTCCAAAAGATAAAAAAACATACCAAATGGATTATGCCAATCGCATTGAAGCCATTAAAGAAGCGTTATGGGATGTAGAAGAAGGTGCCGATATGGTGATGGTAAAACCAGGAATTGCCTATTTAGACATCGTTCGTGAGGTTAAAAATGCGGTGAATGTTCCCGTAACGGTCTATCATGTTTCAGGGGAATACGCCATGATTAAAGCTGCTGCCGAAAGAGGTTGGCTCGATCATGATAAAATTATGATGGAACAATTAATGTGCATCAAAAGAGCAGGAGCAAGTTTGATTTCGACCTATTTTGCTAAAGAAGCAGCCGTACTTTTGAACAAATAAATTCAGATTTTTTTGATTCTAATAATTTTATTTCATTTTTTTGATTTTAATTTCAAAAAATAAATTATTTTTGAGAAAACTAAAAAAAACCAAAATGAAAAGAGTATTAATAATTGCAATCGCATTTTTAGCTTTTTCTTGTAAAAAGCAAGAAGCTGAACCAACTGAAAAACAAGCAGAGCCTGCAGCATCAGAGGCAGCATCTTCTGAAGGAATGGCAGAAGAAGTTCAAACACCAGAACAATTAGGGAAACAAATCTTTGAAGGAAAAGGAACTTGTATCTCTTGTCATAAAACAGATGTGAAGCTAATAGGGCCAAGTTTACAAGATATAGCCAAAATATATAAAGAGAAAAACGGAAATATAGTCACTTTCCTAAAAGAGAAGAGTGAACCTATTGTTGATGCTTCTCAATATGCATTAATGAAACCTAATCTTGTCCTTACAAAAACGTTTACTGACGAAGAATTACAGGCGCTAGAAGCATATGTTTATTCAAATCTGAAATAGATTTAGTCTAAAATATGGAACTAATCCCGCGATCATTCCAATCTTTTATTTTTTAAAGAAAAAAATAAAAGGATTTTCCCTTCTGTCGGGGCTATAAAACAAGAACCATTCGTGTAATCGAATGGTTTTTTTATTTCTAACACGATTCAATTTTTTATTTCTTTACAATCTTTGTGTCTTCTACAGGAACATTGTGGTTAATTTTTTTATCTTTAAAATATGGAAACGGCTTATATCAAAACACCTTTAGGAATGGCAACAATCATTGGCGATGAAAATGGTATTTCGGTAATTTCAGTTAGTGATGAAGGAACCGTTTCAACAATAATCCCAACTGTTTTACAAGAAGCGATCTCGCAACTCAACGATTATTTCGAGGGAAAAAGAACCGATTTTGATTTTGCCCTGAATCCAAAAGGAACTGAATTCCAACAAAAAGTATGGAAAGGATTACTCGAAATTCCATTTGGGAAAACATGTAGTTATATGGATTTATCCAAAAAATTAGGCGATGTCAAAGCGATTCGAGCAGTGGCTTCTGCCAATGGAAAAAACCCACTTTGGATTGTCGTTCCCTGCCACCGAGTCATTGGAACAGATGGTTCACTTACAGGATATGCAGGCGGTTTGTGGCGTAAAAAATGGCTATTAGAACATGAAAACCCAACGACACAACAAAGTTTGTTTTAGTTTTTTGTCAATAAATTCCTTATATTCGGTTAAGGAAATCCGTGTAAATCTGTAAAAACCGCGTCATCTGCGTGCCATAAAAATGATAGAAAAAATAAACCTCAATAACATCCTGTTTCTCGACATAGAAACCGTTCCGGAAGCGGAGGATTTCAATGCTCTGGATGCGGAAATGAAAGACCTTTGGGAGCACAAAACCCAATACCAGCGCAAAGATGAATACAGTCCGGAGGATTTTTATGAACGTGCGGGAATTTGGGCCGAGTTTGGTAAAATCGTTTGTATTTCCGTGGGGTATTTTACGATTAAAGGCGATATTCGGAATTTTAGGGTAACTTCCTTTTTTGGAGAAGAAAAGAAAATTCTACATGATTTTATCAATCTGCTAAACAATCATTTCAATCAGCCGCAACACGTTTTGTGTGGTCATAATGCCAAGGAATTTGATATCCCCTTCATTGCCCGACGCATGATTATCAACCAAATTGCCATTCCCAACAAACTGAATTTATTTGGAAAAAAACCTTGGGAAATCCCACATTTGGATACGTTGGAATTATGGAAATTCGGAGATTATAAACATTATACTTCTTTAAAATTAATGTGTAAAGTACTCGGAATTCCTTCTCCAAAAGGCGATATCGATGGCAGTCAAGTAGGACATGTTTTTTATGTAGATAAAGATATTGACCGCATTGTAACCTACTGCGAGAAAGACACCATTGCCGTGGCGCAAATTTTCTTAAGATTACGTAGAGAAGAATTGTTGATTGAGGACGAAATTATTCATGTTTAAATTGTCGCAACCCAATCAGGGTTCAAAACCCTGATTGGGTTTATTAATAAATAATTACATTTACAAAAATTATAAATTATGGTACTGAGTAGATTCTGGTTGGTTATTTTTATTTCAGCAATTGTATTTGTAGTGTTTAGTTTGTTTTCTGGAGACAGTTATACCATTGACCACGTTTTGAATGGAAAGAAAGATGATCCAATTCTGATTTCAGAGAAATTCGCAGAACAGCTTCCTGCCTTTATTAAAGACAGCATCAAAAAAGCTCCAGAACAAACCATGATTATCAATCGGGATACGCTAAATCCTGACACAACTTATGTTTATAAGAACAAAACCGTAAAAATATATAGTGGTGTTCAAAAATCAGATGGTTTATTGCCAACTTGTAAAAGTACTTTGCTAGAATTAATCCTTCCGCTGATGGCTTATTTGGCTTTTTTCTGTGGATTGATGGAACTTTTAATCATTTCAGGAGCCTCAGGAAAGTTGGCTAAAGCATTGAGTCCCGTTTTTGTAAAAGTGTTTCCCAGTATTCCCAAAAACCATCCTTCCATTTCTTATATGACCTTAAATTTTGCTGCCAATTTCTTAGGATTAGATTCTGCCGCAACTCCTTTTGGTCTAAAAGCCATGGAGAGTTTACAAGAAATAAATCCAGATAAAGACAAGGCGAGTGATGCACAAATTATGTTCATGTGTTTGCATGCTTCAGGTCTTACTTTAATCGCTACTTCTATTATAGGATACCGGGCTGCTGCAAATGCAAGTAATCCCGCGGATGTAATGTTGCCTTGTATTATTACTTCTTTTATAGGAACAATTGCGGCTTTTCTGATAGTTGGAATCAAACAAAAAATCAATTTCAAAAGTGCTTCTTTGGTTATCGTATTGATAACATTAATAGCAGCAATTGTTGGTTTGTTGATGTATGTAAATCATTTGGATTTAATTGGAAAAAACTATTTCACGTCTAATCTTTCTGCTTTAATATTAATTGGAATTATTGCCTTTACCTTGATTTTTTCGTTTATTCATGAGAAAAAATTTACTGAGGCATCTACTACAGTTTTTGAAAGTTTTGTAGTGGGAGCCAATAATGGTGTGAAAACTGGCGTGACTATTTTTCCATACGTTTTGGGCATGTTAGTAGCCATTTCTTTATTCAGAAACAGTGGTTTATTTGAAATTATAAGCAATTGGATCGCTTTCATTTTTTCTAATATGGGTGTAAGTAAGGAAATTACGGACGCTTTACCGGTCGCTTTACTTCGTCCCTTTAGTTCGGCCGGATCAAGAGGTTTTTTGATTGACTCGATGAATACTTTTGGAGCCGATTCCTTAACGGCAAGATTGAGTAGTATTTTTCAATGTAGTGCCGAAAGTACTTTTTATGTGATAGCCGTTTATTTTGGGTCAGTAAATATTAAAAATACTCGTTATGCCTTAGGAACGATGCTTATAGTCGATTTAATTTGTGTGATTACTGCTATTTTTGTAGCGACTTGGTTTTTTTAAACTAAAAAGGGGAGGAATTATAAAACATAAAACCACGAATTTCAATCTTGAAATTCGTGGTTTTATGTTTTATAAAAGTGTTGATTTTAATCAATAACCATCTCCGGAACGTCACCTTCAATAATTAAATTTGCTTCAGTAGAAGCGATGATGTGTGCTACGGTTACACCTGGTGCGCGTTCCAAGAGTTTGAAACCTTGCGGTGTTATTTCTAAAACGGCTAATTCAGTAACTACTTTTTTAACGCAACCTACACCTGTTAATGGCAACGTACATTTTTTAAGTATTTTAGATTCACCGGCTTTGTTAACGTGCATCATGGCTACAATAATATTTTCGGCTGAAGCCACTAAATCCATTGCGCCACCCATTCCTTTGACCATTTTACCGGGGATTTTCCAGTTGGCAATATCACCGTTTTCGGCAACTTCCATTGCACCAAGGATTGTTAAGTCAACATGTTGTCCACGAATCATTCCAAAACTGAATGCTGAGTCGAAGAAACTTGCTCCGGGCAAAGTAGTTATGGTTTGTTTTCCTGCATTGATTAAATCAGCATCTTCATCGCCTTCAAAAGGGAATGGACCCATACCGAGAATTCCGTTTTCACTTTGAAATTCAACGTCAATTCCTTCTGGAATATAATTAGCCACTAATGTTGGAATTCCGATTCCGAGATTCACGTAATAGTTGTGTTTTAATTCTTTGGCAATGCGTTTTGCAATTTGATTTTTATCTAAAGCCATAATTAGAAAATTTTTCTCACGGTTCTTTGTTCAATTCTTTTTTCATAATTCACACCTTGAAAAATTCTATTTACAAGTATTCCTGGAGTATGAATTTCATTTGGATCTAAACTTCCTGCGGGCAATAATTCTTCTACTTCGGCAATGGTGATTTTTGCTGCTCCAGCCATACAAGGATTGAAATTTCTTGCAGTTCCTTTGAATATTAAGTTTCCGGCTTCGTCACCTTTCCAAGCTTTTACAATGGCAAAATCAGCTTTGAAAGCATGTTCCATAACGTGCATTTTTCCATTGAATTCACGTACTTCTTTACCTTCAGCTACTTCGGTTCCATAACCTGCGGGAGTGAAAAAAGCTGGAATTCCTGCTTGTGCCGCACGACAACGTTCTGCAAGTGTTCCTTGAGGAATAAGGTCCACTTCGAGTTCACCGGAAAGCATTTGACGTTCAAATTCAGCATTTTCTCCTACATAGGAAGAAATCATTTTCTTGATTTGACGTTTTTGCAAAAGCAATCCAAGACCAAAATCATCTACACCGGCATTGTTAGAAATACAGGTTAAATCCTTGTTTTCTTTTTTTACTAATTCGGCGATGGAGTTTTCTGGGATT
This sequence comes from Flavobacterium arabinosi, assembly GCF_048158725.1. Lineage (NCBI taxonomy): Bacteria > Pseudomonadati > Bacteroidota > Flavobacteriia > Flavobacteriales > Flavobacteriaceae > Flavobacterium > Flavobacterium arabinosi. Next base: position 617,691 of record NZ_JBLNKX010000001.1, read on the forward strand.
CCACATAGTCCAAAACCGCCCAGCATTATGGTCATTCCGTTTTCAATTCCTTGAAGTGCGTCTTGAACGGTGTTTACTTTTTTATTGATCATAGTATGTTTTTTAGCCCATCCCGAAACTTCGGGAGGGAACGGCATCCTTTCTGGTGCTGAATTTGTTTCAGTATTCTGAAACAAATTCAGCACCAGAAAGATACAGTGTACAGCTGGAAATAGCTCCTAATAAAAATTTTACAATTCAAATTCTTCAGTGTCCTGTTGGACATCGGTAGTGTCTTTTACGACAGCTCGAGGTGTATAACAATCTACTTTTATGGAAAGATTTGCGGGTCTGTCAAAATCGCTTTTGGATACGTGAAGACCTGGATCAGCATAACAAAGTTTCATGAAATAACCCCAAACAGGAAGAGCTGCAGTTGCTCCTTGACCATAAGTAATGCTTTTGAAACGAGCCGAACGATCCTCGCAGCCTACCCAAACTCCAGTTACAAGATTGGGAACCATTCCCATAAACCAACCATCAGACTGGTTTTGAGTGGTACCCGTTTTACCTGCAATAGGGTTTCTGAATGAATAAGGATAACCGGTCCAACGATTGTCACCGCTTCCGCCACCTGTTGTGCGCAAACGATCACCTGAACCGCCTTCGGTTACACCTTCTAATAATTTGATGACTGCAAAAGCGATGTCTTTATTTAAGACATCATGTGATTCCGGGATTGGTTCGTAGATTACAACACCACTTTTGTCTTCAATTCTTGTTATAAATTGTGGTTTCATATAAACTCCTTGATTGGCAAAGGTGCTGTAAGCAGCTACCATGTCTTCAACGGTTATTTCTACAGCTCCTAAAGCAATGGAAGGTTGTACCGGTATTTCGGATTTTACCCCTAATTTATGGGTTAATTCTACAACTGCTTCCGGACCAGTTTTGTCAATTAACTTTGCTGATACGGTGTTTATAGAGTTCGCCAAACCTCGTTTTAAGGTAACCATTCCACGGTATCGATTGTCAGAGTTTTTTGGTTCCCAGTCTTCGGTAACATGATGGCGCCCTTTTCGAATCATAAAAGGACCATCTAGAATAGAATCGCAGGGAGACATGTTCAGTTGCTCAATAGCTGTTGCGTAAACAAAAGGTTTAAACGTTGATCCTACTTGTCTTGCTCCTTGTCCTACGTGATCGTATTGAAAATATTTGTAGTTAATTCCTCCTACCCAAGCTTTTACATTACCTGTTTGTGGCTCCATGGCCATCAATCCGGATTGTAAAAAGTGTTTGTAATAACGGATGGAATCTAGTGGAGTCATGATAGTATCTCTTTCCCCTTTCCAAGAAAAGACAGTCATTTTTGCTTTTTCGCTGAATGATTTTATAATTTCTTCATCACTTTTATCATTTGCCTTCATAACCTCCCAACGGTGCGAAGATTTCATAGCCTGATTCAGAATTCGTTGTGTTTCTACAGAAGAGATATTGACAAAAGGAGCATTTTTATTGCCTTTGGATTGAATAAAAAATTCTTCCTGAAGGTTTGCCATATGTGCCGAAACGGCTTCTTCAGCATGCAATTGCATTCTTGAGTCTATAGTGGTATAGATTTTTAAACCATCTTTGTAAATGTCATAATCAGAACCATCCGGTTTTTTATTTTCTTCGGCCCATTTTTTCATGTAATCACGTAAATATTCCCTGAAATAAGTAGCGGTACCGTCTTTATGTGTTTCTAATTTGAAATTTAATTTGATAGGTAAACTTTGTAATTTTACTTTTTGTTCGTCGGTAATTATATTTCCTTTTTCCATTTGCAAAAGCACGACATTTCTGCGATTTTTTACACCTTCCGGATTTCTTACCGGATTGTATAAACCCGAATTTTTAAACATTCCAACTAATATTGCCGATTCGTCAATGGTCAAATTTTTTGGTTCTTTTGAAAAATAAGTTTTTGCCGCAGAACTTACTCCAACGGAGTTATTACCAAAATCATATACGTTACAATACATGGCAATGATTTCATTTTTAGTGTATTGTCTTTCTAGACGAATAGCGATAATCCATTCTTTTATTTTTTGTACAATTCTAAAAGGTAAAAATTTAGAACCTTCTCCGTGGAATAATTGTTTGGCTAATTGCTGTGTCAATGTACTCGCTCCACCACTTGTTCCTAAACTTGCAATGGCTCTCAAAGTTCCTCTGCCATCAATACCGGAATGTTCATAAAAACGAGCATCTTCAGTAGCTACCAGTGCCTGAACTAGGTTTTTTGGTAAGTCAGAATACTTTAATTGCGATCTATTTTTTTGAAAATATTTACCCAAAACTACTCCATCTGCTGAAATAATTTCTGTGGCTAAGTTTGAATCGGGATTTTCTAAATCTTCAAAGGAAGGCATTGAACCAAAAAGTCCCCATGAAGCAAATAAGAAAAACAAACCGATGGCACCCATTCCATAAAAGAAAATTTTCCAAAATTTCTTTTTGTAATAGGTTATATCTTTATCAATGTTTTTTGTCTGATTGTTATTTTTTTTGATAGCCATAATACTTTCTTAATCTTTTTTTTCTATTCTAAAACCTACTTCAGTAATACCTTCCAAAGCTGTCACGCCAGGAACTTTACCAGTCTCTCTGACCGCTTGTTTTATATGGACTTTATATTTTCCTTTGAACGTTGCATTTTCTTTAAAGTACAATTTACTTTCTTTTATATCCGTAAATCCATTGCCTAGCAGGGTGCCGTCAGGATCTGTCATTTGGTATTCAAGTGTGTCAACTTTTGTGTACCCATTTGGTTTTTCCAGCGCCACAATCAAAAACAGGTTGTTGAATTGATAATTGTTATTATCTCTTAAATTGATAAACAAATTATATTGTTTTGTAGAGTCCAGTTCCGGTAAATCGAACGTTACAATACTGTCTTTATGCCATGCGCTTCCAACAGATTTATATTCATCAAACACTCTTTTTTTATCACAGGAGAAAAAAAGGATTGCCACCAAAAGAAGTAAAACGCTATTTTTTAGCCTCATTTTTAGTAATAATTATAGGTTTTCTTGGTTCAGTAGGTTTTGCAGCTACTGGTTTTTTTTCATTTGGAGCCTGACGATTATTATTGTTGTTTGCAGGTTTATTGTTGTTTGCTACAATTGCATTTTCACCGGCCGGTTTACGTTTTTTATTCTGTTTTTTCTTTGGTTTTGGTTGGTCAAAACGAGTTAAACTTTCCTGACCCATCGCATTATTGAAATTTTTCTCTGGTTCTACCACGATTTCTATGGCGTAATCTTCAAGAGAAGAGACCTTGTTTTTTAGTTTGTTTTCGGCAACAATTTCTTTGACTTGGTCTATTTTCAAGACATGCCAATTGGCAAAATTATTGGTGTAAGCAAACCACATCAGTCCTTTGAAAATGTCTTGTTTTTGACAAATGGCATCTCCTTTTTCAGTTACTAATTTTGTTTCGAAATCTGGGAAATCTTTCAAGGCGTCCATGTAAGTGTCTAGCTCATAGTTCAAGCAGCATTTTAATTTTCCGCATTGTCCTGCCAGTTTTTGTGGATTCAAAGACAGTTGCTGGTAACGCGCTGCCGAAGTATTTACACTTCTAAAATCGGTTAACCAAGTAGAACAACATAATTCTCTTCCGCAAGAACCAATTCCGCCTAAACGAGCTGCTTCCTGACGGAAACCTACTTGTTTCATTTCGATTCGGGTGCTGAATTCTTTAGCAAAATCTTTAATCAATGCACGAAAATCGATACGATCATTTGCAGTGTAGTAAAAAGTAGCTTTAGATCCGTCCCCTTGAAATTCGATATCAGAAATTTTCATTTCCAGTTTCTGAGCAATCGCTAATTCACGGGCGCGAACCTTCATAGGCTCTTCCTTGTCTCTTGCGGTGGACCAAATATCGATATCTTTTTGGGATGCTTTTCTATAGATTTTAGGAACATCATTGCTTAGATGATTGACTCCTTTTTTCTTCATTTGAATTTTTACTAATTCGCCTGTCAAAGTTACAATTCCTATGTCGTGTCCTGGTGAAGCAACGGTGGCAACAATGTCGCCCATGCTTAAGGTTAATTTCTCCGTATTGCGATAAAATTCTTTTCTTCCGTTTTTGAAACGTACTTCAACACAGTCAAAAGGAGCATCGCCATTAGGCAAACTCATATTAGAAAGCCAATCGAAAACCGTTAATTTATTGCAGCTATCGGTGCCGCAAGTCCCATTATTTTTACAACCCTTAGGTGAGCCACCATCAGAAGTTGAACAACTTGTACATGCCATAATCTTATATGTAGTGTTGTGACTGGCACAACTTAAGTTCTTAAAACGTTTAATGTGTAAAGATAGTATTTTTTGATTGAATGTTTCAAAGTCAAAATACTACTAAAATCATAAATTTTCAGATACTAAAAAAAGGCGCTTTTAACAAAAAAGCTCCTTGAAATCAGATAGTTTCAAGGAGCTTTGATAAGAAATAGGAATTAAAACCGATGGATTTAATCGTTTAACAAATTAAAACATAGGATGAATATTTGCTGATTTTTCCGGAACAGCCTGCATTACATCCCAATGTTCCACAATTTTGTTATTTTTAAGTTTAAAAATATCAACAACTGAAGTAAGTTTTCCATCAGCACCTTTAGCTTTTAAGTGGATAAAAACTAAATCACCATCAGCGGCTATATGTTGAATGTCAATTTTTTCCTTTGGCGCACCCACAAACCATTTTTCAACTCCTTCTTTTAGTGCTTTTCTTCCATCCGCCACCATAGGATTATGCTGAATGTAATCTTCTACAATATATTTGTCAATTGCTGAAGTATCTTTGTCGCCAAACAAAGATTGATAAAGAGTAGAGACAATTTTTTTATTGGTTTCCTCCTGTTTTATATTTCTTTTTGATTGGGCATTTATTCCAATCGACATTGATAAAAGTAAAATTAAAACCGCTGATTTTGAAAATAAGTCATTCATTTTTTTAATTTTGAGTTTTTTAATCTGATTGTAGTATAGGGAGTTAAAGGTATTTAAATTAGTCTAAAATCTTATACAATTTATCAGATAATCGGATTCGGAATGGCAGTTTAAAAGTACAAGTGTCTCCAGAAACTGCTTTTTCTTGAGCCAAATCGTTAACCAGCATTTCTTCGATTACTAATTTTTGTTCGCCGGTTGTAGTCCCTTTAATTAGAATCGTATCCCCAATTTTGATTTCGTTTTCTTCAATTAGAAATTGACCAATACTTGGTTTTGGAAAGAAATGGGTTCCTTTTCCAATATAGATTTTCTTAATTTTTGCTTCTTTTTTGATTGTAGTCCCGACGCTTCGGGATGGTTTGTCAGCAACAAAAATACCATGCGTTTCTTCGTTGTTTTTGAAAGTCAAAACGTCTGATTTTCCTTTTTTGAAGATTTTATTTCCGTTTTTTATTCCTCTGCGAATGGCTTTTTGTTCCTCTTCCGGCAAATGAATCACACTCACACATTCAGCTGAACAACAACCTTCCATTGCCGTAGCACATTCCTCACATTGGATGAAAAGTAAATGACAGCCTTCATTCACGCAATTCGTATGAACATCACAAGGTTTCCCACATTGATGGCATTGGGAAACAATATCATCCGTAATTCTTTCGCCCAAGCGATGATCAAATACGAAGTTTTTTCCAATGAATTTGCTTTCTAAACCTTCGGCTTTTACTTGGCGCGTATATTCAATAATTCCACCTTCAAGTTGGTATACATTTTCAAAACCTTTGTGTTTGAAATAAGCACTGGCTTTCTCGCAACGAATTCCTCCGGTGCAATACATCAATAGTTTTTTGTCTTGTTTGTGTTCGGCTAATTGCTCTTCAATAATCGGTAATGATTCTCGAAAAGTATCAACATCTGGTTTTATGGCTTTGGTAAAATGACCAATTTCACTTTCGTAATGATTTCGCATGTCGACCACAATGGTGTTTGGGTCTTCGAGAAGTTCATTGAATTCCTTGGCTTTTAGGTGAATTCCTATATTGGTTACATCAAAAGTTTCGTCCACTAAACCATCAGCCACAATCTTGTCACGGACTTTTACAGTCAGTTTCAAGAACGAGTGATCATCTTGTTCTACGGCGATATTCAAACGGATACCTTTCATGAAATCATAGACTTCGATGGAATCTTTGAAGGCATAGAAATTATCGGCAGGAAGTGATAATTGGGCGTTGATTCCCTCGCTGGCTACATAGATTCGACCCAGGACTTCAAGAGCGTTCCAAGCCAGGAATAATTCGTTACGAAATTGTGTTGGATCTGAGATTTGCGCATAAGCATAGAAAGACAGCGTAAGACGTTGTTTTCCGGCATCATCAATCATGATGGCTCTTTCTTCTGCGCTTAAGGTGTTATACAGTTGCATGCTATAAACAGTTTTAAGTTGAGAAATTTATTTTCGATAAAATATTCAAGGCAATTTTCTTGAACGGTGCAAAAGTAACAAATTGTAGAATAATTGCTTTATGATTCATCAAAAAATTAACTTCCTGACTTCTTTTAGAAATGGGTGTTAATTTGAATTAAAAAGGAGAGTAAAATTAGAATGCGACAACTTTTTATGCCAAGAAGAGTCAGATTCTCTTTCTTTAAAGATCCTTTGAGGGGTTTATAAAAGCTATTTTTAATATACATTTCCCTAAAAGTTTGATGAAGTTGACCGGGTATAAATTTTTTCTAAAAGTCTAAAATTCATTTCATTTTAATAATTAAGATGCTTATTTTTAGTATTTTAAAATATTTTTAAAATTGACTTTATTAAAGTAAACTGCATTTTTATTTGATAAAATTAACTTTTTTTTAAAAAAATTAAATTTTTTTTTGGTGGTTTAAATTTATAACTTACATTTGTCTATAGAAATAGTAGAGTTTAAAAAACTACATTTATCACAACAAAAGCATAAATTTTGAAGACTATCAAATACATCTCTTTTTTGATCATGCAAATCTCTTTAGCATTTGGCGCTCCATGCCGAATGTGTTGCTGCTGTTAAAATACTTCAATCTAAATCATTTTATATTTTCTAAATATCAAATTCAAAGTAATTTACTACGTAAGTTTTTTTGATGTTTTTGGAATAAAAAATCCCCAAAAATTTTATCAAAATTCATATAAGTACTAATTAAAAATAAAATAAAAAATGAAAAAACGAATGTGCTGTAAATAAAAAAAGCCATTTCTGCGGGAACAGAAATGGCAGGCTTAAAAAAAAAAATTGTTCATCTCTAAAAGGAAAGCGAAAGTTGAAAAAATCAATTTTTCGGCTCGCCTTATTTATTAAACCATAACAAAGTAATGAAAAAAAAATTAAACATATATACGTGGTTATGCATTTTACTAATTTCAGTAGGAATTAATGCTCAAGAAACCAAACCACTTATCCAGTCTAAACTCGATGGAAAAGTAATTGATCAAATAACAAATGAACCTATTAGTGGGGCTTCAGTAACCATTAAAGGAACGACGCATTCTGTTACAACGGATGCAGAAGGAAAATTTTATTTCCAAACCGGGCAAAAATTTCCTTATACATTGATAGTGAGTTATATTGGTTATAAAAAAACAGAAGTAATTGTAGACGGAAGTCCGACTATCATTAGTTTGAAGCAAGATCTCCAAGAATTAAATGAGTTAGTAGTTGTAGGTTATGGCACTCAAAAAAGAAAGGATATTACTGGTGCAGTCTCCTCAGTTCCAAAAGCAAATCTAAATCAAGTTACTTCTTCAGCCGACAACTTGTTGAGAGGAGCCATATCAGGGGTTGTTGTTACACAAAGTTCAGGGCAACCGGGTGCTAGTTCCAGTGTTCGTATTAGAGGAGGAAATTCCATTACGGCAGGTAACGAACCGCTTTATGTTGTTGATGGAGTTTTGATTTACAATGACAATAGTAATGGTACAGCCGGAGTGTCTTTTGCTGGGGCAGGAGTCAATGTTTTGTCAACCATTAATCCTAGTGATATTGAGTCTATTGAAGTGTTGAAAGATGCTTCTGCTACGGCAATTTATGGTTCGCGTGGTGCCAATGGTGTGGTACTTATTACTACTAAAAAAGGAACTAAAGGACAAGATATCATTTCGTTTCAATCCTATTATGGCACACAAAGAATCTCTAAAAAAATAGACCTTCTTGATGCTTCCCAATGGGCAAGTTTGCGTAACGATGTTCAGGCAAGTATAGGACAAGCGCCTTCTTTTTCGCCAGCTCAAATAGAAGCTCTCAAAACTTCGGGAGGGTATGACTGGCAATCGGCAGCTTTCAGAAATGCTCCAATTCAAAATCAACAATTGACATTCTCAGGTGGGGATGATCGTTCTAGATATTCCGTTTCGGCTGGTTATTTTGATCAGGAAGGAATCGTGATTGGATCTGATTTCAGACGAATTTCACTTCGCGCTAATTATGAGAGAAACTATTCACAAGCTTTTAAATTTGGTGTAAATACTAATTATAGCAATTCCCTATCGAATGGTATTGGGTCGACAAGTGGTGGTAGGAATCCTAATGCATTAGTTAGTATCTTGTTGACGGCTCCAGTAGTTCCCATTAAAAATGCTGACGGAAGTTATAATGTAACCAATAATCCTTATGCGACTTCAGTGAATGGTTATGTACCCAATCCAATCAACGATTTGGAAAACACGACCAATGAAACCAAAATTAACAGAATCTTGACCAGTTTGTTTGGGGAGTATAAAATCAACAAAGAAATTACGGCTAAGGTCTCCGTTAGCGGTGATTTGATTAACACCAAACAAAATTATTATGTACCGGCAAATACTACAACTGGGGCTTCAACCAAAGGATTGGCTTCTGTTGGTAACAGATTAGTAAGTTCAGTATTGAATGAAAACACCTTGAATTATAATACTCATTTTGGGGAAGACCACAAGTTTTCAGCTTTGGCAGGATATACACTTCAATATACACAAGGTGAAATTGTTAATGCTGGAGCCAATACGTTTGTGAATGATGCCAATACCTACAACGCTTTGCAAGATGGTGTGGCTGTGAAACCTTACAGTGATGCCTTCGAAAGCGTGTTGAAATCGTGGTTGACCAGAGTAAATTATTCTTATAAAGGACGCTATAATCTTACCGTGTCAGCACGTGCCGATGGTTCTTCTAGATTTGGTTCGAAATCACTTTGGGGGTATTTCCCTTCAGCGGGTTTTTCTTGGAACATTACCGAAGAAGATTTTGCTAAAAATATAAAAGGAGTAACAGAAGCTAAACTTAGATTAAGCGCAGGAACAACAGGAAATCAAGAAATTGGAAATTACCTTTCCTTGGCCTCAATAGGTTCTGTTAATTATAGTTTTGGTGGTGTGACACAAACAGGATTGACACCGACTCGTTTAGCAAATCCAGATTTAAGATGGGAAAAAACTACTCAATACAATGTTGGTTTAGATTTGTCATTATTGGACAGAAAAGTAAATTTCGTTTTTGATGCGTACTATAAAAAAACAAATGATTTGCTTATCAATGTTCCTGTTCCACTAACTTCGGGTTTTGCTTCTGTTCTTCAAAATATTGGTGGTGTTGAGAATAAAGGAATTGAAATTGGCTTGATAACAGAAAATTTAAAAACAGAAAATTTCTCTTGGAATTCGAACTTTGTGTTTTCAGCTAACAAGAACAAAGTGGTTGAAATAGGAAATGGGGTGAAACAATTTTTCCCGGTAGTTCCAAACGGTTCTTTGTTGCAACAACAACCAGTAACGGTAAAAGTGGGAGAGCCATTGGGAACTTTCTGGGGGTACAAAACCAATGGTATTTTTCAAACCCAAGAAGAAATCAATACTCAACCTAAAATAAACAGTCTTGCCAATACAAAAGTGGGAGACAGAAAATACGTGGACACCAATGGGGACGGGATAATCTCGGCGGCCGACAAAGGCAGTCTAGGAAGTTCGCAACCTAAATTTGTTGGAAGTTTCAGCAACACGTTTTCGTATAACAACTTCGATTTGAATGTTTCTTTCCAAGGATCTTATGGTGGTAAAATATTTAACGCCTTGAACCAACAATTAGAAATTTCTACACTTGGAACGAATGCTGCAGCAACTTTATTAGACCGTTGGACTGCTACCAATCCAAGCAATGAAATCCCAAGAGCATCCAGTTCTCCATTGGGAATAGTTTCGGAACGCTATGTGGAAGACGCTTCCTTTTTGAGATTAAAAACAATCACTTTAGGCTATACACTTCCTAAAAGTCTTACTTCAAAAATAGGAACCAAAAGCATTAAAGTATACGTTTCTGCCGAAAACTTGATCACATGGACTAAATATACGGGTTACGATCCAGAGGTAAGTTCTTATGAACAAAACAATTTATATCCGGGAATTGACTTTGGTGCTTATCCAAATTCCAAAACATTCATCACCGGCTTGAACGTAACTTTCTAAAAAAAATATAACAATGAAAAAGACAATAATAACATTCCTATTAAGCGCCGGCCTTTTGGTATCGTGCACGGATTTAGAGGTAACGCCTACCTCTTTTATTACCAAAGAAAATTTCTTCAAAACGCAGGACGATGCCGTTGCCAGCGTTACGGCAGTGTATGCCTCTTTGGCTATCGAACCGGGCGAACAAAGTCTATTTGGCAGAAATTTATATTTTCTTACCGATATGGCTTCTGATTATGCAGCCGCTGGAGTTTCCGCCACGAATCCACAAGTTAGGGCTTTGAGCAGTTTGACCCACGATGCCACTTCAGATCGTGTGCAACTGGCTTGGCGCCAAATTTATAACGGAATCAACAGAGCCAATGTGGCAATTGACAATATCCCGAATGTGCAAGGTACCGATGCTGTCAAAACCAGATTGATTAATGAAGCCAAATTCATTAGAGCCTTGTTGTACTTTCAGGCGGTTCGTCTTTGGGGTGGAGTTCCAATCGTTTTACACGAACCAACTTCCATTAATGTGGAAAGTCTAAAATCAAAAAGAGCGACTGTCGAGGAGGTTTATGCCCAAATTATCTTGGACTTGAAGGATGCCGAAGCTTTGCCATCGACCTATACGGGAACGAATGTGGGTCGCGCCACTTCTGGAGCAGCAAAAGCCATTTTGGCCAAAGTATATTTGACCAGAAAAGATTGGCCAAATGCCATTCTCAAAGCCAAGGAAGTGATTAATGGCGGTTATGGATATGCACTTTTCGAAAATTTTGCCGACGTGTTCAATAAAACAAAGAAGAACGGAAAGGAACATATTTTTTCGGTTCAGTTCGAGCCGAATCAAGCTGGAAATGGTTCTAGCGGAAGTACTTATCAGGCGACCTCTTTTACTGGATTTACCGCCACGGAACCGGCAGACATTATTTCGGATGTTGCCTTGTTTTATGACATTTATGCGACAGGAGATACCAGAAGAGACGTGAGTTATACCAAACAATTATTGAATCCTGCCACGGGAACGCTTTATACTTTTCCGAAGCCGATTTTTAGTAAATATCTAGATGTGACTAATTTGGCAGCACCAGGAAATGTGGCTATTAATTTCCCGATTATTCGTTATGCGGATATTTTATTGTCTTTGGCAGAAGCCATTAACGAGAAAGATGGGGCAACCCTAGAGGCTTTGGAATATGTGAATCAAGTAAGAAGAAGAGCTTTTGCCAAGCCAATCAACACACCAGACCTAACAGTAGATTTAATAGGACTTACAACTGTTCAATTAAGAGAAGCTATTCGAGAAGAGCGTAAAAAAGAATTCGTCCAAGAAGGACAACGTTGGTATGACTTGGTTCGTTGGGGAACTTTGGTTACCGAAGTGAAAAAAGTAACTGCAAAAAATACGGTTTCAGAACGAAACAATTTGTATCCAATTCCTCAAAGTGAGCGAAATATTGATCCAGTAGGATTACCACAAAATGAGGGTTATTAGTCTATTAAAACAATAAAAAAATATAACAATGAAAAATTTTAAAATTAATTCGAAATTAAAAAGCCCACAAAAAGTGCTTTTACTTACTGCTTTGCTTGTTGCTCAATTTGGCTTTGCCCAAAGTAAAACAGATGCCAATTACAAAGGAGTTATTGGTAAAACCTTGGCCGAATCCAAAGAATATTGGCCAGAACCCGTAAAAGCTCCTGCAGGCGCTCCTAATGTAGTTTGGATTTTGCTTGATGATGTGGGATTCGGTGCCTCTAGTGCTTTTGGTGGTTTAATCCAAACGCCAACTTTTGAGGCTTTGGCAAATAATGGATTGCGATATACTAATTTTCATACGACGGCAATTTGTGCGCCAACCCGTGCAGCATTATTGACTGGTAGAAATTCAGGAAGAGTTCACGTTAGTGGTTTTTCACACACGGTATTATCGGCAGGTTTTCCTGGTTGGGACGGAAAAATCCCAGCGGACAAAGGAACGATTGCTGAGATTTTAAGAGAAAATGGGTACAACACTTTTGCGGTGGGTAAATATGGAGTAACACCAGATGAAGACGCTACCGATGCAGGTCCTTTTGATAGATGGCCAACAGGTAAAGGATTCGATCATTTCTTTGGTTTCTTAGGATCTCAAACCGATCAATACAACCCTGATTTAGTAGAAGATCAGGCACATGTAAAACCTGACGGAAGACATTTAACAGATCAAATTACCGATAAAGCCATTAGCTATATTACCAAACAACAAAAGGCAGCACCGGGAAAACCGTTCTTTTTATACTATGCCCCGGGAGCTGTTCACGCACCGCACCAAGTAGAAGCTTCCTGGAGCGACCAGTACAAAGGAAAATTTGATGAAGGCTGGGATGTATACCGTGAAAAAGTATTGGCTAACCAAAAGAAATTGGGGGTAATTCCTGCGAATGCGGTTTTGCCGGAACGTAATCCGCTTATTGGAGATTGGAAAAAATTAACCCCAGACCAAAAGAAAGTGTATGCAAGATTCATGGAAGTCTATGCCGGATACCTAACCTATACGGATCACGAAATTGGAAGAGTGGTAAATTATTTAAAAGAAAGCAATCAATTGGATAACACCTTAATTTTTGTTGCCATTGGAGACAACGGTGCGAGCAAAGAAGGAACTTTACAAGGTACCATTAGCCAAAGTCTTTTTGCTCAAGGAGCTTCTGATGAAAAAAATCTTCAGTCAAATTTAGATAACATTGGAGAAATTGGGACTGCAAAAGGTTTGAATACTAATTATCCATTAGGGTGGGCACAAGCCACGAATGCGCCTTTCAAAAATTGGAAACAAGATGCACAATCAGAAGGGGGAACTCGCAATCCATTGATTATTCATTATCCAAAAGGAATTAAAGAAAAAGGAGGGATTAGAAATCAATACAGCCATGTAACGGATATTCTTCCTACTACGTTAGAAATTGCGGGAATTAAAGCACCTGAAAAAATTAAAGAAATTAAGCAAGACATTATACAAGGTTCGTCTTTATATGCTTCTTTGAATGACTCCAAAGCCGAATCATTACACAAAGTACAATACTATTATATTTTTGGAAACAGATCCATTTACAAAGATGGCTGGAAAGCAGCTGCGGCACATCTTCCGGATTCTTTTGCCGTGAAAAAGACAATCGCTAAAAAAGAAGTGCCAGCGGCAAGTAATTTTGATAATGATGTATGGGAATTATACAATTTAAATGAAGATTTTAACGAGCGTAATAACTTAGCAAAAAAGTATCCTGAAAAATTAGAGGAACTTAAAAAATTGTTTGAAGAGCAAGCTAAAGAAAATAATCTTTATCCGTTAATTGATTGGCAAGACGTGTATGCTAGAAGAATACACAACACTGGAGCAGATAAAGGCAAAAACCTTCAAGATTTGATTCAACAAGCATCAAAACCTGGAGAAGCCGTTAATAAATAAACCAAGAATTCAGGTCTTTTATTAGAACTTAAAAAGACCTGATTTTTTTAAAACTTACACATATGAAACTAATAGATTTTCAAATAATAGGGAAAAAAATTGTCGTTGGGGCAATTGTATTTTTAGTTCCGCTAATCATTTTGGCTGGAGGTTTAGCATTAATAAATCATTTTTTAAAATAAAAAATCATGGCAATAGATCAAATATTAAAAAGAAAATTAACAAGAGATTTAAGTATAAGTCTTTTAATTTACACGCTGCCAGTGTTGGCCATTTACCTTTATTTCAAACTAAATAATGGTATCGTTAGCGAATCACACCTTACATTACCATCGTTTTTAGAATTTGCAAAACCTGCATTCGAAAACATTCGCACTTGGGGATTAATCGTTTTTATGCTCAGTTTAGGAGTTATCGAATTTGTGGCAGGTTTATATGATGACGAATGGACAGGCGAAGAACGCAAAATAGATATTATCTGTTTTCTTGCGCCAAAATTGCTTTTACCTCCTGTAGTTGCTTTTTTTAGCTTAACAGTTTTACCGTATTTAATTCCAAATCTTCAAAATACACTTACTTGGGTGCCTTTTTGGGGAGCCTTTTTCTTGATTGCCGTAGCGGATGATTTAACGCAATATTGGTACCATCGTTTGCACCATCAAGTGCCGTTTTTATGGCGTTTTCATAGAACGCACCACTCGGCTCCTTATATGGGAATGGCCATGCTTTCGCGACAAAACTTCATTTACACGGTGTTTTTCTCTCAAATTTACTTGACCGCTACTTTAACGTTTTTAGGTTTAGGATTACCTGCTTTATTTGTCCTGGTTATAAAAAGTTTTATCACTTTGGGCGCACATTCCAGTATTGCTTGGGATAAACCGTTTTACAAATACAAAGTATTGCATCCAATTGCATGGGTTTTAGAACGTTTTATTTCGACTCCGGCCACGCATCACGCACATCATGCTGATACTAGCGGAGATGGGATTGGTCATTTTAAAGGCAACTTTGGGAATATGTTTTTTCTTTGGGATGTAATTTTCGGAACGGGATTGATTACCCGAAAATTCCCAAAATCATACGGAATGAAATCATACAAACAGGAAGAATGGTATGCACAGTTTTTTTGGCCGATATTCAAATCTAAAAAAGAAGGAAGTGCCTTGGCTAAAGGCGTTCTAGCTGTTCCAATTGCTCAAAAAAGAGATGAGGTTGCAACGAGTCCACGTTCTTATGAGCAGGTTCAATCCTAAAAAAACATGAAAAATAAAATTTTAAAACTATTGTCACAAGGTAGTTTTGCTTTTTGCAATTGTTAGTTTTGCTCAAAATCAAAACCAGTGTTTGTCAATTTGATTAACATGGGAAGAAGTGGTACTTTAGTAAAAAAAATATTAAAAATGGCTTTTCGGAAGTGTACGATTGAGAAGTTGGGATAGCCAATTGGAATAGGGTAGAAAGCCTTTTTTATTCCAATTTCGAAAGCAACGTATCATCTTTGGCTAAACAATAATAATTACAAAAAAAACAGTCCTAAGTTGTTCGCGATAGCTATTGGAACACGGATAATGAATAATAAAAACATGAAAATATATCGTTTTATTGCTGGAATTATTTTGTCGGGTTTATCATCTTTTGCACAAGAAAGTAAAACTGTAGCAGTTGCTGCAAATAGCTGTCAGGCTATGTGCAAAGCAAATACTTCCAAAAAAGCATTGTTGTTACAATCAATTGGAAATAGTTCCAAAGAGATTACTGCTACTGCTTCAACTAATGGAATGGTTTGGGTAGGAGGAGGTAATTTTAATATGGGAACTAATGATTATCCTGATGCAAAGCCTATTCATAAAGTTAGTGTCAAAGGATATTGGATGGATGAACATGAAGTAACGAATGCTCAGTTTGTGGCTTTTGTAGAAGCAACTAAATATATAACAATAGCCGAAAGACCGCTGAATCCAGCTGATTACCCAGGTGTTCCGCTTGAGAATTTAGTGCCGGGTTCGGCGGTTTTTTCAGCACCAACAGATAAAGTCTCTTTGGATAATATCCAACAATGGTGGAAATACGTGCCGGGAGCAGACTGGAAACATCCTTCAGGGCCGGAAAGCAGTATCATTGGACTTGAAAATAATCCGGTGGTTCAAATTAGTTATTTAGATGCTCAGGCTTATGCACTGTGGGCAGGTAAACGACTTCCTACCGAGGCTGAGTGGGAGTTTGCAGCCAGAGCAGAAAGACCGCATACCAAATATTATTGGGGAGCAGAACTTAAACCAAACGGCAAATGGGTGGCCAATATTTTTCAGGGAACTTTTCCTAACAATAATACAGCCGAAGACGGTTTTTCAGCCGCAGCTCCAGTAAAATCTTTTCCGAAAAACCCACTAGGAATCTATGATTTGGAAGGAAATGTATGGGAATGGTGCAGTGATTTATATCGCGATGATTACTATAAAACGAGTTCCAGTGATAGTCCAAAAGGGCCTTCAACCAGCAATGATCCTGAAGAACCTGGGGTCGAAAAACATGTACAGCGCGGAGGGTCTTTCTTGTGTAGTGACCAATATTGTATTCGATATGTTGCAGGAAGCCGTGGTAAAGGAGAAACGACAAGCGCATGCAATCACTTGGGATTTAGATGTGTAAAAGATAACTAAAACAAAAGTGGTTGTCACAAATTTGTTCAAAATAGCAAAGAGAAGTTACTTTAGGGTTTCTTCTCTTTTTTTTCCTAAAAATTGCTCTAATGCCTTGTTGTATTTGTTCGGTTTAGGATGTAAATGTTTCTTTTCCAATGTAAGGGGTTGCTCAAAGAGGAGATGTTAAAATCGTTTTTGCTAATTGAATATAATTCACTAACTTTCATGTGTATAAGTAGATGATTATTCAGTTTGTTGAGGTTAATGAATGTTAAATTTAACATCTTTTTACCATGAAAATTTCCTTTGAAAAAAAAATATTACTAGGGTTTATTATCAATTTATTAGTGGTCATTGCGTCAGGATGGGTTTTTATTGCTCGGCTTGACAAGCAAAGAGATCAAACAAATGATTCCATGTTAAATTGGATAGAACTTTCCCTGTTTGTCCTTTCAATTGTTTTACTTACCATCGTCTATTTTATAATTAAGGCCCAATTATATGCTAAAAATATCTCCCAAAACTTACTGTTAGAAAACAAACAACTGCTTCAATCTATCATTGATAACACTTCGAATCCCATCTTTATAAAAAAAATAAATGGAGAATACTTATTAGTTAATAAACAGTTTGGATCCTTATTTCAAATCCCAAATGAAGAAATAATAGGGAAAACAGATCATGATCTTTTGCCCAAGGAAGTGGCTGATGTTTATCGAAATTCTGATCTTGAAGTGGCAAAAGCATTGAAAGAACTAAAAATAGAAGAAACTATCCAACAACCGGATGGTCCTCATACTTATATTGCGGTAAAATTCCCTTTGTATGATTCAACAGGGAGGATTTATGCTATTGGCGGAATTTCGACGGATATCTCAGATAGAAAAACACTAGAAGAATCTTTTAAAGATATAGATAAATTCTTTAATATGTCATTAGAAATAATGGTTATAGCCACAAAGAGTAAATTTTTAAAAGTCAACCCGGCAGCCAGTAAAATTTTAGGCTATTCAGCCGAAGAGTTATTGAGTAAGCCCTTTCTTGAATTCATATATAATGAAGATGTTGAAGTTACACAAAAGGAAGTTAGTAAAATTCAGGCGGGTAATTCGACACTAAATTTCGAAAATAGATATGTTTGTAAAGACGGGTCAATAAAATGGCTTTCCTGGTCAACCTTTACGGATCCATCAACCGGATTGTTGTATGGTGTTGCAAGCGATATTACCGCTAAAAAAGAAATTGAAGAATCTTTGGTCGTTGCCAATAAATTTTTCAATATGTCTAATAACCTGCTTGTCGTTGCAAAAGGGGAGTATTTTATAAAAATAAATCCAGCGTTTACCAAAACACTTGGATATACCCAAGAAGATATGAATACCATAAAATTCATGGAATTAACGCATCCTGATGACAAGAACATAGCTGATGAGGTATTGGCTAAACTTCAAAGAGGGGATGCAATTGTAAATTTTGAAGATCGAGTTCGTTGTAAAGATGGAACCTACAAATGGCTGGACTGGCATAGCACTATTGATATACAGCAAGGTGTAGTGTATTCTGTTGCACGTGATATTACCGAAAAAGTTAAAAATGAACAATCCTTAAAAATAGTCAGCAGTTTTTTCGAGATGTCATTTGATGCTTTTTTTGTTGAAAAAGGAAATAAAATCATAAAAATTAATCCTGCTTTCACTAAAATTTTGGGGTATAATCAAAATGACTTAGAGAAAATATCACTTTTAGATCTACTGCATCCAGATTATTTAAAAATTGTAAGTGAAAGAAGGGAAAAACGTTTAAAAGGTGAGCCGGTAGAGTCAGATGTTATGTTCCCTTTATTATGCAAAGATGGT
Source organism: Flavobacterium arabinosi (assembly GCF_048158725.1). Lineage (NCBI taxonomy): Bacteria > Pseudomonadati > Bacteroidota > Flavobacteriia > Flavobacteriales > Flavobacteriaceae > Flavobacterium > Flavobacterium arabinosi. The sequence continues at coordinate 636,094 of NZ_JBLNKX010000001.1, forward strand.
TCGTATAAATGGACTGAATCAGTGATAGCAACGGATATTAAAGAAGGAATGATCTATGCAGTTTTACGTGATATCACCCAAAAAAGACATGATGAAGAAATGTTAAATAATTACACTCAGAAATTAAAAGATAACGAACAACAGATACAAACCATCTTTGATGGTGCTCCTGATCCGGTTATCGTAATTGATAGTGAAAGCAATGTTTTAAGATGGAATCCAAAGGCAGAATCTGTTTTTGGATGGAAAATTACCGAAGTTATGGGGAAACATCTTTATGATTTCATTATTCCTGAACGCTACAGAGAAGAGCATAAGATAGGGATGGAACATTTTTTATCAACTGGAATAGGAGCTATTTTAAATAAAACGTATGATATAGAAGCGGTCAATAAAGAAGGAACTGAATTTCCGGTGTCTATTAGTGTTTCACCGATCAAAATGGGTAAAAAATATTTTTTTATTGGTTTTGTGAGAGATATTACTGAAAGTAAAAAAGCTGTTGATGAATTGTATGAGAATGAAGAAAAGCTACGATTGATTTTAGAGAATATTAGTGAGGGTGTTATAGTTGCCAATGCAGACAGGAAAGTAGTAATGGCTAATTATATGGCAAATGAAATTTTTGGAATTGAAGAGGATGACAAAATATCGTCTAATTTAACCGATCATTTTGAGTTGTATTTTCCAGATGAAAAAACTATTTTTCCTTCCCAAAACTTACCAATGGAGCGAGCGTTGGATGGAGAGGAAACAAATGATGTTGAAGTCGTTCTTTGGAATCCCGTTGCGCAACAAAAGAGAAGGGTTCTTATTAGCGGCAGGCCATTAGTCGATCAGGATAATAAGGTAGTTGCAGCTGTTGTTACTATAAAAGATATCAGTAAATACAAACAGATGGAAGAAGAACTAAAAGAAACAGAATTAAAGTACAGACAGTTAATAGGTTTTAGAAAAGGGGGCGACACTGTTACTTGATGTTTTCTTATGAGAAACAGTTATAAAAAAACCACGATTTGCTTTCGCTGAATCGTGGTTTTTTATTTCTTTTTATTGAATTAACAATACTCGTTGAAAGCGTCTTTTAGGTTTTCAGCAATTAATTCTGCTGGGCGACCTTCAATGTGGTGACGTTCTAACATGTGAACTAATTCTCCATTTTTGAATAAAGCCATACTTGGCGATGACGGAGGAAAAGGGAACATGTGTTGTCTTGCAGCATCAACAGCTTCTTTATCAACACCTGCAAAAACAGTAATTAAATGATCTGGTTTTTTTGCCCCATCTAAGCTCATTTTTGCTCCCGGACGTGCGTTTCTTGCAGCACAACCACAAACTGAGTTTACAATCACTAGTGTTGTACCTTCAGCTTTCATTGCGTTTTCAACTGCTTCAGCACTATGTAAATCTTGAAAACCTGCAGCTGTTAATTCAGCTTGCATCGGTTTTACCATTTCTTCTGGATACATATTTTTTATTTTAAAAAGTTTAAAATTTTAGTTGTTTAATCATGCAAAGTTACAAAGTTTAAAACCAACACGTTTATTTGTGCGATAAAGTTTTGTTATAGTTTGATTGTTATTTTATTGTTTTAAAAATAACATGAAATACCGCTTTGATAAATAGTATTTTAGGACATTTTAATATCACTTGAATGTCTTCTAAAAGAGTCGTTTCTTCGTCCAAGAATTTAAAAATTAATGTTGGATTTTCTTTTTCGAACATGGAAGAAAAAATAGTGCTTCCCAATTCGTTTTTGCAGTCTAAAATATCCAAAAGCAACAAATCATAAAACCAGAATTTATTCCTTTTATGGAACTTGGTAAAATCAGTCTCCGTTTGCAGAAACGAAACCAATTCAGTGGATTTTTTATCAGAATTTTTAAAAGTGTAGCCTGTGCTGGCTTTGGTCCAACCGCCAGAAGTACCTATATTAATGACATTTTTGGTGTTTAATTTCCAAAAAGGATAACAGGTCATAGGGATACTTCCTTGTTCTTTTTCTATGATTTCGTAATCACTAATACCAAGATTTTGAATGTATTTTTTGATTTCGGTTTCATATTCCACTTTTTCAAGATGATTGTGAGAAAACAAAGTGTATTCCAGTAAAGCTTCGGTTCTGGAAGCAGGCAATACATACATAAAGCGCGTATTTCCTCTTTGTTCTACCGAAAAATCCATGAATGTGGCCTGGCTAGGATTAAAAACAGGCTGTTCGCTTTTTATAAACCAACCAATGAAATGCTGCTGTAAAACAGGGTATTTGGACTGATTTTCAACTTTTTGTCTGTTATAAATGCTATTGAATAGTTTTGAACACGAGAAACTTTCAGCATCAGTTTGTATCAGAATTATATTTTCGGATTCTTCAATTTCGATTATTTTTTGATTGACGAAAGTGATGTTTTCTTGTTTCGAAATCAAATCAAATACTTGGTTGTAAAAATCCAAGCCACTTACCATGTTGTATTGATACGGTTTTAAATCTAAATCCCGACGAAAGTCTTCATTGGCAAACAAAGCAGAATCCCATTGCTGTGAAATTGAATCTTCCCAGAGAGTATCGTTTTTCTCCCAAAAACACCAAGTTCGGTCGTTCGTTTTTTTAGTATTTTCATCAATAAGCAAAATGCTTTTATCGTTAAATTTTCCCGAAAGTACCATTTTATAAACGGTCATCAAAGCAGATAATCCAGTTCCGGTAAAGATGTAATCGAAGTGTTTCATTGGAAAATTTGACAATTACATCAAAAATAGACATTTTATTCTTTTAGTTTCTCTAAAATGAGTTGAAACTCTTTCGGTTTTATGTAGTTGTTGTCTTGAAAAATGATTTCGTTTTCACTGTTTAATACACATAAAGCGGGATAATTCAGCTGTTTATTGATGGTTCCCAGTTGCATGGCGAGTTCATGAATTCCGGAAGTATTTCCCGTGGATTTGAACTTAAAAGAAGCTTTGTTAAAAGTTATTGTCCGTTTTTCTTCGGCATTAAAATCAATAAAATAAAAAGTACTGTTTAGTTCCTTTATGATGCTTTCGTTTTTGAAAGTAGTGTTTTTCATAACATGGCAGAATTGGCACCAATCAGTATGAATAAAAACGATAACTTTTCTTTTTTCAATATTTTGCAGACTATCTATTTGTTCAAAGGAGACCACGTTTAGCTGCGCAAAACCAGATGGAATCACGGAAAATAAAAGAAACAATAAAAGAAGTTTTTTTCTCATTTACTTTAAATTATAGCGCAGTCCAAAAAAGCTGCGAATACCTTGGTTTGGGCCATACACATAAGTCGTGTCAAATGTTAATCCGTAGGGGTTTTGTGGTGTAGCCAGTACTTGTCCGTTAGTGTCATATTCTACATTTTTGTCAAAAGGATCATTTGTTCTTGCAATTAAAAACGGATTGTTTTGTTTGGGTAAAAAGTTCAATAGGTTTTTAATTCCGGCATAGAATTCAAAGTTTTTTAAGCCAGAATACGTGAATTGAATGTTTTGTAAACTGTACCACGGCGAATTAGCACTTCGTGGATCTAAAGTACTTAATAATGGTAATTTCATTGGTCCATACAAATTTCCGGTATAGTCAATGTTCAAATCGATAGTTTTTATTTTATAGGATACACTCCATGTTGCAGTAAAATTTTCGGTTAGAAAGGGTGTTTTTTTTACGCCGTTTTCAACATTTTTATTATTAAGTAAGGAAGCGCCTGTTATAATTTTTAATCCGTTAGGAAAATTGACGTCTATATTCGTGCTAATTCCTTGGCTTATGGCGTATCCATTGATGTTATCATAAATTATTTTATTGGGGTCAGTCTTATAATCGGAAACAATTTTGTTGCTGAATCGGGTATGGAAAAGGGCTGTTTCAATTCCTATAAATGTTCCATTTCCGAAATTTATTTTCTTGATGTAATTCAAATTTGCGTTTACAGATTGTTCTGGTTTCAAGTTATTGGCCACTATAATTTCACGAGCACCCGTTAAAGCAGCATGGTCTTCGGTAAATAAATTCACAACTCTAAAACCCGTTCCGGCGTTCAAACGAAGGATATTATTGTCGTTCAATTTCCATTTATAGGCTAATCGTGGTGTTAAAATACTCCCATGAAATGAGTTGTAATCGTAACGCATTCCTAATAATAGTTTGTGTTTTTCAGTGAACGTGATTTCGTCTTGAACAAAAATCCCGGGTAGCCAAGTTTTTTCCGGATTGTTATTTCCAAGAGCTGCTGTCGCAGGAGTATTATCATCATAATAATTGTAACGTGCTGCTATTCCTGTGAGCAGGTCATTTTTTCCTAATTTCTTATCCCAGGTTAATTGCATGAACCCAATTTTTTGGTTGGCAATATAGTTTGTTATGCCATAACGACTGTCTTGATAATGCACGTTTCCAGAAAATGAAAGCATCAATTTCTCTTGAAATGGTAATTGATAACTTCCTATAAGTTCCGCTCGTTTTGTGTAGATGCTTTCGCCGTAAATTTCGTCTCCACCACGGTATTTTTTCTCCCAGCGCATATCTCCGCCAAAACGATCTTCATAGACAGCACGTGCTGCAATAGTGAATAATCGGTTTTCGTTTCTGTTAAAAGTCCATTTTTGAAAAAGTGAAATTCGGTCTGAGAGCGAAACATCGGTAAATCCATCTTTATCATTGTCAATTCTATTGTTGTACTTGAAATAATTTAGACCTAATAACGCCGTTGCTTTCTTACCAACATTCAATTTTACACCTAAGTCGACATTGGTTTCCAGCCAAGAAGTGCTAAAAACATCCGCGGAGAATAATGGTGCATTTATGGGGTTTTTAGTGATGATATTAATTAGACCACCCACAGCTTCACTGCCGTATAATGAGGATGCAGGACCTTTTACAATTTCAATTCTTTCTACCAAGGAATTTGGGATTCCTGATAATCCGTATACTGTTGATAAACTGCTTACAATGGGCATCCCGTCTATTAAAACCAAAGTATAGGGACCTTCCAGTCCGTTAATGTGAATGTCACCGGTATTACAAACGCCACAATTAAGTTGCGGTCGGACTCCGTTTACGTTTTGAAGCGCTTCATAAATACTTGCGGTAGGATTTTTTTTGAAAAATATTGGGGAATAGACTTCAACCGGGACGGCACTTTCTAGTCTTTTTACCGCTTTCAAAGTTCCTGAAACAACTACTTCGTTCAGTTGGTTTTCAGTATTGGAAAGTTCAAAATCCACTATAGTATTTTCGTCTTTTTTGACACTAATATTTTTTCTGGATGTTTGAAAACTGTTAGCTGCAACCTGAATTTTATAAGTTCCTTCTGGGATATTCTCTAATCTATAGTTTCCTAAACTATCGGTTTTAGTTTTATAATTAGTTCCCATTACAACAATACTTGCACTAGGAATCGCTTTTTTCTCTGATGAAACGAATCCTGAAACAAAAGTTTTTTCTTGTGCATAACTGAAGTTTACAACAAGAAAAACAAATAACATAAATATTTTTTTCACAATGCTTAAATTAAATTTAGGCAAAGCTAAAAATTATATTTCGTAAAACAAATTTTTTAATTACTTTTGTATCAATAATTTAATTTCAACCATGGGAAAATCTTTAGAAGAAGTTCACGGATCGGTAGTCACACAAAATAAAAAATCAGTTTTCAGAAAAATATTAGCCTTTTTCGGACCAGCCTATTTAATCAGTGTTGGTTATATGGACCCGGGAAATTGGGCTACTGATATTGCTGGCGGAAGCCAGTTTGGTTATGCCTTACTTTGGGTTTTATTGATGAGTAACATTATGGCTTTGTTGTTGCAAAGTTTGAGTGCTCGATTGGGAATTGTTACTCAACGCGATTTGGCACAAGCCTCACGAGAAACGTATTCGCCATTTATCAATTATATATTGTATTTCCTTGCTGAAATTGCTATTGCAGCCTGTGATCTAGCCGAGGTTTTAGGAATGGCAATCGGGATCAACTTATTGTTTGATATTCCGTTGATCGAAGGAGTGTTAATTACAGTATTAGATACTTTTTTGTTATTATTCTTGATCAATAAAGGTATCCGTAAAATGGAAGCTTTCATTATTGTATTGGTAGCAATCATTGGGTTCTCTTTTATTTTTGAGATGATTTTTGCCCAGCCTGAGATGGATAAAGTGTTGTTTGGGTTAATTCCTTCGATGCCCAATCAAGCGGCATTATATATCGCTATTGGAATTATTGGGGCAACCGTTATGCCGCACAATTTGTACCTGCATTCCTCATTGGTGCAAACCAGAAATTTCGATAGAAGCAATGGGGGAATTAAGCAGGCTTTAAAATACAATTTCATCGATTCTGCAATTGCATTAAACTTAGCCTTTTTAGTGAATGCCGCCATTTTGATATTGGCTGCAGCCACATTTTACAAAAACGGAATGTTTGAAGTGGCAGAAATTCAAGATGCCCATCGCTTCTTAGAACCTCTTTTAGGAAGTAAATTTGCCCCTATTTTATTTGCAGTAGCCTTGATTGCTGCCGGGCAAAGTTCCACAATTACAGGGACACTTGCCGGTCAAATTGTGATGGAAGGGTATCTTAATTTACGTATTCAGCCTTGGGTTCGAAGAATCATCACCCGACTGATTGCCATTGTTCCTGCGGTTATTGTAATTACGATTTATGGGGAAAGTGTCACTGGGAAATTACTGATTTTGAGCCAGGTTATCCTGAGTTTACAGCTGGGTTTTGCGATTATTCCGCTGATTCATTTTGTAAGCGACAAATCAAAAATGAAGGGATTTCATATTGGTAAGGTTACCCAAATTGCTTCATGGATTATTGCAACCATTATTGTTTCACTGAATGCAAAATTGGTTTTTGATGAAATTAATGGTTGGCTCGAAACTTCCCAAAATCCAATAGTGTTATGGTTAACCGTAGTTCCTTTAGCTATAGGTTTCTTGATTTTGTTGCTTTATATCATAGTGAAACCTTTCATTTCTAAAACAAAAACTAGGATTCTAAACCATTCTCCACACAATTTAAAGTTGCAATTCTCTAAAACTGCAATCTATAGCAAAAAAAACATTGCTGTTTCGGTAGATTTTTCCAGCGCTGATGAAGTAGCATTGAACAACGCTTTTCAATTAGGCGGAATTGATGCGAAATACACCTTAATTCACGTGGTAGAAACCGTTGGAGCGCTTGTTTATGGCGAAAATATTGATGATCATGAAACTTTAATAGACGAAAAACTATTAAACGAATACAAAGAAATGTTGTCGGAAAAAGGATTTAAAGTGGAAACAAAATTGGGATTTGGGAAACCTAATAAAGTGATTCCTAACATTATCAATGAAGGAAATTTTGATATCTTGGTCATGGGAACGCATGGACATACCGGTTTCAAAGATTTAGTATTTGGTACGACAGTTGATAAACTACGCCATAAAATTTCGATACCTTTGCTGATCGTGAAAAATTAAATTTCAAAAAATTATGAACTTAAAAAGGAAATGGATCGTTTTTTTACTTGTTATATTTTTTCTAAATACAGTACATTCCCAAGGATTTAAAGCCGATATTTTGGCATTTAAAAAACAGGATTCGATTGTGTTTCCACCTGGTAATGCAATTCTGCTTATAGGAAGTTCATCATTTACAAAATGGAAAGATGTCTCCTCTTATTTTCCAAATTATACGATTATTAATAGAGGTTTCGGAGGGTCAACTTTATTGGATGTTATCCAATATGAAAACGAAATTATTTTTCCTTATAAGCCCAAACAAATTGTAATTTATTGTGGAGAAAATGATATCGCTTCATCCGATTCAATTACTGGGAAAATTGTTTTTGAAAGATTTAAAATATTATATCAGGACATTCGAAAAGAATTTCCCAAAACAGCAATTGTTTATATCTCAATGAAGCCAAGTCCAAGTAGGTGGAAAATGAACAAAAGACTAATTGATGGAAATGAACGGATAAGAAAATTTATCAAAAGGCAAGATAATACAGTTTTTCTTTCTGTTTGGGAAAAAATGCTTGATGCCAATAAAAAACCGATACCGACAATTTTTTTAAAAGACAATTTACATATGAATGCACAAGGATATTCGATCTGGCAAAAAATTATAGAGCCCGTATTATTAAAATAATTTTATTCTTAAAACTTACAACAAAATGACTTTTTCAGAAGAAAATTATCTCAAAACCATATTTCATCTAACGATTCTTTCCGATTCAGAAATAAGCACTAATGCCATTGCTGAAAAAATGGAAACAAAAGCTTCTTCTGTAACTGACATGCTCAAGAAATTGGCGGAAAAAAATTTAGTTAATTACGTAAAATACCAAGGCGTTTCTCTCACCGATAAAGGGACATTGTCTGCAAAAATGATTGTGAGAAAACACCGTCTTTGGGAAGTTTTCTTAGTCGATAAATTAGATTTTTCCTGGGACGAAGTACATGATATTGCGGAACAACTGGAACATATAAAATCAGAAAAACTCATCAACAAACTCGATGATTTTCTGGGAAATCCGACCGAAGACCCACACGGTGATCCGATTCCAAATGCGAAAGGACAGATTATAAAAACGGAAAAACAGTTGCTTTCTGAATTGACAGTGAACCAAACAGGAATTTGTGTTGGTGTTAAAGATTCTTCGGCAGATTTCTTGAAATATTTAGACAAACAAGAAATCGCATTGGGTTCAAAAATCGAGATTATTGGAAAAGAAAGTTTCGATTTGTCCCTAAAAATAAAAGTTGATTCAAAAGAAATGACGATTTCGAACAAAATTGCAGGAAATCTATTTGTGAAAGTGGGTTATTGACAATTACAATCGTCACCGCAGTTTTTATCGGATTTTTTCTTTTTGAAAAAATAATTTTTTAACAAAAAAAATACGGCAATTCCCAGAGCGACAAAAGCAGGAATTTCTTGAAAGACCCCTGCTTTGTTTAAAATTTATTGTAAATTTACTATACAATTTAGTTGCAACTTTTGGATTTTAAATAATCCAGCTTCTAAAAAAGAAAATACATACAAATAGCCCCTCGATCAATTTTTTTGTACTCAATACATATCAATAAATGCACCTTGCTTTATTTGTTAGAGGAAAAGATAGAAAATGTAATTTAAAATTTTGCAAAATGTATTTAAAACTAAAAAAAATACTAAAGCAGGTTTTCCAATTGCCACAATCATTTTGGAAACAACCGACAAAAAGAACACATCGCAGAGCGCAACTGGAATTGTTACGGATGAAGTTAAAATTTTCATGACCAAGTACCATGTTCAAAAGATTCTCCACAGAGCTCCGAACTTTTAAACCAGTATCATTTTTTTGATTAAAACTTAAAAATATGAAAACTAAAACTTTTTTTACGCTTCTGTTTGCAATTACATATTCTTTGTCAAATGCTCAGGAAGATACAGTTTTAACGGCTTCCAAATTGTTTGAGCTCTCTCTTGAACAATTAATGAATATAGAAATTACAACGGTATCAAAAAAAACTGAAAAGGTAAGTGCAGCTCCTGCAACGGTTTTTGTAATTACTCAGGAAGATATAATGAATCGTGGTTATTTGTATTTGAAGGATGTGTTGCGCGATTTGCCAGGAATGGAAACTATTGAAAATTATTTTTCAGAGCAGGGAACACTGGTTCCTGTGAGGGGTGTGGTGGGAAACAATAAAATAATTGTATTGGTAAATGGTAGTAGAGTAAATCCGCCCGGAGGCGAAGAAATGATGTTTCGCAGCGATTTTAATATTTTACGAGCCAAACAAATTGAAATAATATATGGACCCGGCTCCGTCCTTTACGGACAGGATGCTATAAGCGCTGTAATCAATGTTATTACTGAACAACCACAGGAAAAAATAAAAGTAGATGTATTTAGCCGTGGCGGAATGAATAATGATAAAGAGTTGGCAATATCCATTTCAAGCAGGTTAACAGATGATGCTCATCCCTATATCGGACTTTCTTCATCCTTCAGCTATATCAATTCCGACCTTAGCAAGATTGATAAAGAATATCCCAAATGGTGGGACAGTACTTATAACAAAGTAATTGCAAAAACTAAAATAAGAAATACTCCTTATCGTTTTGATAAAGGTTTCAATGGTTTCCTGAGATTGGAAAGTGAGAATTCATCCATACAATTATGGCACAGAGAATCATCGCGGAGTTCTGCCGAAGGAGGATATACTCCTGTTCTTCAATTTGTAAATGAAGCAATATGGCACGACAGGACAACTGTAGTTTCGGGAACTAATAAATTTAATATTTCTGATAAAGTAAAATTAAACGCATCAATAACCTATAGCAGGTATGAAATTGCACCGGAAAGCCGCTATGTTTTTCCAATAAATGATTCTACCGTTGTTCTTAATGCCTATAAATATGGAATAGGTACAGGAGTTAGAATAGAAGAACAACTTGATTATGAAATTTCAAATAAAATATCGCTGACTGCTGGATTACTTGTCGGCCTTTATGATATTATTCCTAAAGCGACAGTATTTGGTGGTGCCGATCCTAATAAAGACATTATTTCCCAGGCTGGAATTTATAATTATTACACAATAAAAGGGGACCCTTTTTCCAAAGTTGAATTGCAAAACGCAACAAATGTAAATTACAGAAATTACGGAGCTTATATAGAGGGAAGATTTCAACTCTTAAAAAACTTAAAAGCCATTACAGGTTTCAGGATGGATGTTGATACACGATTTACAGAATCTCCGTTTAGCCCGCGACTGGCTTTAATTTATAACCCGAGTGAACATTTTAATATAAAATATATTTTTAATAAAGGATATCTTGCCCCAGCGCCTTATTTTAGTTACAATATATTTGATAACGGGGAAAATATAAATACCTTTAATGCAAACCTTCAGGCAGAGCGGGTTATATCCAATGAAATCAATTTCAATTGCCGATTCAAAAAACTTTCTTTGAGTTCGGCATTTTATTATAATACCCAGCAAAACCTTATCGAGCTGGATGATGGTCGCGTGAATCCTGCAAACCTTGTTAAGGATGCTGTTTGGGTAAATGCCGATGGAACAGGAGAACGCGTGCTTTCACAAACAGCAAACTCAGGTAATACAATTATCTATGGAACGGATTTGTTTGGTACTTATAAAACGGAACATTTTTCCTACTGGGCTTCCTTTTCGTATGTAAATTATACCGTCGATCAAAATAATATTAAATCAGGATTAAGCGGTATATCTCCGGTTAATATTCGTTTTGGACTAACATGGTTTCCTGTTAAAATGGTATCGATCACTCCAAGTATTATTTTTCGCAGCACACCGGATAATATTATAACTACATTTGGATTAGATGAGGAGATAAAAAATCCATACCAGTTGAATATCAACATGAACTATAAACCTACAAAATGGCTCAATATATTTATTAATGGCACAAATATTACAAATCATAAATATGCTCTGAAGGGTGTAATTGGTCCTACTCCGCAGGAAACGATCCATCTATTAGCCGGAATGAGATTTACGTATAAAGAATAAAAGTGGATCACAAGATTTAACCATTTCGAATAAAATTGCAAACAATCTTTTGTAAAACCGCTTAATCAAAGGCACTATATTTGATATGATTGAAATAAAAATCAAATGAAAAATAGTCTCTCAGCCTTTTTACTGATTTTTTGTGTTTCCGTTTTTGCTCAAAATCCCAAAAAGGAAAACATAAAATACGTAAAGATCACCCAAAAAATATGCCATAAAAAAAAAGGATATCAATTGGTTTTGGCAGCAGTCATTTCTGATTCCCGTTGTCCTGAAGGAGTTACTTGCGTTTGGGCTGGAGAAGCTTCAGCAGTTATTTCCGTTTACAAAGATTCAAAATTAATTGAGGACAAAACTATCGTTTTTTCTCCGAAAAATGAAGAAGAAAACAAGCAATGGTTTGCTAAACATTTGCCGGAAAAACAAAGAAAAATAAAAAACGGCAGTATTTTTCCTTATCCTAGACATGGTGTAACCGTTGTTAAAAAAGACTATTATATAAAAATTGGATATTTAAAATAAGTCTAAGGATACAGTAATTATAGTTCTATTTTTATCCCTTTTTAAAACCAATTAATTTTCGGTATTTTTGCTCGCTTTCTTCTAAGGCGACCTCAAGTTCTTTGTAATAAGTAATGTCTTTTATATTAGCAACTGCGGCTATAACAAAGTTGTTTTCGTCGATTATTGGTCTGCCACTAATGATAACCCGTTTTTTTGCTTTAGTTTCAGAATCTTCAATTATTATCTCAACATCATCCGTTGATTCTCCTTTTAATGCTTTTTCCAGTGGAAGATTCTGGGCAGGAAAAATTGTTTTTTCGTCAGGGTAATATAATTCATATTTAGTTGACCAATCTAGAGTTGTTGGGGCTGTAGGATCTTGTTTTATTCCTATAATTTCTTCCGCCATGTGATTGGATAAAACAATTCTTTTTTGGTTATCAGTTACAATAATTCCCTCGCCAATATTTTCCAGAATTAATTTTAGTTTAAGCTCATTAAGATGCACTAACTTATCAGCTTCTTTTTTTTCATTTTCCATTTTTTTTCTTAGTGAGATATCTTTGATAAAAGCAATGAAAATATATTTGCCTAAAATTGTAGCTGGCGATACAGTTAATTCAACATCAAATTCGACATTTTCTTTGTTAAGGGCTGTGATTTCTATTGTTTTATTAATAATAGGTCCCTCACCTGTTATAAGAAAATTTTGAAACCCTTTAGTATGATTTTCTCTATACTGTGGAGGAATAATTAACGTATGCATAGGTTTCCCCATGACCTCCATTAATGACCATCCAAATATTTTTTCGGCTTGTGGATTCCATCTAATAATGTTTCCCTCATCATTTATTACAATTAAAGCATCTGGTGCCTCATTAAATATGGTTTGCAATTGACCTTCGCTTTCTTTTAATTTTTGTTCGGCTGCTTTGCGTTCCGTAATATCTCTCATAATAGATTTATGTCCGGTTATTTTATTTCCTTCTCTTAACTGCATCACCGTTTGTTCTACCCATTTTTCTTCTCTGGATTTGGTAAGGATGGGAAATGAGAATAATGTTTCATCTGTTTTATTTTTAAATTGGTTAAAATAGAACTCCGCCACACGGTCTTTCCACTCCGGAGCAACGATTTCTGAAAAATGTTTTCCTATAATTTCATTTTGAGTGTAACCCGTTAGTTTTTTACAGGCAGGATTGATATAGGTAAAATAACCTTTGTAATCAGAAGTATGGACTACATCACTGATGTTTTCCACGATTTCACGATATTTTTCTTCGCTTTTGCGAAGGGTTTCTATGGCTTCTGCTAATTGTGCAGTACGTTCTGTTACTTTTCGTTCCAGTTCTTCATTTAGGTTTTTAATTTCGGTTTCTGAAGTTTTTCGTTCTGTGATATCATGAATAACCAGAACTCCACCTGTTATTCCACCAGCAGGATTTTTTAAAGGTCTGGCAGTTACAATTACAGAAAGACCCTCAGTTTTTTTGTAATTTTGGATAAATATTTCCATATTATCCACTTCTTCACCATTTAATGCTTTTACCAAAGGAAGTTCATTAGTATTAAAAACTGTTTTGGAATCGGGCATAAAGAAGCCATAGGTTTCAGCCCATCTCTCTATAGGAATATCCATGGGGCCAATTCCAATTATTTTTTCACTGGCAGCATTCCAGAGGATGAATTTTTTGTTTTCATCAGCAACTATTAAGCCATCACCCATATTTTGTATAACCGATTGTAAAAGGGTATTTTGTTTATTCAGTTGTTCTTTGGATTGCGCCACTTCATTGTCTCTTTTTTCTATATTTTCCAACATATTATTAAGTCCCACGGAAAGAATGCTGATTTCATCTTTTCCTTCAACGACCATGCGGGTTTTATAATCACCGGTATCCTTTATCTGTTGTATGACTGTTACTAAGTTTAGCAAAGGTTTTGAAATGTATTTTTTAATGATCATGGCAATTAAAAAGGCAAGTCCTATTCCGACAATTAATAATACGATTCCCAGACGCAAAACATCCATTTTTATTTTATTCAATTCTGATAGTTCAAAGTTGATACAAACCAATCCTATTGTTTTATTGTCTTTTTTGATTTTGCTGTAAACAAAAAGATTTTTATTGGTAAACAGAAAACTTTTTTGATCCATTGCGGGTACAACAAACCGAAATTTAGGATCGGCTCCCGGTTTAGTGTAGGATGCAAAAACATGGCCCTTTTTGTCCAGGATACTTGCATTTAAAATGTCGTTTTGTACTGTTAATTCGGATAGAATTTTCTTTGCGGCAGCATTATCCAAAAATTCAAGAGCGGAAACACTATTAAAACCTACCACTTGCGCAATGGCTATTGAACTTACCATTTTCCGGTCTTTGAACCCTTTTATATCTATTAGAACAAAAGCTGTAATACAAAGCACTAATACAAATGCGGAGGTGAAAACCTGCATGAGTACCAGCTTATTTTTAATGGAGATGTTGCGTAGATTCATCATTTGTTTGTTGTTTTCCAATATTAAAATAGAGTACTTGGCACACTATAAGTGCTCTGTAAGGTCACTTTCTTTAATGTCTTCTTTTTTCGCTCAAATTCACGCAAAGATGGAACGATACTAATGTGTAATTTGAAACGATTATTGTACGATTATTGCATGTTGCAGCAAGAATGAACTAATCCCAATTCCGGATTTATTTATTGCTTTTAGATTTACTTCAAATTTTAATTTATTTTCGACTATAACAAAATTCATCTGTGCCCCTTTTTTTCCATAACCATTTCGTTCTGTTACAATCAATACTGGCTTACCAGAAAATTTAGAAAGAATGGTTTCAATTGGTATGGTACTATTATAAGGGACAAATAGAATATTACAAAAACTAATTTCGTCCAAATTTTTATATTCTTTTATATCAATTTTTTTATTTTTAGGCATCTCAAGCAATGAAGCGGTAATTGGACTTTGTTCCAAAACAGCAATCTTAAAAGCTTGATTTTTAGAATAATCTTTCCAATTAACATAATCTATAAAGCGATAAAGAAAAGCAGCTTTTAAAGCATATTCCTTTCCCCCGGCATTCTCTTGGGCTACTATTGGATTTCCTCCCATCAGTATGATGATTACTCCCCAAAAAAAGATGTGATTTTTAAGTGTCATGACATTTTATTTTTAACGAAGTTCCGACGTGATTTGAAAAAATTAATTCTATGTGTTTTTAAAATTCTGATTTTAGAATTTATAGCTTAATGACAAGCTGAACAAGGTTTTCAATTGGCTAAAGTGAAATCGATAGCAACATAATAACTGTAAAAAGCTTTCATTTACACTCTTAACACATTTTTTTTGTGAAAAAGTAGCCAATTAAATGAATAATTATGAAAAAAGATAAGTTGCTTTTTTCATAACGAATAGGTGCTATATCGAGGTTTCTTGTAGTTTTCTCCTTTAAATTATTAAAAGATACCGATTACCAATTCATAGTGGTTCTATAATTCCAATTGCTGGGTAGGAGTAAAGCTAAAAGTCCTGAAATTATGTTCAAAAGCATCTTGATTCAAACACAAATCACAAAACATTTTTTTTAAATAAAAATGGAAGTGACTGATTTTGAGTCTAAAACGCGCTTTTATATTATGTAAATTTAGTTAATTTAAATCAAATAGTTTAAATTAATGGGTGGATTTTATTCTTTTAAATTAGTCCAGTTTAATTGTCTCTTCATTCTTAAAGTTTAAAAATGAAATGAATTTAGAAAACAATTTTAATGACAGCCACAATCATCATCATTACCGCAATTTTTATCTGATTTCTTCTTTTTGAAAAAGAATTTTCGGATTAAAAAAGCAAGTGCAATCGCGAGCGCTACAAAAGCTATAATTTCCTGAATATCCATAAATTTATTTTAGAATTTGATAGGCAATAAATGCTACAACATAGGCAAAGCCACTCATGAATATAAGTTGTCCTAATGGCCATTTCCAACTGTTAGTTTCTTTTTTGGTAATGGCAAGTGTGCTTGCACATTGCAATGCAAAAGCATAAAATAACAATAACGATATCCCTGAAGCAAAATTGAATATTTTCTTTCCTGTTTCAGGATTGATCTCAGCAGCCATTTTATTCTTTATGGTGACCTCATTATCACTGCCACCAACACTATAAATCGTTGCTAATGTTCCCACAAATACTTCTCTGGCCGCAAACGAACTGATAATGGCAATACCTATTTTCCAGTCATACCCCAAAGGAGAAATCGCAGGCTCAATAGTTTTTCCCATTAAACCAATATAAGAATTTTCTAATTTTTGTGAGGCAACTGCATTATCAAATTCTGTTTTTGACAACGGTTTCTCTTTGGTTTTTTCAACAACAATAGTTTCGGCATTATTGAATTTCTCTCCAGGTCCGTATGAAGCCAAAAACCATAAAACGATGGAAATTGCTAATATGATTTTTCCTGCACCAAAAATAAAGGCCTTTGTTTTTTCGATTACATTAATTCCCACGTTTTTGAAAAGCGGTAATTTATAATTGGGCATTTCAACAACAAAGTAGGTTTTCCCTTTTATTTTTAGAATCTTATTTAAAATGTAAGCCGAAAAAATCGCCATTCCAAAACCCAAAAGATACAATAACATTAAGGTCATTCCTTGCATATTCAAAATTCCAAAAACGCGAGTATCAGGAATTACAAGTGCAATAATGATGGCGTAAACAGGCAACCTGGCAGAACATGTTGTAAAAGGAGTTACAAGTATGGTGATTAATCTTTCTTTCCAATTCTCTATATTTCTAGTTGCCATAATCGCTGGAATTGCACAGGCTGTTCCTGAAATAAGCGGTACAACGCTTTTACCGGATAAACCAAATTTTCGCATGATTTTGTCCATTAGGAAAACTACTCTGCTCATATAGCCACTTTCTTCGAGAATGGAAATGAACATAAACAAGAAGGCAATTTGTGGTATAAATATCAAAATTCCGCCAATTCCGGGGATAATTCCCTGTGAAATTAAATTGGTTAAAACTCCTGCGGGTAATTTTTCAGCAGTGAGAGAGCTCAACGATGCAAAAGTGCTATCGATGAAATCCATAGGAATTTTGGACCATTCGAAAATAGATTGAAAAATCACGAATAAAATCAAAAAGAAAATTACATAACCCCAAACTTTATGCATGAGCACACGATCGAGTTTACTTCGGAAATCTTTAGCGATAGTTTCATCTACTTTTAATCCTACTTTCAGCACATCGTTGATAAACTGATAGCGTTTTATGGTTTCTTTTTGCTGTAAACGTTTCAAATCCGAATGCGATTTGGTCAACGAACTTCGGATTTCATTACGATCTAAATTCAGGAAATTTACATCTTGTGTAATGACTAACCATAATTTATACAACAATTGATTTGGGAATGTTTTTCGAAGTGTATTGAAATATTCAGGATCAATACTGGATGCATTCAAACAAGGTTCGCTTGAAATTGTTTTGTAAGTGACAATCAATTTCTTTAATTCATCGATTCCAAAACCTTTTCGGGAACTGATTAATGCAATCTTGGTTTTGAGATGCTCTTCAAGATAAGGAATATCTAGTGTTATTCCTTTATATGTCATTCTATCAGCCATGTTTATGACTAGAATAGTGGGGATTTCTAAATCTTTTATTTGTGTAAAAAGAAGTAAATTACGTTTCAAATTTTCTACATCGGTTACTACAAGAGCTACGTCTGGGTATAATTTGTCATTTTTATTCAGTAACAATTCAATAACGACATTCTCGTCAATGGAACTGGCATTCAAGCTATAAGTTCCTGGTAAATCTAGAATATTGGCTTTTACATTATTGGGTAATTTGCAAAATCCAATTTTTTTCTCAACCGTAATTCCGGGATAATTACCCACTTGTTGGTTTAAACCTGTCAATTGATTAAAAACGGAAGTTTTACCCACATTAGGATTTCCTATAAGAGCGACATTAATGTTTCGATTGCTTACCATAAGTTGGTTTTCATGATTTCAACTTCGATTTCTTTCGCCGTTTCTATACGAATAGCAACATGTGAACCATTAATATTTAAATATAAAGGATCTCCAAAAGGAGCAATTTGAAGTAATTCTACCATGTTTCCGGGTAAACAACCCATTTCTAATAGTTTCAAAGGAACGATATCAATATCAAAATCTTTGATAATGGCTTTTTCGCCTTTTTTGAGGGATTGTATCGTTGTTCGCAAGACTTATTTAGATTGAATTAAGATTGCAAAAGTACATATTATAATACCAAAACAAATGATAATTATCATTTTTGTAACTTATTTGAATAAATTAAAAAGGGTAAATTGCTGCTGTATATTGGACTGATATAGAAAGGAAACGGCTGGAATACAAATTTTTAATCTTTTTTATTCGGTACACAAAAAATTAACATCTTCTATTAAACGTTTCATGTCTTCTTTTTTAGTGCCGTCATAAAAACCACGAACGCGTCTTTTAGTGTCAACCAAAACAAAATTCTCGGTGTGAACCATATCGTACAATTGTTCCGGTCTTCCTAATTTGACCGCCAAATAGGATTTTCGTGCCATGGTGTAAATAGTTTTTTTATCGCCGGTTACCAAGTTCCATTTGCTGTCAACAACTCCATTTTTTATCGCATACGCTTTTAAAACGGGAACGCTGTCAGTTTCTGGAAAAACGGTATGGGATAGCAACATTACTTTTGGATTATTAATAATTGCTTTTTGAACTTCGGCTAAATTAGTTGTCATTTTTGGACAAATAGAACCACAAGTAGTAAAGAAAAAATCAGCAACATATACTTTTCCTTCGTAATCCTTTTGAGTGATGGTTTTTCCGTTTTGGTTTACAAATGAAAAATCAGCAATGGTATGGTATTTACTGATGTATTGAACGGTACTGTCTACTAATTCTGGGTTTACATCTGAGGGATTAAAAATAGGTAGTGTTTTACTTGGTTTTAGAGCCACATAAAACAAGTAAATTGTTAGGATAGAAAAGACTAATAAAACACCAAAGAACTTTCGGTATTTATAAAAAATAGATTTCATAAAAGTAATTTGAGACAAAAATACAAAAAGGTAATTTTAAAAAAGAATCTCTTTTAATTTTATCAAATTTCAATGTCAAAAAAATTAAAAAACAACTGTATTTTTAGTACAAATACTATTGCATTCCTTTATCATTTTTAAAATTTAACTATTAAATTACAAAACAGTTGTCTTCCATGCTGTAAAAATTGTTTTGGACCACCTATTCTTATATTGGGTTGATAAAATTGGGAATCAAACACATTCGTAACTAGTAATTGTGTAGTAATTTCGGCATCGTACACTTTTATTTTTACATAAGAAAATGTCAGATCGACCTTAGCAAAAGATGGGATGGTAATTATTTGTGTAATGTCCTTATTACCATGTTTTGCTTGAATTTGAGAATAATAATTGATTCTTGAATTGATTGTAAAGTTATCAGTTGCATTAAAAGTCAAGCCTCCGGTTATTCTGTGCGTATAAACACCAAGATTTACGGTGCTCACCCCAGCATAATCGTCAGCATCTTTTTTAACATAAGAATAACCAATTTCAGTTTTAATCTTTCCTGTTTTATAAAATAATTGGCTTTCAACACCAAAGACATTTATCACATTACTTGAATTTATGAACCCTCCCGTTTCGGTAGGTTCAATAAAATTTGTTGCTATATTTTTGTAGGCAACAATATTTGCTAATAAATTACTTGTAAACGATTGGTTAATTCCAACTTCAAAAGTATTCATACGTGCCGGATCAAGTTCATTAACCACATTATTTACCGATGAGGCACCAAGTTCAAAAATATTAGGTTCACGGAAAGCTTGGCCAAAAAGAAATTTTATTGAAGTTTTTTGAAATGGTGTGTAAACCAAACCACTGCGAAAGGTGAAAATTGATTTATAAATATTGTGGTGATCAAATCGTCCGCCCAAGGTGATATATAATTTATCAAAAAGTGTTTTTTGTAATTGTAAAAACAGTGAATTTTTATACTGACGAAAAAATGGTTTGCGCATTCTATTTTCGATGGAGCGTGTTTCATCAAAACTAAAATTTAATCTATCTGTAGAACGAGCTAAACCTAACAAATCAAACATATCAAAAGTATAACCACCAATAATAGATACCGTTTGACTTGGAACATAATTTAATTGTATATTTCCTTTATATCGTTTTGAACCTGAACTCGATTGTTGTGAATATGCCATCATAAAATTGTCTTTAATTTCATGATCTGTAAGAGGTAAGTCCGGATTATGCCCATTTTTCACAAGAGTGTCATAGATAGCGTTGTCAAAAGTGTAGTTTACCCCCCAGAATCTTTCTTTATAAAATTGAAGTTCTGTATTAATTTTAAGTTTGGCATTAATTTCTTTTTCCATACCGACATAATACAAGGCTAATTGACGGTAATCACTTTGATTAGTGTAATCTAACGAAATATTTTCAAGTCCTTTACTGCCTTTAAGCTCATAACCCTCTATTCCCACATAAAAGCCTTTGTAAGAAATTTTTGCAGCATATGGAAGCGACCAGCTAGTCTGTTTAAATTCTTGGTTTACGGGAAATGCGTTAGAAGGAACTCCTTGTCTGAAATTTATGGTGTCTTTTATAAAATCTTTATAATCCCAAAGATTGCTGCGGAAATATCGAAAACTCCCACTAATACGAAAATCTTTTAAATTTTTTCCAAAAACGAAGCTTTGAGATTGAGTTCCTTGTGTTCCAACTCCAGCATGATACTCTGTTTGATTAAAATCAGAGGAATCATTTTTTGTGATGATATTTATAACACCAACCAAAGCATTTGCACCATAAAGAGCAGAAGCCGGACCTTGCAGAATTTCAACCTGTTTTATGTTATGCGTTGCAAATTGTGTTGAAATAAATGTTTCGGAAGCAAATAAATTTTGCATTTCTCGTCCGTTTACCAACAGTATCGTTTGCGAAAAATTACTTAAAAAACCACGTTGTCCGCCAAAAGTAAAATGGTCGGTTCTTATAGCTACCACACCCGGAACGTTTTCTAATAAATTTGTTAAATCAGTGTAGCCGTTTTCAATAATATCTTTTTCAGTGACTACATAAATTGTTGCAGGTGCAATTTTCTGATTTTCTGATTTTTTCGAAGCAGTTATAACTTCAATATTCATCAGTTCTTCTAAACTGAGTTCAAATAAGTCAACTCCAGCGATCAATGTCATGTTTAAATTTACCATATCACTGGTGATTTCAACCACCTGAACTTTGAAATTTTCTTTTGCAAATTCAAGTATTCCAGAAGTTATCGGCACTTCAATGGAATACTTTCCAGCGGCATCTGTAAAAGTTTTTAGGTCAGTATTTTTTACACTAACTTCTACACTTTCAAGAGGTCTGTTTGTTTTGTCGGTTATTACCCCAGTTACTATTCGTTGTGCAAAAATTATATTTACTGTGAGAACCAATATAATAAATAAAGACTTTTTCATGATTTCTTTTTTTATTAATAATTGATAAAAAACTGTCTTTTGAGTTATGAATAAATAATCTCAATCAACGCTATAAAATATTTCCTCCTGTTACCTTTTAAAGGACCACTGGCTCTAGTATGTTTTGGTCGATGGCTTTGCTCAATTTTCATTTTTTTTTAATACAACGGTCTTGAAAAATAGTTTTATCGCATTTACAATTTGGTTTTGAAAACATGCTGATAAATTATTTTTAAGGATAAAACTAGTATTGTAAAGTATCACATCTTAGGTGATTTCGGTAACTGTTTTTATAGTAGAAAACCAAAAACGATTTTAATGCCTCAGTATAAGTGTTTATCGTGCTCTAAGTATAGCGTTTGGATAGTAACGAGTGTTTAATTTTTCTATTTACGTCCTTACCTTTTATAGCTCGAAGTTTAGGATTTTCTTCTTCTATATCTTAAAAATAATTTTATTATCTGATGTATTGGGCAAGCACCAGCGTCCAAAGTCGGACTCCATCTTGGGCCTTCTTTTAAATAAGCGACGAACCGATTTTCACTTCAGTTTTTTTATGGGTTTCGCTGTTGATCCTTTTTTTGGTTTTGGCGTATTAAAGTTAGTGAATTTTTTGTTTAAGATCGTTGCTTTTCTGATAAAAATGGATAAAAAACAACCAAAAACCCGCTTCTCAATTAAAATCGTAATCTAATAGTTGTGAAATTTAAAATACAATTGATGAAAGTAATAAGTCGATTTTGCGCCAACTTATTTCAGCATGAGACAATGACCAATAATATATATTTTATCTGCGCCCTTTTCTCAAGGAATAATTCACCATATACAATCCGAATAATGTTACCCCACCTCCTATGCCTATTGCAATAGTAAGCTGTTCTCCAAAAATAATTGTGCCTAGAATTACGGCCACAATTGGGTTAATATAAGCATAAATGCTATTTATTTCTGCAGGTAAGTTTTGAAGCGCATAGATAAAGGCAATGAAAGTAAGAATAGAACCAATGATAATCAAATAAGCAATTGATAACCAGGAGATCATGGGAATAGAACTTAAACTGACGGATGTACCAGTTGCGCCTGTAAAGGCAAAAAGTAAAATACTGGACAGGAACATTTGCAATCCTAAACTAAAATAAGGATTAAAACTAGCTGCTTTCTTCTTGGTATATAAAGATCCAAATGCCCAAGTTAAAGTAGCAATTATCGAAATAAAAATCCCAAACCTAAAATCAGGGAGTAGGAAATCGCTTAGATGATCATAGAAAATTACGCACACACCACCAAAACTGACTATCAAGCCAATAATTGCTAATCGTGCCAGTCGTTCACCTCTAAAAAAGCTGATGATGACAACCCATAAAGGAACAAGAGCACCTATAATGGCACCTAGGCCACTACTGATGTATTTTACGCCCCAAGTGCTTAACCCGTTGCTTAATACGAAATTTAGGATGCTGAGAATAATAATTGTTTTCCACTGTTTTCCTTTTGGCCAAGGGGTTTTTTTAAACATAAAAAAGGAAATATAAAGTAACCCAGCTATAAATTGTCTGATGGCGGCAAGTTGTATCGCTGGCATATGTTTTACCCCTTCTTTTGAAGCAATCCATGTGGTGCCCCAAAAAAAACTGACCCAACACAATGCTAATATGGGTAATCCAATCGCGTTGACTTTAGATGAAAAAGCGTTTTTAATTTTAGTTCTCACTTTATAAATTTGGTTTGGTAAAAGTATAATTTAAAACAGTTTCTATTTTATTACTCAAAATGGTTTTCCCTATTGATGGCGCCGAATGATTAAATTTTGGTAACGGCAAATTCAAATTTATAGCTTTTTGGGTATAATACCTTTCTCGTGAAGGATGAGATGATGTTACCGCATTGAAGGTTTCATCCCAAGAGTAATTCTCAATGATTTTTAGAATAATTCCTATGCAATCTTCCTGATGGATTAGATTTATAGGCGCGTCCGGATTATCGAGGTTTTCACGACCAGCCAAAAATTTTATAGGATGTCGGTCTTCGCCAATTAAACCACCAAAACGCAGTACAGTAGTTTTAAAGTTTTCATTGCTCTGCAAAAGCTGCTCTGTTTCCAGTAATTGTTTTCCGCTTTCGGTATCCGGTTGAGGTGCTGTTTCTTCAGTAACGACAGTATGTGTATCACCATAAACCGATGTGGAACTGATGAAAAGCACTTTGTTGATCGAAGATTTTTCTACAAATGGAATGACATTTCTGATTTTTGAAACGAAGTTTTCTTTTTCAGAACCACGAAGTTTAGGCGGAACATCAGCTATCAAAATTTCTGATTCTTCCAGAAAAGCGGCTATATTTCCATCAACTTTACGTTCTGAAAGCGCAATTAGAAACGGATTGATTCCTGAGTTTTCCAACACTGATAATTTCTCCACTGAAGTCGTCGATCCATTTACTGAAAATCCTTTTCCCAATAAGGCTTTCGCCAAAGGTAAACCCAACCAACCACAACCCAGAATGCTAATTTTTGTCATTTTTATTTTTTGTAATCTTCTTTTAAAATTGATATGCAGTTACAATTTGTGACCAAATACCATAATTATTTATTATTTCAAACTGTCTCTCACAATCGTCGAGCTATCTTTCACAACGGGATTTGCAATATCACTATCCAAAGAATTTATAACCTCTACTGGACTCGGTTTTATTTTTTCTTTAATCACTAGTGCATCATTCAAAACGAAAGGCGTTGGCATCATCCAGTTTTCTCTTTTTACTATTCCAAATAAAGGATTGGTCATTAAATCAAAAGAACTTTCCATTAATTCCATGTCTAAAACAGCAGAAGCATTAATGCTGAATTGCATTTCCAAAGGGGCATTGTCAACTACATAGTAACTCAATAATTTCTTTCCTTTTCGTTGGTATAATGAATTTTTCTGACCTAAAGAGGTTACACCATTTGCTTTGAAATTATGAAAAGCCATTTTTTCATTGGCAAAAATATCATAACGGTTTACGTTTCGATTTGGGGAGATTCGTATTTTTAAATATCTTTGATTGCCTACAATTTTATCTTCAAGAAATTCGATAGTTGGTTTTTTCAATGCTTTTATAGGTGCATCTGCTTGATAAGTAAATCCGGAATTGTATTTGCTGAACAATGGTGTGTCTTCCATTGCTGTTGCTTCTTTCGGGTTTTCGCCTAAATAACTTTTGGTCCAGGAATCAAGATTGGTGTCATACGTTATCCAATTGGCTTGGTTCGTATCGGCATTATAGATGTACAACAAACTATTTGATTTGGCTTTTCCAAATTCGTATCCCGATTCCGAATGCGCTTTCGCAAAAAAGCCGATAGAGAGTATAAAAAACACAAATGACCAGATTCCCTTTTTGGCGAAAGCCCCAAAAACTGGCAACAATAAACCGAAAGTTAAAACGGTAAGAATGGCGCTTCCAAACAGCACTTTTAATCCCAAACCGATAGGGAACATTTGGATAAATGGCACTATGATAATCAAAGCAGGAATGCTGCAAACAAGATTTAGTGTTTTATTAGATCTTTGGGTAACAATAAAAACACTAAATATAAATAGCCCAAAGTAAACCGGAATAATCAAAAAGCCTGCGCCTTGTAAAGCAAAAGCGAGACCTCCATTGATAATAATCCATAAAAATAATGGTGCTACATAATGATTCATCGTTACCTTTTTAGCCGAAAAGCGGCTGTAGAATGCCAAACTTATAGCAAGAGCCAAAAGTACAAAGGCAGCAATATAAGCATGTCCATTGTAGGTAAATCCGTTGAGTAAATCGTTGTATTGCGGGTACACTTTCAGCAATGCTTTCCATCCAAAAAAAGTAATTAATCCGGTAACGATTAGGGAGGCTAAAAACGGAATAAATCCTCTGCCTATTTCCCTGAGGGATAAAATGCGTTTGGCTCTTCCTAAAAATAACAGTAAAACAAACAGCGCCAATGCGATTACAACCATTGGTAAAACCCAACTGAAAGGATAACTTATAAAAGTATATGGAATAGTAAAATAAACATTGTCATCAGTGGCCTGTGTGTTAATCAAATCAGCATTCGAAAAGTAATTTAGTAAAGGCATTAAGTATGTGCCTTGATGTTCTAAGGTGTTTTTGTTCAAATGATTGACGTCATCCTGAGCGGTGTGGTAATTAAAATGGTCATCAATAAAGGCGAAATTATAGCCTTGAATATTACCTTGTTCTCTGAAAACGGTCAAATCAGTATCATTGGGCAGCATTTTATAAATGCTATACATCAAGGAATTTGATACCGGAAAAGTCGCTTTTGCAGCAGCAAATTCTTTCACCAATCCTGCATTTCCCTTGTTGGTTTCCATCAACATATAACTCGGTCCTGAAGAACCGCGTGCTTCAAAATTCAGTACCAAACCTACTTCTTTTGCCCATTGATGTTGGGTTACAAAAAGTGCTGCGCCATTCAATCCCAATTCCTCCGCATCCGAAAACAGAATGATAATGTCATTTTTATGTGGTGTTTTATTGTACAAAAAAGCACGGACACTCTCCAATATTGTCGCGACACCGGAACCTGCATCACTTGCCCCTTTAGAATAGGAATGCGGGGCACTGTCGTAATGTGTAAGCAACAGTAAAGCTTTAGAACTATTGGTTCCTTTTATTCGGGTCAATATATTTTTAGATTTTACCAGATTTCCCCAATCACTCAACGTATAACCTTCTTGAACAGCCGTTTCTAATCCAAGTTTGTTGAGTTCTTTTTGGAGATATTTGGCTACGACTTCATGATTTTGGGAGCCTACGTAATGGGGTTGTTTTGAAATGGCTTTCACTTGAACCAAAGCTCTTTTGGTTGAAAATTCAGAAAGTGGACCTTCATCATCCGAAGTCCAATGGGGCATCATCGTAAAATAAATCAATCCTAGAATGACTAGGATGAGTAAACTGGCAAAAATGGAGGAATAATCTTTTTTCATTATTGGTTAGATAGATTTGGGGGTTGTGGTATTAAATATCTTTTTTGACTAACATATAAAAATCATTGTCCAAGGGTAGGTAGCCTTGGTCGTACAGAAAATAGTAGGTATTTCCTGTTTTGGTTTGTAAAATATTGGTAAAAAATTCAAAATCAAAACCTTTGCTTAGGAGTTTCGCTCTAGTGGTTTTTGATTTTCCTTCAACATTAAGTTCGGATAGAATGCGGTAATTCTTGCGCAACTTATTGTTGATATTGCGCATGAAATTTGTGCTGTCCTTATTTATCTTGTTATTATAAGCGTTACGACAACCGTCGCTGCAAAATTTTTTGTCTTCCCGGCCTACAATCTTTTCTCCACATTCTAAACAGGTTTTATTCATGGATTGATTCTTTTTATTTCGTATAAATCAGTTCTACGGTCTTTTAAGATTCTGGCGCTTCCATGTTCGTGAAGCTCTTTAAGTAAATTTAAATCGACATCTACAATCAAAGTCATTTCGGTATTAGGCGTCGTTTCCGCTTTTATTCCGGTGCTGGGAAATGCAAAATCCGAAGGCGTAAATACCGCCGTTTGTGCATATTGAATATCCATATTGTTCACTTTTGGAAGATTCCCCACACATCCCGCAATGGCAACATAACATTCGTTTTCTATTGCTCGGGCTTGCGCACAGTGTTTTACTCGTATATAGCCACTTTGTGTATCGGTTAAAAATGGTACAAATAAAATATTCATTTCTTCATCGGCCAATAATCTGGAAAGTTCTGGAAACTCAACATCATAACAAATCATGATTCCTATTTTTCCGCAATCGGTGTCAAAAGTTTTAATTTGTGAGCCGCCTTTCATTCCCCAATGCAGCACTTCATTTGGAGTGATGTGAATCTTATAATACATTTCAGAAGTTCCGTCTCTTTTGCAAAGAAACCCAACATTGTACAAAGTGCCATTTTCTAAATAAGGCATGCTTCCTGAAATGATATTAATATTATAAGAAATAGCAAATTCCTGAAATTTTTTGCGAATGGGGTCTGCATATTTCGCAAGCTCTCTAATGGCATCAGGTTCCGATAAATGATTGTAATCTGCCATAAGAGGGGCAATAAACAACTCCGGAAAAAGGGCGAAATCACTTTTATAACCGGATACGGCATCAATGAAAAATTCAGCCTGTTCAAATAAGGCGTCTATGTTTATTAACGGACGCATTTGCCATTGAATTAAGCCAAGTCTAATGATACTTTTTTGGGTGTTTATTAATTGAGGGCTTTCATCGTAATAAATATTGTTCCATTCTAATAGCACAGCAAATTCTTTGGAATCGGTGTCTCCCGCCAAATAGTTTTTCATAATTCTCATTACGTGGAAATCATTACTCAACTGAAAGGAAAGCACGGGATCATGCAATTCTTTTAGTTTTACTTTTTCGATATATTTTTTTGGAGTCAGCTTTTCAGCGTATTTTTTATAATTTGGAATCCTTCCGGCAAAAACGATAGCCTTTAGGTTTAATTTTTCACACAATTCTTTTCGGGCATCATACAATCGTCTGCCAAGTCGCAAACCTCTATAATCAGGATGAATGAATACATCAATTCCATACAATATTTCTCCTTTTGGGTTGTGTGTCGAGAAAGTAAAATTTCCGGTTATTTTAGCATAATTAGGATTTTTGTCAACTAAAACCTCGTCCACAATTAATGATAGTGCAGCGCCAACCACTTTTCCGTCGGCTAAAATTACTAATTGTCCTTCAGAAAATAGATCCAGTAATTTCTCAATATCTTGTTCTTTCCAATACGAATCCACCAACTCCGGATAAGATACCACCATAGATTTTTTTAACTGCTTATAGTCGTCAAGTTCTAGATTTCGTAATTCTACTTTTTTTATTTTCGCTTGCATAAGAAGTTGATTTCTATCAAATATAATCAAATATTCCCACTTACAAACGTTTACAAATAGTTACAACCGAAAGTAAACAGTTAGTAACCGAATAATTTTTGAAGCCCGCAGCATCTTTGCAATGTTGATTTGAAACAATGATTCAACAAATAACGTATATACACTAACATTTAAATTTACACGCCATGAATGCATTAAGAAACAAAGTACAGTTAATTGGACACGTAGGGAATGATCCGGAAATCAAAACATTTGACGGAGGAAAAAAACTAGCCAATTTTACAATAGCTACAAACGAAAGCTACAAAAACGACAAAGGAGAAAAAGTAGAAGAAACCCAATGGCACAAACTTGTAGCTTGGGGAAAAACCGCTGAAATCATTGAGAAATATGTAACCAAAGGAAAAGAAATTGCCATAGAAGGTAAATTGACCCACAGAAGTTACGATGATAAAAATGGTGAGAAACGCTATATTACGGAAGTAGTTGTCAATGATGTGCTTCTTTTAGGGAAATAGGGTTTAAATAGCATTTAAAATACGGAAACAAAACAAAAGACCATCGATAAACATCGATGGTCTTTTGTTTTGTAAAATCAATCTTCTTTTTTTTTGCCTAAATCAAATCTAGGGCAACGTTTGCAACGCTTGTCTTCCCCTTTTTTATAATTTTCACAACATTTTGACTTGAGTTTACCCTTAGGAACATCTTTTTTATGGGACTCTTTTTTATCCTTTTTCTTTTCTTTATTTTTTTTCTTTTTACCCAATTTTCAAAGAATTAAAATCAAGTTATATTATTTATAAATTCCAAAAATTGTTTGGCTATTTAGAGGCTTTAGTTGTAGAACTATTTAAAGCCATTTGTTGAATATCTCTGTCAAACAAATACAAACCACCTTTGTCATCCCCAATTAGGTTTATTTTGTCTAAAATAAGCTTAGCCTGGGCTTCTTCTTCAATTTGTTCGGCTACATACCATTGCAAAAAATTGTGTGTGGCATAATCCTTTTCTGAAAACGAAATGTGCACCAGTTCGTTAATGGATTCAGAAACAAAAATTTCGTGTTTGTAAAGTTCTTCAAACATTTCCTTGAATGTTTCATAACTAATTTTTGGAGCTTTTAATTCGCTTACTCTTGCATGGCCACCTCGTTCATTTATATACCGGACCAATTTAAGCATGTGCGCCCGTTCTTCGTCAGATTGTGCATACATAAATTTTGAAATTCCTTCCAAACCATGGGTTTCTGACCAAGAAGCCATAGAAAGATAAGTTTGAGATGATTCCGCTTCAATACGGATCTGATGATTAAGCGCAAGTTCTATGTTTTTTGATAGCATGGTAGTGAGTTTTTAGTAAAGTTACAAAAAATACTTAATTTATTGATTCCTAATTTCCTGAAATAATCTGCAAATTGCTCCACATATAAACCTTACATTAGTTCATGATGTGCATAAACGGACATCGATTTCAGTCTCTGAAATAATCATTTTTGTAAATAAAATCCAAAGCGACTATCTTCAAAACCAATAATTTCGGAACATTAATTGGATCACAAACATATATTTTGTCATCAGAAATCCTATAGCGAAGATTGTATTGACTACACCAATGTTTTTTGTATAGAGTAATAGATAAATATGCTGCCCTTTGCCCATTTTCTAAAATTTTTAAAAGCGAAATTTTAGACATAAAAAAAGCCCTAAAGATTTCCTTTAGGGCTTTTTGATATAAAAAGAAGTAGATTATTTTACTATGAAAGTAACTCTTCTAACTAATTTTCTTGCGTTTTCTGAAGCTTTATCAACTGAAGTATCTTCACCAGCGGCAATTACATTCAATCTTGATGCATCAACTTTAGCTTTCACTAAAGTGTTTTTTACATTAGCAGCTCTTGCATTAGATAATTTATCATTGTATGCAGATCTTCCTAATTCGTCAGCATGACCAGTAATGTCAACTGAAGCAGAAGGGTTGTTTCTCAAGTAAGTTAAGATAAAATCAATACCTTCAGTAGAAACATTAGTTGGTTTAGATTTATCGAAATCAAAATAAACAGCAACATAACCACCGTTGATTAAGCTTTTGATTAATTCGTTATCATATACAGTTGTAGAATCACCAGTTTTGCTAGCGTAATTTTTCAAGATATAAGCTTCTGTTTCATCAGGAACGTTATTGTTGTTCTTGTCAATAGATCTACCTTTAGTGTCAACCATTGCACCTGCAGGAGTATTAGCCTCTTGGTCTAAATAATCAGCTACACCATCATTGTCAGCATCAGTCATCTTTGTTTCGATAGTTGAAAGTCTATTTTCGATAGCAACGAATCTGTCTTCGTTATCAAGAACCCAGTCAGCATGTTTCACATTTTTACCTAAGTAAACTGTTATACCTGCAGTACCGTTAAAAAGAATTCCACCAAAACCTCTAGTGCTTGAAGAACTAGCGCCATCAAAAGCAACATTTTGTTTTGCATTAAGAATTGTTGTGAAATCTCCTGTTAATGCAATTCTGTCCGTTAATTTGATTTGACCAGTTACACCTGCCATGAAATTACCCATTCTGTCTTTTAAAGAAGACTTTTGACTTTC
Source organism: Flavobacterium arabinosi (assembly GCF_048158725.1). Classification (NCBI taxonomy): domain Bacteria; kingdom Pseudomonadati; phylum Bacteroidota; class Flavobacteriia; order Flavobacteriales; family Flavobacteriaceae; genus Flavobacterium; species Flavobacterium arabinosi. The sequence goes on from NZ_JBLNKX010000001.1 coordinate 667,152, forward strand.
CATTTGAGATAAACCAAAACCAGCATGACCTAATAAACCAATTGTATTAGTCCAAGTTTCAAAACTCATGATTCTTCCTAAGTTAGCAACACCCTGTAAGTTTACTCTGTAGTACTTCATGTTAAAGTCCTTAGAATTGTCTTTTCCTTCAAAACTGTTGAAACCAAGATCAGCTTTTAAACCGAATTTGTTGTTAAACATGTAACGAACACCTAAATCAATAACATAAGGGCTCACTAATGTAGTTGAATAACCAGGAGTCATTGGTCTTTGTGGTTTGTTAAAACCGCCAGCTAATTCAACTGACCATTTGTTAAAGCCATCTTCTGTGCTTTTTACAGTTTCTGTTTGAGCACTCATAGTGGTCATTGCAGAAGCAAATACTAAAGTAAGTATGATTTTTTTCATATTGTTTCAATTTTAATTTAATGCAAAATTACATCACAAAGTTTAATTAAAAAATTTAAACAGTTAATTATGTAAGAATTAATATTAATTTTACAAAAATAAGTAGTTTGTTCTTGGTTAAGATTCTGGTTTTCAGTGTTTTGTAAGAAACAAAAAAACGTTCGTTTTTGAAAAAAATTAACCGTTAATTTGAAAAACACTTGATTTTTGAATTAATTTTGGCAATTTTGTACGTAGTTTAGGATTTAAAATAAACTATTAATGTCCTATTATCACGCGCTCTAATTTCCTAATTCGAGCCTAGTTTAGTGATTTGTTCTCAAAAACATTTAACTATTCTAACCTCTTTAAAACATCAGTTATTTTTTCAAAAGCACTGAAGTTTTCATGTTCTATTGTATGGTCAATTTTCTCGTGTGCCCAAGTCGTGTGAAACGGGATATGTACTGCATGCCCACCAATAGCTAAAACCGGCAAAACATCCGATTTTAAAGAATTACCAATCATAAAAAATTCGGAAGGTTGTATTTCCAATCGTTTGATTAAATCAGAATAATCTATTTCTTGCTTGTCTGACATCACCTCTATATGGTGAAAATAATGTCCTAAACCGGAATTATGCAATTTTCGGCGTTGGTCTAATAAATCACCTTTGGTTGCAACAACCAATTTGTACTTACCGTGCAAAGTTTCCAAAGTTTCTTCCACACCATCCAATAAAACAATTGGTTTTTCAAGTAATTCTTTTCCGTATTGAATAATTTTTTCAATAATTTCTATAGGAATAGTGCTGTTTGATATAGACATTGCCGCTTCAATCATCGAAAGAATATAGCCTTTTATTCCATAGCCGTATAATTTAAGGTTATCGATTTCCACTTTGAAAAGTTCTTGTGAAATTCCTTGATGTGAAAGATAATCTTCCATTAAACCACAGAATTTCTTCTCGGTTTCATCAAAATACGTTTCGTTGATCCATAAGGTATCGTCGGCGTCGAAAGCAATTACTTTTAAGCTCATATTTGTTTGATTTTACCACAAATTCGCTAATTAATATATTATAAGTACATATTAATTAGCGAATTACCGGTTAATTTTTCTTAATTTATCGTTTCTCCATTAGCAACTCCATCCGTGTCTGGATTTACAAAAACCAATTTTCCTTCAGCATTTGTTGTCATCAAAATCATTCCTTGACTTTCCACGCCACGAAGGTTTCTTGGGGCCAAATTCACTAAAACAGTTACTTTTTTACCAATAATATCTTCTGGTTTGAAACTCTCGGCAATTCCTGAAACGATGGTACGAACATCAATTCCAGTATCTACTTTCAAAATCAAAAGCTTGTTGGCTTTCGGCATTTTCTCCGCTTCCAGAATCGTTCCTACACGGATATCCATTTTGGAAAAATCCTCAAATTGAATGGCTTCTTTCTGAGGTTCTGCAACTTTATTTTCCGCTTTGTTGGCGGTTTTAGTCGCTTCCAATTTGTCGATTTGTTTTTGGATTTCCTCGTCTTCAATTTTGGCGAAAAGTAATTCCGCTTCGCCAATTTGGTGTCCAGCCGGAATCAAATCAGAATTTTGAGCAATAGTATTCCAGTTCAACGGACTTTCTATTTTTAGAATTCCTGATAATTTTTTAGCTGTAAATGGTAGGAAAGGTTCGCAAAGTGAACTCAACGCAGCTGCAATTTGCAACGCCACATACATTTGCGTTTGTACGCGTTCTGGATTGTCTTTGATAACTTTCCAAGGCTCTTCATCCGCCAAATATTTATTTCCTAAACGAGCTACATTCATCAATTCGCTCAACGCTTCACGAAATCTGTAACGCTCTAAAGAACTTGAAATTACCGCTGGATATGCTTTCAATTCGGTTAAAGTAGCTTCATCCACTTCTGAAAGTTCATTCGGTTGCGGAACAATTCCGTTGTAATATTTATTGGTTAAAACCACGACACGATTAATGAAATTCCCGTAAATCGCTACTAATTCATTGTTATTTCTCGCTTGAAAATCTTTCCAGGTAAAATCATTATCTTTAGTTTCCGGTGCATTCGATGTTAAGGCATAACGCAAAACATCTTGCTGATTCGGAAATTCTTCCAAATATTCGTGCAACCAAACCGCCCAGTTTTTAGAAGTCGAAAGTTTATTTCCTTCCAAATTCAAAAACTCATTTGCAGGCACATTGTCCGGCAAAATATAACTTCCTTCGGCTTTCAACATCGCAGGAAAAATGATGCAGTGGAAAACAATATTGTCTTTCCCAATAAAGTGTACCAGCTTCGTATCTTGATCTTTCCAGTATGGTTCCCAATCTTTTCCTTCGCGTAAAGCCCATTCTTTCGTAGATGAAATATAGCCAATCGGCGCATCAAACCACACGTATAATTTTTTTCCTTCGGCACCTTCAACCGGAACGTCAATTCCCCAATCCAAGTCACGAGTTACTGCGCGAGGTTCTAATCCACCATCAATCCATGATTTTACTTGCCCGTAAACATTCGGTTTCCAGTCATTTTTATGTCCCACGAGAATCCATTCTTTCAAGAAATCTTCATAACGATCCAAAGGCAAAAACCAGTGTTTCGTCGATTTCATAATTGGAGTTTCTCCCGTAATTGTCGATTTTGGATTAATCAAATCCGTAGCATTCAGCGTCGAACCGCATTTTTCACATTGGTCGCCATAGGCTTCTTCGTTGCCACATTTTGGACAAGTTCCCACCACAAAACGGTCTGCCAAGAATTGGTCTGCTTTTGCATCATACAATTGTTCTGTCACTTCTTCGATAAAATCACCTTTGTCATACAGTTTTCTGAAAAATTCCGAAGCCGTATCATGATGAATTTTAGCCGAAGTTCTGGAATAATTATCAAACGAAATTCCAAAATCAGAGAACGATTTACGGATGATTCCATCATATTTGTCGATTACTTCCTGTGGCGTAATGCCTTCTTTTTTTGCTTTCATCGAAATCGCCACGCCGTGCTCGTCACTTCCGCAAACAAACAAAACGTCTCTTCCTTGCAATCTTAAATATCTGGAATATATATCCGAAGGCACGTAAACACCCGCCAAATGGCCAATGTGAATCGGCCCGTTCGTATAAGGCAATGCTGCTGTAATGGTATATCTTTTTGGATTCTGTATCATGATTCAATTTTATTGAGTGCAAAAATAAGCAATAGAATTTTTATTTGAAGCTATTTCCCGCTATCCGTTGCAATCTTTTTCTAAACGCTGTCAGGGTTTTGAACCCTGACAGCGTTTAGAAAAAGGATTTTCACTGCTATCGGGGCTAGGGCATTTGGGATTTCGATGAATTTTTGCCAATAATTTAATATGTGTCGTTCCTACGGAACTTTTATGCACCTATAAGAGCCGTAGGCTCGGCAAATATTGTAAGGATGGATTTTAATCCGTCCGCATTTGACGATGTAAATAAAGTGCCGTAGGTACGGACAATATTTACAATCAAATGTGTTGGGAAATGATGAAGAACAACGTGAAGGTCTGAGCGAAATGCAAGTTCTTACTGTGTTATTCCTTTTTCCACGTTTTACTATCAGTTTTTTTATATTTGTAACCGTAATTAACAAAAGCTTCTATATTATGACAAAAGGCCCTGAAAAAAATACTAAAAATAAGGCTTTACACACTAAATTGTTAAATCGAAAAAAGGCTAAACTTCAAGAAGAAAAAAAAGAAAAAGCTTTGCGTTTGAAAGCTTTAGTTACAAAAATGAATCAGAAAAAGAGTAATGACGAATCGGATAGCATATAAATCACATTGCATTTCTTTCTTGTAATAATTTAACTGAAATTTGCACTTTAGTATTTAAACATAAAAAGTATGGAATTCGGTAGAATAATTATTTCAGAAACAGCCTTTAATAGTGAGAACCTTCAAGATGTAATTCACTCTAATATTTCGGTAATCAACTTAATGCGTGAGGAAGGCGTAAACGATGATTTAATTCACGAAGATGCTTTAATGAGCTATTATTTAGATTATTATACCTCGCAATATACCGAAGGAAATTTTGCTCAATTTGTATATAATTCGGGTTGGGATAAAGAGCTAAACGAATTGATTGAAGAAGGTTTGGCATTAATTGGGGCCGAAAAGCATTTGGAATTGTTCCAACAACAATCCAAAAAAGTAAAATTAATGAGCAGTGTAAAGTTGAATAAATTCCTAAAAGGGAAATTGGAAGGTGTAAATCCTATCCGAGATTTGCTTAACAACGACACTTTTTTCGAAATTGAAGAAAACCTGATTACGTTGAATGCTGATTTTTTAAAAACACACCCCGATTTCGAAGTCCTTTCTGTAGACGACATGTTTGCAACCTTAGAAGAATTTGTAGGGCACGAGATTAAAAGAGCTTAGCTAATTTCATCAAAACTTTGTCCTGTTTCTATCAAACATTTCCTTAAATTTGCTTCCATTATTATATAAGTTAGCGTTAAAAAAATCAACTATGTTACAAATCGCATTTATTAGAGAGAATCAAGAAAAAGTAATCAAGGCTTTGGCAAAGAGAAACATCGATGCTACAAGTGTTGTTGAAGAAGTGGTACAACTGGACGAAAAACGTCGCGCTACGCAAGTGGAGTTAGACGGAATTTTATCCGAATCTAATAAATTATCCAAAGACATTGGCGAATTGATGAAAGGCGGAGAGAAAGCGAAAGCCGCAATTCTAAAAGAAAAAACAGTTTTAAACAAGGAGAAAAGCAAAGCTTTAGCGGAAACGGCTGATGCACTTGCCGCAGAACTTTTAGAGAAATTATATACGTTACCCAATCTTCCTGCTGATATTGTTCCTGTTGGTAAAACACCAGAAGAAAACTTAAACGTTTTTGAAGAAGGCGAAATTCCAGTTTTGCATGAAGGCGCTCAACCGCATTGGGAATTGGTAAAAAAATACGACATCATCGATTTTGAACTTGGAGTAAAAATCACTGGAGCAGGATTTCCGGTTTATAAAGGAAAAGGGGCGAAGTTACAACGCGCTTTGATCAATTATTTCTTGGATAAAAATACGGCAGCGGGTTATAATGAAGTTCAGGTTCCACATATGGTAAATGAAGCATCTGCTTATGGAACGGGACAATTGCCGGATAAAGAAGGGCAAATGTACCATGATAAAACCGATGATTTATACTTAATTCCAACAGCGGAGGTTCCTGTGACAAATTTGTTCCGTGATGTAATCTTAAACGAAAATGAATTGCCTGTATTAACTACGGCTTACACGCCTTGTTTTCGTCGTGAAGCAGGTTCTTATGGTGCGCATGTACGTGGATTAAACCGTTTGCATCAATTTGACAAAGTCGAAATTGTACGTGTGGAACATCCAGACAAATCATACGAAGCTTTGGACGGAATGGTCGAACACGTTAAAAACATATTACAGGAATTAAAATTACCCTATAGAATATTGCGTCTTTGTGGCGGCGATATGGGTTTCACTTCAGCTTTGACGTATGATTTCGAAGTGTTTTCTACGGCGCAAGATCGTTGGTTAGAAATCTCTTCAGTTTCTAATTTTGAGACTTTTCAAGCGAATCGTTTGAAATTGCGCTTCAAAGACAAAGACGGAAAAAATCAATTGGCACACACTTTAAACGGAAGTTCATTGGCTTTGCCAAGAGTTCTGGCAGGGATTTTAGAAAACTACCAAACTCCCGAAGGAATCGTAATTCCAGAAGTTTTACGTCCGTATTGCGGGTTTGATATTATAGATTAATTAGTTTGCGGTTATCAGTCACAGTACAACGCTGTGACTGAAAACTGTGACTGCGACTAAAACCAAATATTGGAAATGAAAAAGCTCTTTCTTTATATCACTTTGTCATTCTCGCTATTTGCTTTCGCCCAAAACGAACAATTGGCGCAGTACTATTATGACAAAGGCGATTTTGAAAAAGCCAAAATCAGTTATGAAGAGTTACTGGAAAACCTACCACAAAATACACAGTATTTTTTAAGAACCATTGACTGTTACCAACAATTACAGCAATTTTCTGTTGCCGAAAAAGCGATACTGGACCGATTAGACAAATACAAACAAGGGAATCTTCTGGTCGAATTGGGATACAATTACCAGTTGCAAAAAAATGATGCCAAAGCCAAAATTTACTACGAGCAGGCATTAGACAGAATCAAAAAAAATCCAAATGAAGTGTACGGTATTTCCAATTCTTTTGAGAGAAAAGTGTTGTTGGAATATGCCTTGAAATCCTATCAGACTGCAACAGAATCTGAGGCTAATTTTAATTTCAATTATCAAATAGGATTGCTTTATGGACAATTAGGCAATCAGGAAATGATGATTAATACCTTTCTGAATGAAGCCTATGCGAATCCCCAAAATTCGATACAGATTCAAAATCAACTGTCTCGTTTTATGGTTGATGAAGGCGATGCCAATTTTAGCGAAATACTTCGGAAAGCATTAATTATAAGAGCTCAAAAAAACCAAGATCTTTTTTGGAACCATTATTTGAGTTGGTTTTATACCCAACAAAAAGAGTTCGAAAAAGCATTTATTCAGGAAAAAGCCATTTACAAACGCGATCCGGAATCCCTTTCTAATATTGTGAATTTAGGACAATTGGCTATTGAAGAAGACAATCAGGAAGCGGCCAAAGAAATCCTGGGTTTTGTTTTGGAAAATACAAAAGATTTAGAACTGTTGATTCAGGCGAATTCCTATTTGATTAAAATGAAAATAGAAAAAGCGCAAGAAAAAGAGTATGCTGCCATAAATACGGAATTAGAGGGTTTGTTGAAACAATTTGAAATAAGTCCTTTTACCTTATCTTTGCAGCTGATTCAGGCGCATTTTGTAGCTTTTAATTTGAAAAAACCGGAGGAAGGAAAAGCAATAGTCAAGAAAGCACTCGAATTACAGTTGAACGATTATGAAGTGGCTCAGGCCAAAATGGAATTGGCGGATATTTTGCTTTATGAAGAGAAATTCAATCAGGCTTTAATCTATTATTCGCAAATTGAATTGGATTTAAAAAATGATATTGTGGCGCATGAAGCGAGTTTGAAAGCCGCTAAAACGAGTTATTTTAAAACGGATTTTATTTGGGCTTTGAAGCAATTCAAGGAATTGAAATCGGCGAATACACAATTGATTGCCAATGATGCTTTGGAATATTTTCTTTTAATAAATGACAATACCGTTGCCGATTCGACACAAACAGCTTTGAAACAGTTTGCCAAAGGAGATTACCTTCTATATCAAAACAGAAATCAGGAAGCGGTAACGCAGTTTCAAATGATTCTAAAAAATTATAAAGGGCAAGAAATAGAGGCGGTGACGTTGTTGCGTTTGGGTAAAATTCACGAAAAACTGGGTGATTTTACTTTGGCTTTAAGCCAATATCAAAACATAATAGACAAGCACAGCGACGGAATTTATATTGATGAAGCCTTATATTTTTCGGCAGAAATTTATAACAAAAAGTTACAACAGCCCGAAAAGGCAAAACCATTATACGAAAAGATAATTTTCAGTCACGAAGACAGTATCTATTTTGTGGAAGCTAGAAAGAAATTCAGGCAATTGCGAGGGGATACGAATATGTAATTTAATGATTAATTGGTTAATTGTTAACCGATTAAAAAACCAACGATTAAACAGTAAGAAATGATAATATACAACGTTACCACAAATATACATGAAAGCGTTCATGATCAATGGATGATTTGGATGCAACACAAACACATTCCCGAAATTTTGGCTACTGGGAAATTTTCCTCGGCAAGAATGGTGCGGGTTTTAATTGAAGAAGAAATGGGTGGAGTGACTTATTCTGTTCAATATACCACGGATAGCAAAGAAACTTTGGAGAAATATTATCAGGAAGATGCACCAGCCTTTCGCGAAGAAGGAGTGAAATTGTTTGGAGACAAAATGCTTGCTTTTAGAACGGAATTGGAGTTGATTTCGGATCATTAGAACAAAGAAAGTATTCAGTGATTGGTTTTTAGTGATCAGTTGAGAAATGAAGAATAAAATTGGAGGTCGCAATTTGCGACCTCCAATTTTAAAAAATATATAAAAACACTTTGCGCCTTTGTGCCTTCGTGGCAAAAAAACAAACAAAATGGAAAAAGTAAAAGCCAAAAAACACCTCGGACAACATTTCTTGAAAGACGAAAGTATTGCAAAAGACATTGCTGACACGTTGAACTTAGAAGGATATGATGATGTATTAGAAATAGGCCCGGGAATGGGAGTTTTGACAAAGTATTTGTTGGACAAACCAATCAATACGTATGTGATAGAAATCGATACCGAATCAGTGACGTATTTAGACGAAAATTATCCGAAATTGAAGGATAAGATTATTTCTAAAGATTTTCTGAAATACAATATCAACGAAATTTTCGAAGGAAAGCAATTCGCTATAATCGGGAATTTCCCGTATAATATTTCGACTCAAATTGTCTTTCGCGCATTAGAATACCGCAATCAGATTCCTGAATTTGCGGGTATGTTCCAAAAAGAAGTGGCGCAACGCATTTGCGAAAAAAAGGGAACAAAAGCGTATGGAATTCTGTCGGTTTTGGTTCAGGCTTTTTATGATGCCGAATATCTATTTACAGTCGATGAAAACGTTTTTATTCCGCCACCAAAAGTAAAATCGGGTGTGTTGCGTTTGCGCAGAAAGAAAGATTACAGCTTGCCTTGCGGCGAAAAATTATTTTTTACTGTTGTTAAAACGGCTTTTCAACAACGCAGAAAGACCTTGCGAAACAGTTTAAAAACCTTAAATTTGTCCGATAGTTTAAGAGAAGATAAAGTTTTTGATCTTCGACCAGAGCAATTAAATGTAGAACAGTTCATAGAACTCACTCAAAAAATAGAAGCCGATGGAGTTTAAAATCAGCAAAGCACTAATCCAGGAATTAGAGCAACACATTGTTAATAAAAATGATAAGGAATTAGAATCCTTACTCAATGACATGCACCATGCTGATATTGCCGAGATTCTTGACGAGCTTGATTTTGACGAAGCAACCTACATTTTTAAAGTATTAGACAGTGAAAAAACGGCAGAGATTCTTCTTGAATTAGAAGATGATTTGCGGGAGAATATATTAAGCAGGCTTTCGCCAAAAGAGATTGCCGAAGAATTAGATGAATTAGAGACGAATGATGCTGCCGATATTATTGCTGAACTTTCGCAAGACATAAAAGCAGAAGTAATCTCGGAATTAATAGATGTTGAGCATGCCAAGGATATTGTTGACTTATTGCGATATGATGAGGATACAGCGGGTGGAATTATGCACAAAGAGTTGGTTAAGGTCAATGAAAATTGGAACGTACTGACTTGTGTAAAAGAAATGCGAATTCAGGCTAAAGATATCTCTCGGGTGCATTCTATTTATGTGGTGGATGACGAGGACCGATTAAAAGGACGATTGTCGCTTAAGGATTTATTGACAACTTCAACCAGAACGGCGATAAGTGATGTGTATATTCGGAAATTGAATTCGGTGAATGTAGATACCGAAGATGTTGAGGTGGCCAGAATCATGCAGAAATACGATTTAGAAGCCATTCCTGTTATTGATGAATTGGGGCGACTTGTAGGCCGAATCACCATTGATGATATTATTGATGTAATCAAGGACGAAGCCGACAAAGATTACCAGTTGGCTGCGGGTATTACCCAAGACGTTGAAACGAATGACAGCATTTACGAGCATACCAAAGCGCGTTTGCCTTGGTTATTGATGGGAATGTTAATTGAACTTATAGCGTCTTATGTCATTAAAGGCAATGAAGCTACTTCCCAGAAATTTTACACACTAATTATTTTTATGCCTTTGCTATCGGCAACAGCAGGAAATATTGGGGTCCAAGCTTCGGCAATTATTGTACAAGGTTTGGCAAATGGTACTTTGAAAGAATTTAGCCGAAGTTATTTCAGTAAAGAAATTGCAGTAGCCATGATTTCCGGGACTATAATTGCACTGTTGGTATTGGGGTATCATACGTTTATGTATGGACAATTTCAGGTGGGAATGGCGATTTCCATATCTATTGTTGTTGTCATATTATTTGCTGCCACTTTAGGAACATTGGTGCCACTTTTCTTGCATAAAAACAATATCGATCCAGCCATTGCAACAGGGCCTTTTATTACAACTACAAATGATGTTTTTGGAATTATGATTTACTTCGGAATTGCCAATCTCATTTTAGGATTTTAATTAAAATAGGCATAAGAAAGTCACGTAAAATGAACCATTGAAAACGGTACACGGATGACACAGATTAAACAGATTAACATGGATTTTAATTCATAAAAGTAATTTGTTATTAAGAATATAAACAAAAGACAAAAAAATTATATCTAATACTTTCCATATCGGCTCCCTCTCCTTCGGAGAGGGTCGGGGAGAGGAAAACCACAATCAGCATGAAAGTACACATAATTGGCGGAGGAAACTTAGGCGTAGCCATCGCAAAAGGATTATCAAAATTTTCGGAAGGAAATCAAATCACCGTAACCAGAAGAAATACAGCGAGCATTCTTTATTTAGAGGAACTGGGCGTAACCGTTTCTACAGATAACAAACATCAAATTCAAGATGCAGATATTATCATTCTTACTATAAAACCGTATCAGGTAGATACCGTTTTGGCCGAAATTCTTCCTGTAATTTCAAATAAAGTAATCGCTTCGGCAGTGAGTGGATTGTCAATAGAAAATTTACAAAATAAGATAGGCGATGGGAATAGTGCCGTACGAATCATGCCAAATATCGCATCACAATTTGGCGCTTCGGCAACCTGTATTGCGTTTCACGAAAAAAACAAAGAGAAAGCGCAAAATACGGTGGCTCTTTTCCAAGATTTAGGAACAGCTCCTATTATAGATGAAAAATTAATGGATGCAGCAACCGTTCTTGCGGCCAGCGGAACAGCATTTGCGTTGCGCTATATTCGTGCATCGATGCAAGCCGGAATCGAAATAGGATTTGACTGGCAAACCGCACTAGCTATTTCGGCCCAAACCGTAAAAGGAGCTGCCGAAATGATTATGGAAGAGCAAGTACATCCAGAACAATTAATTGACCGTGTAACCACGCCACAAGGCTGTACGATTGCGGGATTGAACGAAATGGAAATGCACGGATTCAGTTCGTCATTGATACGAGGAATCAAAACTTCTTTGAAACAAATCAAGGGATAAACGGCATTTGGGCGTGCCCCCAATAAAAAAAGGTCTTCTCAGCGTAACTGTTGAGAAGACCTTTTTTTTATTGGCGTCGTCCCGAACCGTCGGGAGATCCGCGCTACATGCTAGCTTACTACTATCCTTCTTTCATAGCACATTTTACGCCAGCGTTAACCTCCCCTGCAAATCCAACTCAAATAATTCGTATATTTCAAAAAAAACTACCATGAAAAAACTATTGCTAATAACCCTTATTTTACTTTCAACCTATACCGTAAACGCCCAACAAGGCAAACAAAAAAAAGTGCTTCGTCATGTAGTGATGTTTGGATGGAAAGAAGGAACGGATGCCGCCTATATCACTAAAGTGGTAACAGCTTTGAATGATTTGAAGCATAAAATCCCAACCATTAAATCATCTGAATGGGGAACCAATAACAGCCCTGAAAACTTGAACAATGGTTTGACACATTGTTTTATACTTACATTCGGTAGTGAAAGTGACAGAGATGCTTATCTCATTCATCCGGATCACAAAGCTTTTGTAGCATTGTTAAATCCTGCTCCTGAGAAAGTCACGGTGTTTGATTATTGGGCGACTAAGTAAGGGAAATCTATTTTAAAAACGCAAAATAAATAACTACTAAATAATCAATGGCATCTATTAAATGAAAAAAATAATAACATTCCTAATTCTGGCATTCAATCTAAACATTAATGCTCAAGGGTTTAGCGTTGAAAAATCAATTTTTGGAGTACAAGCCGGATTTGGAGTACATATAGGAATTTGGTTCAATAATGAGAGTAAATTATCAAATACTATCGCATTAAGAAGCGAAATTGGTCTTGAAAAAGATTTTACGGTTGGAGATCATTATGATGGAGCCGGTTTTATTTTGCAACCGGTACTAACATTAGAACCCAAATATTATTACAATTTGGAAAAAAGGAATTCAAAAGGTAAAAATATAGCCAATAATAGCGGCAATTATTTCTCCATTAAAACAAGTTATCATCCCGATTGGTTTGTAATAAACTTAGCGAATAATGTAACTAAAACAGCCGATTTAGCAATTGTTCCTACCTGGGGTTTAAAACGTCAAATAGGGAATCATTTTACCTATGAAACCGCTGTAGGATTTGGGTATCGTGTGGTGTATTTGAAAGAGAATTCGGTTAATGGGAATGTTCAAAATGTAGATGGAGCCTATAATAGAAATCAATACATTCCTTATCTACATGTGGGAATTGGCTACATTTTTTAGTAAAAAAGTAAACCAATTAAATATATATTTTTAGTTGTTGGTATAAAAATAAAAATTGTTTTTATACAGCCTGCTAAATGATTTAGCTTATAAAATAGCTTAATTATAACCATAAATTTTCTATAAAAAGGTGTTTAGTTTTTAAAGCTAAACACCTTTTTTATGGGATAAATCAATTAAATGACTAGTTTGTCTTCATTTTTTAATCGGGGTTTTCAAGGTGTGTTTTAACCAAAAGAATCCAACCGTTCCAGCAATAAATGAAGCAATCAGAATAGCAATTTTAGAATAAGTAATTACTTCCTCGCCATCATTTTTAAAGGCTAGCAATGTTATAAAAATAGACATGGTGAAACCAATTCCTCCCAGTATTCCTGCGCCAATAATAGTTTTCCATTGTAAATCTTTGGGTAAAACACAAATTCCCAGACTTACGCCTAAAAAAGAGAAAAGCCAAATCCCAAGTGGTTTTCCAATCACAAGTCCTAATATGATTCCTATCGTGTTAGGATGGTTCAGTCCTTCGTGCCAATTGGAATCTATAGCGATACACGTATTGGCAATGGCAAATAATGGCAAGATAAAAAAGGCTACTGGTTTGTGTAAAAAATGCTGAATTTTATAAGATGATGTTTTTTTGCCTCCATCACCAAACGGAATTACAAAAGCCAATAAAACGCCAGTTATAGTAGCATGTACTCCCGAATTAAGCATGAAATACCACATGGCAACACCGCCAATTAAGTACGGAAATAAACTATGAACTTTCATTCGATTCAGGATAAACAAACTGCCTAAAATACCTAAGGCTATAAATAAATTTACAAAAGCAATTGTTGCGGTATAAAATAGGGCAATGACAATTATAGCACCTAAATCGTCAATTACCGCAAGTGCAGTTAGAAATACCTTAAGCGATGTAGGAACACGATTTCCTAATAAGGATAAAATACCAATAGCAAAAGCAATGTCAGTAGCCATAGGAATTCCAGCTCCGTTTTGTGTTATAGTTCCAAAATTTAATGCTAAAAATATTCCGGCAGGAACAACCATTCCGCCTAAAGCACCAAAAATAGGCATAGCGGCATTCCTGATACTGGACAATTCACCCTGATAAATTTCGCGTTCCAGTTCTAAACCTATTAATAGAAAAAAGATAGTCATTAATCCATCATTAATCCAATGGGTAATGGAATGGTGACCCAATTGTGTTTCCCAAAAAGCAATATATTCCGTTTGAAAAGGGGAATTAGCAAGACAAAGAGAAAAAATGGTTACGAAAAGCAAAAGTAATCCTCCGGCTTTTTCACTTTTAAAGAATGCCTTGAATGTTTTTGTTAATTTCATTTTTGACTTTTTGTTATAAATAGCTTTAATTTATCCTAAAATAGAAAGCACGCTAATTTACACATTTGGGAACTATTTTTTTGTTAATTTGGGATACTAAACTTAGAAACCTTTTTTATGGACATTAAAATCCTTCATATCGATAGTAATAATCCTTTGCTTTGTGATCAATTGCAAAATTTCGGATTTATTAATCACAGTGACTTCACATCATCCAAAGAAGATATTGAAGCTAAAATTCAAGATTATCAGGGAATTGTTATCCGAAGTCGATTTAAGATTGACAAAACATTTCTAGACAAGGCAACCGGTTTGCAATTTATAGCGCGTGTTGGAGCAGGATTAGAAAGTATCGATTGTGAATACGCTCTGTCAAAAAACATTACGCTTATCGCAGCTCCAGAAGGGAATAGAAATGCTGTTGCCGAACATACATTGGGCATGATTTTGTCTCTTTTTAATAAATTGAATGAGGCAGATAGAGAGATACGATCCGGTCATTGGAACAGGGAAAGTAATCGCGGTCATGAACTCGATGGAAAAACGGTGGGGATTATTGGTTACGGAAATATGGGAAAATCATTCGCCAAAAAACTTCGTGGTTTTGATGTGGAAGTCCTGTGCTATGACATTCAGGAAAATGTTGGGGACAGTAATGCCAAGCAAGTTTCATTGGAAGAATTCCAACAAAAAGTGGATGTGGTAAGCTTGCATATTCCGTGGACACCTGAAACCGATAAAATGGTTGATGCTGATTTTATCAATGGGTTTGCGAAATCGTTTTGGATTATAAATACCTCTCGAGGCAAGAATATTATCACTTCAGATTTAGTTTCGGCGATGGAATCCGGGAAAATACTCGGAGCTGGTTTGGATGTTTTGGAATATGAAAAATTGTCATTCGAAACCCTTTTTCAAGATAAAAATACACCAGAGGCTTTTCAATATTTGTTACAAGCGAAGAATGTAATTCTTAGTCCACATATTGCCGGTTGGACATTCGAAAGCCATGAAAGGTTAGCCCAAGTGATTGTAGATAAGATTAAAGCTAAGTATTTTGGTCAGGCCAAAGATGCGGAGCTAGAGAAACGAGTTACGGGAATTGGCGGTTTTTTCTTTAAATCAAAAAATCCAAAAGAACTGGTAGATTGGTACGGAAAATATTTAGGTTTAAAAACCGATGATTATGGTTCTACCTTTTGGTGGAAAGATAAAGATGGGAATGATTGTTCTACCCAATGGTCGCCATTTGCGGATGATACTACTTATTTTGCGCCAAGCGAAAAACAATTCATGCAAAACTTCAGAGTGAATGATTTAGAAAAATTATTAAAAAAATTATCGGAGGAAGGTGTAACAATTGTGGGTGATATGGAGTCTTATGAGTATGGAAAATTTGGTTGGATTTTAGACGTCGAAGGAAATAAGATAGAACTCTGGGAACCAATGGATAAAGTATTCCAATAATTTTTTATATTTTTAATCACTGAAAAACAACCTTATAACAATTAATTATGGAAAATTCAAAACCAGAGGCATGGAATAATCCACAACCTAATCAACAAGATAATAAAAAACTTGCAGCAGGGCTTCTTGCTATTCTTTTAGGACCTTTGGGGATTCATAAATTCCTTTTAGGGTATACTACTGAAGGAATTATATGGTTGGTGATTAGTCTTTGTACTTGTGGAACAGTAACGGGTATATTGGGAATAATTGAAGGAATTTTATATTTAACAAAATCAGATGAAGAGTTTTACCAGACCTATCAAGTAGGAAAGAAAGGCTGGTTTTAAGGCATAAAAAATCCCGAATCAATTCGGGATTTTTTTATAATTCGGCATTCTGCAGTCAATCTTCCTTTTCGCTCAGTTTTCTTTCCAGTTCAGCCTGAAATTCTTCCATTACAGGTTTCATGGTGCTTTCTGGAATATCCGCAATTCGAATGTACATCAATCCGTCAACGGCATTGTTAAACAGCGGATCCACATTAAAAGCAACCACTTTTGCATTTTGTTTGATGTATTTTTTAATCAAAACGGGTAAACGCAAACTTCCTGGTTCCAGTTCATCGATAATTTTATCAAACTTATTCAAATCCGATTCGGTTTCGTTAAAAATGAAATCTTTGTCGGCATCTTTTAGTTTTACTTTATAGGCTTTCTTGGGATGAATGTATTGCGCAATATAGGGATCATAATAATTCGACTTCATGAATTCGATCATCAGTGATTTTGAAAAATCTGAAAATTGATTGCTGATACTCACGCCTCCCAGTAAAAATTTATGCTCTGGATAACGCAACGTGGTGTGCATAATTCCTTTCCATAGCAAGAAAAGTGGCATTGGTTTCTGTTGGTATTCTTTGATGATGAAAGCGCGACCCATTTCTATGGATTTGTGCATCATATCATGCAATTCAGGTTCAAATCGAAAAAGGTCGTTTAGGTAGAAACCATTTATTCCGTATTTGGGATAAATTTCTGAACCCAATCCCATTCGGTAAGCACCTGCAATTTTATTGGCATCAGCATCCCACAAAAATAGATGATGGTAATATTGGTCGTGCTTGTCTAAATCAATCGATTCATTTGTTCCTTCACCTACTTCTCGAAAGGTAATTTCTCGAAGTCGCCCAATTTCATGTAAAATATTTGGAATTTTAGATGCTTTAGCAAAGAAAACTTCATAATTTTTACTTTGTAAAAGTCGGCAATCAGTACTTCGCAAGGCATCCACTTCCTTAATCATTTTGTCCTGACTGGCGGCAGTAACAATTTTCTTCGGACTTTTAGGAATCTTTAAAGTTGGTGTTGGCAAAAAAGTACTTTCTTTTTCGAAAGGATTTGCAAGCATGTATGTTTTCTTTCTCAAAAACTCTGAATATTCCTCCAGTGTTGTATGTTCATTTTGTTCACTTACAGAAATAGGTTTGCCAATACGCACTTTTATCACTCGGTGTTTTTGGCTAAAAACTTCAGAAGGCAATTTTGCAGTTCTAAAAGTTCCGCTTATTTTAGAAAGAAGATAGAATAATCGACTGTTTTTAGCATGAAAATAAATAGGTACAACAGGAACTTGTGCTTTTCTAATTACTTTAATAGCCCCTTCTTCCCAAGGTTTATCCACCATTAATTTGCCGTCTTTATACGTAGAAACTTCCCCTGCAGGAAACATTCCCAAGGGTTTTCCATCACTTAAATGACGCAGCGTTTCCTTTATTCCTACTACACTTGATTTAGTATCCTTATGATTTTCAAAAGGATTCACTGGCATAATGTATTTTTTGAGAGGCTCAATTCGATGTAAAAGAAAATTGGCGATAATTTTGAAATTAGGTTCCTTGTCAAGCATTAATTTCAATAATAAAACACCGTCAATTCCTCCCAACGGATGATTTGAAATCGTGATATAAGCACCCTCTTTTGGTAAACGTTTTAAATCCTCTTCCGGGATTTTGAATTTTATTTGTAAATCATCCAATATTCCATTGAGGAAATCAACATCTTTCAAATGTTTATTTCTGTCGTATACTTTGTTTAAGGTAGAGATTTTTAGCACCTTCATAAGCATCCATCCGGAAAAAGTACCTAAAACCCCGTACTTATCTACATTTATCGCTTTGGCAACTTCTTTGGCGGTTACTAAACCCATGTATTTTTGTTTTTTTGAGCAAGAAACAAAGATAGCAAAAAACTCCATTTTCTCTCTTTTTCTGAATCAAACTTATACTTTTTTATTACATTTGAAAACTACATACAAACAATATAATTTTTTCGAAAGAAATTCAAAAAATACTTTAATGAGAATTATTTCATACAACGTCAACGGAATCAGAGCCGCTATTTCAAAAGGTTTTATTGACTGGCTGCAACACGCAAATCCTGATATTATTTGCCTTCAGGAAATTAAAGCAACCGAAGAGCAAATTCCGGTAGATGATATCACAAAAGCAGGATATCCCTATCAATATTATTATTCAGCAACTAAAAAAGGCTACAGCGGAGTGGCCATTCTTTCCAAAATCAAGCCTAATAATGTGGTTCATGGAACCGGAATTCATCACATGGATTTTGAAGGAAGAAACCTTCGGGCCGACTTTGATGGTTTCTCCGTAATGAGTTTGTACTTGCCATCAGGAACAAATATCGAGCGATTGGACCATAAATTTATGTTCATGGATGATTTTCAGACTTACATTGACGAACTCAAAAAAGAAACGCCAAATCTGATTATCTGTGGCGATTACAACATTTGTCACGAAGCAATCGACATTCATGATCCCATCAGAAACAAAACCGTTTCGGGATTTTTGCCACAAGAAAGAACCTGGCTCGACGGATTCATGAAGTCTGGATTTGTGGATAGTTTCCGTCATTTCAACAGCGAACCGCATCAATATACGTGGTGGAGTTACCGCGCCGGAGCAAGAGGAAACAACAAGGGTTGGCGCATCGATTACAATTTAGTTAGCGATTCCCTGAAACATAAACTAAAAAGAGCCGTTATCCTTCCGGATGCAGTACATTCCGATCATTGCCCAATTTTAGTAGAAATTGAGTAACGTTTTTAGGAGCTATTTCCCGCTATCCGTTGCAATCTTGTTGTTTCTAAAGAAAAAACAACAAGGATTTTCACTTTTATCGGGGCTAGGGCATTCGAATATAATTTGAGTTTTTGCTTTCAAAACAACAATAGAAACAACATAAATACAAACAAAATGATTAAAAGAGTTTCCATCGGATTATTAGTTCTGGCACTTTCAACTTCATGTGTGTCCAAGAAAATATACAATGATTTAGAAAGCAAGTACACCGATTCCAAAAAAGAAAATAGAAGATTAACCGATGAGAATGAGGATCTTTTAAAGACCAAAAATCAATTAGAACTAGATCGTACTGGTTTAACATCTGATTTGAGCAAATCAAAATCGGAACTGGAAAAATTAAAAGCCGATTATGCAGCTGCCCAAAATAAATTTAAAGTGTTGCAGGATTCCTATGCAGCTTTAGAAAAAAATAGCAGTGACGCTTTGCAAAACAACATGAAGAAAAACCGTGATTTGCTGGATCAATTAGATGAGAAAGGGAAAGCGTTAGCATTAGAACAAGATCGTTTAAACAAAAGCGCACAGCGTTTAGATGAGTTGGAATCTTTGATTGCTGCCAAAGAAGCCAGCATGAAAAAACTAAAAGAAACATTGTCTAAAGCCTTGAATAGCTTTGAAGGAAAAGGGTTGACCGTTCAACAAAAAAATGGGAAAGTATATGTTTCCATGGAAAACAAACTACTTTTTAATTCTGGAAGCTGGGCCGTAGGTTCCGAAGGTAAAAAGGCAGTTGTAGAGTTAGGAAAAGTTTTGGGTGATAACCCTGAAATTTCGGTTCTTATTGAAGGACATACAGATGACGATGCTTTCACAGCTTCAGGACCAATTGCAGACAACTGGGATTTATCGACTAAAAGAGCTACCGCCATAGTTGCTATTTTGAGTGAAAACAAGAAAATCAATAAGGAAAACTTAACCGCTGCAGGTAGAGGGGAATTTTCTCCTTTGGGAAGCAATTCAACCGCTGAAGGAAAAGCAAAAAACCGCAGAATCGAAATTATTTTGACACCAAGATTAGATGAGATTTCTAAAATGTTGAATGATATCAATTAAATAGAAGCAAAGGTTCAAAGATACAAAGGTTCATAGTTTTTACTTTGGACCTTTTTTAGTGTCAAAACGTATAAACGTTTCCAAAATTTCTGTTAACTGAAAACCAAAACAATAAACTAATTTTATCTTTGTTTTGAAAAATTAAAATACAATTTTCTTAATTATGAAATACACTACTTTACCGGATACCGATATAAAAGTCAGCAAAATTTGCCTTGGAACCATGACTTTTGGACAACAAAATACAGAAGCTGACGGTCATGCGCAAATGGATTACGCTCTTGAAAGAGGAATCAATTTTTTTGATACCGCCGAGATGTATTCTGTTCCAGCGCGTCAGGAAACGTATGGAAGTACAGAAAAAATCCTTGGAACCTGGTTCAAAAAGTCAGGCAAAAGAGAAGAAGTAGTTTTGGCTTCAAAAATTGCGGGACCAAATCCTAATTTCACATACATGCGCGAGAAAAATGATTTTTCGCCAGCAAGTATCAAGTTTGCATTAGACCAAAGTTTACAGCGATTACAAACCGATTATCTTGATGTGTATCAATTGCATTGGCCAGAACGCAAAACCAATTTTTTTGGACAACGCGGTTTCAAAGTCCAAGAAGATGGTTGGGAAGACAACATTCACAATGTTCTCGAAGCCTTAGACGGTTTTGTCAAAGAAGGAAAAATCAAGCACATTGGACTTTCTAATGAAACGCCATGGGGAATTATGCGTTTTCTGGAAGAAAGTAAATACAATAATTTGCCAAAAATAAAAACGATTCAAAATCCATATTCGTTACTCAACAGACTTTTTGAAGCGGGTTCCGCTGAGATTTGTATGCGAGAAAATGTGGGATTATTGGCGTATTCACCAATGGCTTTTGGCGTTTTGTCCGGTAAATTCCTAACTGGGGAAAGTCTTCCAAACGCTAGAATCAATTTGTTCCCACAATTTTCAAGATACAGCAGCGAGCAATGTTATGAAGCTACTCGATTGTATCAAGAAATCGCTAAGAAAAATGGACTGACTTTGACTCAATTGTCTTTGGCATTCATAGAGCAACAGCCGTTTGTAACCAGCACGATTATTGGTGCCACCACAATGGAACAATTAAAGGAAAACATTGATACAATTCACATTTCACTTTCTGATGAAATCTTAAAAGCCATTGATGAAATTCATGCGGTAATTCCGGATCCGGCACCGTAATTCGTTAAAAAAAACGTGAATTTAAATATTTCAAGAAACCCTGTCAGAGTTCAAAACTCTGACAGGGTTGTTTTTTTAATTTTAGAATTAAAGATCAAATTCTTCGCCAACTGCCAAAGAATCGATTTTTATTTGCGTGGTATCTTGAGCTTTTATTCTTAGAAAAGATTTTGCAGGCCCTGAAATTAAGATAGGCTGTGTTTTGTAAATGGTATCGTCAGGACTCAAAAGCCCTCTTCTAAACATGATATTGGTTAAAAAAGATTCTTGTTTCACGGCAAAATCTTTTAGCATCCCTTGGTCATTAAACTGGTACATGAATTTTCTTGGACTTGGAATAATTCGGGCAAGATAAAGGCATTCATTTAAGTTCAATTCTGAAGGACTCTTCTGGAAATAAAACCGACTCGCTTCGCCAATTCCATATACGTTTGGCCCCCATTCGATGATATTAAAATAGACTTCCAGCATGCGTTCCTTGCTTACGATTCTGTTGTTTTCCAGAATGTAAACCAGTAAAATTTCTTCCAGTTTGCGCGATACTGTTTTTTCTCGGGTAAGAAATACATTTTTTATCAACTGCATGCTGATGGTACTGGCACCACGGGAAAATTTTTTGGTTTTTATATTTTTTACGATGGATTGTTTGAACGCTTCGCTGATAAAACCATGATGCGAAAAGAAAGAAGGATCTTCGGTTGTTAAGACGCATTTTCTTAAATAAGGGGATATTTGGTCTAAAGGGGTGTAATTTGGATTCGCTGAGCCAACTAAAACAGGACGTTGCAATATATTTTTTATAAGTGCCCGATAAGTAAATTCTCCATTGAGTTTATTAAGGTTCGCTTCGCCATATTTTGTAATTTTTAGATTTTCTTTATTCAATTTACTGTCAAAAACCAGTTGATTGGGTTTGTTTTTATTGAAGATGAAATTCAAGTTGTAGTCAAAATTACCTTCGGCTTCCATTCCTTGAAAATGGGTGAATAAACCATCAGGAAGCGAAGAGATAAAGTCCTGCGCTTTCATTTTTGGGATCGCTACTTTGAGTTTGTAAATGGTATCTTCCTCGGTTTCGTAAGCTATGTATGGATGAAATTTTACTTTGTTGAATTGAACCGTTGAAGTACTGTCTATTGAAATGAAATCAGAACCCAATAAGAATCGGTAATCAAATTTAGCATTCTTGATGACAACATCTTTATTGGCAATTTTTGGATGATTTACTTTTAAATTGGCAATAGCCATAAAACCATCAATGCGAAGTTCGTCACCATCTTTATCGATGTTTTCAATATTCAGTCGGATGGATTGAAAGCTCGATTTCAAATTGAAACGTTCGTCAAAATAAGGAACTTTAATGGCGCCAGTGTCAATATTTACAAATCGAATATCGGCTTTTTTATTTCTTGGATCGGCAAAACCTTTGATTTTCCAGCGTTGTGTAAAGGTATTGGTTTGAACTTTTATCGAAGTTTCAAGCTGCTTATTGACCAATCGTAATTTTTGAAAATTAATCATCGCTTTTTTTCCGTTGTCATCCAGCCGAAACGAAAGATTGTCCAAAACCATATCTGTTGGAACTAAATTCAGCGCTTTCGAGATGATTCTATAAGCAAATTGGGCATAATCTCTTTTTTCGTTGCTTATTTCTGTTTGTTTGTCTTTTTTTAGAAAAGCATCAAAATTCCTCACTTTTCCCTTCTTCACTAATTGTACAAAGCCATTCTTGATTTCTAAAGTTCCAAGCTGAAGATCACCTACTACTAATTGCCATAAATTGACACTTGTTTTTAGTTTTTGTATTTTAAAAAGGGTGTCGGCATTTTTCGGCGCTAATACTACATCGGAAAGATTTACACCTGAGATTCCTTCAAAAGAAGCCTTTTTTACTGAAAAAGTGCTGTTGTAATCAATTTCCATTTCATTAGAAACCTTCGCAATGGTCTGCTGTAAAACCGCATCACGAAATATATAAAAAGCGACAATTAGAGCCACAAATAATACACAAAGTATTTTTGCGGCTAGAATTATTTTTTGTTTTCCGGTTCTCATAAACAGTTTGATAAATTGGGAAAGCAGACCTAAGATAAATTGGTTTGCGATCTTTATCTATAAAGAAAAGGAAAAATATTCCTAACAGAAGTAATTTTATGTTTTTCTTTATAATTTCGATTAAATTTCGTCTTTTTTAGGGTATAAAAAAACTACAATACTTTTGATATCGTAGTTTTTTAATTAATTTGTTGATCAGGATTTATATCCAAGCTGACAAAATCTCACTATTGGATTTTAGGCGTGATTATAGAAATCTTTCACCTTAGCCACAATTTGATTTGATGTCAAGCTATCAGTTGTTTCTACTGATTTTAGTTTGTTGTTGATAGATTTATCCTCTTTTATTTTTTTTTCTAGTTCTATTTTGGTTTCAGCAGGACCAAAAACAAAAAGTTCATCCGATCCGTGGACATGCGATAAAACATCTTTTAAAAAATGATTCATTTGATTTTTTTTTCGTTCCTCTAATTTAGTTTCATTACTTCCATGATGACTTCCTGAGAAGGTTCCTTTGTTGCCTTCGTCATTATGATGAATACGATTTTCAATGTCGGATTCAATTTCCATTATTTTTTCTTTTCCACCATCAAGAGTAACAATAATTGCTTTTGAGGTATCAATCCAGATGCCGGTTTGCTTTTTCATGTCTTTATTTTTTTTATGTTAAAACGCCTGTTTTCAAACAGCTTTAAATTTGATTGAATAATACGGTTTCAATATTGATTTAATCTTGTTGTGACAGAATAGTGTTTAATTGACTTAGAAAAACGCGCTCCGATTTATTTTTCCCCGAAAAAGAAGTCGCAATGCTTTTTGCAGTATTTAGTATCAGAGCATTAACCTGCGGTGTGAACAGATTTTTGTGTTCTTTTCTGAAAGTTTTGAAGTCAGGAAGAACCTGTTCAAACCCCCATTTACTTTCTATAAACCAATCAAAAACAATTTCGATTTCATAGGCTGTGTCGTCCCCAAACTCATTAAAAGAATTTTCAAACGGAAGCCATTCTGTCTTTACAATTTCTTTGAGTTGTTCGATTTCTTCTTTACGAATGGTTTTATCTATGGCCGCAATACAATAAAACACTTTTCCTAAGTGTTCATAGAGATGCATCATGGTTTGGTGCGATGGTTTCATTTTTCAATCTTTAGATAAAAAACAACACATAAATTTACAACAAAATAATGATTCTTATTCTAGATTTTAATTTTTTTATTGAGTGTTATTTTGATTTAATAGAATATAATCGTTTGATTTTCAGATAAAATAAAAATAATTATTTGAAGTAACTAGACATAATTATGGCTTTTTCTTGCTAATACAAATCTTACTAATTGTGATTATGAGTGTAAAAAAAAGAGGGCGCCATATAATGGTACACTCTCTTTTATGGAAATAACAAATTCCTATTTTTTCGAATATTCTTTTTCTAAAAACAGATAACGGGCATCATTTTCTGCCTTTTTTGATTTTGAATTTACATCAATAACCATAATCTCTGGATTTTCTTCGTTTTTTGCGATAGGCCAAACAGGAAGTTTATCACCGTTTGGATTTCCTGTTTTAATGAAGTTGGCAAAAAAGTTCATCATTGTATCCGAAACTTTATAATCATCGTCAGTCCAAGCATAATTTGTATTGGTTGCTAAATTTCCCATCGCATATTCTATTTCTGCAGAGTGAACTGCCCCTTTTGGTTTCGGTGCTTTTGGAGTGTTTTTGTCTTTTTTAATGACACCGCCTGCAAGAGCTGCTTCAAGTTCATTGTCACGCATTTCGGGTCTTGGATGAGCATAATAATAACGATATACAGGCTGTGTGCTGTTTTTTCGATGCAAATCAAACCATTTCCAAGTACTGTAGGCAATAAAACGGTCTCCAGCCAAATCGGTGGCAGATTGCTCCGTTACTTCAGGAGTTCCTGCTGGATATAATTTCAATACTTCATCCGCTTTGTTGCCGTATAATTCTTTTATTTTTTGGATATAACTTTCATTGTCTAAGTCTTTTCCCATTGTTAAAGCGCGATAAGTCATTTCCTCCGAATTCCATCCTAATAGTAAAGGAATCATAGCTTGTTGTTTGGCTTCAAAAATTTCCGGTAACGATTTTGGTAAAAAATAACCGTCAATCGTTGTTTTAAAAACACCCAAACTTGTTCCGACTGATTTTTGATACAACTCCAAAGTGGACATTGCGCGAAGGTCTTTTAAGGACGAAGCGCCAATTTTTTTGGTAAATTCGAGACCTGTTTTCTCACCTTCTGCCAAGGGAACTGGAGATAATGTAGGGAAAATGGAACCACCGCTTTCGCCTATAGCTCCTGCGATAAGTCCTTTTGATAATGGAGAAGCCATTTGAGCGCTCACGGCAATTGAACCTGCTGATTCTCCTGCGATAGTTACTCGTTTTGGATCACCTCCAAATTTTGAAATATTGGCCTGCACCCATTTCAAGGCGGCATTTTGATCTAATAATCCGTAGTTTCCTGATGCATGATTTGGAGATTCTTTGGTTAGTTCCGGGTGGGAGAAAAATCCCCAAATCCCTAATCTATAGTTTACGGTTAAGGTTACTATTCCTTTTTTGGCCATGTTTTCGCCATCATAACGATTTTCGGAGCCATCGCCAGCGGCAAAACCACCCCCGTAGAAATAGACTAAAACAGGAAGTTTTTCATTGGCAGACTTAGCAGGAGACCAAACGTTAAGATATAAGCAATCTTCGCTCGTGCCGTCGCTTCTAAAACCCATATCGCCAAATATATAGGACTGGATTGCTCTTGGTCCAAATTTTTTGGTTTGCTTTACTCCTGGCCAATTCGTTAGAGCTTGAGGGGCTTTCCAGCGTAAATTACCCACTGGTGGCTGTGCAAAGGGAATTCCTTTGAAGCTTTGAATGTTTGTTTTTACATCAAATTCACCTTCTATAATTCCGTTTGCAGTAGTTATCTGAACAGGGAAAGCATTTTGGTTTTCGGCGTGTTGCGCTTTGGAAAAGAAGGGAATTGCCAGTAGCATCAATCCAATACATTTTATTTTTAGATTCATAATTTATGTGTTTTATAGTGTAATATTTTTTTATAGAGATAAAAATTCTACCCAAACAATTCGCTTGCGATGTCTTCAATCTTTGCTACCAATCGAATTTTAATTCCAGTATTTTTCAAGGTAATTTTATTGTATTTCGAAACAAAAATGGTCGAAAATCCTAATTTTTCGGCTTCCTGAATACGTTGGTCTACGCGGTTTACAGGACGAATTTCTCCTGAAAGTCCAACTTCGCCGGCAAAACAAAAATCTTTATTTACAGGAATGTCTTCATTCGACGATAAAATGGCAGCAACAACGGCTAAGTCTATCGCAGGGTCATCTACAGAAATTCCTCCGGTTACGTTGAGGAAAACATCTTTGGCGCCAAGCCTAAAACCAGCTCTTTTTTCTAAAACTGCAAGAATCATATTTAGTCTTTTGGCATTATACCCCGTTGTGCTACGTTGTGGGGTTCCGTAAACTGCGGTGCTCACTAACGATTGAATTTCGATCATTAAAGGACGCATTCCTTCCAATGTCGAGGCAATTGCGGTTCCGGATAATTCCTCGTCTTTGTGTGAAATTAATATCTCCGAAGGATTTGAAACTTCTCGTAAACCATTACCCAACATTTCATAAATACCAATTTCGGCAGTGGAGCCAAAACGGTTTTTTAGCGAACGCAAAATGCGGTACACGTGATTTCTGTCGCCTTCAAATTGCAAAACAGTGTCCACCATGTGTTCCAGAATTTTGGGTCCGGCAATGTTTCCGTCTTTAGTGATGTGACCAATAAGAATCACGGGAATATTAGTTTCTTTGGCAAATTTTATCAATTCGGCAGTGGTTTCCCGTATTTGAGAAATACTTCCTGGTGTCGATTCTATATAATCCGTGTGAAGCGTTTGAATGGAATCGATAATCACGATTTCAGGTTGTATGGCTTCAATTTGCTTGAAGATATTTTGGGTTTTGGTTTCGGTAAGAATATAACAATTGTCGCCGCTTGGCGTGATTCTTTCGGCACGCATTTTTATTTGCTTCTGACTTTCTTCGCCCGAAACATACAAGGTTTTATAAGGTAATTTTAAGGATATTTGAAGTAAAAGTGTGCTTTTTCCTATGCCGGGTTCACCACCTAAAAGGATTAGGGAACCGGGAACGATTCCACCGCCAAGTACCCGATTGAGTTCGCCGTCAGTAGTATCCATGCGGATTTCCTGGGTGGAATCAATTTCGTTTATTCGTAATGGTTTTGGTGCTTTATTGCTGGAAGTTGGTTCGCTTTTCCAAGCTACTTTTTCTTGTTTCTGAATGATTTCTTCCGCTATTGTATTCCATTCTTTGCAGGAATTGCATTGTCCCTGCCATTTGGCGTATTGGGCTCCACAGTTCTGACAAAAAAAAGTAGTTTTTACTTTTGACATTATTTTTTTGGTGTTAGACTTTTCATGTCATCATATTTTTGATACATCATGTCTTTGGTTAAATTGCCAATTTCTTCTAATTGGGATGCTGTTTGATATGATTTTGCGGCTTTTTTTGTGTCACCTGTTTTTTCATACATAAGCCCCAATTCATAATTGGCAAGCATGGATTTCGGGTAATTTTTATTGGCAATATCAGAGAGTTTGTCCAATTCGGGATAGGCTTTATTTTTTAGAATTGCCGCTTCAATCGCTTTGAAATCATTGATTCGAATAGGAATTTTTAAACCTAAATTTTTTGACATAACATCGTATTTATTTGTCAAATAATCTACATAGCCAGTAGGAAGGATAGCGATTTTATCCGCATATTCAGTTGATGAAATTGGTTTGTAGGATTCGAAAAATTGATAGAGAGCATTTGGAATCGAATAAAGTACGAGTGAATAATGTGAGGCTCCTTTGAAATTATCAAATTTATAATTGACTAAAGGGTTTGTAACCAACTTCATGTTCTCGTCTAATTTTTTTATAGGTTCCTGAAGTTGTTTTACATCGCCATCTCCGGTGGATTGATAATAAAAAATGGATTGTTTTATGTTTGAAAGTTTTTCTGGAATATGGTTTTCCATGCCAGGGGCAAGTTCTGGACTTAAAGAAATATAGGCGTTAAATAATGGTGCGTCTTTGTACAGAAAAAAGTTTAAAAAACCTGCTGTGGTATCATGTCCCGCAATAATTCGGAAGGGTGCGGTACGGTATTTTTTTTCGAGATAAGGAAGTAATTCGCCGCCAATAAATTCAAAAAATTGTGCCCCTTTTCCTGATGGTACGCCATTTGTAGCGTCATAACTACTGTCTTCTGTACGCTCGTCTTTTTTATTTTGAGTGATGCCTACGATTATAGTTTCGGGTAAATCATCCCAATAAGCGCCATAATTCAAAGCGCCGTAAAATGGATCAAAGAGGTAATCTCCATCCAATAAAATCAGGATTGGATATTTTTTATTTGGATTTTTTTCATAGGAGGGCGGCAATCCAATTGTGATTTCCCGACTTTCACCTAGCTTCCTTGAATCGAACTGTTGGGTTGCTTTTTGAGAAAATAATGAAATAGAAAAGAGTAAAAAGAGTACTACTTGTTTCATGATTTGGGTGTTTTAGAAATTAAATTTATTCTAAATGGAGTAGCAATATACTACTTTTATTAAAATAGAAATAGTAAAAAACACGACACTTCAAAAAAGCAAATAATTTGATCTTATTCTAAAAATCTATGTCAATGAATTGTCATTCTCATTTGGAAAAATAATCCAAGGCTTGAAGGTTTTAGCCTCTTCGAATTCTAAAGTAGCATAGGATATAATGATGATTATATCATCTTTTTGTACTTTTCTGGCGGCTGGACCATTTAATGTAATGATGCCTGAATTTTTTTCGCCTTTGATAGCATAAGTATCAAAGCGTTCCCCATTGTTGATGTTTACGATGGAGACTTTTTCACCTTCAATGATGTTAGAAGCATCTAGTAAAGCTTCGTCAATAGTAATGCTTCCGATATAATTTAAATCGGCTCCAGTTACTTTTACTCGGTGTATTTTTGATTTTACGACTTGAATTTGCATGCTACAAAAGTAAATTAATTTAATGAAATGGTGTCAATCAAACGAATATTGTTGACAAAAACGGCTATAAAAGCGCGGTATTTCTTATTTGGTTCTTTTATTACGCTGGGCAATAGTGTTTCTTCATCAGCAATTACAAAATATTCTAATGTGAAAAGAGTGTTGTTCTCGAAAGCTTTTTTAACCCATTCCGTTACCGATTCAGGACTTTCTGTTTTGAATTTTTCTTTCGCAATAGTTAATGTTTTATAGATTATTGCGGCTTCTTCTCTTTCATGTGCTGATAAACGTTCGTTTCGGGAACTCATAGCAAGATGGTTGGATTCCCTGTAAATTGGACAACCAATTACATTTACTTTCAAGTTGGCTTTAGCGACCATTTTTTTGACGATTTGCAATTGTTGAAAATCTTTCTCGCCAAAATAGGCGTTTGTAGGTTCCACAATTTCAAAAAGACGTTTTACAATAGTCCCGACACCATTAAAATGTCCGGGTCTGAATTCTCCTTCCATTTGGTTTTCTAATCCGTCAAAATCAAAAGATTGAGACAGGGGTTGTCCGTCATAAATATCTTCGACAGTTGGCGCATACAAGATGATTTTTGGACTCAATGCAGTAAGTTTTTTCACATCTTCTTCTAAAGTCCTTGGGTATTTTGCTAAATCTTCCGGATTGTTAAATTGGGTAGGATTTACAAAAATACTCACTACGGTATTTTCATTTTCCAATAGCGATTTTTGCATTAAAGCCAAATGACCTTCATGTAAAGCGCCCATAGTTGGGACAAATCCAATGGTGGAATCTGAAGTTTTGATAGATTTCAAATAGTCTCTCAAAGCTGCTTTTCCATAGAAAATATGCATGATGGTATTATTAAAATTAAATGCAAACATAATATTTTAGTTAATAACTGCATAAAATTTTGTAATTTTGCGTGGTTTTTATTACCAATAAATTAAGTAAATTACAATATGAAAGATAAGAGGATATTATATGTATCATCTGAAGTGGTGCCTTATCTCGCTGAAAATGAGGTTTCTTTAATGTCTTATGACGTTCCGAAAATGATTAATGATCAGGGAGGACAGATAAGAATTTTTATGCCAAGATATGGAAATATAAATGAAAGAAGACATCAATTACACGAAGTAATTAGACTTTCAGGGATGAATTTGGTAGTAAATGACTTAGATATGCCATTGATTATTAAAGTGGCTTCAATTCCTAAAGAAAGAATTCAGGTTTATTTTATTGACAATGACGAGTATTTCAAACGCAAAGCCACATTTGCCGATGAAGAAGGTGTTATGTATCCGGATAATGATGAGCGGGCTATTTTCTTTGCAAAAGGAGTTGTAGAAACCGTGAAAAAATTGAATTGGGTTCCGGACATTATTCATGTTCACGGATGGATGGCGGCGATGTTGCCTATTTATCTGAAACATTTTTATAAAAATGAAGCTTTATTCTCAGAAACAAAGATTGTTACTTCAGTTTATAGTCAGTCTTTTGAAGGGACTTTAGACGTAGAAATGATTAATAAGGTGAAATTTGACGGTATTCCTACTGAGGCAATTGCGGATTTAGAAATTCCGGATTATGAAAATATTATAAAAGCAACTGTTATCCATTCGGATGCTGTAATTATTGCTTCAGAAAACCTATCTTCAAGTTTAACAAAATTTATAGAATCTTCGGGTAAACCTTTTTTACCTTTCGTCCCGAAAGACAAATTCGCGGAAGCGTATACTAATTTCTATAAAAACGAAGTTCTTTAAAATTAAACTTTTATTATTAAATATGTACAATAATTCTTTTTTCAAGAAAATGCTGGTTTTGGCTAGCATTATTCTTTTGTATTCATGTGATAAAGATTATAATGGGATTGGTGGAGATTTGATTGGTGACAACCACTTTGATCTAAGCACCTACACATCAAGTGTAGTAGCTCACAATCAAAAAATTGGACCTATTCAGTCTAATGATCTTCCTGTGAATCCATTAGGGATTTACAACAACCCTAATTTTGGTGAAACTACTGCTAATTTTAATACACAATTGGTTTTGTCAACTCCTCTAACTGCCGTCAGTACCAGACCTTATGTAGTAAGTGTGGTTTTGACCATTCCTTATTACTATGACGCCAATAAAACAGTTACTAACGCAGACGGTAGCCATGTTTACACTTTAGATTCCATTTATGGAGCAGATAAGGCACCAATGAAACTAAGTGTGTATGAGTCTGGATATTATATGAGAGATACAGATCCTGTAGGTGGATTTCAACAAACTCAAAAGTATTTTACAAATCAAAATGCTGATTTTGAAAATGTAAAAGTTGGAAGTCGTTTAAATACGGATTCGAATCTCGCTCAGAATGATAATTTCTTCTTTGACCCAATAGAACATGTTGTAACCACAACAGACTCTATTACAAAAGTTGTTACAACTACAAGAACACCTCCAGGAATGCAATTGGATTTGAATAAAAGCTATTTTAAAACTAGAATTATTGACGCTGTCGCAGCTGGTAAATTAGCTACAAATGATGTTTTTAAAGAGTATTTTAGAGGACTTTACTTTAAAATGGAAAAATCAGGAAGTAGCGCCGGAAATTTAGCGATGTTAAATTTTAAAGCTGGAAAAATTACTATTAATTATAATGAAGATTTGGCTTCAGCAACTGCTGGTGGCGAGCCTACAAGAGTTAAAAAAAGTATAGTTCTTAACATGACCGGGAATTCCGTGAGTTTGTTGAATAATAATTTTACAAATAGTGGGCTTGCTTATAATGCGTTACCAAATACGGGAAATACTTCGGCAGGGGATGAAAAATTATATCTAAAAGGCGGAGAAGGTTCTCTTGCTATTCTAGATCTTTTTAGTACTGCCGGTGAGCTTGAAA
Organism: Flavobacterium arabinosi; assembly: GCF_048158725.1. Classification (NCBI taxonomy): domain Bacteria; kingdom Pseudomonadati; phylum Bacteroidota; class Flavobacteriia; order Flavobacteriales; family Flavobacteriaceae; genus Flavobacterium; species Flavobacterium arabinosi. The sequence continues at coordinate 699,307 of NZ_JBLNKX010000001.1, forward strand.
ATATAAGAAGTAAAGGTTGGTTGGTTAATGAAGCGAATCTTGTTTTTCACATTGATGCAAGCACAATGGCAAATAGCTATGAGCCAAGAAGGATTTATTTGTATGATTTTACAAATCATAGGCCTGTTGTAGATTATTATAATGATGGGAGTACAAGTACGGATGCTAAAAAATCAAAATTAGTTTTTGATGGTAATATAAATACAGATGCAACATCCAAAAGAGGATTAACATATAAGATCAGAATTACAAATCAAATCCGTAATCTTATTAAAAATGCTGATTCAACAAATGTTAAGTTAGGCATTGTTGTTACAGAAGATATTAGTACTATTGCTTCTTATAAAATTAAAACACCAAATGCATTTATCTCTCAAGCTCCAAAAGCTAGTGTAATGAATCCATTAGGGACAGTCCTTTATGGTGGAAAATCAACAGTTCCTGAGGACAAAAGATTAAAACTTGAAATTTTTTATACAAAACCTAATTAAGTAAAAATTATGTGTGGAATTGTTGGATATATTGGATATAGAGAAGCTTACCCAATTGTTATAAAAGGGTTAAAAAGATTAGAATATAGAGGTTATGATAGTGCGGGTGTCATGTTATATGACGGCGAGAACTTGAAAATTTCTAAAACTAAAGGTAAAGTTGTAGATTTAGAAGAGAGAGCTACTAAAGAAATCTCAATAAATGGAACTATAGGAATGGGGCATACGCGTTGGGCGACACATGGAGTTCCAAACGATGTTAATTCTCATCCACATCTATCTAATTCAGGTGATTTGGCTATAATTCACAATGGAATTATTGAAAATTATGCTCCATTGAAAAAGGAGTTAATGAAAAGAGGTTATGTCTTTCATTCTGACACTGATACTGAAGTTCTTGTAAATCTAATAGAAGAAGTTCAGAAAAAAGAAAATTTTAAAATTGGTAAAGCAGTTCAGGTTGCTTTGAATCAAGTGGTTGGTGCTTATGCAATTGCTGTTTTTGATAAAAAGAATCCTGATGAAATTGTTGCGGCACGTTTAGGAAGTCCGCTAGCAATTGGTGTAGGCGAAGGGGAATATTTTATCGCTTCTGATGCTTCTCCATTTATTGAATATACATCTAATGCTATTTATTTAGAAGATGGTGAGATGGCAAATATCAGGTTGCATAAACCAATGAAAGTAAGAAAAATTAAAGATGATTCTTTAGTCGATCCTTATATTCAAGAACTTCAAATGAACTTGGAGCAAATTGAAAAAGGAGGTTACGATCACTTTATGTTGAAAGAGATTTACGAACAGCCAGATGTTATAAAGGATACGTATCGCGGAAGACTTCATGCAAATGAAGGAATTATCCAAATGTCAGGTGTTGAGGATAATTTAGAAAAATTTTTAAATGCTGACAGAATAATAATAGTAGCTTGTGGTACCTCATGGCACGCAGGTTTAGTGGCAGAATATATATTTGAAGAGTTTGCTCGAATTCCGGTAGAAGTTGAATATGCTTCTGAATTTAGATATAGAAATCCTATAATAAATAGTAAAGATATAGTTATTGCAATTTCGCAATCAGGAGAAACGGCTGATACAATGGCTGCCATTAAATTAGCCAAAGAGCAGGGTGCTTTTGTGTTTGGGGTTTGTAATGTTGTAGGTTCTTCTATTTCTAGAGAAACTAATGCAGGAGCTTATACTCATGCGGGACCTGAAATAGGAGTTGCTTCCACAAAAGCATTTACTACACAAATCACTGTGTTGACAATGATTGCGTTGCGTTTGGCGAAAGCTAAAGGGACAATGTCGAACACAGATTTTCACCGGTATTTGCAAGAATTAGAAATCATTCCTGAAAAAGTTAAGGAGGCTTTAGAAACAAATGACAGGGCAAAAGAAATTGCTGCTGTGTTTAAAGATGCTCCTAACTGTTTGTATTTAGGAAGAGGTTATAACTTTCCGGTAGCTCTTGAAGGGGCATTGAAGCTTAAGGAAATATCTTATATTCACGCAGAGGGTTATCCTGCAGCTGAAATGAAACATGGTCCGATTGCATTAATTGATGAACATATGCCTGTTGTAGTTATTGCGCCAAAGCAAGGTCATTATGATAAAATTGTAAGTAATATTCAGGAAATTAAATCCAGAAGCGGAAAGATTATTGCAGTAGTAACCAAAGGCGATACTCAGGTTCGTGAATTGGCAGATTATGTAATTGAAATTCCAGAAACATCAGATGCATTGTCTCCGCTAATCACTACGATTCCTTTACAACTTTTATCCTATCATATTGCCGTGATGAGAGGATGTAATGTAGATCAACCTCGTAATTTAGCTAAATCAGTTACAGTAGAATAGTAAGATATTATTTACTTTATATATAAAACCTTGGAAAATTTTTCTTTCGAGGTTTTTTTATGTTTTGTATTGACTAATTTGAAAAATATCTTGAAAAATTAATTTTTTTTTTCGGTCTATTCATTTTTATTAAATAGCTAATAATTAATAAAATTATTAAGATTAATGTATTTATTATATGCATGCATAATGTTATTTTGATTTTTTTACTTAATTTTTTACAAAATACAGAATCCGTAAAATGTAGAATAAGTTTAAATGAGTCAAAATAATTGATAATTATTAAATTTTAAAGGCTGTTTTTTATTAATATCAAAAATATTTGTACTTTGGCGTTATAAACCAACAAATTATAACCCAATGAGAGTGTATTTACTTTTTTTGTCATTGTTTTTTTGTAGCCTAACTTTTGCTCAAAATTCAATTTCAGGCATTGTTACAGACAGTAACAATCAACCTATTCCTGGAGCCAACGTCAAAATTGTTGGAGAAACCGCTGGTAGCATTACCGACTTCGATGGAACATTTACTTTAAAATCATCAGCAAAACTACCCTATGTGCTTACTGTTACAAGTGTAGGTTATGGTTCTCAAAAAGTAACGGTTTCTTCCAATAGTCAAAAAGTAACGGTTAAACTAGCTGATGAGGAAACAAAATTGAATGAGATTGTAGTTTCAGCTTCAAGAACCCCAGAAAGAGTATTAGAATCTCCGGTTACAATTGAAAGAATGAGCGTTGCGGATATTAAAAAGACTGCATCTGCAACTTTTTATGATGGTTTAGAAAACTTGAAAGAAGTGCAAATGAATACAAGTAGTTTGTCTTTTAAATCAATAAATACCCGTGGTTTTGCTACTGTTGCCAATACCCGTTTTATGCAATTGGTTGACGGAATGGATAACTCTTCTCCATTATTAAATTTCGTGTTGGGAAATATGATTGGTGTTTCTGAAATTGATGTTCAAAGCGTAGAGTTGTTACCGGGAGCATCATCTGCTTTGTATGGAGCTAACGCCTTCAATGGTATTTTATTTATGAATAGTAAAAGTCCATTTACAAGTCAAGGAATCACAGCCTATGCAAAGTATGGAAAGACAGTGCAAGATGCTGCTGGGTCAAATGATTTCGTTGATTATGGAGTAAGAATGGCGCATGCGTTTAGTTCAAAATTAGCTGGAAAAGTGAACTTCACTTATATGCACGGTACTGATTGGCATGCTACAAATTATGATGATAAGACTGTTGTGGGAAGAGATAGAAGCAATGTCAATTATGATGGTATTAATGTTTATGGTGATGAAGTTACTACTAATATAAAAGGAGTTGGGCAATCATTAGCCTCTTTAGGTTTAATATCCGCAGCAGCTGTGAATTTACTTCCAAATTATAATGTGAGTAGAACAGGATACAATGAAGTGGATTTAACAGATAACAAAGCAAGTAATACTAAAATTGATTTTTCACTTCACTATAGACCATTAGGGAATGAAAATTTAGAAGTTATTTGGCAAAGTAAATTTGGTTTTGGAAACGCAGTTTATCAGGGCGCTAACAGATATTATCTGAATGATTTTTTTATGCAACAGCATAAATTAGAAATAAAAGGAAAAAACTTCTTCGTAAGAGGTTATACTACTAATGAAGATGGAGGGAAATCGTATGATATGCTTTTTACAGGAATCAATATCAATAGAAAATGGAAAGATGATAAAACATGGTTTGGGCAATATGCAGGAGCTTATATCCAATCTACATTAGCAGGGATGACGTCTGAAAATGCACATATAATAGCAAGAAATACGGCTGATACAGGAAGATTAATTCCGGGCACTCCTGAATTTAAAGCTGCTTTTAATACTGTAATTAGTGAGCCAAGTGTACTTACGGGTTCAAAATTGGTTGATAATTCCAAAATATACCATTCGGATGCTAATTATAATTTTAAAGACATTATAAAATTTGCTGAGATCCAAGTTGGAGGATCTTTTAGACTTTACGAATTAAATTCTCATGGTAGAATTTATACGGACGCAAATGGTCCTATTAATTATAATGAATACGGTGCTTATACGCAATTAACAAAAAGATTTATAGATGATAGATTGAAATTTACAGGGTCTGTTCGTTATGATAAATCAAAAAATTTCGATGGCAGTGTTTCTCCTAGAGTATCTCTAGTATATTCTGGTGGCGAAAGTAAAAAACATAATTTTAGAACTTCTTTTCAAACAGGGTTCAGAAATCCATCAACACAAGATCAATATATTGGGTTTAATGTAGGAAGTGCCATATTACTTGGCTCAGCTCCAGACAATTTAACAAGATACAGCGAAACTTTGCCGGTTTCTACTGCAGTTGGGCAAGTTTTTGCTGGCGGAACCTCAGTTGTTATGACGGGTTTGAATGCGTATAACAATTCATATACAGCTTCGTCTGTAAATGCATTTAGTGCTTTAGCGGGTAGTAATCCTATTGCTGGATCAGCTTTGTTAAGAAAAACAAATGTAAATTATGTAAAACCGGAACAGGTTAAGGCATTTGAAATAGGATATCGTTCTTTTATAAAAGATGTATCTATAGATATTAATGGGTATTATAATATCTATAATGATTTCATTGGTAATTTAAATGTTGTAGCTCCCTTTTATGGTGCAGCAGCAGATTCTCCAAATCCTTTAGCTGGGCCTACAGATCCGGGTGCTCAATCTTTGCACGCGCTTCAAAATGGAAATTACAGAGCGTATCAATTGTATACGAATACCGATATAGAAATCAAATCACTTGGTTTTGGTCTTGGACTTTCTAAAAAAGTATACAGAAATTTTGAAGTTGGTGTGAATTATAATTATGCAGAATTTAAATTCGATCAAGAAAAAGATCCAAGTTTTGAAGCAGGTTTTAATACACCAAAACATAGAGTAAAAGCATCATTTGGTAACGAAAAGTTATTTGATAATTTTGGATTTAACATAAGCGGAAGATGGAATAGTGAGTATTTATGGCAATCTACAATGGTAGATGGTATGATCGATGCCGCTACTGTTATTGATGCTCAAATTAATTACAATATGCCAAAGCTCAAGTCAACTCTTAAATTAGGAGCTTCAAACATTGGTGGAAAAGAATATACTCAAGTATTAGGTGCGGGATTAATTGGGCAGCAGTTTTTTGCTTCTTGGACAATCAACCCGTAATTGAGTCAATAATTTAAAAAACATAACCATGATAAAAAATTTCAAATGGCTACTATTGGTTTCTTTAAGCTTTGTAGCATGTAATAACGATGATGACATTGCAACTGTTGTTGAAGAGCCAGTGACTTCAGGGACAGCTAACTTTACTAAATATGTGGCATTAGGAGATTCTTTTGCTGCGGGATATAGTGATGGCGCACTTTTCAAAAAAGGGCAAGAAGGTTCTTATGTTACTATAATATCGCAACAATTTGCTACAGCTGGTGGGGGTGAGTTTAAAACTCCTTTTACATCTGATAATGTTGGAGGATTGTTGTTAGGAGGAAATATAATAGCAGGTGTTCGTTTATATTTTAACGGTACAGCACCTGTGACGGTTAGTGGGACTCCTACGACCGAAGTGACTACTAAAATTACAGGACCTTTTAATAATTTAGGGGTTCCTGGGGCAAAAAGTTATCATCTTGTAGCGCCAGGATATGGAAATGTTGCGGGTGTTGCTTCTGGTGCTGCAAATCCTTATTTCGCGCGATTTGCCACTGCACCTGGAACAACGGTTTTAGCGGATGCTTTAGTTCAAGCGCCTACTTTCTTTTCTTTATGGATTGGTGGTAATGATGTTTTGAGTTATGCAACATCTGGTGGTGTCGGTGTAAATCAAACAGGGAATTTAAATCCGGCTACTTATGGCGGTAATGATATAACAGATCCTACTGTTTTTGCAAGTGTTTATTCAAGCTTAGTTACTAATTTAACTGCTAATGGCGCAAAAGGAGTAGTTGCAAATCTTCCTTATGTAAATACACTTCCTTATTTTACGACCGTTCCTTACAATCCATTAACTGCTAAAGTTCTTGGTGGTGGTAGTGAAGCCGTAGGTCAAGCTACGATTGCTGCTTTGAATGCTCAGTTATATGGCCCGTTAAAACAAGCATTAAATGCGTTTGGAGCGGGAGATAGAATTAACCTTCTTTCTACAACGGTTGCTAATCCAATGTTGATTAAAGATGAGTCTTTGGTAAATTTGTCTGCTCAATTACAAGCAGCTTTTACTCCAAGCTTGGGTCAGGCTACTGCAACTTTTTACGGAAGCGTTTTTGGACAAGCCCGACAAGCTACTGCTGCGGATTTAGTTGTTTTGCCAACGCAATCTGCAATTGGTGTAGCTCCTACTGCCAGTGATTCTGGTATTGGAATGGCGCCTCCATCTCCTTTAAATAAATTCGGAATTACCTATCCATTACAAGATAAACATGTTTTAGTACCAACTGAAGTTGCGGAAGTAAAGGTTGCTACCGATGCTTATAATGTCTCTATAAAAACAATTGCTGATGCTAAAGGATTGGCTTTTGTTGATACAAAAGTGATTATGACTCAATTGTCAAGTGGAGGAATTGTAAGTAATAGTTTTACATTAACTTCTGCTTATGTAACAGGTGGAGCATTCTCACTGGATGGTGTTCATCCAAGTCCTAGAGGTTATGCTTTAATTGCGAATGCATTTACGGCTGCAATTAACGCTAAATATTCTTCAACATTAAAACAAGTTGATCTAAGTCTTTATCCAATAGTATACCCAGCCATAATTAAATAATCATATTTTAACCAAACCTTAAAAACCACCCGTTTTATGACGCGGTGGTTTTTTGTTTTTATCCAAATAATAGGTTTTTACTTGTTTTAAAACACGATTAAAAACAAAGCAGTAAAATTATGCTGATTTTTATAAAAAAAAATATTGATTTTATATTTTAAAAAATTATCTTTGCGCACTGAAAAAAGTGTCTAATCGATAAGTTTCGATTGGGATTATTTCATAAACCTAAATAGCTATTTAATAAATACATAAGTAATGTCAAAAGTAATAGGAAAAGTTGCCCAGATCATTGGACCAGTAGTTGATGTAGTTTTCAACGGTAAGGATGTTGAACTTCCAAAAATTTATGATTCGTTAGAAATCACAAAAAAAGATGGTACTTTATTAGTACTTGAAGTACAATCTCACATTGGTGAAAACACAGTACGTACCATTTCGATGGACTCAACAGATGGTTTGAGTAGAGGTTATGAAGTAGTTGGAACAGGGAATCCTATCCAAATGCCAATTGGTGCCGATGTTTACGGTCGTTTATTCAACGTAATTGGAGATGCAATTGATGGTTTAGGTAATTTACCAAAAACTGGAGAAAACGGTATGTCTATTCACAGACAAGCACCAAGATTCGAAGATTTATCTACTTCTTCTGAAGTTTTATTCACAGGTATTAAAGTAATCGATTTAATTGAGCCTTACTCAAAAGGGGGTAAAATTGGATTGTTTGGTGGTGCAGGTGTTGGTAAAACAGTATTGATTCAGGAGTTGATTAACAATATCGCAAAAGGTCACGGTGGACTTTCAGTATTCGCAGGAGTAGGGGAAAGAACACGTGAAGGAAATGACTTACTTCGTGAGATGTTAGAGTCAGGAATTATAAAATACGGGGATGAATTCATGCACTCTATGGAAAATGGAGGATGGGATTTATCTAAAGTGGATATGCCAGGAATGAGAGAGTCTAAAGCTACTTTCGTTTTCGGTCAAATGAATGAGCCTCCAGGAGCTCGTGCTCGTGTAGCACTTTCTGGATTATCTATTGCGGAATATTTTCGTGATGGGGCAGGAACTGATCAAGGAAAAGATGTATTGTTCTTCGTGGATAATATTTTCCGTTTTACACAAGCAGGTTCTGAGGTTTCGGCACTTTTAGGTCGTATGCCATCTGCGGTAGGGTACCAACCAACATTGGCTACTGAAATGGGTGCGATGCAAGAGCGTATTACATCAACAAACAAAGGTTCTATTACATCTGTACAAGCGGTTTACGTTCCTGCGGATGATTTAACTGACCCGGCTCCGGCTACAACTTTTGCTCACTTAGATGCAACAACAGTACTATCTCGTAAAATTGCGGAGTTAGGTATTTATCCTGCAGTGGATCCATTGGATTCAACTTCAAGAATCCTTACACCACAAATTTTAGGTGATGAGCATTATGACTGTGCTCAGAGGGTAAAAGAAATTTTACAAAAATACAAACAATTACAAGATATCATCGCGATCCTTGGTATGGAAGAATTATCAGAAGAGGATAAATTAGCCGTTTCAAGAGCACGTCGTGTTCAACGTTTCTTATCTCAACCTTTCCACGTTGCTGAGCAATTTACAGGATTAAAAGGAGTTTTAGTTGATATTAAAGATACTATTAAAGGATTTAATATGATTATTGACGGTGAATTAGATCACTTGCCAGAATCAGCTTTTAACCTTAAAGGTACTATTGAAGAAGCTATCGAAGCTGGAGAAAAAATGTTGGCGGAAGCTTAAAAATTATAAGTTATGAGTTATGAGTTCTTTCAAATTTTGAAAACTCATAACTCATAATTCAAAACTCATAATTATGTTATTAGAAATAGTATCACCAGAAGCAAAATTATTTTCAGCAGAAGTGACTTCGGTTACATTGCCAGGAGTTGATGGAAGCTTTCAAATTTTGAATAATCACGCGCCAATCGTTTCTATTTTAGGAAAAGGTGTTGTGAAAATTACAGCTTCTAGTTTTGCTTTCGCAAAAGAATTAGCAAGTAAATTCATAAAGCTAGATGATCAAAATTATACGCTAGCAATCACTTCAGGAACAATTGAAATGAAAGATAATAAAGTTATTATTTTAGCGGACTAAAGTAATTTCGATTATAAAAAAGTAAAAGCCTAACGCAACCGTTAGGCTTTTTTTATGTCCAATCCCAAAGCATGATATTCCAAACTGTACCATCTTCTTCATAATTATCGATTGATTTAAAACCAACTGCTTCGTGAGTTTGCATGGAACGAAGGTTTATAGCGGCAACTTCTGTAATTAAGTAATCAAATTCATGTTGCAGTTCCTCTCTGTAAAAATGATAAAGCCCTCGAAATATTCCTTGTTTTCTATAGCTTTTATCGACGCAAATTTGACCCATTACAACGAATGTTTTATCCTTGGGAACTAATCTGTCAATTCTTTCAAATAGGGGGATAAGAACCTTAATTTCGTTTCTAAAACGGGAAAGCATTACCAATGCAAAACCTACTACGATATCATTGTCTTTTGCAATAATATGTGCACAGGCTGAATTCATTTGTTCTAGTAAAGCAACGGTATGTTGTAAGGTAACAAATCCTTCTTGAAGTTTTTCTTCAGAACTTATGTTTTGAGAACTGTTTTGTAATTGTAGTGTTCTAATTTGTTCTAGTTCGTCTAGTGTTGACGCTCTTTTGTAAATTATAGGTTTCATCCAATTCTCTTGATTAGCAAGTTTATTAATTACGATTTGTTTTAGCTGTAATTATAAAAATAGATAATCTTTTGATTATGTAAAAACGGATTTTAATTTTTATTTTATAATTAGTTTCAAATCCATTTCGGCATAATACTTTTCATTGTATTTTGCTGCAATTACAAGGGCCCCAGAAATTAAGATAAGATTTTTAATTATGTATTGGCCAACTAGAGTAGGACAGTAAGGGAAAGAGTCAAAACAGGCTGTTTTTAGTATAAAAATCGGGAAAAATGTAACTGCCATATGCATCAATAACAATACAATTGTATAAGGAATGAATCGTTTTATGAGCAAACCTAGACCTATAATTACTTCGCAAATGCCAAGAATTGGAATAAATATTTCTGGTTTAAACCAATAAACAGTTTGTTCTACTAAGTCCCCTGCAGGGCTCATACCGAAAATTTTCAAAGCACCAAACCAGATATAAACAATTGCCAGAGAAATTCGCATCATATTGACACTGTGTTTTTCCATTTTTTTACTAAATCTAAAATAAAGGAGGTTGAATGTTGGTTTCATAATGAAATTTTTAGTTGCATGCATTTCTTGTTTTTCGATCAGAAAAGATTGTTGTGTTTTAAAGTTCCACGTTGAAAAATAAAAAGCCTAACAGATTTCCAACGTCTGTTAGGCGGTAGTTGATAAAATGAAATATTAAAACAAACCATTAAAACAAAGTATCAACTTATTTATTTAAATTATTCACCACCGTCTATAATTGCTCTTGCAACGGCAAATCCACCTACTTTTTCGCCTAATTCAAGTCCTTTTTCGCAATCACTTCTGTAATGAATACAACCAAACATTCTTGAATCAGATGCTTCTTTTGCCATATTTATGAAACTTTGAGCTTTTGCGGGAATGAAATGAGATAAAACTACACACGCAGCACCACTAAAAGTAGAATGGCCCGATACGTAGGAAGGGAAATTAGGAGTTCCGGTCATTGTTTTTATGGAAGGATCTACTTGTGATGGTCTTGGATTAAAATAAGTATACTTTGCATCCCAACAACTGATAGCGGCATCCATCATTGCAATATTTAATAATGCCATATTTCTTGCCCATCGTACTTCACTATAATTTTGTTCTACAAATGACTCTGATGCAATAGCATTCCAGTGACCAGGTGGTGTATAAGTTCCTACACCATCAGCCCAAAAAGTAACAATTTGCATGTTTTTTCTAGACGGATTAGTACCATAATTTTTTATTTCAGCTAATTCTTTTGCAAATTGTTCTGATTTTGTAGATGGTGGAGGTACAGGTCTGTTGGCAACAACCATTTCAGGAGTCATCAGGAACGATTTTACTTTGCCAAATAAGGGTAACATTGGAGGTCTTGCAGGTAAATCTAACGACAACCAAGGCGTTTCTCCAGTAGCTGCTGTTTGTGTCTCCAATTGAGTCCAAAGCGCTTGGTTTCCTATAGCAGCACCAGCTCCATCAGCACCAGCTTTTGTAATAAATTTGGCTGCAATCTTTCTTCCTAAAATCACACCAGCTTCTACGTCACTTCTAACATTGGCACCGCTAATAATACGATATAGTTTTTGTTCTTCCGCTTTTCCGTCAATGTATGCGATTTCAGTTGGGAACAATAATTTTAATAATTCAACTGTGACACCTGATAAAACACCATCTTCTGAAGGATAGGAAGGCATAGCACTTTTTGGAATTAAAACTTGTAAAGTTGCATCGACAGTGAATGGAGCTGCCCTGTTGTATAATTTTTTATAATACCAAGTGGCGACCATTGCATCATATTGTGCTGCACTTACATAGGCATAAGCTCTAGCTGCATAAGGTGGATTTGAAAATGGAAATTGCGGATTTGCAAATGGATTCGCAGCCGAAGGTGCAGGATAGGTTCCGTCTTCATTTTGATAAGGGGGACGGTTATGTCTTGCCACTAAAGTTCGCATGATTTCATTCCAGCGTAAAACGCCACCAGCACTCCAGTATTTTATTATTCTTTTTTGATCTTCTGATATGTTGACTTGATAGCTTTTTATTTCATTGATTTCTCTTGTGAATGCTGGCGTATTTGTGGCAACAGGTACATCAAGTGGGAATTCGTTTGGAGTCGTCAATAAAAAAGTTTTCCAAGTTCCAGCTAAATTGTCTGTATTTGTAGGGTTTAAGGCATGAAATTGTTCATTTTTTTCAGTAATATCATCACTACACGAATAGGTACAGGCAAGAAATAAAGCTAGAAGAGTAGTATAGGCTGTTTTTTGTATATTATTTTTCATCTTGTTTGCTTTCTTTTTTAAAATTAATCACATAAAATAGACCTCCATAGAAGGTGTCAGATTTCCCAACGTTTCTTCCTTCTACTACATAGTTATAACCACCTACAAGAGATAATTCGGGTATTTTTTTAAACGTATATTTAGAATTAACACCATATTTTAACGCATTCATGGTGTTGCTTGGAAAAGGCATATTATTTTTTGTAATATCAAATCCTCCTGATTGGGTTACCCAATTGTCTATAACAAATTCGGCAATCAATCTATTAGAACGATAACCTGCTCTAAAATTTACTGAAATGGCATCCGGCATATCGACTTCGTTTGTATAATGGATTTCGTCAGTGAGATAAGCATTTCTATCAATTGTTATATTCGCTCTTTTTACATAAGCACCAGATATTGTAGCAAAGAAGTTTCCTCTCTGATAATCACCCATTAATCGCAATGAAGCTGTTTTGCTTTTTAAACCAAGGCTTAAAGGCAAATAATCAGCAGGATAATCGGATAGTGGTGTTGAAAAACTTCCCAAAGCATAAATGGAATAGGTTGATTGGCCAACTGTTTTTTCCAGAGGCATGTATTTTAGCGTAAGCGAAAGATCTTGTATTCCCTTTTGACCTTTCATAGTTCCAGCAGAAGCATTGGTTTCTATATACGGCACACTAAAAATTGCATTCAATTTATCAGAGATACCATAATTTCCCATAAGTCCAATGGATTTTGTCGATACGGTACCAAGATTTAGATTCTCTCTTTTAAGAGATCCCTCCCAGTATTGATCCCAGCTACTGTATTGATATATTGCTCCGACACAAAAATTATTTTTGCTCATCATGATGCCGTCAATATCTGTTTGGGCATTCATTAAGATAGGTGTTAGTAATAAGCAACTTAAGTAAAATTTTTTCATTTAATAAAATAGTTTAATTTATGAATAGCATATATAATCTTTTTCTAAAGAATAACTAAAGCATTTTAGCTTCAGTTATTAATCTAAAATTAATGCTTCATTGACATTGTCATTTTTTTATTTAAATTGAAACGATACGAATAACCAACGTTAATAGAATAATCTGCAAATGCGGCATCTCCTTGAACATGTACATATTTACTTGGATCAGTTATTACTGAATTCTTCAAATTTTGATCAGCAATATCGGCAGCGCTTTGAATACGATTTTTTACGACATTATAAGGGATGTAAAGACTGAAACCATGTTTCCCTATTCGATAGGAAAAGCCATATTCAACTGCGATAACATATCCTGGGCGACGATACGCTACTTGACCGCCAAAAGCATCGTAAGCTGGAATTCCTTCAAATCTTCCGGCCAATGATACGGTGAGATTTTCTTTTTTGTCAACAGCAGCCATAAATCCTGCACGTCCAAAATATTGGTCTGGACTAGCGTATATTTCATATCCTTCCAGTCCTGCTTTTGGGGCTGATTTAAATGTACCATTTGATTCTCTTGGATTAAACAAATAATACCCATTTGCAAAACCATAAAGACGTCCTGTTAATTGTCGAAATGCTTGAAGTTCCACTGAATAACCTACGCCTCCGTCTCCCGGTTGAATAGCTTGATCCATTACAACACTTTTAGTAGTTCCGTCAGTTTGTGGGGCATCGTCTCTACGGTCATGACTACCGGTGTTTAATTTCACACCTAATCCTACCATAATATTTCCTTTTTCTGCTTTTTTTGGATCAACAACCCAATAGTTAACACTCAAACGAGCATCAGCAATTCCATCAGCATAAACACTGTAACGGTATGTGTTTTTTACAGGAGTTGTTTGTCTCAATATTTGAGAACGCTCATTGTTTACATAAGGTAATGTTGCGTTCAACTGAAAACGGTCGGTTAATCCATAAGAAATATTTAAATCGACTGCATGAGAATAGATGTTTACTGCATTACCACGTTCTTTTCCATTTGCATCAAATCCACCACCTGTTAATTGACGTTGTAGTTGTTCCTCTTTACCAACAAAGTGTCTCCAAGAGTGAAAATAGCGATAATTTACTCCTACTTGAAATTCACCACTATCTAGATTGTAAGAATTTGAAGAATTTAAATTTTGCCCTCCCATTTGGCGAACAGCCACACACCCTTGAGCAGTCATGTTTTGAGTATTAAAAGCAATTGTAAGGAATAAAATAAAAATAAAAGCGGAATGTAAAAAAGATAAATTTTTCAAGGTTTGGTTTGTTTGAATGGTTAATAGTTTGGTATTTTAATATTTAAAATGATTTAGTTCTTTTTGATATAATTCAAAAACGTACTGTGTTATTAATATTGTTGTGGAATACAACTAACTTCTCAAATAATTGATTACTTAAAATCTAGTTGATATACCGATGTTTATTGTGTAGTCAGCAAATGCAGCGTCACCTTGAACGTGAACTCCTCTGGTAACTGAATTTTCTTTATCGGTAACACTTTGTGTACGGTTGCGAGCAAAAGCAAAGGGTACTGATGCAAACAGGGTGATTTTTTTATAATCGTAGTTTACAGATGGTTCTACAGACCAGATATACCCAGGACGACGGAAATCACCACTACCACCAATAAGGTCATAAACAGGGATGCCTTCTAATCGTGCACCTGCTGCTAATGATAAGCCTTTTATATAATTGAAAGAATAATTAAACCCGGCTCTAAACATGTATTGATCGGGAACACTCATAATAGCTTCATTTGCTAAATTTGGGGATATTGTTTCTCTATATGTTCTTACACCATTTTGTTCTCTAGGATTACTTAGATAATAAAAATTACCATAAGCCCCAAAGTTCTTTAAGAAATTATAAAATGTGTTTAATTCAAAAGTAATTCCTGTACCTCCATCCCCTAATTGTATGGATTGATCTACAGTACGCAATTCTTTTGTTCCACCTGGACCTACATTATACCAATAATCTTTGTAGTCATAATCACCAGTTGGTAATTTAAGTCCCAATCCTAGTTGAATATTTCCTTTTGTGCTTTTTACTGGATCTAACATCCATCTATAAGCAGCAAACCTAATGTCTCCTAAGCCAAAAGAACGTGTTGAATGTCTTTCCTTTTTAACGTAAGTACCGTTTACTAATCCATGTTCATACAATGAAGAACGAACATTATTCGAAACGGGAAGGTCAACCATAACTGACCAGCGATTGTTTAGTATTCTAGTCAGTGAAAGATCAAAAATTGAGGTGTAATTTATGACTTCTGTTTTTTGTATTAACCTTTGTTTGTTTTCTTCCGTTCCGGAAAAGTGTCTAAATGATCTAAAATAGCGACCACTGGCGGCAAATTGCCATCCGGAAACATTGGTGCTATCTGGATGAATAGCCATGCATGTAGTAGCATTACCTTTAATAGCCACACAGCCTTGTGCAGCAATTTTTTGGGTATTAAAAGCAATTGTAAGGAATAAGATAAAAATAAAAGCAGATTGTAAAATGGATAAATTTTTCAAGGTTTGGTTTTTTTGAATAGTTAATGATATAAAATAAGCTAGTAACAGCCTCTTTCTGTAAAGAGGTTTAGTGTTAAAAAAATAAGTTAGTTGATAGTATTCTTGTTGTAAAAAAGATTCACTTTTGGCTTTCGTCCAAAAAATTTCATTTGATTTACAAAGCAAAATGGAGTAAGTGTTTATTTTAAATAAATAACTCCTTTAGAAATCCATTTTTGAATTGTAAATGAATTTAAGTCATGATTCTGAACGCTAGTTGTACAAAATAAAACAGAATTTAAATGTAAAATACGCCTTTGAATCCTTTTAAAAAAGTGACTTCAGATAACACAAAAGACTATTTTGTATTTGTAATGGGCTTAATTTTAAATAAAATTGTAATAATTGTACAGTCTTGGCTAAAGTAATCATGAATTATCTTGACTTAACAAATGCCAGATGATAGTGAATGATTTCACTAAAATAGTAGAAAGAATTATGCGATGTCTGGTGGGGAATACGATAAGGAAATGTATCCAGAATCTAATGCCATGCTTGGCGTAATGATAGGTTTAATCGAAGCTGTAGCTGTTTTTGTAAAAAAATCAACTGCAACAGTATTGTTTGGGATATAATCTTGTAGAAAAGATTTCATCAGTTTTTTTACAGGAGTATCTTTGGAAGAAGATCCGTTAAATAATTGATTGTCAACAATGTCTTTTAAGTCTTTGCCTATTGCATCTTGGTGTGAATTACGAAGATAATAAAGGCTTAGGATGTTGTTTTGAATTCTTTTCTTGAAAATGTGGTAACTTTTATTGTTAATAACAACATCTTCATTTACATATTCAAAATCAGTGTCTTCAATGAAAGAATATAAAGTAGCATTCAATTGTATTACATGCATCTCTGAACTAGGTGCTTTTTCCATACTAGTCACCCATGCTTGCTCTTGTTGATAAGCAAACATCAGATAGTATCCCAGAACATTGTAAAACAATGTTACTAATAAGAAAAGTGATGCAATTCGTTTCATAATGGCCGAAAGTAGAAAACTATTTTATAATGAAATATCTTTGAAGTGAATTTTAAGACAATATTAACATAATTTTAACAAAGTATTGAATCGAAACCGTTTTCGTAAATTTTTATCAATTTTATTTCGACTATTATTTTTCAGTTGTTAATTTTTAAAGAATTTAGTTTTTATGAATAATGTAATGCAATTTGAAAGCCGAACCATTATCTTAAAAACAACTTAATTTTAAAAAGGTATTAAACTAAAATGATACAAAATATATAAACCAAAAAAGATGCTTATTTTTGTAGCGTATGAGAAAATTTCCACAAAATCTATCCGCTAAATTGGAAAGCCGAAAGCAAAACAATGCTTTGCGACAATTGCCTTTACCCATTAAAGGAATTGATTTTGCTTCCAATGATTATCTTGGATTGTCCAAATCAGAAACTATTTTTCAGGAAACGCACCAGTATTTAATTGAAACTAATGAGATTAAAAATGGAGCTACTGGTTCCAGATTATTATCCGGAAATCATAAACTATATCCGGAAACCGAAACATATATTGCGCAGTTTCATAAATCGGAATCGGCGTTAATTTTTAATTCAGGTTATGATGCTAATGTTGGATTTTTTAGTTCGCTTCCGCAAAAAGGCGACTTGATTTTATACGACGAATTGTGTCACGCTTCCATTCGGGATGGAATTCAATTATCGAATGCCAAAGGGTATAAATTTAATCATAATGATTTTGAGGATTTGGAACGATTAATTCTTCGAAATCAAAACTCGGTAATTTATATTGTTACCGAATCTGTTTTTTCAATGGATGGTGATACGCCAAACCTTGAAGAATTAGTACAAGTGTCCGAAAAACACAATTGTTATTTAGTTGTTGATGAAGCGCATGCTTTGGGCGTTTTTGGGGAGAAGGGAGAAGGATTGGTTCAAGATTTAAACTTACAAGATCAGGTCTTCGCCCGGATTATAACTTTCGGAAAAGGATTGGGATGTCATGGTGCCGCGATTTTAGGTGCTCCAGAATTGAGGGATTATTTAGTAAATTTTTCCCGAAGTTTTATTTACACTACGGGACTTTCACCCCATTCGGTTGCCACGATTTTAATGGGCTACCACTATTTAGACAAAGAAAAACAAAATATAGAACTGCTTAGAGCAAACATTATTCATTTCAATCAAGAGAAAAATTTATTAGGCTTAAAACAATTGTTTGTTCGAAGCAAATCAGCCATACAATCAGCGATTATTTCGGGAAATGAAAATGTTAAATCCATAGCCCTAAAGCTACAAGAAAAAGGGTTTGATGTCAAAGCGATACTTTCGCCAACGGTTCCCGAAGGGCAGGAACGATTGCGATTTTGTTTGCACAGCTTTAATTCAAAAGAAGAAATCTCCGAAGTAATGCGATTGTTGAGTACTTTTGTTTTTATGGGACACTGATGACGCGGATTTAGCGGATTATCACTGATTTTAATTAAAATATATACGATGGGTAATTTATTGCATGGAAATTTGAGCGATACTATTTTGAAGTTTATAATGAACTTGGATATGGATTTCTTGAAAAAGTATATCAAAATGCTATGTATTTTGAGTTGAAATCCCAAGGTTATAAAGTAGAAGCGCAGAAACAAATTAAAGTATATTATAAAAGTCAATTAGTGGGCGACTATTTTGCGGACTTATTGATTGAAGATTCTATCATTCTTGAGCTTAAAGCCTGTGAATGTTTGATGGATGAGCATAAAGCCCAACTTTTAAATTATCTAAAGGCAACTGAGGTAGAAATTGGATTATTATTGAACTTTGGAACAACTCCAGAATTCAAAAGGTCTATTTACACCAACGACAGAAAAAACTAAAATAAATTTTTAAAAATCCGTGACAATCAGTTAAATCTGTGTCATCCGTGTGCTATTTATATGAAACTATTCATCACAGGAATATCTACCGATGTCGGTAAGACCATTGCATCAGCCATTATAACGGAATCACTAGAAGCCGATTATTGGAAACCTATCCAAGCTGGCGATTTAGAAAATTCGGACAGTCATAAAATAAAATCATTTTTGTCCAATAAAAAGACCGTAGTTCATCCTAATAGTTATGCTTTGAACACGCCGGCAAGTCCGCATCTCGCAGCAGAATTAGACGGAATTATTATTGATTTGGAAAATATCACCGAGCCTAAGACAGTTAATCATTTAGTAATTGAAGGAGCTGGAGGTATTTTTGTTCCATTAAATGAGACCGATTCTGTTATCGATTTGATTCAACCCGATTATAAAGTGATTGTTGTTTCCAGACATTATTTGGGAAGTATCAATCATACCTTGCTCACGATTGAAGCGTTGCAAAGCCGAAAAATCTATATTGCCGGAATTATTTTTAATGGTGAAGAAAACAAAGCTACGGAAACAATAGTTTTGAATAAAACTGGTCTAAAATGCATTGGAAGAATTGAGCAAGAACCTTATTTTGACCAAAATGTAATAAAAGAATATGCTGATTTATTTAGAGAAAAGTTATTGGAATTATAAATTAAGAATAAAGAAATGAGAAGAAAGAATATTCTATTATATGAAATCTTTTTATCTTGTCTCTTACTTCTTTTATCTAAAATAAAATGAATTTAACAGAAAGAGACCGCCAATATCTTTGGCATCCTTATACACAACACAAAACCGCAGCGTTGCCCATTGCCATTAAAAAAGGCGAAGGCGCTTTGCTTTGGGACGAAAATGAAAAAGAATATATTGACGCAATCGCTTCCTGGTGGGTGAATCCTTATGGACATTCGAATAAATTCATTGCCGATGCGATTTACAAACAACTTACGACATTAGAACACGTACTTTTTGGTGGATTTACCCATGAGCCAGCTATTTTGGTTGCTGAGAAGTTGATGGAAATTTTACCCAAAAACCAGCAAAAAATATTCTTTTCCGATAATGGTTCTACGGCGGTTGAAGTTGCGATTAAGGTAGCTTTGCAATATTTTTTCAACAAAGAGGAAAAGAGAACTACAATAATTGCTTTCGAAAACGCTTTTCATGGCGACACCTTTGCGGCAATGGCGGCAAGCGGAATTTCATTTTATACGCAGGCCTTTCAAGGGATGTTCATTGACGTAGTTCGGATTCCAGTTCCTGTGAAAGGACAAGAACAGCAAAGTTACGATATGCTGAATGAAGTGATAAAAGATAATAAGTGCGCTGGTTTTATTTATGAACCACTCGTTCAAGGAGCGGCAGGAATGGTGATGTATGAGCCGGAGTCATTAGATCAATTAATGCGTATTTGTCAGGAAAATAGAGTGCTCACCATTGCCGATGAAGTGATGACGGGTTTTGGAAAAACAGGAAAAACTTTTGCAACGGATTATCAGGTAGAAAAACCAGACATGATGTGTTTGTCAAAAGCGTTGACCGGCGGTACTATTCCTATGGCGATTACTACTTTTACTACAGCTATTTTCGAGGCTTTTTATGATGATGATATTAATAAAGCGTTGTTTCACGGCCATACTTTCACGGCAAATCCTACGGGCTGTGCGGCGGCTTTGGCAAGTTTTGAATTGTTACAAACCAATGAAATGCAAGCTAATATTATTCGAGTAAATCAAAGACATTTAGACTTTCAGGAACATATAAAAAACCATCCTAAAGTAACCACAACTCGTGTGCTCGGAGTCATTTTTGCTTTAGAAATAAAAACCGAAAGTGCTGCCAGTTATTATGGAACCTTGCGCAACAAACTCTATGATTTCTTTATCGAAAATGGAATAATCCTGCGTCCTGTAGGCAACATAGTTTATATTTTGCCACCTTATATTATCACCGATGAGCAATTGGAAAAAGTATATCAAGTGGTAGAAAAGGCTTTAGAAATAGCTTGAATTTATAACAATAAAGCGGTATTTTGAATGTATAAATTTTCAAACCCTCGTGAACTTTGCAAAAACTTTGCGACCTTTGCACTTAAATAACAACACTATTTTGTCTCAAACAATCTCTATAACTGCCATTGCTTCCATTTCACCTTTAGGAAATACACCAGAAGTGATTTGGGAAAATTATCTGAATGAAAATCATTGTTTTACGGAACATGATTTAGACAATAAAAAAACTTACGTAGCAGCTTTAGATGTTGATTCAGAACAAGTTATTTCCGAATTACGAGAATCAGATACTAAATACAAATCGTTAGATAAATCGGTTTTGTATGCGATGGCGGCTTCCAGAAAAGCGATGCTAAATGCGGGTTGGACTCAAAATGATATTTTCGGAATCAACATTGGTTCTTCGCGCGGTGCAACAGATTTATTCGAAAAACACTATCAAGAATATTTAGAAACAGGAAAAGCCCATACACTTGCTTCTCCTACTACAACTTTGGGGAATATTTCCTCGTGGGTGAGCCATGATTTGCAAAGTTCAGGTCCGGAAATTTCACATTCCATTACGTGTTCTACGGCTTTACATGCTTTACTTAATGGTGTGGCTTGGCTGCGATCCGGAATGGCTGATAAATTTTTGGTTGGAGGAAGCGAAGCGCCTTTAACAGATTTTACGATTGCCCAAATGCGGGCGCTGAAAATTTATTCGAATAGTAAAGAGACGTATCCCAATCGTGCTCTTGATTTAGAAAAAAAACAAAGCACGATGATTCTTGGCGAAGGTGCCGGAGTTTGTTGTCTCGAAATTGGTAAGAAAGAAAATGCATTGGCTTATATCGAAGGTATTGGCTATGCAACAGAAATTTTGGAACATAATATTTCCATTTCAGCTGAAGCGACTTGTTTCCAGAAATCAATGAAAATGGCTTTGCAAAACACGAATTTATCGGAAGTTGATGTGATTGTGATGCACGCACCAGGAACGATAAAAGGTGATTTGACGGAATATAAAGCCATTGAGAAAGTCTTTGGTGAAACACTTCCTTTATTGACTACTAATAAATGGAAAATTGGACACACTTTTGGCGCTTCAGGAATACTCAGCATGGAATTGGCCATTATGATGATGCAACATAATAGGTTCATCGGAGTCCCTTTTGCGGAAGCACAATTACAGACAAAACCGATTAGAAAAGTATTAATTAATGCAGTTGGTTTTGGTGGAAATGCGGTAAGCGTACTTTTGAGTTTCTAATTTAGGATTGCATCGGTATTTTTTATTACTCTTTTAAATTCTCCAGCTCTTTGACTTTTTCAAAGACTAAATTGCTTTCAAATCCTCTGCGTAACATATAATCACAGAATTTTTTACGTTTTTTTATCAAATTAGTTTCTCGTATGGATTCCCAATGTCTTTCTGCTAACGTGTGAAAAGTTGTTGCATATTCCTCAGGAGAGATTTCCTTTAATGCACTATTGATAAGCGTTTGTGTTATTTTTTTTGACTTTAATTCGTTTACAATTCTAATTTTTCCCCAATGTTTAATGCGGTGTTTTCCTCTGGCAAAACTACAGGCAAAACGTTCTTCGTTGAGAAAATTATCACTGATGAGATGAACCATAATGGTATCGATTTCTTCGGAATCCATCTTCATGCTTCTCAATTTTTGCACCACTTCTTGATGACAACGTTCTTGATAGGCGCAAAAATGTTCTATCTTATGTATGGCTTCTTTTATGGAAAAAACGTCATTCATTGGTTCTCTTATTTATTGACTCTGTGAAATAAAGATTGCTGTTAAATAAAAAACAGCGCTATTAATTCGTACAAAAATAAGACTTTAATTATAGACAATCCGAAACATGAAAAAACATTTAATTTTCTCATAATTCCTAAATGATACTTTTTATTAGTTGCTTCTAAAAGGATTAGATCTAAAGGATAAAATTCCAAAACGGTATTGAAACAAAAAACCGTTGCAAGAACATTCCTGCAACGGTTTAATTAATTTTATCTGATAAATGGGTATCGCTTTTTAGGGCGAGGACATTTTTGATTTAGTATTACAAGGTATGTTTTGGATTAAATCCATCTTCACTTAATTCAGTATGGACATAATCGGCAACCATTTCAGCTTCATAATCTGTTTTTTCTCCTTTACTAAATTTGGAAATTAATTTCTCCATAATTTCATAAATTACAGGAACGACAATCAAGGTTAAGAATAACGAGGAAATTAATCCTCCGATAATTACCCAAGCCAAACCATTTTTCCATTCAGCTCCAGCTCCAGATGCTAATGCAATTGGGAACATACCAAATACCATAGCAATAGTCGTCATCAAAATTGGACGAAGTCTCGCATGATTCGCTTGAATTAATGCATTTCTTATCGATTCTCCCGCAGCCCTTCTTTGATTGGTATAATCGACTAGCATAATCGCATTTTTACAAACCAAACCAATTAGCATAATCATACCAAGAATGGTAAATATATTCAATGTTTTGTTCGTCAATGCCAAAGCTAATAAGGCTCCAATAAACGAAAGCGGAATAGCAAACAATACTACAAATGGATGTGCAAAACTATCATATAATCCAACCATTACAAGGTAAACTAATATAATAGCCGCTAATAATGCAATTCCTAATGTTCCAAAACCTTCGGATTGATTTTCCTGATCTCCACCCCAAATGTAATTTACACCGGTTGGTTTTTTCAGTTTGTCTAATTTTTCTTGCCATTGATTAACAATAGTTCCGGCTGGTACACCAATGTTTTGTCCTTTTACAGTAACCGATGCTGTCTTATCTCTACGTTCCAATTGACTTGGTCCAGAACCTTCTTTTACAGTCGCAAATTGTGATAATTTAATTTGTTCGCCTCTTTCATTTATAAAAATCAAGTTGCTCACATCACTAATGCTTTTTCTGTCAAAACTGTTGTATTTGATATTGATATCATATTCATATTCTCCAGCTCTAAATTTTCCATCTGTATTTCCGCTGTAGGCCGTTTGCATAGTCATACCAACAGTTTGAAGACTCAATCCAAGTGCTGCCATTTTATCTCTGTCTACTTTGACATTAATTTCTGGATTTCCATCTTCTACAGATAATTTAATTTCTGTTGCTCCTGGGATTTTATACAATTCAGCTTCTGCCTGTTTTGCAAAAGCCATAGCGCTTTCTAGTGAAGAACCTGTTACAATTAATCCTAATGTAGCATCTTCGGCAGTTCCTAAAATACCAACCGGAGCAGTTTTTACTTTTGCTCCAACCAATACTTTTTCTAACTTCCGTTTTATTTTGGCAGAATATACAGAGGCTTCATCAGAACGGTCTTTTTTATCAACCATTTTCACGTCAATCTCTGATTTGTAAGCGGTGGCTTGTGATGCTCCTAAACCTTCACTGGTTTGCCCAACGGTTGTGATTTGACTTTTTACATATTCTTGCGTTTTCAAAAAGGCTTCTGCTTTTTGAGTCATAAAGTTGGTTTGTTCTAATGACGCATCTTTTGGCATTTCTATTTGAACTAAAAATTCACCACTATCTGATGCTGCAAAAAACTCTCCACCAATAAATCCTGCAGGAATAAGTGCTATGGAACTAAAAAACAACAATAATACAATCGCTAAAGTAGTCTTGTAATGGTCTAAAGACCACGTTAACAAGCCAGAAATCCAGTTGATAAAACGAGTTAAATAGCTTTCGAACCCAAGAATAATTCTGCCAAAAAGATTTTTACCTTCAATGTGTTCTAATTTTCCATAACGGGAAGACAACCAAGGGATAATGGTAAACGAAGCTAAAAGTGAGAGTAAGGTTGAGATAATTACAGTGACACAAAATTGTGTAATAATGTTTGAAACCATACCAGAACTCATTGCAATTGGTAAAAATACGACAACAATTACCAGGGTAATTGAAGTTACGGTTCCTCCAATTTCGGCAGTTCCATCGTAGGACGCACGTACTCGGTTTTTACCCATTTCCATGTGTCGGTAAATATTCTCCAATACCACAATGGCATCATCCACCAAAATACCAACAACAAGTGATAATCCTAATAAACTCATTAAATTTAGTGTGTACCCTAGCAAGTAAATTCCAATAAATGTTGAAATCAATGAAGCAGGTATAGAAACCATTACAATCAAGGAGTTTCTAATACTATGCAAGAAAAACAACATTACGAAAGCTACCAAAAATACGGCAATCAATAAATCGTGTACTACAGAATCAGCAGCTTCTAATGTGAAAACGGTACTGTCTTTTGCTACTTCTAGTTTCAGTTGATTGACTTTGTAGTCACTTTCCAGTTTGCTAACTGTTTTCAATAATTCTTCACTTACTGCAACAGCATTGGCATCAGATTGTTTTACGATTTGTAAAATAATGGCGCTTTTTTGATCAATACGAGCGACTTTTTCAGCAATTTTTTGTGTATCTTGAACATCGGCAATATCACCCAAGCGAACTTGAATTCCATTGTTTGATGAAACGATTAGGTTTTTTAATTCTTCAACGTTTTTGTATTTTCCGGCTAAACGAATTAAGATTTTTTGTTCACGAGTTTGAATATTTCCTGTAGGGAAATCAAGATTAGAACTCAAAATGTTTTGTTGCACTTGTGGAACAGAAAGTCCATATCCCTGCATTTTTACGGCATCAAGATTGACTTGAATTTCACGTTCTTGTCCCCCGATAATACTTACTTGAGCTACACCGGCTACACGAGATAAAACAGGTGCTATTTTTTTATCAATTAAATCATAGAAAGCGGCTTCATCCATTTTTCCATTGGCACCAATGGTCATAATTGGTAAATCACTTAAGGAGAATTTACTCAAAGACGGTGTTTTGGCATCATCCGGTAAATCACTGATAATAGCATTTATTTTGCGTTGCGCATCATTCATGGAAATATCAACATCAGCATCAGAGGTTAAAGTGATAGAAACTGTTGATAAACTTTCGTATGATTTAGAGTCTAATTTTTTGATATTTTCTAAAGAAGCAACGGCATCTTCAATTTTTTTAGTCACTGTGTTTTCGACTTCACTTGGTGAAGCTCCAGGATACACAGTCGCAATGGTAATTACATTGGTTTCGAATTTAGGAATTAATTCGTAGCCCAATTGAGTGTAACTGAATAATCCTCCTAGAATTAGAATTGTAAACAATACAATTACTAATGAGGGACGCTTTATGGATATTTCTGCTAATTTCATATATTTTTATTGTTGATTATTAATGGTTCATCTAGTTTTTAAGGTCAATCAGTTATAATTGGCCATTACCATTAACAAATTATTTAATAATATCCACTTTATATCCGTCTTGAAGGTTGATTTGACCTGTAACAATTACAGTTTCACCATCAGAAAGGCCGTTTAAAATTTCTACTTTGTCGCCAAAAATTCTTCCGGCAGTTACCGTTTTTAGTTTAGCAACTCCGTTTTCTGCTACAAATACTTGGTTGCTGCTTACACTTCCTACAAATGCATTTCTAGGAACAATCATCAACGATTGTTTTTGTTGGCTTGAAGCAAATTCAGCAGTTCCATACATCCCTGCTTTCAAATCATTAGAGGAATTATTAGCAATTTCTATTTCTATAGGAAAGTTTAAACGGGAATCTGCTTTTGGGGCGATAAAAGTAATTTTACCTGAAAAAGTAGCATCAGGGTAAACACTTGCTTTGACATTCACATTGTTTCCTAATTTTAAACCGGCTACTTGATTTTCATTAACCGTAACTTTTAATTTTAATCTGGTAACATTTACAATGTCAAACATTTGCGTTGCAGCACCAAGAACGGATCCTGGCTCAATGTATTTTTTATTTACAATACCGTTAATGGTAGATTTGATATTAGTGTCGCCAATATTAACTTTAGCTTGCTGTAATCTTGATTTTGCAGTTACTAACCCTAATTTTGCCTGATCTAACTGTTGTTTTGTAACTCCGCCTGTTTTGAATGCATTTTCAAAGCGATTGTAATCACTTAATGCATTTTGATAAGAAGCCTGAGCTGTTTCTAAGTCCGAAGAAATTTGTTCGCTTCTTACAATTGCCAGGGTTTGACCGATATGTACTGTTGATCCTTCATCTACTAAAACACGTACCACTCTTCCTGGTTTCTCTGCTGAAAAACTCAATTCTTGAAGTGGCTCAAAATTTCCATTGGCCGAAAAATCAAGTGAAACTTCTTCTGTTTTTACCGTTCCAACTTTAACGGAAACACTTGCGTTTTTTTCAGCTACAAGAGCTGTTTTTGCTTCGTTTTCTTTTTTGTTGTTTGTTAAAACTACTGCTATGATTGCTATTGCGCCTAAAATGATTATTCCGGTTATTATATTTTTTTTCATGTTCTTAGTTGTTTAGTAATGTTTTTAATTCTCCTTTTGATTTGATTAATTGAATTTCTGCTAGTTTGTAATCTAATATTGCAGAAGTGTAATTGTTTTGTGCCTCTGTCAATGAATTTTCTGCATCCAATAAATCAGTTAAAGAAGCCAATCCTTGTATGTAATTATTTCTGGTGTTGTTTAGAACGTCTTGTGCTAATTGTGCATTTTCCTTTTGGTTGCTTATAGTAATGATGCTGTTGTTAATTTGAATGTTTGCGTTTTCATACGCTAAATCAAGACTTAATTTGGTGTCTTTTATGTCTTCCTTCAAGGATCTTAAATTAACATCTGCTTGTCTTACTTTTGCTCTAGTTGAAAAGCCTTTAAAAATAGGAACTTTTAAGTTCAAACCAATAGAAGAGTAATCAGACCAGTAAACACCGTCAGCTGGTTTTGCTCCCCAAGGCATTTGTGGACCTTGACCAATATAATTATAGCCTGCCGAAAGGGAAAGTGTAGGGTAGTATGCCGCTTCATCCGCTTTCTTTTGGAACATTAATAATTGTTCTTGTTTCTTCAAAAGCAAATATTCCGTTCTATTTTCTGTATTTGGAACTTCAGATAACGCTTGAGGTGTAACTTGAAATTCAGACTGTGGAATACTGATTTTAGTTTCAATTGGCATCCCAATATAAAACTTCAAAGCGTTTTCCTGCAATTGAACTGCATTTAAAATTTGTTGACGTTGTGTATTGATGTTTGAAATTTTTACCAAAATTCTATCTAAGTCAATTTTTTTGGCCAAACCATTGTCAAATTGTCCCTTAATTATGGTTTTCACTTTATTGGTGTTAACATAATTGCTGTCCAGAACATTTAATCTTTGACGTTGAACGTATACTTGGTAATAATTATTCGCCACTCTCTCAATTACTTGTTCTTCTGTTAATTGATCATTTATCTGATAGAATTCTCTGGTTGATCTTGCGGCTTTCAAACCTGTAAAAACAGATTGGTCAAAAAGAGTTTGTGTCAAAGAAAGACCCGCTGTTGAATTCCATTTTTGTCCAAAATTAAGTTTAACCGTAGATCCTGGTTCACCACCAAAAGATCCTCCGTCAAGGAAAGTAGTTTGCAAAATAGGGTTATAAGTCAATCCTCCGTTTGCAGAAATTTCAGGTAAAGCTCTGGAACGAACTTCTTGAATTTGATATTCGCTATTTTCTACTTTCAGTTTGGCTTTTTTAGCATCTGCTTTATTTTCTAAAGCATAGGTAATCGCATCCTTTAAGGTTAACGATTTGACGTCTTGTGATTTTGCCGATATAGCAAAAATTAAGAATGTTATTAAAATTATTTTCTTCATTATATGGTATAGTTTAGTAAATGTTTTTCAAGTTCAATGATCCCTTTTTGCGTTGCCATCGCTCGGGTATGGTATTCTAAAATTTCAAGTTCTATTTTTTGACCTTCATTTTCGGAGCTTGTGTTTGCTTTTATGTTGAATACTAACAAGTAATAAAATTGGATGTAACTTTCCACATTTATGTTTTCCCGATACAAACCTTGTTGGATTCCTTTTCTAATATTTTGTTCGAAAGCGGCATTACATTCGTTAATTTCTCGTGACATTACCCTATCATAGATCTCTGGGTAGTGCTTTTTTAGTTGGTATATGGGAGAGGTAGCAGATGATTTAAACATTTCCTTGAACATTTTTCGTATCTCGAAATTTTCCTCAATTGCATTGTAATTTTTGCTTATGATGCGGTCAATAATCTGATGTACTTCTTTGTGGATTGTAGCGGTGCTTTCTTCAATAAGTATTTCTTTGTTACAAAAATATTTATAGATTGTCTTTTTAGAAATACACATTTCCCCTGCAATATCATCCATGGTAATGCTTTTAAAACCTAGTTTTAAAAACATGTCGCTTGCTTTTGATATAATTTTCTCTTTCATTTTGTTTATTCTTAGCCTGTTACGGTTTATTTAATTTGTAGAAATATGTTAAATTTCGAATGCAAATGTAATAAGGAAACTTAAAACACCAAAATAGTTTCCAATTATTTTGTAATTATTTTACTTTTACATAAAACGACTTAAACTGTGAATTCTAAATTTGCAATAAGTTTGATGTCTTGCCCAGTTGTTATTCCGCCAGTTTGAGTAAATGCATTTGATGTTAATCCAAAATCTTTACGATTAATAGCTCCCGTTATCTCAAATGCCGCTTTTTGATCGCCATTATAAGCATTGATTCCAATAAATTCTGCGTCTAGCTCAACAACTTTTGTGATATTTTTGATTGTTAAATTTCCTTTCAAAAAATTAATATTCTTGTTCACTTTTTGAAAAGAAGTAGACTTAAAGCTTATAATTGGATACTCATTTATATCAAAAAAATCATTTAATTTTAGGTGAGAATCAATTTGTTCCAGTTTAGTATCAGTGTTGTTTACAACTAAGGAAAATTCAACTGAAGCGTCTTCAATTTCATCATCCTGAATGTCTATATGTCCTTTGAATTTGTTTATGGTTCCGGCTAAATAGGCGATTATGGAATGTCTTATTTTAATTAGAACATCCGATTGAGTTGAATCAATTGTCCAGGTTGTTGTCATAATGGGTTGGGTTTTATTTAGGTTTTATTTTCATTTCATAATGGTTTGAAATGACTTTATTTGAAATGTTAAATTTCGATGCAAATGTAGATAGGAAACTTTGAATACCAAAATAGTTTCCAATGTATTTTCGATTATTTAACATTTCATTAAGAAACGTAGTTTGGAATAAAGTGTGAATACTGTAAATTAGCCAAAAATTAATTTATGCATACCATTTATCAGTATCAGGAGTTTATTTCGGAATATTTGCAGTCGCAATATGAAGCCAAGGAACCCAAAAATTTGTATGAACCCATACATTATATTTTAGATCTTGGAGGAAAAAGAATGCGTCCGGTACTTACACTTATGAGCGCTGAAGTTTTTGATGCAGATTATAAAAAAGCGTTGCCAGCTGCTTTGGCTGTTGAGGTTTTTCATAATTTTTCGTTGGTTCACGATGATATTATGGATGATGCTCCTTTGCGAAGAGGGAAGCAAACGGTACATGAGAAATGGAATATAAATACCGGAATTTTATCTGGTGATGCGATGTTGATCTTGGCGTATCAATATTTTGAGAAATACCCACCTAAAATATTTCGTAAACTGGCTAAATTGTTCAGTAAAACTGCTCTTGAAGTTTGCGAAGGACAACAATGGGATGTAGATTTTGAAGTTAGAGATGATGTCACCATTCCGGAATATCTTAAAATGATTGAATATAAAACAGCCGTTTTAGTTGCTGCAGCAATGAAAATGGGTGCTATTATTGCTAAAGCCTCAAAGGAAAACGCAAATCTAATATATGATTTCGGACTGAATTTAGGGTTGGCTTTTCAATTGCAGGATGACTATCTGGATGCTTTTGGAGATCCGGAAACCTTTGGAAAACAAGTGGGCGGTGATATTATTGAAAATAAAAAAACGTATTTATATCTAAAAGCCGTTGCTTTTTCAGAAAAAGAACAGCAACAACAATTGATGGATTTGTTTTCTGTTCAACCAGAAGATAATTCAGATAAAATTAAAGCAGTAAAAGAAATTTTTAATAGTTCTGGTGCTTCAAAAGCAACGCAAGATGCCATTCAGGATTTTACATTTAAAGCTTTTCAAACATTGGATAAAATGAATATCAGTGCTGATAAAAAAGCAATGCTAAGAACTTTTGGTGAAAATTTAATGGGAAGAGCAGTGTAGTCTTTAGTTGTTGTTACAATTGAATTTGTTCCTTTATAACTGTAATCTAAAATCGTTAATCAATAATCTGAAATCAAATGTTTATAGCTCCAAAAAATACTGATTTACTACTTACCGAAGCGGAAGGAGAAAATTTATATTTGAAATTAATTGAACAGATAAATAAGGATTTCAATCTTGCAAACGAAGGAATTGATTTTCCGTTGAGTATTTCTCCCAATGAATTGAAGATACAATTACATGAAAAAATCTACAGACTAATTCAATATAAATTTGCTGAATATCTTAATCTACTTTATATAATTGATGTTTCTGAAGAGCAAATAAAAAAGCTAGATGGTTCAGATTTAGTAATTCTTGCCGAAGAAGTTGCTTTTCTAATTCTAAAAAGAGAATGGCAAAAAGTATGGTTTAGGAATAAGTATTAGTTACTGTAATTCTTTTTTTAAGATTATTTTATTCCATAACTCATTTCCGTTTGCATCAAATAAAGTAAGTTTCATTTGTCGGTTTTCTTTCGAACCCAAAAAAGAGATTGTCCCAAAATTATTCTGTACAAATGCACTCCCACTAACTTTATATTTATTATTTTCATCTAACACTTTTTTAGAAACAATCCCAGCTGTCAATGGCGAAACGGTCCAGTCATAAATGGGATAAGTATTTTCACGAGGAAGCATTGACATTTCGGCAAAATGCCTGTCGCCAGTTAGAAAGAAGACTCCTTTTATTTTATTGTCTGTAATCTCCTTTAGTAGTTTTTCTTTTTCTTCAGGAAAGCGGCCATAATTCTCTGTGTCAGGAACAGCGTTAATTACCTGTCCGCCAATTACTATTATTTTAAAACTGGCATCTGATGAACTTAAAGCATCAATAAGCCATTCAAATTGTGTAGTTCCTATCATAGTTTTATCGCCAGTAATTCTATTGTCCGGAGATCTGAAAAAGCGGTCGTCAATTAGGAAAAACTGCGCATCACCCCAATTAAAAGTAGAAAAAATACCTTCATTTTGATTTGGACTTATTCCATAGCTTTTATTACCCCAAAAATCTTTAAATGCTTTTTGAGTGATGTGTTTGTTATAAAAACTACGGTCGCTGTCATCCGGACCAAAATCATGATCATCCCAAATTGCAAAATTTTGAGTTTTTGCCAACAAGGGCTGAATCTCCTTGATAGATCTTGAGTGTGTGTTTCTATGGTAAATTCCGGTTTTGCTATCCCAATCTGCTTCTCTTAAATAGGAGTTGTCTCCGCCCCAAATCATAATGTCCGGATTTTTTTTAGCAATACTTTCAAAAATAGAATATCCGCTTCCATACGGTTTTCCGGGTCTGTCAAATTCAGTTTCATTGATATACATACAGCTGCCAAATGCTACTTTGAAATCAGGTGCATCTTCTCGCCATTGCCATAATTTTTTTGACGAAAACGAAGTTTCATATGGCAATTCAATTTTTTTATTGTTTATAAAAATGTTGTACGTGTATTTTTTGTCAGGTTGTAATTGGTCTAAAATAATATGGTAGGTATACCCAGCATCTTTTGAAGAAGTATAATTCTCTGAATACAATATTTTAGACGGATTATCAGTTGAGAAATACGCTACTTTGACCGTAGCGTCTTTATTGGTTTGTAACCAAATAACGGCTTCTTTCATTTCACAATAACCTACCATAGGGCCAGATTGTAAAATATTATTTTGCGCAAAACAAGTACTTATAAATAGAATGCAGAATAATTGTAGTGTCTTTTTCATGATGTTAAATTAAAAATAAACCCTTACAAAAGGCATGAAGGCGTTACCATAAACATTCTTATTGTCATTTAATACATTGTAGCGAGCACCAATAGTTACATTCCCAGTTCTATATCCAGCACCAAGAAACAAACCGGTGTTCCAGTAATCTTGTGAATTGCTATTGGAACCATCTAAATCTACATTGACTCTTAATTGTTCTAATTCTGCCGAAAGTTGAATCTCGTTAATAGGATTAAAGAGTGCTACAATACTCCCGCCATATAAATGGGAGGCGTAATAATTTTTTTGTTTTGCATAAGTATATTGGGCGCCAAGACCCAAAGCTACATATTCATTGAAGTTGTAAATAGCACTAGGAGCCAGTGAAATATTAGTATATTCAGAGCCAAAACCCAATCCGATACCTCCTCCAAATTGAACTTTCTTCCAAAAATCACTTTGCGATTGGGGATCAATCGTTTGTTGTTGTGCTAATAAAAAATGGGAAGAGAATAAGGTTATCGAAATCAAAAAAGTTCTTAAAATGGCTAATTGATGAGTTTTTTTCATGTTTTAAGGGTTTTTTTAACAAATTTTTACGTAAAAGTACGTAAAAAATCGATTTAGATAGAATTGATTATCGTACTTTTGTCAAACTATTTAACAAAAAGTATATTCACTAGCATTATGGATAGGTTTTCATTTTTAAACGCAGCACACACCGAATTTTTCGCACAATTATACGATCAATACTTAGTAAATCCAGATAGCGTAGAGCCAAGCTGGAGAAGTTTTTTTCAAGGTTTCGACTTTGGGATGACTACTTATAATGATGAGAATCCAGAAACTCCAGTAACCTATATAGCAAATGTTGCTGCTGGGAATATTGAGAGTTCAAATGTATCGGAAAAACTTCAAAAAGAATTTAACGTACTAAAATTGATTGACGGATATCGTTCTCGTGGACATTTGTTTACAAAAACAAATCCCGTAAGAGAAAGAAGAGCTACTTTGCCTACACTGGACATCGTAAACTTTTCGCTTTCGGCAGCAGATTTAAATACTGTTTTTGATGCGGCAAAGGTTATCGGTATTCAGCCTTGTACGCTTCAAGAAATTATAATGCACCTTGAGGCAATTTATTGTCAGCACATTGGGGTCGAGTATATGTATATTCGTAAACCAGAAGTGGTGGACTGGATTCAGAATAAACTTGGGATAAATGACAATCAGCCTAATTTTTCTGCTGATGAAAAGAAATCCATTCTTGATAAATTAAATGAAGCAGTTTCTTTTGAGAATTTCTTACATACAAAATATGTTGGTCAAAAACGATTTTCACTTGAAGGAGGGGAATCAGTAATTCCAGCTTTGGATGCTTTGATTGAAAAAGCAGCCGAAAAAGGAGTGGAACAATTTGTAATGGGAATGGCTCATAGAGGTCGTTTGAATGTATTGGCTAATATTTTTGGCAAATCTACCCAAGACATTTTTGGTGAATTTGATGGTAAAGATTACGATCAGGAATATTTTGATGGAGATGTAAAATACCATTTAGGTCTTACAGCTGACAAAGTTACCCGTACAGGAAAAAAGATAAATATTAATTTAGCTCCAAATCCTTCTCACCTTGAAACAGTAGGTGCAGTAATTGAAGGAATTACAAGAGCAAAACAAGATAAATATTTTCCTAATGATTTCTCTAAAGTATTGCCAATCGCCGTTCACGGGGATGCCGCAATTGCTGGTCAGGGAATTCTTTATGAAATAGTGCAAATGGCACAATTAGACGGATATAAAACGGGTGGTACAATTCACATTGTAATCAACAATCAGGTAGGTTTTACAACTAATTATCTGGATGCTCGTTCATCAACCTATTGTACAGATGTTGCCAAAGTAACCCTTTCACCGGTATTACACGTAAATGCAGATGATGCTGAAGCGGTAGTACATGCGATGTCATTTGCTTTGGATTTCAGAATGCAATTTGGTCGTGATGTATTCATCGATTTATTAGGATATAGAAAATACGGACATAATGAAGGTGACGAACCTCGTTTCACTCAGCCAGTTTTGTATAAAATCATTGCAAAACATCAAAATCCTAGAGATATTTATGCTGAAAAGCTATTGTCAGAAGGAATTATTGATGCTACTTATGTGAACGGATTAGAAAAAGAATACAAATCTAATCTTGAAGTAAATCTTGAGGCATCCCGTAAAAAAGATTTGACAATCATTACTCCATTTATGAAAAATGAATGGAAAGGATTTGAACAAGTAACAGATACACAAATGCTCGAAAATGTAGATACTTCTTATTCTAAAGAAGGACTTACACAAGTTGCAAATGCTATTTGTAATTTGCCTTCGGATAAAAAGTTTATCAGCAAAATCCAAAAACTTATTAACGATAGAAAAACAATGTTTTTCGATACCAATAAGTTGGATTGGGCTATGGCCGAACATTTAGCTTATGGAACATTATTACAAGAAGGATACGACGTTCGTATTTCTGGACAGGATGTTGAAAGAGGTACTTTCTCCCATCGTCATGCCGTTGTAAAAGTCGAAGATTCAGAAGAAGAAGTGCTTTTGATAGATAATTTAGAAGGTAAAAAAGGAAAGTTCAATATTTTCAATTCCCTTTTATCTGAATATGGTGTTTTAGGTTTTGATTATGGCTATGCTTTAGCAAACCCAAATACACTTACAATATGGGAAGCACAGTTTGGAGATTTCAGTAATGGAGCCCAAATTATGATTGACCAATACATATCTTGTGGAGAGGATAAATGGAACAATCAGAACGGTATTGTTTTATTATTGCCTCACGGATATGAAGGACAAGGAGCAGAGCATTCATCTGCAAGAATGGAACGTTATTTACAATTGTGTGCCAGACAAAACATGTATGTTGCTGATTGTACAACGCCAGCCAACTTTTTTCACTTGTTGAGAAGACAAATGAAAACGACTTTCCGTAAACCACTTATTGTATTTACTCCAAAAAGTTTATTGCGTGACCCAAGAGTAGTTTCTTCTGTTGAAGAATTTGCAAATGGTAGTTTCCAAGAGACCTTTGATGATGTAACAGTAAATAAAGCGGATGTGAAAACATTAGTTTTCTGTACGGGTAAATTCTATTATGACATTACTGCCGAAAGAGAAAATAACGGTCGTAACGATGTTGCTGTAGTTAGAATCGAACAATTATTCCCATTACCGGTAGAACAATTAAAAGCCATTATCGCTAAATATCCAAACGCTGATGATTATGTTTGGGCACAAGAAGAGCCTAAAAACATGGGAGCTTACAGCTATATGTTGATGAATTTCGATTTAGTAAAATGGAGATTGGCTTCGTTAAAAGCTTATGCAGCACCGGCAGCAGGAAGTTACACAAGAGCAAAACGTCGTCAGGCCGATGCAATACGAATGGTATTCGATAAAAATTTATTTAGATAGTCATTGCGAGGAACGAAGCAATCTCACTAAATAAGTATTTTTAGGAGCCAAGAACCTGCTGTGCGCTATATCTTTTTCTTTTTAAAGAAAAAAGAAAAAGGATGCCGCTTCCATCAGGGCTAAAATGGTACATATAATAAGCATAGGTTGTTTTTAGAACAATTTAAAATTTAAAATTCATAATTTAAAATAATAGAACATGATTTTAGAAATGAAAGTCCCATCACCAGGGGAATCTATAAAAGAAGTTGAAATTGCAACTTGGTTGGTAAAAGACGGAGACTATGTAGAGAAAGACCAAGCAATTGCTGAGGTTGATTCTGATAAAGCAACATTAGAATTGCCTGCAGAAGCAAGCGGAATCATTACATTAAAAGCAGAAGAAGGCGATGCTGTAGCAGTAGGAGCAGTAGTTTGTTTAATTGACACTAGCGCTGCAAAACCAGCAGGTGATGCGCCAGCAGTTGCAGTAGAAGCTCCAAAAGCTGAAGTTAAAGCAGAAGCACCAAAAGCGGCTCCGGTAGCGGCAGCTCCAGCAGCAACTTACGCTTCAGGAACTCCATCTCCAGCAGCAAGAAAAATATTAGACGAAAAAAACATAGCACCAGCTTCAGTAACAGGAACTGGAAAAGCCGGAAGAATCACTAAAGATGATGCAGTAAATGCAGTGCCATCTATGGGAACACCTACAGGTGGATCTCGTGGAACAGAGCGTACTAAATTATCTATGTTACGTAGAAAAGTAGCGGAGAGATTAGTTGCTGCTAAAAACGAAACAGCAATGTTGACTACTTTCAATGAAGTAAACATGACGCCTATCAACTTGATTCGTAATGAATACAAAGATGCCTTCAAAGCAAAACATGGTGGAATTGGTTTAGGATATATGTCTTTCTTTACAAAAGCAGTAACTAGAGCATTAAAATTATTCCCAGATGTAAATTCAATGATGGATGGTGATCATAAGATTGCTTTCGATTTTTGCGACATTTCAATTGCGGTTTCAGGACCAAAAGGATTAATGGTTCCTGTAGTTCGTAATGCTGAAAACTTAACTTTTCGTGGAGTTGAAGCTGATATTAAAAGATTAGCATTAAAAGCGCGTGACGGGCAAATCACAGTTGATGATATGACTGGTGGAACGTTCACGATTACTAACGGTGGTGTTTTTGGAAGTATGTTGAGTACGCCAATTATCAATCCTCCACAATCTGGAATCCTTGGAATGCACAACATTATAGAGCGTCCTATTGCCGTAAACGGAAAAGTGGAAATTCACCCAATGATGTACGTAGCTTTATCTTATGACCACAGAATTATTGATGGACGTGAGTCTGTTGGGTTCTTGGTAGCAGTAAAAGAAGCTTTAGAAAATCCATTAGAATTATTGTTGGATAACAATCCTAAAAAAGCATTAGAATTGTAATACCTATACTTTGTCGTTCTGACGATGAAGAATATCTATCCCGTTTAGTTTTGCTAAACGGGATTTTTTTTTAAATTCCTTTAAATTCCACCGCATCAAAAAGAGCATAGTTTTGGCTCTGTGGAATCTGGTCGCCTATAAATTGTAAGTTCTCGACACTGCAATAGATCTTAAATTTGGTGGTTTTGCCATAACTAAGTTGAACAGTTGCCATAATTGCATCATTGATTTTCCAACTTACAGTATAACGCCCGTTTGAGGTTAGTGTTAATTGTAACGTAAGATTATACCATTGCCCTCTTTTGATCTTCTTTTGAACAGATTGGAATGGATAGCCCTGTGAGGTCATATATACGATAAGATCGTCCGGTTCTGCTGCTAATTGATCTCGGATAGCTTGCTTTCCGTAGCCAATCTCAAAATCAAGTTCGTGTGTGTCGTTATTGTATAAAAAAGCTCCAATGCTTGCCATGTCGCCAACACCCATTTCGGGTACAAAAACAGTCCAACGGTATGTTCCTGCAGCAAAACTTGAAATCGTTTTTACTTTTGATCTTTCCCAAGTATTGGGATTTGCAAAAATGCGCAAATTTCCATTTTCAATCCAGTAATTTGGATTGCCAACTTGGGTAGCATCTTCCCATTCCGTTAAATTATCGAAGTTCCAAATTTTTGAAGTGCCAGTATTTGAAATTTTTGAAGTGCTGGTTTTCAAAATACCGGGATTGTTGGAATCTGAATTGGTTATTGTTTCATTTTCGTTTGTTAAGTTATCGGGAGAACAAGAAAATAAAAGTAGTGCCATAAATATCAATAGTTTTTTGAAAATATTTTTCATGTTTCTTTGAGGTTTAAATGACGGTTATTATTGTAAATATAAGCAATAATTAAAATAGTCCACGATCGCTTTTCCTTTCATTAAAACATCGGCACCTATGATTCCATGTACAGGTTTTGATTTGTGTTGTAGGAGCGCTTCATTCACATGGGATAAATCGAAAATTACGAGATCAAACGCTACATCTTTCCAGTTGCCCAGTTGCAGTTGATTTTTAAAAGCAATTTGCGTGAACATTCCGTTTGCTCCCGCACCAGACGCTTTCGTTTTAGATTTTTTGGCTTCCAATAAAAACAAATCAATACTCTCAAATCCTACACAACTATTTGAAGCGCCGGTGTCAAGAATAAAGTTACCAAGTACGCCGTTAATCTTTGCTTTTATTAATAAATGCTGTGTTTTGGTAATCTTAAATTTTACTTTTTTATAGTTTTCTTTCTTAAGAATATCGTGGAGGTTTTTCATTTATGCTGAATTTATTTCAGTATCTGGTTTTATGTTAGGGCAAAGGGTCTTTACAAAGATACACGAAGGATTCGTTGTTTAAGGAACTTTGCTAATCTTCTTTTTTACTTTGGAAAATAATTTTTTAAACAGGAAAAATAATGCGATACAACCCAAAAACCCCAATAAATAGATTAAGTGACTATTGTTTTTTTGAGTTTCAATTCCGCCGTAATAAACAAAAGCGCTCCAGTAATAAGGTGATTTTTTGGCGTTTGGAATAGTTGCATCATTTAAAAAACTAAGTTTTGCATTGGTGTTAGCCTCAAAATAAGATTCGTGATTTTTTATGTTTTTATAAAAATAATCCATAAAAACGGATGTGGTAAAATCATTTACTTTCCATAACGAGAACAACAAATTTTGTGCTCCGGCAAACTGAAAACCTCTGGCAATACTCATGGCCCCTTCGGATTTGTAGAGTTTTCCAATTCCGGTTTCACAGGCGCTCAGCACGACCAAATCAGGACTAATTTTTAAGTTGTACAATTCCGAATATAAAATTTCCTGATCGTAAAATTTGATGCTGGCCGGCGTTTCAGTATCACCTGCACTTGAATGTGTGGATAAATGTAAAATGGAATAATTAGGGGCATTCGTTTTGAAATTATTGAATGTTGCGGTTGCGTTTTCAAAAAACTGCCCTTCAAAATTCTTTTTTATGGATTGCATTTCATCTTTCGAAAAAGCCAAAGCGTAATCAGTATTTTCAAACACAGGAAAAATTCCCAAAACGTCTTTTTTTTCACCCGAAAGTGGTTTTTCATTCAAATAAAAAACAGCAGAATTGTTATAGGAAATCTTGAAATCATTCAGTAAATAATGCATTTTGGCAAAATTACTCGTCGCAATTTCTTTAGTTATCAAAGCCTCAAACGGAAGAAAATTCAATATACCATCAGGAACAATAATGAGATTTTTGTTGGTTGTGTTTTTGGGTAGTTTCAGCAAATCAAAAACAATTTTACCATGAAGATTGTAGCCTTTTATATCATTTGTAATGGTATTGGCATCAGTAAAATAGTCTAAGAATTGCCATATTTTAACAATGGAATGTGCAGTATTACTAAAAGAGTTTAATTTGATTCGTCGGTTTTCCAAAGTAAAATAATACATCTTTTCAAACCCCGAGAAATAATAAACCATAATGGCTTTGTCTTTTTCCAGCTTCGAAAATAAAGTGGTTAGATTTAAATTTTCAGGAATAAATTCCGGATTTTTGGAACGTATTTTTTTAAGCGAAAGCATTGTTTCATTTTGCTTTTTGATGACTTCGTTTATTTTTGAAATATTGGCTAAAGATCCTTTTTGCTGTTCTTTTATGATTTCAGTATTCCAGTTTTGAAGTTGTTCCAAATGCAGTTTTTCTTCCTTCGTGGCCGTTTTGCTTTGGGCAAGATAACTTTTTAAAACGCCTGATTTTGTTTTTTCGGCTAATTGGAAAGCGCTTTCTATATAGTTGCTTTTTTTCTCCTTTTGATAAAGTAAATCATAAATGGCGATGCATTTTTCGGTACGGTTTCTAACTCGGGTTTGGTTGATAATTTTAGAGTTTTCATAAACTAAAAGTTGGGCAAATAAATCTTCGATATGGAACGAAAGCGCATAGGCTTCCAATGCTTTTTTGGGTTGATTTTGTTTTTGAAAAATAGCGGCTTGTAAATCTAAGGCGTCCAGTAAAACGGTTTCGGAATAAAGGGAGCTTTGGTTGGGCAGAATATTTTTTTTATTGGAATAATTCGGAATTAAATTTTTGAAAACATTCGA
This sequence comes from Flavobacterium arabinosi, assembly GCF_048158725.1. Classification (NCBI taxonomy): domain Bacteria; kingdom Pseudomonadati; phylum Bacteroidota; class Flavobacteriia; order Flavobacteriales; family Flavobacteriaceae; genus Flavobacterium; species Flavobacterium arabinosi. Next base: position 739,774 of record NZ_JBLNKX010000001.1, read on the forward strand.
AATTAAGACACTTGCGTTGGTGTATTTTTTCTGTTCAAATAGCAGTAAAGCATTTTCGTAATCGAGTTTTGCTATTTTTCTGGGTTCTTTGTTGCTGGTTTCTAAAAAAAGCTTTCTTGCCTTTTCAAAATAGGAATTGGCACGTCCAAAGTCTTGTTGCTGGCTGTAAATCGACGCTAAATTTCGGTAAACATTAGACAGTGTTTCAGATTGATTTTTTTCTTTTTCTAATAATTTTTTAGACATTTCGAATGCGTTTTGAGCTTTTCGATTAACATCTGGATTTATAACAGTCGCGTGATTGCTAATGATATAATTGGCTCCCAAATTATTGAGTAAAATTCCTTTTTGGACGTTTGATAGTTTTTCAGTATTAATGGTTTTTTCTAATAATTCTATGGCCAATAAACTCTTACCGGAACTTTGGTACACGTTCGATAAATTGAGAATTGCGGCTATTTTTTGTCCCGAAGCTTCGGGAGTATTTTTTTCTTTTTCTGCAATGAAATAATACTGTTTGATGGTGTTTTCGGCATTGTCATAATCACCTGAAATCGTGTATAAATTCCCCAATGGTTTCAGACAATATTCGATAATGTCATAATCCTTAAGTTTGTTCTTTTGATAAAGTTGCCATGCTTTTTCGTAGCTTGAAATCGCTTGATTGGTTTTGCCAAATTGGTTCTGATAGAAAGCGATATTGCAATTTAATACAACTAGGGCAAGTAGTTCATTTTTGGATTTTAGTTTTGGATTTTTGTAAAATTCCTTTTCGTTTTTGCTGAGTTTTTGTAAGTTTTCAGCAGATGGATTTGCTACAAAAACATCAATTGTATGGTAAATTTTATCTTCTTGGGTGTGTGCTTTCTGTCCGAATATAGTCAGAGTCGTAAAGATTAAAAAGAAGAAAATAGGTTTTGCCATCAAAAAGGGTTTTAAACACAAAAGTCATAAAAGAAAAGTAAAAGGCGCAAAAGTTTTGTGAGTTACTAAAATGCAAATAAAACTGATACAAGTTTTTGTGTCTTTTGTGTTAAATTTTTTTGCCACAAAAGGGAAAATTTATTTTAATCTTCTAGAGCACTAAAGTATTCATTTACGAATGTCTTTTGTCCTTCGTTGTATAAGTTAATGCAATGAAAATTATAGAGTATTCCTTTTGGTTTTTTTAAGAGTTTCATGTACGTTAATATTTGTGCTTGATGAATTGGGGGGAGATTATCTTGTGCTTTTAATTCTACTACAATACAATCTTCTACTAATAAATCACATCTGTAGTCAGTTTCAAGTTCATTTCCTTTGAAGTTTATTCTCACTTTCAATTCTGATTTGAATGAAATTCCTCTTAATGTTAATTCTGTTTTTATGCATTTATGATAAACACTTTCTAACAATCCAGGGCCTAATTCTTTGTGGACTTCTATTGCAGCTCCATTTATCTGGTATGTCAAATCCTTTAAATACGTTTTCGTTATTTGCATCATTTTTTCTTTTGCGACTTTTGATTTTCTTTTATGACTTTTGTGTTTAAACTAAAATTTAAAATACCATAAAACTGATTGTTTTCGTTATTTGCATCATTTTTTCTTTTGTAACTTTTGCTTTTCTTTTATGGCTTTTGTGTTTAAATTAAAACTTCTAAATCCCATAAAACTGAATGTTTTCGTTATTTACATCATTTTTTCTTTTGTGACTTTTGTGTTTAAACTAAAACTTCCATATCCCATAAAACTGAAAATAATTGAAATTCTCCTTGAAATTCATCACGTACCGGGCTCCTAAACTTGGACCAATCCGGGCTGCACCAATCGTTAAATCAAAAAGCAAACCTGTTTTTAAATTGGTAAAAGAATCGGAAACCGAATTGGATTCTTTGCTGGCGCTGAGTAATATTTTATCTGTAGGACCTTCAAAAGTTTCTGTTTTTTTCTTTTGCTCCTGTTTCTCCGAAATATTGATGTTCGCTTGCAAACCGGCTCCAACACCAATGTAATTGTTGATATTGTATCGAACCAATACCGGGATTTCCCAATTAACATTTTGGTTGCTGGTAGCTTTTGTGGTGCGTTGCAGTTGTCGAACACCATTAGCAGTTGTGGTGATTGTTTCCTCTACAGCAATTGAACTGTCAAAGGAATGAATACTGTTTACGAATTCAGCCTGCCAATAATACCGATAGGATTTGAAAGGCGAAATGGTTGCGCCAACAAAATAGCTTTTGGAATTTTCTAAATCGGGATATAAATTATAACCGGCTTTGGCGCCAATGGAGATCCCGGGTAAGAATCGGGTAGTGGCATAATTGGTAATAATAGGTTCGTTTTTGTCGAAAATTATCGCGGTTCTGCTTTTAGTTTTTATCTTGTGAAAGTCTTTGTTGAATTTCATGGAATATTTTACAAAGCCTTTGGTACTGTCAATTTCTTTTACATTTTTTTGGTTGCTTCCGGGTAAATAAATGTTTTTGAAGGTGAAGAATATTTGATTTTGTTTGATAATTGTGTCTAAACAACTCGTTGTGGGTACTTCGCCTTTAGGACAAATAGGACATTTGGGGTACATATCTTCAATTTGAAATGTTTTCTTGTCGAACATTTCCGGAATATCAGTTTCCAGCCGAATCATTCTTGCCGGACCTTCGCCATTATTCTGGAAGCGGGTTTTGAAGTTTACTCTTTTGAATCTTACCAATCTGTAATTCAGGAAACTTCCGTTAGAACCCATTTTGTTAGGGTCGTGTGAAGTGACGATTTCCATCTCCAGATTTTTTATTTTGTGATTTTTGAAACTTCGATTGGGAACGAATATACCGCGCATGGTTACAGTTGCGCTGGTATCTTTAATCATTTCTGGAGTAGTTTTGAAGGTGTAAAAAACATTTCGGGTTTCAGCTGGATTGCTGTCGTCAAATTCCAGAATGGAAACGTTTTTGTATGTTTTATGGGCTTCTAAAAGCGTGGCGTCCAAATCCTCTTCGGTGGTGGTGGTTTTGTATTTTTTGGCTGGAGCCAAAGTTTCATTGGAGACCAAATACGAATTGGAATCGTCCAAATCATTTATCGATACAATGGTGTTTTCCTTGATTTCGCGTTCGCCGGCATGCGTTCTAAAATCAACCAATTCGAAGTTGTTGTTTTTGAATTGTTTTTCATTGTAGAAAAGATACAATTTGCCACTGCTCACATAGTTTGCCATGTTTTGGTAACTTAAAATAACAACCATTTCCTGTTCCGGAATGGGATCGCAATTTTTTTGAATAGAGAATCCGTTTTGGTCTTCTAGGGAAGCTATGTCATTGTAAACTTCGTCAGAAACTTCGTTTATCGCTACTTTTTTTGGTCTTGTTGCCGGTGGTTTTCCGTTATCGTAATTATTGGTGACGGTAAGTCGGGCGGTGTAGGTTCCTTTGGTTTTGTAAACGTGTTTAGGTTCGACTTGTTTGCTGTAATGACCGTCACCTAGCTCCCATAAGTAGGAATAACTGGGTTTTGGTGCGCCTGCGATTGGGATAAGTGGTGGTGTTTCTGGTTTGAAAGTGACTAGATTTCCTTTTTGATTGTAGCCAATATTCGCTCTTCGGGTGATGGTGTCTTTTACTTTTTTTTGGGAATAAAAGGGAAAAGAGGTTATAAATAAGAGGATGAATAATAGTTGTCTCATAATCGGGATGGTTTTTAGCCCTGATGGGAACGGCATCCTTTCTTTGTCCTGAATTTAATTCAGGATCCAGAAACAAGTTCTGGACAAGAAAGATACAGTGTACAGCAGGATTAGCTCCTGGAAAGCATCAGGATAAATTCAAAAATATTTTTAAATGTAAAAAAAAGTGATGAGCAAATCACCACTTTTTTATTAAATTTATTTTGTAAGCTACTGAATAGCATTGATTGCGGCTACTAATTGGGCTTCAGTACCTAGTGTAGTTTCAGCTAAAGTGAAAGTGTACACGTCGTTTGCCTGAACGGTAACGGCTTTGATGGCGTATCTCCATTGTCCGTTGTCTTCGGTTGCGAAAATCACGTGACAGGCTAATCCTATTGGAATTTGACCGTAATGTTCGCTGAATAATCCGGCTGCAGTATAGGTGTCTAATTTTGCAAGTGCATTTTGTCCTTCGCCGTCGTAAGATAAATAAATCGCGCTATTAGTGTTGTCATAACCGTCAGGGGCATCGGCAAGGATTGTGGTTCTTGGTCTTGGGTCGCTGTAAAATTTATCTACATTGGTCCATCCAAAGTTCCCAAAAGAAACATAATAGTTGTTTCCTTCTGCTTGTACGCCACCTTTTCCTCCGTTTGTTCCAGCTGCATCTCTGGCATCTTTCCAGGCCAAGTCTCCATTAGCATCTATAATTCCCGTCCAAAATGTCATTGCTGTATCTATACCGTCAGTTAAACTTGCCGGAACCATAAGGCTGATGTTGCATGTGGTTGCCAGTTCAACTCCACCTTGGGTTGCTTTGATAAAGAATTCACCGCCAGAAATCAATAAATTTCTATTTCCATCGCCCATTATTCCCATAGTAGGTTTGTTAGTCACTAACATTTTACCTTTGTCAAAAAGCTCTACAAACTCAATATCTACAGCTCCTGTTACTGGATTTCCTGCTTTGGTCAAACAATCACCGTTTATTTTTATTTTAACGCCTTTGGCTGATGTTAACGTGATTACGCCTGTTGCCGCTGTCATCGTGAATTTTTGTGTTTGTCCGTCTAAAGCCGCTTTTTTGACAGCTGCAAACTCTGCTGCCGATGCCGGTGAAATAGTGGTGTCGTCGCCATCATTGTTACAGCTTACTAATGAAATTGTTGCTAAGAATAATAATCCGATGTTTTTAAAATTTGTTTTCATGATTTCTAATTTTTAAATTGTTTTTTCTAATTGTCTTTTTTAATAGATACTTTTTGTTTTGTATTTGTTACCCCTTTAATCTGAATTTATTTCAGATTCTGATGGCTTCATTCTTATATCAACCCTCTTGTTATTTTGTTACCCCTTAAATTTTTTCAGAGGTTGGATAATTTCAAGTTGTTTAAAGAACGTTTACATCTTTATATCAACTCTCTTGTTATTTTGTTACCCCTTAATTTTAATTTTTTTAGAGTCTGGATAATTTCAAGTTGTTTAAAGAACGTTTACATAGCTATATCAAGTTGATTTTATAATTGTTACCCCTTTAATTTGAATTTATTTCAGATTCTTTTTTACATTAGCCATAAAATGTTTTTTTATGGCTAACAATGCGATTCATGCAGACCAAATGTATATAGACGGACTTGCCAATAATAATTCGGCAATCATTCAATCTATTTATAAGAAGTTTGTTCCCAAAGTAGTTTCTTATATAAGGAATAATTCCGGTGATGAAGATCAGGCCCAAGATGTGGTTCAGGAAATTATGATTTTGCTTTTTAATCAGGCTAAAGCCAATAAATTGCAACTCACCTGCCCGTTTGATGCCTACTTTTTTTTATTGTGTAAAAGGAAATGGTTGAATGAATTGAAAAAAGCATCGAATAAAGGGGTAACAATTGATGAAGATTTTACATCTAATAATGAACCCACAGCCGATATGGTTACAGAAACCGAAGCATTCGAGGAAAAACAACAGCTTTTTGATGCTATGTTTCAAAAACTGGGCAACAAATGCCAAGAGTTATTAAAATTGAGTTTTACTATCAAATCAATGGAAGAAGTGGCGGAGAAACTCAATGTGACTTACGGGTATGTCCGCAAGAAAAAATCGTTGTGTACGGGGCAATTGACCCAGTGGATTCAAGAAACGAGTCGCTTTAAATCTTTAAAAATCACTTAGCCATGAACGAGGAACGTTATATAGTATTCGACCAATATCTTCAAGACGAATTGTCTGCTGAGGATAAAGTAAAGTTCGAGAATGAATTGGCTGAAGATCCGGAACTGGCTTCAGCATTTGACACTTTCAAGGAATTGAATCTTCACTTGGAAAATAAATTTGGCAACGCCGATGAGTTTGATGCTTTCAAAGAAAATTTAGAATCTATTTCTAATGCGCATTTTAAAGATTCTAAGCCGAAAGCAAAAGTGATTGCATTCAAACCTTGGATATATTTAGTCGCTGCATCAGTTGCTATTTTGTTTGGGTTGTTTCTTTTTAATCCAAATCCAAATTTTGAAGATTTCAACCAACAGGAGAATGCTTATTTCACTGAAAGAGGCACTATTGATGTTAATTTGAAACAAGCAGAAACGACTTTCAATGCCAAAAATTATGCAGCCGCTATTCCGTTTTTTGAAGCGGTTCTAAAAGAGAAAAAAACTCCCGAAATTCAATATTTTTATGGAATTTCATTATTGGAAACAAACAAAATTCAAGAAGCCGAAGCTGTTTTTAATGAACTGAAAGCAGGAACTTCCATCTATAAAAATAAAGCGATTTGGAGTCTTGCCTTGTCTAAATTAAAACAGAAAGACTATAAAGCATGTAAGGAAATCTTGTTGACGATTCCTTTAGATTACGAGGATTATGACCAAGTTCAGGAATTATTAAAGGAATTGGATTAGGTTTTTTTAATACAAAAGTCACAAAATAGGCCCTTTTATTAGTACAACAAAAAGATACAAAAGAATTTTCTGGAGTATCTTTTTTTCTTTTGTAACTTTTGGGGTTAAATTTTAAAAAACTTCGGAACTTTGTAACCTTAAACTTTACACTTGGAAACAACAACAATAATAACCGATACACACACGCATTTATATTCTGAGGAATTTGATCAAGACCGCGGCGAAATGATTCAAAGAGCCATTGATGCTGGAGTTTCCCGTTTTTTCATTCCTGCAATCGATTCTACTTGTACGGAATCTATGTATGATTTAGAAAGAAATTATCCTGATAATGTGTTCTTAATGATGGGTTTGCATCCTACTTATGTAAAAGATAATTATCTGGAGGAATTACAACATGTAGAAAACGAATTAGCCAAAAGAAAATTCTATGCGATTGGCGAAATTGGAATTGATTTGTATTGGGATAAAACGCATTTGCCACAGCAACAAATTGCTTTTAAAAGACAAATCCAACTAGCAAAACACTATAAATTACCCATCGTGATTCATTGTCGCGAAGCTTTTGATGAAATATTCGAAATTCTGGAGGAAGAAAAATCTGAGAATTTGTTTGGGATTTTTCATTGTTTTTCGGGGACTTATGAGCAAGCATTACAAGCGATTTCGTATAATATGAAACTTGGAATTGGCGGAGTGGTTACTTTCAAAAACGGAAAAATCGATCAATTTCTGAATCAAATAGATTTGAAACACATCGTTTTAGAAACGGATTCCCCTTATTTAGCTCCCATTCCTCATAGAGGAAAAAGGAACGAAAGTAGCTATCTGGTAAATGTTGTAAATAAGTTGTCTGAAATTTATGGTCTGACGCCAAATGAAATTGCGACAATTACAACAGCGAATTCTAAAGCAATTTTTGGGATTTAAAACAAATTTACTTTATTTTAACTTTTTTTTTGTTCTTTTGCCCAGACAAACATAGAAAACTAACGATGCAGAAATTTGACGCTATTCGGCCATTTTATGACTCCGAAATAAACGAGGCTCTACAAGATGTGATTCATCATCCGATGATGAAGGCATTAATGAATTTTTCTTTTCCAGATGTTGCTGACGAGGTTTGGAAAGAACAGCTCAGAAAAACGCATTCTATTCGTGATTTTCAATGTAATTTTATTTACCACTCCGTTCAGAAAGTATTAGAAAAAAGTTCGGAAGGGCTAACCACCTCAGGGTTCGAAAATTTAGAACCCAATACCTCTTATTTGTTTATTTCGAATCATCGCGATATTCTTTTGGATACCACATTATTGAATTCGGCTTTATTTGAGCATGGATTAGTGATGACAGCATCCGCAATAGGAGATAATTTAGTGAAGAAATCTTTTCTAAAGACATTAGCAAAATTGAATCGTAATTTTCTGGTACAACGGGGCTTAACGCCAAGGGAAATGTTACAGAGTTCAAAGCTGTTGTCCGAATATATAGGTCATTTGTTACTTCATGAAAACCGTTCAGTTTGGATTGCACAACGAGAAGGAAGAACAAAAGATGGCAATGATGCCACTAATCCAGGTGTTTTGAAAATGTTGGGAATGGCATCGGATGAAAAGAATTTGATGGATTATTTCAAAAAAATCAAAATCGTACCGGTTTCCATTTCCTATGAATATGATCCAACGGATGCGTTGAAAATGCCTCAATTAATGGCCGAAGCCAATAATGAAGTTTACATTAAAGAAAAAAATGAAGATTTCATGACAATTCTTAGTGGCGCTTTGGGACAGAAGAAAAGAATTCATATTCACATAGGGAAAGTTTTAGACACTGAAACAGACGCAATTGTTGCTGAAAATGATAATTGCAATAAGCAAATAGTAGCATTAGCACAAGTTATTGATGATGCGGTATTGAGTAACTACAAATTGTGGCCAACGAATTTCATTGCTTATGATATTGTAAATAAAACGAATACCTATTCACATTTATATACTGAAAACGAGAAATCACTTTTTGAGCGTAGATTAGAAATGCGTATTGATCATGATAATCCTATTGCACTGGAAGGGTTTTTAGCGATGTATGCCAATCCGGTTGTGAATAAATTAAAATACCATAATGTTATCTAAAGCCAAAATACTTCTAATTTATACTGGTGGAACCATTGGTATGAGGAAAGATTTTGAAACAGGTGCGCTCAAGGCCTTCAATTTTAGTAAATTATTACAGAGAATCCCGGAATTGAAACAATTGGATTGTGAGATCGAAACGATTTCTTTCGAAAACCCCATTGATTCCTCCAATATGAATCCCCAAGAGTGGGCTAAAATTGCTTCGATCATCGAAGAAAATTATGCTGAATTTGATGGATTTGTGGTGCTCCATGGTTCGGATACCATGTCGTATTCGGCATCAGCATTGAGTTTTATGCTCGAAAGCTTATCAAAACCAGTCATTTTTACCGGATCACAATTACCTATTGGAGATTTGCGTACGGATGCTAAAGAGAATTTGATTACGGCTATCCAAATTGCTTCTTTACGTGAAAATGGAAAATCGGTTATAAGAGAAGTTTGTCTTTATTTTGAATACAAATTATACCGTGGTAACAGAACGACAAAAATAAATGCAGAAAATTTCAAAGCATTTACCTCCCCAAATTACCCTTCTTTGGTAGAATCTGGGGTGCATTTAAATATGAATCCCGAATTATTTTTACCGATACCAAGGGTCAGAAAATTAAAGGTTCATAAAACTTTAGATAATAATGTGGTCATCATAAAAATGTTTCCTGGAATAAACGAAACCGTTCTGTCGGCCATTTTTAATATTCAAAATCTTAAGGGAATTGTATTAGAAACCTACGGAGCCGGAAATGCTACTACCGAAGAATGGTTTATAGCACTTTTAAGAAAATCGATTGAAAAAGGATTGTACATCATCAATGTTACGCAATGTTCTGGAGGAAGTGTTAGCATGGGGCATTATGAAACTAGTACAGGAATGAAAAAAATAGGAGTGATTTCAGGTAAAGACATCACTACCGAAGCGGCAATCACAAAATTAATGTATTTATTAAGCCAAAAAATAGCTCCAAAAGACTTCAAAACTATCTTTGAAACGGCTTTACGGGGAGAAATGGTATAATATTCAGATTTTACTTTTCTAAGTCAGTTTTTTTTGTGTTCTTTGCAAACCAAAATAGAGAGGTGTCCGAGTGGTTGAAGGAGCTAGCCTGGAAAGCTAGTATGTGGGTAACTGCATCGTGGGTTCGAATCCCATCCTCTCTGCAAAAAATTAATGCTTCCTGAAAGGGAAGCATTTTTTGTTTTATAGCGTGACAAACTTTTTGTTTTTCACGCTATAAAACAAAAAAAGATCAGGCGTGAAATGCCGAGCATCAATTTCGTTGTGAGACGCTCCTTTTTGGAATCAACAAAGTTAATCCCTTCCTCTCTGCTGATTAAGCTTGATTTTCATGCTTTAAAAAGGGCTACACTCAATGACTATACAAAAAAGGTAGAGTGTTTTTTTTTATGTGTATCAGTACCTTTTAAATTAATTTATAATTTGCTTCAAAGTTGCGCAGAATGTATTTGACTAGTAGTCAGTGTAATTTGACATAATGGTTTTGGTGTAACGAGCAACTTTTTTCTATTGCACAACGCTTTAAATTAACAAGATTTTTATATATCTTCACTTTTCTTTGATGTTGTTTAATATAAATCTATATTTTGAATGTTTGAATCTTTTAATAGAAATAAAAATTGCCGTATACTTTGTTTTTTATGGATTGTTTTAACATTTGGTTTTTTGCATGCACAAGAAAAAAAAACGCTTCCTGATATAGAGAAAGTATATCTTCACACAGACAAATCAATCTATTTTATTGGGGAAGATTTATGGTACAAAGCCTATAATGTACGCGCATACAACAACTTGCTTTTTGACAATAGCAATATATTATATGTAGAATTAATTTCGCCCGATTCTAAAATAATTACCCGAAACAAGACTAATATAGAAATGGGTTTAGGCTATGGGGATTTTCAATTAGCAGATTCCCTTGGTGTAAAACCTGGAGTTTACCAAATACGGGCTTACACCAATTGGAATAGAAATTTTGGTAATGATTTTGTATTCAAAAAGAATATTGAAATTATAGATGTTTTTGAAGCGCATTCTAAACCCAATAAAACACAAAATAGTGCTGTAGAAGTCAAAACTGCTGAAAATGAATCTAGTAAACAAAATGAGTTTACTGTTGATTTCTTTCCTGAAGGTGGTTCACTTTTAGAAAATGTAGCCAGTATTGTGGGTTTTAAAGCCGTTGACAGTAATGGAAACCCGATAAATATTAAAGGTGAAATTTGCGATTCCGATAACGAGTTGGTTACCAATTTTTTAAGTCCTCATGATGGTATGGGAAAATTTCAAATTCTACCAATTGAAGGGAAAAATTATTACGCAAAAATTAAAACCTTATCAGGTGTAGAACTACGTGTAGAACTTCCAAAAGTAGCTAAGCAAGGGTATTTATTAAGTTTTAGACCATTTAAAGGCAAAAACATTATAACTATCAATACTAACGAAACAACTTTGATACAAAATCCTAATGCGGCACTAACGGTTGTTTGCAAAGCAAAAGGAATTTCCTATTTAGAAACTACACAAACACTTACTGAAACAGTATCTTCTTTCGAATTATCAAAAAAGAAAACTCCCGAAGGCATCAGCCAAATCACACTTTACGACAGTAATTCTAAACCCCAAAGCGAGCGCTTAGTGTATATTGAAAAAGAACAGGATTTAGAGGTACAACTATCAACCGATAAAGCAAGTTATACTCCAAATGAAAAAGCTACGATAAATGTCAGTTCAAAATCGAAGACTGGCGTAGCCAAATCGGCAAGTTTTTCATTGAGTGTAACTGATATGAATGGAGTTTTAGAAGACAAGGATTATGGCACAACTATTAGTTCTTATTTCCTGATGGAATCAGACATTAGAGGTAAAGTGCATAATCCAGGTTATTATTTTGATACAACTAATGTAAAACGTTTAGATCATTTAGACAATTTGCTTTTAACCCAAGGTTGGCGAGATTTTTTATGGAAAACAACGCCAAAATTTAACGATACCATTAGCTATAAAGCAGAAAAAGGCATTACGGTATCCGGTAGGGTTAAGCAACTTCTAGGAGAAAAGCCATTAGTAAATAATAATATGACATTGGCTTTAATAAATAAAAAGCAGATGAATATTTTTAACGCTACTACAGATTCTATTGGAAGGTTTAAATTTGAAAACATAATGTTTTCGGGAAAAACCGACATGTTTTTAAATTCTAGAAATGAAAAAGGAAAGTTTAGAGGCGAAATAGTAATAAATCCTATTGAACAAACTCCAATTCCTGTTTCTTTTCAAAATGAACCCATTAATTGGACAGAAACTACAGGGACAATAGTTGAAAATGTGTTTAAGAAATTTGTAGCTTTTGGAATAAAGCCTGAAAATGTTTTGGACGAAGTTAAAATTGTTGCTAAAAAGAAAAATCAAACACCTGTGTTTTATGGAATTCCAGACAATAGTTATGTTCCAGATGAAAGTGTAGCTACATTTACCGATATTTTCGATCTTATTGCACAAAAAATCCCAGGTGTCATTTCTTATGATGACTCAGTTCGTTTTATGCGTTTTGATGGAGAACCGCTTTTTTTATTAAATGGTAATACAGCCTTTAAGACCGAAATTGACTTTATTCAACCAAGCGATGTTGAAAAAATAGATGCATTAAAAGGGGCGCAAGCAACAATGTTTTATGGGGCAGAAGCGGCTAATGGTATTATTGCGGTTTATACCAAACCAGGAACAAAACCATATGAAAAAGGAGGTTTTCATTCTATTAAAAAAGAAATTGACGGCTTTTACACGGCACGTGTTTTTTATTCACCAAATCCAGAACAACCCCAAACAGAGTTAGATAATAAAGCAGATGTAAGAAACACGCTTTATTGGAATCCGTATGTGCATCCAGACAAAACAGGAAATGCCAGTGTGAGTTATTACAACACCAAGGTTGAAACTAAAGTGAAAGTAGCTTTAGAAGGTATTACCGCAGCTGGAATTCCTGTGGTTAAGAACACTTATTATACTGTAAAAAAATAAGAGCGTTTTTTAATAGTTTTACGGCATTTTTACTGCTTTTTTAGGAGTTAGTGCGATTTGATGAAAAAACAGTATTTTTGTATGTAAGATAGGCGGTTAGTTTTAATATATCGTCTCCTAGTGCTCTAGTAAATAATAAGCAGCATAGCTACAGTAGGATTTTCTTCTATATCTTTCTATAATTTGGTGTCTTTCAACAAAGGATAAACTCGTTTGAATTTCTCAAAACCCTGTTCGTAGATTTCTTTGTTATCCTTATTGGGTAAAAAGATTTTGCCAATTCTGGAATGATTTGAAATAGTAATGCCAGTAGCTTTGAACCCAATTAAAACAGCTCCCCAGGCCGAGGCTTCGATTGTTTCGGCAACGATTACTTTCATTTGAAAAATATCAGCGACCATTTGCAGCCAAAGTTCACTTTTTCCAAAACCTCCGCTGGCCATGATAGTAGTTGCATGTCTTTCTTCCGGATCAGGAAGTAAGATTTCAGTAATGCTTAATAGACCAAATAAAATGCCTTCCAATGTCGCTCGAATTAAGTGCGCTTTGGTATGAATAATTCGGATACCTAAAAGTGTTCCCTGAGCAGAAGCATCCCAAATAGGAGCTCTTTCGCCCAATAAATAAGGAACAAAAAGCAATCCTTCGGATCCCGCAGGAATTATTTTAGCTTGTTCGAACAATTCTTCAAAAGATTCGTCTGTTTTTAACATGGATTCTTTCAGCCATTGCAAAACAATTGCACCATTGTTAACCGCTCCTAATTTTAAGTATTGATTGTCCATCAAATGGTAGCATTGGGTTCGCATTTGGGAATCAATATAAGGTTTGTCAACTGGCAAACGCACCGCACCGCTGGTTCCAATGGATAACGCCATACGGCCAGTTTCCATTGCTCCGGTTCCTAAATTTGCCAATACTCCGTCACCGCCACCAAGAATATAATCAAAACCATCCGAAAGCCCTTTGCTTTGATGCGTTGGACCAACAATAATGGAAAGTTGGGATGCTGCTATTTTTAAATAATCCAAAATATCCGATTCCCATTGCAGTGTGTGAATATTCATTAGGCCCGTTCCTGATGCCATTGAGGAATCGATTGCATATTCACCAGTAAGATGATGCCAAATGTATTCTTTGATACTAATAAATTTATGTGTTTTAAAAAAAGTTGTAACATCATGTTCTTTCAACCAAGCAATTTTAGCCATGGGTGAAAAGGTATGAATAGGAATGCCTGTTTTTTGATAAAAACGGTATCCTTGCTCTGATTCTTTTAATGTTTCGGCAAGTGAATGCGCTCTATTATCGGCCCAAATGATGGCATCGGTGAGCGGTTTCCCATTATCATCTATTGCTATTATACTTTGCATAGCCGAACTAAAACTGATGAATTCAGGCTCAATTCCTTTTGTGATTTCCGCGATGCATTCTAAAACTGCCGCAACAATTTCATCGGGTTTTTGAATACTCCAATCTGGCTTTGGATGATACATGGGATAAGATTGGCTGCATTCCCGAATCACTTTTCCAGTTATGTCAAAACACACGGCTTTTGTTGCTGTGGTACCAATGTCTATTCCTATGTAAAATTGCTCCATTTTTTAGTTTAATTATTTGTTATCCCACCAGTAAATTCAGCAATAGGACACCAATCAATCCCATTACTCCAATGATAGTTTCCATGACGGTCCATGTTTTAAATGTATCCGAAATACTGATTCCGAAATACTCTTTAAACATCCAGAAACCGGTGTCATTCACATGAGAACACATTAAACTTCCTGCTCCAATGGATAATACCATTAATTCTGGACTTATTCCTGAACTAGCAACCAAAGGCTGTACAATCCCTGCCGCGGTTAATCCTGCTACGGTTGCTGAACCCAATGCAATGCGAATAATCGTTGCGATTAACCAACCTAAAAGTAAAGGAGAAAGAGTTGATTGCTCGAAAGAAGCAGCTAAATCAGTGCCGATGCCGCTGTCGATTAATACTTGTTTGAAAGCGCCCCCAGCCGCAATAATCATAATAATCATGGTTGCTGAACTCAATGCCGAACTGGATTTATCCATAATATCCTGCATCTTTCTTCCGCGATTGATGCCTAAAAAAACAATCGCAAACAACACCGCAATTAGCATAGAAGTGGTTGGATTTCCAATAAAGCCAAGAATATGACGTAAAGAGGATTCTTCAGGTAAGGTTAATTCACTTGTTGTTGCCAATGCCATTAAAATGACAGGAATTAGCGCCGTCAGAAAACTGATACCGAAAGATGGCATTTCTTTTTCGTCGAATGTTTTGCTTTCGAATAATCCTTTGGGTGGATTGGCGATAATTTTCTTAATGAATTCTGGGAAAATAATCCCTGCAATCACTAAAGTAGGAAGGGCAATTATTAATCCGTAGAGTAGTGTTTTTCCAATATCAGCTTTAAAAATCACTGCAATGGCTGTTGGTCCAGGATGAGGTGGCAAAAAACCGTGTGTTACAGAAAGCGCCGAAGCCATGGCAATTCCAAGATAAATAATGGGTTGCTTAGTAGTTTTTGCGACAGCGAAAACCATTGGAATCAAAATCACAAATCCGGCATTGTAAAACATCGAAATTCCTACTGCAAAACCTGTAAGCAACATCGCCCATTTGATATGTTTGATACCAAAAGACCGAATCATCACCGAACTTATTCGTTGTGCTGCGCCACTATCCGAAAGGATATTTCCCAATATAACTCCAAGGGCAATGATCAAAATCAAAGAACCCAGAGTACTTCCTATTCCTTGTTGAAGGGAATTTATGATATCAGGAAATAGCATGCCTTTGGTAATTCCCACAAAAAAAGAAGCGATAATCAATGAAATGAAAGCATTGAGTTTTACTGCGGATATCAAGACAAGCAGCAAAAGAATACTTGCAATTAAGATCAATATGGACATAGATTGGAATGTGATAAATTAGAAATCAGATAATGGGTGTCAATCAAGCGCAGTCGAGATTATTTTTAAATGAAATAAAAATCTATTACTCATTTTTTTCGACTGCATGACCGCCAAATTCATTGCGAAGTGCTGCTACCACTTTCCCGGAGAAAGTATCCTGCATTTGGGAACGGTAGCGCATCATGATTGAAAGCGCAATAACTGGAGTAGGAACGCCTAAATCTAAGGCTGTTTCGAGTGTCCATTTTCCTTCACCAGAGGAATGCATAATTCCTTTAATGCCATCTAATTTAGGGTCTTTAGAAAAAGCATTTTCGGTTAGTTCCATTAACCAACTGCGTACTACGGAACCGTGATTGAATAGTTTAGCCGTTTTTTCGAAATCGATATCAAATTCAGAGTGTTCAAAAACCTCAAAACCTTCAGCAATAGATTGCATCATTCCGTATTCGATGCCGTTGTGAACCATTTTAGTAAAATGACCGCTTCCGGCTGCACCAGTATATAAATGACCATTTTCAACAGAAATAGCCTTGAAAACGTGTGCGACATATTCAAATACTGGAGCGTCTCCACCAATCATCGTACAAGCACCATTCAAGGCACCTGAAGTTCCTCCTGAAGTTCCACAATCCAAAAAGTCAATGCCAAGTTCTTTCAGTTGAGAATAGCGACGTTTTGAATCTTTATAGTTAGAGTTTCCTCCGTCAATGATAATATCATTTTTTTCTAAAAAAGGAATTAGGGAAGTGATTACTCCGTCTACAATTTCGCCAGCGGGAACCATTAGCCAAATCACTTTTCGGTCGTTCAGTTTTTGACACAATTCTTTCACGGAATGTGCGGTTGTGATTCCTTCCTGACCAATTTTTGTTACAAAGTCAGTATTGACATCTTGGGCTACTACGTCGTAACCATTTCGTTGTAAGTTAAGGGCAAGGTTGAAGCCCATTTTTCCTAATCCTATAATTCCAATTTGCATCGTTGTATTGTTTTAAGTCTGATTTGAAGACGTTTTTGATTAATCGTTAAAAATTTTTAAAGTAAAAATATTGGTTTTAATTTTTTAACAAGCAATTTTTTTAAAAAATGTTTAAACTTCTTTAAACCAATAATTAATTTGAGTCGTTTTAATTTAATGACTCTGCTATAATTATGGCAATCAGGATAGTTCTACAAAATTAGATTCTTATTATTGTGCTCGATTAATTTTAAAGGAGATAAAGGTTTTATTAAAGAAAAAAGCAGATTAGAAACTATTGGACAACTGGAAGAAAATAGTTGCGACCGGAGAGTGAATTTTGCGATAATTAAAAGTAAGTTGTATGGAAAAAACATGGAGATGGTTTGGGAAAAAAGACAATATTACCCTTGATATGCTTCGTCAAATAGGCGTAGAAGGAATTGTGACCGCATTACATGATGTACCTAATGGAGAAGTCTGGACATTGGACGCAATTAATGATTTGAAGCAGTATATAGAGAGCTTCGGATTACGCTGGTCGGTGGTGGAAAGTTTACCGATTTCAGAAAGTATTAAATATGGCGGAAAAGAAAGAGAGCAATTACTGAAGAATTATAGAGCCAGTCTTGAAAACCTGGGGAAAGCAGGGCTGAAAACAGTTTGTTATAACTTTATGCCCGTGATTGATTGGGTTCGTACTGATTTATATAAAAAACACGAAGACGGAACCATGACTCTTTATTTTGATAAAGTGCGTTTTGCTTATTTCGATTTAAAAATTTTGAAGCGAGAAGGAGCTGAGGAAGAATATACGGCTAAGGAATTAGAGGCAGTTCAGGAATTAGATAAACGCATCACTGAAGCAGAAAAAGAGGAGTTGATCCAAACGATTATTGTCAAAACACAGGGGTTTATCAATGGGAACATCAAAGAAGGAGATCAGCAACCTGTTGAGTTATTCAAGCGTTTGTTAAAATTATATGACGGAATTGACAGGAATCAATTAAGGGAAAATATGAAATATTTTCTCGAAAGTGTTATTCCCACAGCGGAAGAATATGGTGTAAATCTTTGTGTGCATCCTGATGATCCTCCATTTGCTGTCTTTGGATTGCCCAGAATTGTAGGCGGATCAGATGATATCGAATGGCTCTTGAATGCTGTGGACAGTCCTAATAATGGCTTGACTTTTTGTGCCGGATCTTTGAGCGCAAGTTTGCGTAATAATGTGCCTGAATTGGCCAAAAAATTTGCAAAACGCACGCATTTTGTACATTTAAGAAGCACTGATGTAGATGAAAACGGGAATTTCGTGGAAGCATCACATCTTGAAGGACGCGGTCATTTGATTGAGGTTGTCCGGATTTTTGAAAAGGAAAATCCAAATTTGCCCATGCGTATCGATCATGGGAAATTGATGTTGGATGATGTCGATAAAACATATAATCCCGGATATTCATTTTTGGGACGCATGTTTGCATTAGCACAAGTTTCAGGAATTATTGCAACTGTAAAAAATGAAATAAATCAATAAATAGTATGGATAATCAGTTTAGTATAAAAGATAAAGTTACAGTCATTACTGGTGCGAGTGGTGTATTGGGAGGAAGTATTGCACGTAATTTTGTAAGCGCTGGCGCAAAAGTAGTGGCACTGGGTACAAAACAGGAAAAAGTGGATGCCACGGTTATTGAACTTCAGGCTACAGGAGCAGAAGTGATAGGATTTGTTTGCAATGTGTTAGACAAAGAGGAATTAGAAACAGTTGCTCAAAAGATAGTGGAAAAATGGGGCAGAATAGATATTTTACTGAACATTGCCGGAGGAAATACGCCTGGTGCAACACTTAAGCCGGATCAGTGTTTTTTTGATTTGGAATTGAAAGAATGGGATAAAGTAGTGGACTTAAACTTGAACGGTACGGTTTATCCCAGTCAGGCTTTTGGTAAAATAATGGCAAAACAAGGAAAAGGTTCTATTGTAAATGTTTCGTCAATGGCTGCGATAGCTGCTATTACCCGTGTTCCGGGCTATTCTGCGGCTAAAAGTGCGGTAGATAATTTTACCAGATGGTTAGCATGTGATTTAGCTATGAAATATGGGGATGGTATACGTGTCAACGCTATTGCACCGGGTTTTTTCATCGGAGAGCAAAACCGCAATATTTTGATTAATCCTGACGGATCATTAACGGACCGCAGCAAGAAAGTGATTGCCCAGACTCCTATGGGACGCTTTGGTGATATCAATGAATTAAATGGTGCAGTACAGTTTTTGTGTTCAGATGCCGCAAGTTTTATAACTGGAATTGTCATGCCTATTGATGGCGGATTTAGTGTATATAGTGGGGTTTAATAACGGGATTTCCTGAGGCCGAAGAACAATATTCAGTAGAAATGTTTCTTGTTATTTTAAGAAGATACAATTATATGGACAGAAGGAGATTTAAAGGGAATCAAATATTCTGGGTTTTCTTTTAATCTCCTTTTTAAATTCTTCCATTGATTTGGTGTGTTAAAAGTTTATTTTATCAGCATTAGATATAATAAAACTATCAAAAGGGTATATTTGTAATGCTGAAATGAGAAGTGAAAACTAATCTTTGTTTGAAATTATCCGTCAGCAATTTTAAACCCAAAGACCTATGCGATTATTTCTGAGTTGTTTTCTTTTCTTATCTGTTTTTCATGTTTTTTCTCAAGAAAATGTGATTGCTGAAAATAATCCAAAAGTTAAAATTGATTCGCTGTACAGAGAAGACCAGTTTTATTTTGGATTTACATACAATACTTTAACGAAAAAACCGGAAGGTTTATCCCAAAGTAAATTGTCAACTGGTTTTTCGGCTGGTTTCCTTAGAGATATGCCTGTAAATAAAAAAAGAACCATTGCAATAGCTTCAGGTATCGGTTTGACTTATAATAATTACAATCAGAATCTTGCCATTTACAAAACGGACCAAACGGCTGTTTATTCGATTATTGATGCCGAAACAACCTTCAGTAAAAATAAATTTTCACAACTATTAGTAGATGTCCCTATTGAGTTCAGATGGAGGACGTCAACCTATGAAAGTTATAAGTTTTGGAGGATTTACGGTGGATTTAAATTCAGCTATTTAATTTACGACCGCTCTATTTATACTGATGATCAAGGTAAAATTGTTGTTTCAAGGAATAAAGATTTTAATAAATTTTTATACGGTGCCTATATTTCATCGGGTTATAATACGATAAATGTATATGCGTATTATGGTTTGAATTCCCTGTTCAAATCTGCAAAAATTGATGGTGAACCTATTGATATGACTTCTTTGAATATTGGAATTATTTTCTATATTTTATAGCCATAAATACAACAAAAGCAGTTGCGATACACTTCCAAGGAGAAACCCAATAATCAGCTCAGTAGTTGTATGCGCCTTCATTTCTAAACGGGAGGAAGCCACAAGGCCATTCATTAGAATTAAAAAGGCAATCAGAAAAGTGCTTTGAACCTGAAAATGCATACTTATTCCAATAACAAATACCGTTAAGGAGCTGATGCCCATCATGTGTAAGCTGGCTTTTGTCTTGAAAAAGGACAAAATCAAGGCTTGTAAAGTACTCATCAACGCTCCCAAAAAGAAGAAATGTAATTCGGGATATCGATCTAAAGTAATGCTTTTTCGAACCAATAAAATAAGTAGAAACGAGTGAAGGAGCAAAGGAATTTTACGTTGTGAAACTTCGGCAACCATTATGGAATCAATTTTTCCGGCAGCACGTAATATAAAAAACAGCAGGAGAGGGACGATTATGGTGATGATTAAGATTTGGAAAAAAACGAAAATTTTTTCCTGATTTGTAAAATAAGACGCATTGAAAAAAAGGTAAACCAACGTTGCCATTGATGGTATAAATATCGGATGGAAAATATAAGAGAATATCGGCAGGATTTTTTTCAAGAGTTCGGGGCTTATTTATACAAACAAATATAGCAAATCTGATAAAATAGTTGGTATAGGTTTATGGTGTTTTTAACTTTTACAATATTTTGATAAGTTGTTTCCTATGTCTTTAAGAAGCACCAATAGCTGTAAATTGTAGCGTTTCGAAGTCTTCATTTTGAAAAGAAGTGTTATTTTTGAGGAAGTTTTAGAAAGAAACCAATTAATTAGTGCGCTTTCGCAAAAGTTACGCTGCTTTCCTTTCGATATAATAATTCTTGTCAATCAGTAAAATCGGCGTCATTCGCGTTTCAAATCAATGAGTCTAAAAATCCAAAGTATAATACCTCAAATTCAGGCCGAATTTGTAGGCGACAACAGTGCCGTTTCAATTGATACTATTTCTATCGACAGCCGCTCGTTGCAAAATGGTTCGCAAACCTTGTTTTTTGCTTTAGTTGGAACCAATAATGATGCGCACAATTACATTAAAGATTTAATTGAAAAAGGAGTTCAGAACTTTGTAGTTACCTATATTCCTGAAGATTGTGAAACCAAAGCTAATTTCCTGGTTGTCAAAAATACATTGGAAGCCTTACAACAATTTGCGGCGTATTATCGGGGTCTTTTTCATTTTCCTATTATCGGATTGACGGGAAGCAACGGTAAAACGATAGTGAAGGAATGGCTTAATTTTCTGTTAAGTCCGGATTATAATATTATTCGAAGCCCAAAAAGCTACAACTCACAGGTTGGAGTTCCTTTGTCCGTTTTGGCAATCAATGAGCAGCACAATCTTGGGATTTTTGAAGCCGGGATTTCTACCGGTTCAGAAATGGAAAAACTGAAGCCCATTATCAAACCCACGATTGGGATTTTAACAAATATTGGTTCCGCACACGACGAAGGTTTTACAAATTTGGAACAAAAAATAAAAGAGAAAATGCGCCTTTTTGAAGATTCAGAAGTGGTCATTTATCAAAAGGACGAACTAGTTGATTCCTTTATTTCTAAAAAAACAAAACCATTTACGTGGAGTTTTGATTCAAAAGAAGTGGATGTTTTTGTTTCTAATACAGCAATTAAAAACGACAGCACAACTATTCAGTACCGATACAATACCGATTCATTCGAATTGACCATTCCGTTTCAGGACAAAGCGTCCATTGAAAATGCGATTTCGTGTTTGATGGTTCTGTTGCATTTTAAATATGACGAAAAGACGATTCAAAGCCGAATGGAATTATTGTATCCGGTCGAAATGCGTCTGAAAGTTAAAAATGGAATCAATAATTGCAGTATAATCGATGACAGTTACAGTTCCGATTTTCAATCGCTGAAAATAGCGTTGGATTTTCTCGAAAGTCAAAATAAACGTCAAAAAAAGACCTTAATATTATCGGATATTTTTCAAAGTGGTTTGTCCAATGAGGAGTTGTATTCGAAAGTTGCCCAATTGATAGTTTCTAACAAAATTACCAGAGTTATCGGAATTGGAGAAACCATTTCGTCATTCGAAAATAAATTCACCAACTGTGTTACTTTCAAAAATACGGAAGCATTTATTTCTAGTTTCGACGATTTGAATTTCAACAATGAAACGATTTTGATTAAAGGAGCGCGAACGTTTCATTTTGAAGAAATTGTGGCTTTGTTAGAGGAGAAAACACACGAAACCGTTCTGGAAATTAACTTGAATGCCATCAGTCACAACTTGAATTTCTTCAAATCAAAGTTAAAACCCAAAACCAAAATAATGGTGATGGTAAAAGCTTTTGGGTATGGAAGCGGAGGTCTTGAAATTGCCAAATTGCTGGAACATCACAAAGTGGATTACTTGGGTGTGGCTTTCGCCGATGAAGGAATTTCGTTAAAAAATGGCGGAATTAATTTGCCAATTATGGTATTGAATCCGGAAACGACCAGTTTTGCAGCGATTATCCAACATCAATTAGAACCTGAAATTTATAGTTTGAAAGGATTGCGTGCGTTCCTGAAAATTGCCGAACAAAAAAAACTAAAACATTTCCCTATTCATATAAAGCTCGATACCGGAATGCACCGTTTGGGTTTTGAGAACAATACCATTGATGATTTGATTGCGACTTTAAAAGGAAATCAAACTGTTAAAGTGAAAAGCGTTTTGTCCCACATGGCGACAAGTGACGATTTAGAACACAAAGATTTTGCATATTCACAAATTGATTTGTTTGAGAAATTATCCTCAAAATTGATGACCGAATTAGAAATAAAACCCGTGCGGCATATTTTAAATACTTCGGGAATCAGTAATTTTCCCGATTCGCAATACGACATGGTTCGCCTGGGGATTGGCCTTTACGGCGTTTCAAATGACAGTGAGGAACAGAAGTATTTAGAAAATGTAGGAACACTCAAATCAGTAATTTCTCAAATCAGAACCATTCCTGCAGGTGAAAGTGTGGGTTATGGCAGACGATTTATGGCGGAGAAACCAACAAAGATTGCCACAATTCCTATCGGTTACGCAGACGGAATTTCAAGAGGTTGGGGAAATGGAATTGGTTTTGTGACTATTAAAAATGAAAAAGCGACTATTCTTGGCAGTATTTGCATGGATATGTTAATGGTAGATGTCAGCGAAATTGATTGTAAAGAAGGGGATGCTGTAATTATTTTTGGCGAAAGCCCAACTGTGAATTACATAGCCCAAAAATTGAATACGATACCGTATGAAGTTCTCACGAGCATTTCGCAACGGGTAAAACGAGTGTTTTACAGGGAGTAATTAATTTGGGTAAAGGGGTGTTAATTGTATTAAAATTTTGATTAAATTCGTTTAGCAAAAATATATTTTTAACCTAAAAAAATTAATTATGGGATTTTTCGGTGATTTTAAAGCCTCTTTAATGAAAGGCGATGTATTGAGTTTGGCAACTGCAGTTGTTATTGGTGCTGCTTTTGGCAAAATTGTAGGATCTGCTGTAGATGACGTTATTATGCCAATTGTAGGTTTGATAACTGGCGGAATTGATTTTACACAAAAATTCATCACGCTGGACGGAAACAGTTATGAAAATTTACCTGCAGCAAAAGCTGCCGGAGCCGCAGTAATTACTTATGGAAATTTAGTTCAGGCGATTATCAACTTCGTTATTATTGCCTTCTTTATTTTTGTCATTTTAAGAGCCGCTGAAAGAGCCAGAAAAAAAGAAGAAGTGGCTCCTGCTGCTCCTGCTGGACCTACAGAAGTGGAATTGCTTACCCAAATTAGAGATTTATTGAAAAAATAATGCCGCTATACTATAATATTCTAATTTATCCTGAATCAATTTCAGGACTAAACCGCTTCGTAATGGAGGCGGTTTTTCTTTTTGTTTAACAGACAAATCATGTATTGTTCCAGGTATAAATAATTCAATTGTTATATTTATAACAATTTGTTATTTTTTGTGAACACGCTTGTTTTAATTTGAATATTACTTACTTTTGCCTTTCAAATTTAATATTCAATAATAAAAATATACTATGAGAATAGCAGTTGTAGGCGCTACTGGAATGGTTGGCGAAGTAATGTTAAAAGTATTGGCAGAAAGAAATTTCCCTGTAACAGAATTAATTCCGGTTGCTTCTGAAAGATCAGTGGGAAAAGAAATAGAATATAAAGGTAAAAAATATAAAGTGGTTGGTATGCAAACTGCTGTAGACATGAAAGCGGATATTGCTTTGTTTTCTGCAGGAGGTGATACTTCACTGGAATGGGCTCCAAAATTTGCAGCAGCTGGAACAACCGTTATCGATAATTCATCGGCTTGGAGAATGGATCCAACCAAAAAATTAATCGTTCCTGAAATCAATGCATCTGAATTGACTGCAGCCGATAAAATCATTGCAAATCCAAACTGTTCTACGATACAAATGGTATTGGTTTTGGCTCCATTACACAGAAAATACAACATCAAACGTGTTATTGTTTCTACGTATCAATCCATCACTGGAACGGGTGTAAAAGCAGTGCAACAGTTAGAAAATGAATACGCAGGAGTTCAAGGTGAAATGGCTTACAAATATCCAATTCACAGAAATGCAATTCCACAATGTGATTCATTTGAAGACAACGGTTACACTAAAGAAGAAATGAAATTAGTTCGTGAAACTAAAAAAATCTTAAGTGATAATTCAATTGCAGTTACGGCTACTGCTGTTCGTGTGCCAATCGTTGGTGGACACAGTGAAGCGGTAAATGTTGAATTTACTAATGATTTTGATATTAGCGAAGTACAAAATATTTTACATCATACAGATGGTGTTGTGGTTCAAGATAACAATGATACCTATACCTACCCAATGCCAATGTACGCACAAGGTAAAGATGATGTTTTTGTAGGTAGAATTCGTCGTGACGAAAGCCAGGAAAACACCTTGAATATGTGGATTGTTGCTGATAACCTTAGAAAAGGAGCTGCTACAAACACCATACAAATTGCGGAATATTTGATTGCTGCTAAATTGGTGTAATACTAAATTTTTAGTTCAAATTAAAACCATTTGTTCAGACAAAATATAATTTGTCAGAACAAATGGTTTTCTTTTTTATGTTTTGTTATCTTTGTCAAGGATGAAAAAGAATAAACTCCTATTAAGTCTTTCTTTGGCGATTGCGGTATTGTTCTCAATACTGTTTCAATCCTTTCATACCTATGAACATTTAGAGAAGCAGCTTTCCGAAAAGAATTGTCATCATAAATACAATGTTACCAATAAAGAGATAACGCATCAACACCACAATTTTGATCATTGTTATGTCTGTGATTTTACTTTTGGCAGTTATATTTCACCAAAAGATTTCTCCTATCAATTATACTCAAGTTACAAAGAAATTCCTTATTTCTTTGCTGCTAAGGAAACGGTTCTTTCGTTTTCCGGAAGTTTATATTCCCATCGCGGACCTCCTATTTGTCTTTATACTATTTAGTTAATATTGATTAGTCTAATAGGATTTTTTGTCACATCGAGCGAGTCGAGATGCGCTAATTGTTCTCGACTGCGCTGGAAGTGACAGTTAGGACTAGTTTATAAAAAATAGGGTATTAACTGAATTTGTTTCATTTCAAATGCAATTTCACTTGTTCAAAGTGATTTTGCAACTACAATTTATTTACTAATTAATTCCAGACTCGGCTCCCTCTCATTTGCTTCGCCAGTTCGCTGCTGCTCGTGTGGAGAGGGTTGGGGTGAGGAACAATACGATCATTTTCAATGAAAAAATTTATTATAACCCTATTCTTGGGGTTTTCGGCGATGCTTCAAGCGCAAAATACCCTTTCAGGAATCGTAACGGATAGGAATAACCAACCCTTAAAAGGCGTTTCCGTCTATGCATCAGAATTACACAAGGGAACCGCAACAGATGAAAACGGAAAATACACCTTTACCAATCTGCCTAATGGAAACCTAAAATTGACTTTTACATTCGTAGGATTTGGGACACAAAATAAAACGATAATTGGTTTGCAAAAGGAAAATACACTGTATGTAATCCTTGAAGAAACGATATTCCAAATGGATGAAGTGATTGTTTCGACCGCTTTCAATAAAATACAATCGCAAAATGTGATGAAAGTGGAACATCAAAGCATGAAAGAATTACAACGAAAAGGAACTGCCACGTTAATCGAAGGACTGGCCACGATTCCGGGAGTTTCACAGGTTTCTACGGGAACATCCATTGGGAAACCTGTGATTCGCGGACTGAGCGGCAATCGGGTTTTGGTATATTCACAAGGTGTTCGCATGGAAAATCAACAATTTGGCGATGAACACGGTTTGGGACTAAACGACTCCGGAATAGAAAGTGTTGAGGTTATCAAAGGGCCGGCTTCGTTGCTGTACGGTTCAGATGCTTTGGGTGGCGTTCTGTATTTTAATCCCGAAAAGTTTGCTGATGCGAATACCTTCAAAGCTAATTTTAGTCAAAAATTATTCTCGAATACGCTGGGAAGTAATTCTTCTTTGGGACTGAAAACGTCTACCGATAACTGGAAATTTCTCGCTCGCGGAAGTTATAATACGCATTCTGATTATAAAATTGCTACTGGCGACCGAGTAACGAATACCCGTTACAATGAAACCGATTTCAAAACAGGAATTGGGTATAGCAATGCCAAGTTCTCAAGTGTGTTGCGTTACAATTACAACAAGTTGGATTTAGGAATTCCGGAAGATGGCATTGCAGAACAAACCACCAGTAAGGAAACCGGATTTCCAAGACAAGGCGTTTTCAATCATTTGCTGAGTTTGAACAATGTTTTCTTTTTCCAAAAATCAAAACTGGATGTCGATTTGGGTTATGTTGCCAATGACCGAAGTGAGTTCGTAGACAGCAATGTCGCTGGCTTGCACATGAAACTGAAAACATTTAATTACGATGCGAAATACCATTTGCCAACAATAGGCAAAGTGGAATCTATTTTTGGAATTCAGGGCATGCACCAAACCAACACTAATTCGGGAGAAGAATATTTAATTCCAGATGCGACTACCAATGATTTTGGTGTTTTTGGAACCGCTAACTATGAGTGGAAAACCAATGTGTTGCAAGCCGGATTGCGTTTCGATAACAGACAAATTACTACCGTTGAACATGGAATTGCAGGTTCCGAAGGCTATTTTAAAGCCATCGATAAATCATTCGACAGTTTCAATGCTTCCTTGGGGTACAAAACCAATCTTGCCAATGATTTGACGTTGCGTTTGAATCTTGCTTCCGGATTTAGAGCGCCAAACCTGGCCGAATTAACGTCCAATGGAGTTCACGAAGGAACGAACCGGTATGAAGTAGGAAACAGCGATTTGAAAACGGAACAAAACGTACAAACCGATGTGAATTTGGAATACAAAAACACCCATTTTGAGTTTTTTGCCAATGGATTTTACAACCACATCAACAATTATATCTATACTTCGCCAACAGGAGATGTGATTGACGACAATGCTGTTTTCGACTATATTCAGAACAATGCCAAGTTGTATGGAGGCGAAATAGGACTACATTTTCACCCGCATCCTTTAGATTGGTTGCATTACGAAACCAGTTTTGAAACCGTAACGGGCAAGAAACAATCCCGAAGCGTCGGGAGCGATTTCCTGCCTTTGATTCCTGCAAATAATTGGAATAATACGATTAGAACCGAATTCAATATCAATAACTGGCTCGAAGATGGTTTTGCCACTTTGAATCTGTCCACGACTTTCAATCAAAATAATGTGAGTGGTTTTGAGACGAAGTCCAATGGCTATTCCTTGGTAAATCTGGGTTTTGGAGGAAAAGTAAAATTGGGTAAAACGATTTTTGATGTCAACCTGAACGGGAACAATGTATTGGACAAAAGTTACATCGCACACCTTTCCCGCTTGAAAACGGATGGAATTCCTAACATAGGAAGGAACGTTGTTTTGGGCGTGAATTTTAATTTGTAATTCATTTGCTTCAGCAAAAAAATAAAACGCTATTTGAAAGAGTAGCGTTTTTTGGTTAAATTTTTCAACATATAAGGAATATAAGTTCATTTAAGAAATGATTTTAATTATTCATTTGTTTACGTAAAGTAGATGCAATAGGATTGGTTTTGAAATTCGTTAAAGTTTAGTTTTAAATATTTGGGGTTTGATCTTGATATTTTGTAATCTCGAAATTCGTTTTGAATTAGTATAATTCTATCTAATTCTTTTCAAATGTTTGGTTAAAAATTCGAAATAGTATTACGGTTTATAAAATCTGCTGAATCTGCTAAATCTGCGTGCCAAAAATTTTTCACGCAGATTCAGCAGATTAGCGTTGTGGGAAATCTGTTTTTTATCAGTATTTCGCTTTAGCGAACCTATTTTCAGATGCTTACGGTTCTAACTTAAATGAATTTAAATTTCTTACATAGTTTATATTTTCAATAGATAAGAAATGATTAATTCTTGAATTGCGAACTCAGTGTGTTCGCAATTGATATAACTAACTTTTTAAGAATTCGTTACATAAGGAACAAGAACTATTTGTCTATTTTTGTAATGATTTATATCAGAATTTAATGAAAAAAACTTTTTTAATAATGGCAGTTTCAACGACAATAACATCCTTTGGACAAAATCAAAATCCTATAAAATATCCCATTACCCATAAAGGAGAAACAGTCGATGTGTATTTCGATACCAAAGTTGCTGATCCGTACCGCTGGCTCGAAGACGACAAATCTGCTGAAACCGGCGCTTGGGTAAAAGCCCAAAACGAAGTGACGTACGATTATTTATCCAAAATTCCTTTTCGCGATGCATTAAAAGCAAGACTCGAAAAACTGTGGAATTATGAGAAAATAGGCGCTCCTTTTGTCGAGGGGAATTATACGTATTACTACAAAAACAACGGCTTGCAAAACCAATCGGTGTTGTACAGAAAAGACGCCAAAGGAACGGAAACTGTTTTCCTGGATCCCAATACTTTTTCTAAAGAGGGAACCACATCGCTTGGCGGAATGGATTTCTCCAAAGACGGTTCCAAAGTGGCGTATGCCATTTCAGAAGGCGGCAGCGACTGGAGAAAAGTCATTATATTAGATGCCATTTCTAAAAAAGTATTGGAAGATACGATTGTCGATGTAAAATTCAGCGGCGTGTCTTGGAGAGGAAACGAAGGATTCTATTATTCCAGTTATGACAAACCAAAAGGAAGCGAATTATCGGCGAAGACGGACCAACACAAACTGTATTTCCACAAGTTAGGAACGCCACAAAAAGAAGATAAAGTGATTTTTGGCGCAGACCAAAAACGACGTTATGTTGGCGGAAGTGTGACGGAGGACGATCATTATTTAGTCATCACGGCATCGACTTCCACCTATGGAAACGAATTGTACATTCAAGACTTGACTAAGCCTAACAGTCCTATTGTGATCCTTGTGGATAATTTCAAGAGCGACAACAATATTATCGATAACGAAGGCGCGAAGTTATTCATAGAAACCGATTGGAATGCGCCCAATAAACGCATCGTCACCGTGGATTTCAAAAACCCGAAACCGGAAAACTGGAAAGATTTCATTCCTGAAACCGAGAATGTTTTGACACCAACAACTGGCGGCGGTTATTTCTTTGCCAATTATATGAAAGATGCCGTTTCGGTGGTGAAACAATACGATTATTCCGGAAAACTGGTTCGGGAAATTCAATTACCGGGCGTAGGAACTGCCGGTGGTTTTGGCGGAAAGAAAAAAGAAAAAATACTTTATTATTCGTTCACAAATTACATCACTCCGGGTTCTATCTATTCGTTTGAACCAAAATCAGGAACTTCTGCGGTGTATCAAAAACCAAAAGTAGATTTCAACAGCGAGGAATACGAGTCCAAACAAGTGTTTTATACTTCCAAAGACGGAACCAAAATCCCGATGCTAATCACCCACAAAAAAGAATTGAAACTGGACGGTAAAAACCCAACGATGCTTTATGGTTACGGTGGATTCAACGTGAGTTTGACACCAAGTTTCAGTATTGCCAATGCCGTTTGGATGGAAAACGGAGGTATTTTGGCCGTACCCAATTTACGTGGCGGTGGCGAATACGGGAAAAAATGGCATGATGCGGGAACCAAAATGCAAAAGCAAAATGTCTTTGATGATTTCATAGCAGCGGCGGAATATCTGATTGCCCAGAAATACACGTCTCCACCATTTCTTGCCATTCGTGGCGGGTCAAACGGCGGATTGCTCGTGGGCGCCACGATGAACCAACGTCCGGACTTGATGAAAGTCGCTTTGCCGGCCGTAGGCGTGATGGACATGTTGCGCTACCACACCTTTACCTCAGGCGCGGGCTGGGCGTATGATTACGGAACCGCGCAGGACAGCAAGGAAATGTTTGACTACATCAAGGGCTATTCTCCCGTACACAACATAAAAAAAGGGATTCAATATCCGGCCACGATGGTCACCACGGGCGATCACGATGATAGAGTAGTGCCGGCGCACAGTTTTAAATTTGCTGCCGAATTACAGCAAAAACAAACTGGAACAAACCCAGCCCTTATCCGAATTGACATCAATGCGGGACACGGCGCAGGAAAATCCGTGGCGGCAACCATTCAGGAAAATGTCGATATTCAGGCATTTACGTTGTACAATATGGGCATAACGGAATTGAAAAAGTAGATAATTAGGGCTTGTCCTGTCCCGAGGCTTCGGGATATTTCAGAAGCTATTTCCTGCTGTACGCTATATCTTTTCCTTGCTAAAGAAGCAAGAAAAAGGATGCCGCTTCCATCAGGGCTAGGGCATTAGATTCCCTCAGACGATTGTCATTGCGAGGAACGAAGCAATCACATCATGCATATAAACCAACAAGAAGTTCAAAAAACGCTATTCGAAAGAGTAGCGTTTTTTTGTGCTTAATAATTTATGAACAATAGTAATAAGTGACTCTTATGCCGTTGCATCAAAGGCAACATTCGGATAGATTTGTTTCACTTCAATAATAGAAAATTAATGGATATCAATATTAAAATTGGCGACAGAATTAAAGAATTACGAAAAGCTAAAGACTTGTCACAAGAAGCATTAGCAAATATTGCTGAGGTTGATAGAACCTACATGACTAAAGTAGAAACTGGAAAAAGAAATGTAACTGTGAAGATTTTAGATAAAATAATCATTGCACTAGGAACTGATTTTATGACATTCTTCAATGATAATAATTTTAAGAAATGAGCGATGTAATAAATTCTGACTTGATTAATGTAAGCTTATTTAAAACTAAGTTAGTTGAGCCTGAGAGTAATGGTAGAGCCTGTTACACCCATTATGCTCAAAGCTCTGAAAATAACAGAAAAGTTTTTAAAAAAGAAGCTGTCAAATTTGTAAAAAAAACTCTTCAAAATCAAAATTATATTCAGACTGAAATAACTAATGTAGTGGCTGAAGATGCCCTACAATATTCTCTTTTTGATAATTCTAAAGAAGTTCCATTTCCAAAACCCGAGAATCCTGACTTTGAATTTATTGATTTATTTGCAGGAATAGGAGGGTTCAGAATATCTGGGCAAGATGTCAATGGCGAATGTGTTTTTTCATCTGAATGGGATGAACCAGCAAAAAATACATATTTCAATAATTTTGGGAAAATACCTTTTGGAGACATAACTAAAGAAGAAACAAAAAAATTTATACCACATGGATTTGATGTTCTATGTGGAGGATTTCCTTGTCAGCCTTTTTCTAATGCAGGACATAGAAAAGGATTTGAAGATACCAGAGGAACACTTTTTTTTGATGTAGCAGATATTTTAGATAGAAATATTAAAAATGGAACTCCTATTAAAGTAGTTTTTTTAGAAAATGTGAAAGGTTTAAAAAATCATGATAAAGGGAATACGCTTAAAACAATCATAAATGTTCTTAAAGAATTAGGCTACGAAACATCGTATGAAATCTTAAATTCTAAAAATTTTGGATTGCCACAAAATAGAGAACGGATTTTTATAGTGGCCTCACTTATAGAAAATAAAAAAACGTTTCGATTTCCTTATGGAATTGATGAAAATAATGATGTGATTTTTGATAAGGAAAATTTAAATAAGGCTAAAAAAACACAAATAAATGATATTCTTGAAAGTTATCCAGAAGAAAAATATACAATTTCTGATAAATTATATGCAGGTCATATAAGGAGAAAAAAAGAACATCTTGAAAAGGGGAATGGTTTTGGATTTTCATTGTTTCACAGAGATTCCACACATACAAATACTATTTCTGCAAGATATTATAAAGACGGAAGTGAAATTCTCATATCGCAAGAAGGAAAAAATCCAAGAAAACTAACTCCTCGTGAAGCCGCAAATCTTCAGGGATATGATAAAAAGTTTATAATCCATAGTTCGAACGTACAAGCTTATAAACAATTTGGCAACAGTGTTTCGGTCCCTGTAATACGTACAATTTTTAATGAAATAAAAAGACAATTATTATGAAGTTAATTAATTTATCTACATATCTAGAGGAAGTAAATAAAAACTCAAAATTTAACACGATTCTAGCGGTAAGAGGCGGTTATATTACTGCTGGTAACACAGGGGGTAAGTCTTATAGTCTTGGGTTTGATTCTATAATTTCTTTCATTAAAGATGTATTATTAAATTTAAACAGTTTTGAACCACATTCTACTTATCATGAAAAAAAATGGCGCGAATTAGCTTCGAAATTTATTAGTGATTCAGCTGCAGAAGCAGCAGTTGGAACACAGACAAAGGCCTTTTTCACAAGTTTTGGTAAGCTTATTAATTGGGCAAATGAAAAATCTCCTTCTGAATATACAGATGCAAAAATAGATTTAGAAAAAAGTTCTTTGGAAAAAACGATACATGAACTTGAATCATTAGCAGATTTATATGCACCAAAACAAAATTCCTTTATTAAATCTGATATTGTTGAAATTAAGACGGTTGTTTCAGAAAAAGATTTAAAGCATTTCGCTTTCAAAACATTCAAGTTATTTTTAGACAAATATGGATACGAAAAAGTTGTAAAAAACATTACTGAAAAAGACTCAAAAATAAATGAAACAGAATATACAGGCATAAAAATAAAACCTTATTTTGGTTCGGGGAATTTAATTGGCGCTTTTGATAAAGAACAAAATAAGGATGCATTGAGTTCTTCTAATACACCAAGATTTTTTGAAGAAAATTTACATTTAAAAGAATATCCATATTCATATTTTACAACACAGTGGGGAGATGTCGATGGAGGAGGAACTTTATCATTTAATAATCTTCAAAAGTTTGTAACTGATTTATCTAACGGAGATTTTGAAGCAAATAAAGTAGGAGACATTTACTCATTACTTCAAAAAAGTAAATCTAACAAATCTACTTTACAGAAAATCTATTATGGTGCTCCTGGTACAGGTAAATCACATAAAATAGAGAGCCTACTTCAAGATATCTCTGAAGGCCAAAAAGAAAGAATAACTTTTCATCCTGAATATGATTATTCTTGTTTTGTTGGCGGATATAAACCTTCTTCCGAAAAAAGTGAAGATGAAAAAACAGAAGAAATCAAATACAAATTTGTACCACAAGTTTTTACGAATATATACGTTGAAGCATGGAAAAACCCTTCAAAAGATTATTTTTTAGCTATTGAAGAAATTAACAGAGGAAATTGCGCAGAAATATTTGGCGATTTATTTCAAATACTCGACCGGAATAGTAATTATTCTATTTCACCTTCAAAAGAATTAAAAGAGCACCTTGAAACAGTTTTGATAGATGAAAAAAGCAAAAAAGGCATTGATGGAGGAAAAATGAAATTACCTTCAAATTTGAATATTTTAGCTTCCATGAATACTTCAGACCAATCACTTTTTCCTATGGATAGTGCTTTTAAAAGAAGATGGGCTTGGGAGTATGTTCCTATTAACTATGAGGAATTTAATAATGATGCAACTGAAATAAAACCAGCTACAAAAAATGATTCATTTGAATTTACAGTAAAAATTGATGACATTCAATCTTTCAAATGGGTTGAATTTATTGAAAGTGTAAATGCTCAAATAAAATCAAACCGTAATTTAGGGTCGGATAAATGTATTGGAAATTATTTTATTAAACCTGATGATAAAGAAATATTATTAGAGGAATTTATAAATAAAGCAATGTTTTATTTATGGATTGATGTTTTCAAAGATGAAGAAGAATCAATATTTTCATTAATTGGAAGCGATATTTCATACGAGGACTTCTTTCCAATTAATACTAAAGGAAAAGAGAATCTGATTAAATTACTTTCTTCAGAAATACTTAATGTAGCTATAGTAAAAATTGAGTTAGAAGGTACTAAAGAAGAAATTGAAAAATGAAAATATTAATTGAAGGCGAAAAATACAGTTTAAATACTTTGCTTGAAGTATTTGATGATCCTAAATTCTTTATTCAGGAAGGAATGTTTGGAACAATAAATTGTGTTGGATATTATCATTCCTTCAGTAAAAATGAATTAATTTATATTCTTCCTAAAGTATTTATCATAGAGGAAAAAGCTTTTGAACTTTCACCTCAGCAATTATTTGATTTAGATTTAAAAATATCTTTTAAGCATGATGTCAATTATGCTTGGGTAAGACAACTTTTAATCTATTTTTATAATAGTTTGGCAGAATTCAGAAATAGATACAGGAATACGGTAATAATTGAAAGTAGTCAAAGCTTTGAATTGAATTCTAATTTAGGCCTAACGGAATATTCTTATTTAGATTTAGTTTTAAGTTTCGTAAACTTTTACAAAAAAAACAAGAACACTATTCTTTATCACCATATAGAATTTATCTCAAATCAGGCTAAAAAGGCTAAATGGGAGAAAACAATCCGGACATCTTTACCAATTCTTATTTCGAACAATTCGCCGCTTTATATTGACATTAGAAACAAGCAAAAAAAAGTAAATGATGAAGAAGAATTATTAAGTTATTTTTT
The DNA here is from genome assembly GCF_048158725.1 of Flavobacterium arabinosi. NCBI lineage: Bacteria > Pseudomonadati > Bacteroidota > Flavobacteriia > Flavobacteriales > Flavobacteriaceae > Flavobacterium > Flavobacterium arabinosi. Next base: position 774,811 of record NZ_JBLNKX010000001.1, read on the forward strand.
CTCAATTCTGAATCATTTTAAAATTGAGCATGATTTACCGGTTACAATTGATAAGAGTTACAAACTAATAAGAGGAAGTCAGTTTGAAAAATTACAGAGAACAGGGTTAACAAAACTTCGAAAAATTAAACATCGATATTTTGCAGATACTTTAAAAAGAATGTATCAGTTATGTGAATTATATTTCAGTAAAACTGATTTAAGTAGCCCCAAAAGAAAAAATGAAGAGTTTATTTCTGTAAGAAACTACAATATTGTTTTTGAAGATATGATTGACAAACTTTTTACTGATAAAATCTATGATAGTAAATCTATTAACGGAATTTCAATTGATAAATTGAAAAACAATAAAGATGGTAAAATAATTGATCATATTTTCGAGCATAAATCTATTATAGATACAGATAATATATTTTATATTGGCGATTCAAAATATTACAAATCAGATGGTGTAGCTGGAAAATTATCTACATATAAACAATTTACGTATGCAAAAAATGTAATTCAGTTTAATATTGATTTATTAAACAAAAGTAAAGCATATGATAATATCCGTTATCGTGATGATATAACTGAAGGATATAATATTTCTCCCAATTTTTTTATTTATGGGCATCTGAATGATGAGAAGAATTTTGATGAGCCTTTATTGAAAAAATATAAAACTGTAAAGAAATCATTTCATTTTAAAGACAGAATTTTTGACAGAGATACTTTGTTTGTTTTACAGTATAGAATTAACTTTCTTTTTGTTTTAAAATCATATACAAGTATTAACTTTAATAAAATAAACTCCTTTAGAAATGACACAAAGAATCATTTTAGAAATAAATTTTTAAAATATTTTAATTCTGTGGATAATTGTGGCTTTGAGTTTTACGAAAAAGATTTTGAAAATGATGCTATAGATATATTTGTAAATAAAAATTTTAGATTATTAAACGGCAAAGCAATAAAAATTAAGGAAAACACTTTACTAATTGCCATACACAAAGAAGATAGACAAAAAGAGTTATTGGATAATTTAATTAAAGATTTTGAAACTAAATTATTAGGATAAATGGACGTCCACAATCCATCTCAACGTTCCAAAAACATGGCTGCCATTCGCAGCACCAATACCAAAGCTGAAGTACTTTTGGCAAAAACGCTATGGAATCTCGGCTACCGCTACCGTAAAAACAATAAAACTATTTTCGGCACACCGGATTTAACCTTCAAGAAACTTAAAATTGCCATATTCGTTGACAGTGAATTCTTCCACGGCAAAGACTGGGAAACCCAAAAAGACCGTGTAAAAACCAATACGGAGTTTTGGCAAAAGAAAATAGAACGAAATATGCAACGGGACATTGAAGTCAATATCTATCTCGAATCACAAAACTGGAAAGTGCTCCGTTTCTGGAGTGCGGAGATAGAAAAAAATCTGGAGGATTGTATCGCTAAAATCCAGTCAGAAATCATTTCGAGACAAAATCAAAAAAGCTAATTCTAATTACCCAAAAACAGGAAAATTCTGTTTTACTCCAACCAATACCCTTTAGCCAAAACCTCAAAATCTTTGATTTGTTCCTGTACCCAAGAATCCGGTTTTTCTCTTTCGGTGGCGATGAGTTGTGCGGTTTCGGGAGCCATTTTCAGGGCTGCTCTGGCATCCAGAAATAGAATTCGGAGTCTTCGTGCGAGTACATCCTCGACTTTGCGTGCCATTTCATGGCGTACGGCCCAGATGACTTCGGCTTTTATGAAAGGATAATCGGGATGTAGTTTTTCTGCCCATTTTGGATTTTCAAGCGCTAATCCCCTAATTCCCTCCGCATCCGATCCATACTGATGCAGCGGATCTTTAAGGTCTTGGATTAGGGTGTAACCATGTATTTTAAAATCTTTGGTGATGCATTTGCGGGGTTTTAAGTTTCCTTTTTTTATAACGCGGTCCAGTGTGTCTTCGGCCATGCGTCTGTAGGTGGTCCATTTGCCGCCTATGATGGAGACTAAGCCGCTTTTGGATACAATTATTTTATGGCCTCTTGAAATTTCTTTGGTTTTTTGATGCTTCTTTTGTGGTCTGGCCAAAGGGCGTAAGCCGCTGAATACGGATAATACATCGGCTCTGGTTACGGTCTTAATAAGATATTGGTTGAGGGTGCTTAATATAAAATCGACTTCTTTTTTTAGTGCCCTAGGTTCCAGGCTTTCCAGGTCTATGACGATGTCTGTTGTTCCTACCACTACTTTATTGTACCACGGAATGGCAAATAATACCCTTCCATCACTGGTTTTAGGAATCATCAGGGCATAATCAGTAGGGAGAAAAGATTGGTCTAAAACGAGGTGTGTCCCTTGACTGGCCATTATAATGGGTTTTTTTTCCACGTCATCCATGCCAAGAATGGCATCGGCAAAAACGCCAGTGGCATTGATTACCGTTTTGGTTTTTAGGGAATACAATTTTCCTGTTTCTAAATCGGTGGCCTGCACTTGGTTTATTTTTCCATTTTTATTTTTTCCTAAACCGGTTACCTGCATATAATTGAGCAAATGCGCTCCGTTTTCGACACTGGTTTGTGCCAGGTTTATTCCCAAACGGGCATCGTCAAACTGTCCGTCGTGGTATAGTGTCCCGTTTTTCAGGTGCTTTGACTTAATTCCGGGTAAGTATTCCTGAACCTGCCGTGCATTGATAAAAGCCGAATTTCCCAGACTTAATCGGCCTGCCATCAAATCATAGATTTTTAAGCCTAAAGTATAAAAATAACCGCCAAAAATACTGAAAGAGGGTATTATAAAAGATTGATTTTGGGTAAGATGCGGGGCGTTTTTAAAGAGCAATCCCCGTTCGTGCAACGCCTCAAACACTAATCGGATATTGCCTTGGGCTAAATACCGCACGCCTCCATGGACTAGTTTCGTGCTTCGGCTTGAAGTCCCTTTGGTGAAATCGGACTGTTCCAGCAATAGCGTTTTATACCCTCTCAACGCGGCGTCTAATGCGATGCCTAATCCCGTAGCACCACCGCCAATGATAATTACATCCCAGGTTATGTTGTTTAGGTTGAGATAATCAATACTCGTGTCTCTGTTCATAAAAGGAATTGAATGGTCGGATGAATATAAGAAAAAGATTTTAAATGGAAAGATAAACTGCAAAAGGGAGGGTACTCGCTTTTAAAACTAACAGTGTTTAATATATAATAAAAATAAAATTTTTAATTTAGAATCTGCTTGAATCTGCGTGAAAAATAGGCACGCAGATTTAGCAGATTCAGCAGATTTTATAAAATTTGAATAATTGAAGTGCTATTTTTTTAAAAGAGAATGCATTGGCAAAAGGCGGAGATTAGAAAAAATATGGAGAGCCGTGTGGTTGAAATCCAGGTTGAAATTATTTCGAAGCAAAATCAAAAAAGCCAACTGCAAAGGACAATGAGATTCCTCCTTCGTTGGGCACCAGGGCTATGTCCGAATTGGCGGAGCAATGAAAAAACTCATACTGGGAAGCAATGCCAATTACCCAATCAATCCATAACTAAATTACGATTCGGCTACTTGTTTTAATTCTGGATGAGTATTATTTATTTTTCACAATCTTTTACTAATTCACTCGGTTTTTCATATAACAATCGGTAAGTTTGAGAAACAATCATAAATAAATAATACTATGACAATACAAATCAACACAGACAATAATGTAGAAGGACACGCACGTTTGAAATCGTATATTTCAGATGAATTGGGAACAGCTTTGGCACGTTTTGAAGAAAAAGTAACCCGTTTAGAAGTGCATCTTGGAGACGAAAATAGTGAGAAGTCAGGTGGTAATGACAAGCGTTGCTTGATTGAAGCACGTCCTGTAAATATGCAGCCAGTAGCGGTGACGAACTATGCCGATACTATCGAAAAAGCATTTCAAGGTGCGCTGGATAAAATCAAAAAAGTATTGGAAACTACTTTCGAAAAACAGAAGACCTATTAAATAGTTGCCTTTGGGTAAACATCTATATAACTAAAAATGACACTATCTTTTAAATAAGAAAGTGTCATTTTTTTTGGTTAAGATTCTTTAGAATTGCGATAATGGTTTTTTGTTATTTTAGCAGTAAATTAGTACATTTAATTGAAGGGTCAAACGGAACTTAAAACTTGCAACTCAGTAGTGTTGAATTTATATAAAGCAAAACAATGGAAAACATAAAATTATTTGAAAGTCAAAAAATACGTTCCTCTTGGGATAACGAACAAGAGAAATGGTTTTTTTCGATTGTAGATATTATTGCCGCTTTAACAGATAGTAATAATCCACAAGTTTATTGGCGCGTTTTAAAAAAGCGGCTTTTGGCCGAAGGAAATGAAACCGTTACAAATTGTAACGGTTTGAAAATGGTAGCTCCTGATGGTAAGATGCGTTTAACAGATGTGGCTGATACCGAGCAGCTATTCCGTTTGATTCAATCCATTCCATCGCCAAAAGCAGAGCCTTTTAAACAATGGTTAGCCAAAATAGGCTATGAAAGAATAGAGGAAAGTCAAGATCCTGAAAAGGCGATTGATCGTGCTATGGAAAATTATTTGAATTTAGGGTACAGTACGGCTTGGATTAATCAGCGGTTAAAAAGTATAGAAGTTAGAAAAGAACTCACCGATGAATGGGAAAATAAGGGCGTTAAAAAAAGGGAAGAATTTGCCTCACTCACCGATATAATTACCCAGGCTTGGAGTGGGAATACGGTAAAACAATACAAGAATCTAAAAGGGTTGAAAAAAGAAAACCTAAGAGATAACATGACCAATTTAGAGTTGGTCTTAAATATGTTGGCGGAAGCAACTACGACAGAAATAAGCAAAGAAAACAATCCTAAAACTTTTGCAGACAATAAAAGAATAGCCCTAAAAGGTGGTGAAATTGCGGGCGATACGAGAAAACAAATTGAAGAACAAACGGGTAAAAAAATCGTTAGCTCACAAAACGCAAAAGTTTTAAAAGAGAAAAATGATAAATTAAAAGAATAGGATATAAGGTGAAACGGAATCAATAATCAGTCCTAGATTCGGTCTCAAATTTGATTCTGACTTTTATGATTATTTGAAACCAACAAAATTTATCTGTTGTATAGCAATCGCGCTAATGTTTCGTCCCTGTCATATACATCTTCATAGAAATGAACCACTCCGTCAGTATCCACCCAAGCGGTAAAATAGCCAATGTAAACCGGAATTTTATTTTTGAGTGTGTACCAATATTCTTCTCCGCTGTTCATCGCCGTTTCTATTTTTTCAAGATTCCATTTTTTGTCGTCTTTCATAATCATGGCGGCAAGTTCTTTCGGCTTGGCCACACGAATGCATCCGTGACTAAAAGCACGGTCTTCTTGACTGAACAAACTTTTTGATGGCGTATCATGCAAATAAATAGCATTCGAATTGGGGAATAAAAATTTCACTAATCCCAGTGAATTTTCAGGTCCCGGTTTTTGTCTTACGTAATCGTCTTTCCACTCCATATCGTGTTCTTCCAAGTAATTTGGATTCTTCTCGATTGCCGGAAGGATTTCTTTCTTTAAAATACTCGTTGGGACATTCCAGTACGGTCTGAATACAATGTATTTCATTGGAGCGCTGAAAATAACCGTTTTATTCAGGGCTTTTCCCACGACCACTTTAGACTTTAATACTGATTTTCCATCTCTAAGAAACGTTAATTCGTAAGCGGGAATGTTGATTACGATTAATTCTTTGGCTTTGGTAATGTCATTTGAAATCCAACGACAGCGTTCCATATTGACCGTGATGGTTTTAATACGTTCGGCTACAGTCACATTCATGTCTTTGATGTGTTCCGGCAAAATAGTTTTATTGAGTGTATTACCACTTCTTTTTTTGTATTTCAAAATTCCTGTGGCCAATGCGCTATCATATATAGCACTCTTTGAATCGGAAGTAATATCTCCAGTGACAAATAATCGTTGCCTTATTTGAGCAATTGCTGCAGCGCTGTCTCCAAGTTTGTAGGACTTCACTTCTGGGTCAGCAATTATGGCTTTCCATCCGCCTTTTTTTTCTATTTGACGGTATTTTTGCAAGACGTCTTTCAGTAAGTAATATTGGCCTAACACCCCTTTTTCGTCCTTGTTGATTAAAGAAGGATTGATTAACAGTGAATCTAAATAACTGACATAGGATTGTTTTTTTCGAGGCAAATACCATCCAATATCCTTTGTTTTTTGTGCGTCTAAACCATGATATACTTTGTCGGCATAAAAAAAGTACAGTGCAGAATTTAACAGTTCGATATCAATATTTGGTTTTTGATTGTCATCAGCATCATCGTAAATTTCGTCTAATTTTTCTTTGTAAGGAATAACGGTTTGAACACCTTCTTGTGCCAAATTACTGATTTTGTTGTGTAGCAAATTCCCAAATTCATTGATTCCGTTTTTATCAAACCATACATAATGAAATTGGTGTTTGCGATATAACGATTCCACTTCGGGCTTGTATTTTTCCAGTTTTGGATACTTCGCGAAAAACGTTTCGACTTGAGTGCTGTCAAAAGCCATGTCTTCTGGATTGCTTGTGTTTTCCTGATTTCCTGCAGGATTATTTTCGTTTTTCTTTTTACAGGAAACGGTGGTGAAAACTATTGTAAAAACAATAGCTATAATTGGGAATAGTAACTTTCTCATAGGTTGAACTTTAATGCGTAATAATTCATTTAAGGCAATACAAAAATACGCCAAATTGAACTTCTTACTACCTATTTTAAAAAGCTGCATTTTTTAAGGTTTAAATCCTATCTTTACTTTTTGGTGCATAAACCAAAGCAAATTGACATTTAAATAATTGGCTATCAATCTTTTGAATATTTAATTTATTTTTTAATTCGAAATCCCCGGTCAAATAATCCTCTGAAAATCCAAAAATTATGAAAAAAATAGTGTTGTTTTCTTTAAGTATTTTACTGCTTTTGGCCTTTGCTTCAACAGATCAAGACACTGATAAAGAGAAAGAAAGCATCAATACTGTGCTTGATGCCTGGCACAAAGCTGCCGCCGAAGCCAACTAGAATGCGTATTTTAATTTAATGACGGAAGATGCTATTTTCATAGGCACGGATGCCACCGAGAATTGGAATAAAACTTCCTTCAAAGTTTGGGCAAAACCTTTTTTTGATAAAGGTAAAGCTTGGAATTTTACTGCATTGGAACGGCACATTTATTTTGATAAAACAGGGAAAACGGCTTGGTTTGATGAGTTGTTGAATGCCCAAATGAAAATTTGCCGAGGCTCGGGAGTGCTTGTAAAAATAGGTAAGGAGTGGAAAATAAAATATTCTGTTTTGTCAATGACCGTTCCAAACGATAATGTTCCTGAGGTTGTCAAAATAAAAGCGCCCTTAGAAGAGGCAATCATAAAGAACCTGCAAAATAAGTAGTAATTATATTCCATTTTTAATTTCTCTGAATAATTCATTATAATTTATTCTTCAATAAACAGCCAATATTGCGGTCGTTAAATTACATAAATCTAACAAATTGCCTTTAAAATTATTAATTCGGCGATAATTGTTTGGCAGGTGCCTATTTTAAATTGTTTTATGGTCCGAAATTAAATTTTTTTTAACTTTGCCCCCTAATAAAATGGGGTTAAGTAAATAAAATGAAAATAGAGAAACGCTGGATCATATCCTTTGTAATTATAAGTTTAGTTTGCATCACCGGTGTATTGTGGCCAGCAGTAACAACAACTGATGCTGTTCTTTCACAATTTGGAACTATCGATCAAATTATTCCTGCCGATGTTGCGTGGATGCTAACTTCCTGTTGTCTAGTGTTAATAATGACGCCAGGATTGTCTTTCTTTTATGGCGGTATGGTAGGGAAGAAAAATGTGATTTCAACCATGTTGCAAAGTTTTGTTTGTTTGGGTGTAGTCACTTTATTATGGGTTGTAGTTGGTTTTAGTTTAGCTTTTGGAGAACCATTAGGAATTCATATTGGTTCTGGTTTTTATAGTTTTGTGGGTGATCCCACTTCGTTCACCTTTATGGACTATGTAGGAGTGTTGCCACATAAAAAAATAGCGAGCACTGTTCCATTTATGTTGTTTGCTTTGTTTCAAATGAAATTTGCTGTTATTGCGCCAGCGATTATCACCGGATCTTTTGCGGAACGCGTTCGTTTTATATCTTATTTGCTTTTTATCTGTTTATTTACGTTGTTCATATATGCGCCTTTGTGCCATGCCGTTTGGTATCCTACGGGAATCTTGGGCTCTTATTTTGGGGTTAAAGATTTTGCCGGAGGAACTGTAGTACACATGAGTGCCGGGTTTGCCGCTTTGGCAGGTGTTATTGTTTTAGGAAAAAGAAAAAATAGCCGACACGTTCCCACCAATATTCCTTTTGTTTTATTGGGAACCGGGATGCTTTGGTTTGGTTGGATTGGTTTTAATGCCGGTTCTTCTTTGGAAGCCAATGGGGTTGCGGCAATGGCTTTTGCTACGACAACAACCGCATCGGCAGCAGCCATGTTAACTTGGATTTTCTTTGATCGAATAAACGGCAGAAAAGTATCGGCACTGGGAGCTTGTATTGGAGCTGTAGTGGGACTGGTTTCTATCACACCAGCAGCTGGTTTCGTATCCGTTCCAGAAAGTATGTTCTTTGGTTTTATCGCCGCCCTGGTTTCAAATTGGGTTGTTAATGCTAAATTTTTAAAAGGAATCGATGATACTTTAGATGTTTTTGCCTGTCACGGAGTGGGTGGAATTATGGGAATGATTCTGACGGCAATTTTTGCGCATGGCGAAGATGCCAGCTTGCTTCATGGTGGATGGAATGTTTTTGGACATCACATGATGGCATTGGTTCTCGTTTCTATTTATACTTTTTTTGGCGCTTTTCTTTTGTTCAAAATCACCAATAGGATTATTCCGATGCGTGTTTCTGAAGAAGCTGAAATCATGGGATTAGACCTGTCGCAGCATGACGAAACACTCTTTCCTATTGAGTGTGCCGATGTTGCTGAAGAAGAATATGATACTATTTTTGCTTCCCAGAAACATTTAGAAGAACGGGTGATTTAGGAAACGGAGTTTTGTTTTTTCAGTTTACCCATACTGTTTTTAACTTTTCAAAGGAGTATTGATTCTGGTTTTTGCGTTAAATAGTTCCATAAAAGAGTATTTTTAGGTTATCTTTATTTTAATCGATAACGAAAATACGATGAATCAATTTTGGGAAAGCACTAAAGCATATTTAAAAACCACCAATTTTAGAAAAATAATCAAAAGAGTTGGTTTTTTCTTTATCGGTAGTATTGCCTTCGTTTTGTTGTGTTCCGGAATTTTAGCGATTTATTTTGATGCTAATAAAACGGAAATCGTTGCTCAAATTAATGTCAAAATCAACGAAAATATAAAGGGAACAATCCATATTGGCGATATTAAATACAAGTTATTAACAGGTTTCCCCAATGTGACTTTGGCCTTGAGCCAAGTGGAATTAAAAGATAGTTTGTGGGCCATCCATAAACGTACGTTGCTCAAAGCAGCGCAAATTGAAATTCGTTTGGGTCTTTGGAGCTTGCTGGCAAACGAGATCAATATAGATAAAATCGAAATTAAGGAAGCGACGCTGTACTTGTTTAAGGGTAAAAATGGAATTGTAAATACGGATGTTTTTAGATCCAAACCAAAAGACGCTAAATCAAAAAGTTCCACCACATCTTCTATTGATGAAATCGTGTTTAATCAAGTCCGTTTCGTGTCAGAAAATCAAGTGGGTAATAAGCGCTTTGATTTTGATGTTATTTTTTTAAAAAGTAAAATTGAACACGACAACGACAATTGGCATACTGATGTTTATCTAAAAACGCTTGCCAAGAGCATGGCTTTCAATACAAAAAGAGGAAGTTTTATTCAAGATAAAATAGTGGAAGGTGTCTTGGCAGTTGACTTTCTCAACGAAAAAAACCAAATTAGTGTTGCCGCTCAGGATATCGAAATTGGAAAAGACCCTTTTGTTATCCACGCTCATTTTAGTTTGGATAAAAATAAATCACCTTTTGACATTACTATCAAAACGGACATTTTATGGCAAGACGCCTCAAATTTGATGAGTGAGAATATCAGTTCCAGAATCAGCCGATTTGATTTGAAAAAGCCAATACAAATCGGTTGCACGATTATAGGAGATATGAATGCTACCGGAGATCCTCAGATTGTCGTGAAAACTAAAACTAGCGATAATGAACTCCAGATACCGGACGGGCTCATCTCTAATTGTAGTTTTGATGCCAGCTTTACAAACAATTATAAAAAAGGAAACGGCTGCAATGATGTCAATTCCACGATTACACTAAGGAATTTTTCAGGCGCTTATAAAACGATTCCTTTTTCAATTCCAATTGGAATCATATCAAATTTTGAAAAAACGACTGCAGCCGGAAGTTTTAAATCTGATTTTGATATTTCCCGATTGAATGCAATAGTTAATAAAGATTTCATGCGTTTTTCTGGCGGTCAAGCCAAAGTGAATTTGGAATATAAATTTGATATTGTCAATTTAGAAATACAAAAACCAATGTTTACAGGGAATGTTTCCGTTAAAAATGCTACCGTAAACTATGGGCCGCGGAATGTAACTTTTCAAAAAACAGACATTCAACTTGATTTTACCGAGAAAGCGTTGTTGATCAAAAAAATTAAGTTCAAAGATCGCAAGAATACGGTTTTTATGGAAGGAAAAGTAGACAACTTCCTTACTTTATATTATGACAATCCAGAAAAAATGGTAGTTAATTGGGACATTTATTGTCCTTTTCTGGATGTTAAACAGTTTTTGGGAATTATTACGCGTTCCTCTCAAAAAAAGGTTAAAAAGAAAAATAAAACAGATGATTTTTCTAATAAACTGTCTTCGGTTATTGATAAATGCCAAGTGGTCTTGAATTTAAAAGCCGATAAAATGGTCTATAGTAAATTGGAAGCAACTAAGGCTAAGGCCACAGTTTTATTGGTCAATAATACATTAATCGTAAAAAATGGTTGGGTACAAAGCTCGGGAGGAACCATTGCTTTTGATGGACAATTGGTGCCAAAAAACAATCTTTTCTTTTTAGAATCCAATGTAAAAATTAACCGGGTAGCTATTACACAATTCTTGACTTCGTTAAATAATTTTGGGATTCAGTCTTTTAAACCAAAAAACATTAAAGGATATCTTTCGGCTTCGGCTTCTGTTAAAGGAACGCTGCTTTCGGGAGGTCAATTAAAGACAAATTCTCTTGCGGGCGTGGCCAAATTTGATGTAAATAAAGGGGCTTTGGTCGACTTTGAACCAATAAAAAAAGTAGGCAAGCTTGCTTTCCCTTTTAGAGATGTCAACAATATCGTTTTTAGTGATTTATCGGGTGATTTTAACATAGATGGAGATTTGGTGAATGTCAATACTTTAAAAGTCAGTTCCAGCGTTTTGAACTTGGACATAAATGGACTGTATTCCTTTAACAGAGGAACAAATTTAGCATTGACGATTCCGCTGAGAAACCCAAAAAGAGATGAAAACATCACGGATAAAAACGAAATAGCCGACCGCCGAAATAAAGGAATCGTACTCTATTTATTGGCTGTTGACGAAGAAGGGAAAATAAAAATCAAATGGAATAAAAACCATGAAAAATTAAATCGCTAATAGTAAATGCGATGATACATTTATTTGGAATCATCAGCAATTAATAGTTCAGCCAAGCGGTCGTCCCTGATGTAAATGTCATTATAAAAACTAATTTCCCCGGCATCGTTTACCCAAGTCGTGAAATAACCAATGTGTACCGGGATTTTCTTTTTCAGGATGCAAGGGGTCTCCACTTCGCCTTTCATGGCCTCATCGATGCGTTCTATTGGCCAGTCAGGATCATCTTTTAAAATTAACAAGGCCAATTCTTTGGCTTTGTTGATATTGATGCAACCGTGACTGTAGGCTCGATACTCATATTGAAACAAATCTTTGGAGGGTGTATCATGTAAATAGATGTCATTAGTATTAGGAAACACAAACTTAACCAGTCCCAAGGAGTTTTTTGGTCCGGGTCGTTGTCTGGCATTCCCTTTATTCCATTCAATATTATGTTTTTCCAGATAATTTTCGTCTCGAGCGATAGCATCCATTAATTCATTTTTAATAATGCTTTTGGGGATGTTCCAATAAGGGCTGAATATTATTTTAGTGATGTTACTGCTGAAAACCACGGTTTCAGTCATGTTTTTACCTACGAGGACTTTCGACTCCAATTCATTTTTACCATTTTTCTTAAAAATGAGTTTGTAGGATGGGATATTTATGATGATGTACTCATCGGCTTTTGTCAATTCTGGAGCAATCCATCGACAGCGTTCCATATTGACTATAATGCTTTTGATGTAGTTTTCTATGGGAATGTTCATGCGCTTAATATGCTTCGATGTAAGCAGGTAATCTATTTTATAACCATGTCTTTTTTTGTAATTCAATACACCGGCCATTAATTCGGCATCGTACCGATTGCTTTTGGAATCTTGCTCTAAGTCTCCAGTGACCACTAGACGTTGCCTGATTTGGCCAATTGTTTTTGAGCTGTCGTTTGGTTTGTATTCTGCTTCCAAAGAATCCATTGTTATGGTATTCCACTCTCCATTTTTTTCTATTTGGCGGTATTTTTTTAAAACCTCACGCAGTTTGTAATATTGTCCAAACAGCTGATTTTCATTTTTGATTAATAATTTAGGATCCAGTAATAAGGAGTCCAAAAGATTCTCATAAGAGAGATTTTTTCTGGGTAAAAACCATCCCATTTCCTTTAGTTTTTCACTGTCAATTCCCTGAAATACTTTTTTAGCATAAAACACATACATGGAAGAGAGTATTATTTCTGTGTCAGTTTCGGATAAATCATCGGTGGCACTCTCATTGAAAATGCCGTCGATTTTATCTTTATAGGCTAATTTGGACTTCAAACCTTCTTCTTCCAGTTGATTTACTTTAGAATATAACAAATGGGCAAACTCAATAAGGCCTTTGTCGTCAAACCAAATGGAATTGTAATTTCGTTTTTTGTACAAAGCAGTAACATCTGAATTGTATTTTTTTAAATTAGAATATTTCTTAAAGAAACTGGAAACCGTTACGCTGTCGATAGGAATTGTGGATTTTCTGGCTGATGATTCTGGAAGAAGTTGGGCAAAAGAAGTGGGTGCAACCGTACTATTTTCATTTCTGTTACGGTAAACGGAGGCAAGTAGAAAGCCAAATAAAATAATTGCGATTGATAAAACAAAGTTTCTCATGGCATCATTATTTTGTACAAAGGTAGAAAAAAAGCAGCTTTTTTAGTGAAAATCTAAAGAGAATTAAGGTTGGAGTAAGAAGTTTCGCAGACTATAAATCACAGTGTTTCTTGCTTTTTTTATATGCAGTAAATGTTCTCGAGATGATTTTTTTCATTTTTTCGCCAGCAAATCATTCGGTCTTATATATTTCCTTAATTTTGCCGAAATATTCTGAAAAAGTGGGAAGCAAAAATAAATTAAAAAGGTTTAAAGAAAACGAAACATTCGACAACGTTTTTCAACCAACAAGAGAAGAAGTGGTAGGGGATTTATTTCCGCTTAAAGGAAAATGGAATTCGGAGTTCTTCAAAAATGAAAATCCATTGGTGCTGGAATTAGGCTGTGGAAAAGGAGAATATTCAGTAGGTTTAGCCGAAAGATACCCAAATAAAAATTTTATTGGAATTGATATCAAAGGAGCGCGTTTCTGGCGTGGTGCCAAAACTGCGGTTGATACGGGACTTCATAATGTGGCTTTTATCAGAACTCAAATCGAATTAATCAATCATATTTTTGCGGAAAACGAAGTGGACGAAATTTGGATTACTTTCCCAGATCCACAAATAAAATACAAACGCACGAAACACAGAATGACCAATTCGGAGTTTTTACAGTTGTATAAAAAAATCCTCAAAAAAGACGGTGTAGTAAACTTAAAAACCGACAGTGAGTTCATGCACGGTTATACATTAGGATTGCTGCACGGTGAAGGACATGAAGTTTTGTATGCGAATCATAATGTGTACGTAAACGAAGGAAGTCCGGAGGAAGTTACTGCCTTTCAGACTTTCTATGAAAAACAATATTTGGAAATTAACAAGGCAATTACGTATATTAGATTCAAAATTAAAGAATAGTATTACGTTTACAACTCGAATAGTTTCTGTTTTTTGAATGCAAAAAATTTCCTTATGAATTTAATCACATCTTTGTTTTTGGGTTTTGTTACTGCTTTTATTGGGATCACACCACCAGGTTTACTCAATATGACAGCTGCTAAAGTAAATCTAAAAGAAGGAAAAAGAAGCGCAATATGGTTCGTTTCAGGTGCTGTATTTATAATATTTTTTCAAGCCTATCTTGCTATATTGTTTTCTCACTATATTGCTGACCGTCCTGATGTTTTAATTTTGTTGCGTGAAGCAGGATTTGGTGTTTTTACATTGTTAACCATTTATTTCCTTTGGATTGCCAAAAAACCAAAGATTAAAAAGGGGAAAATAAAAAAATACAGTAGCACAAAAAGGTTTTTTCTTGGAATGTTGCTTTCTGCGCTTAATTTTTTCCCTATTCCTTATTATGTTTTTGTAAGTGTCACTTTGTCGTCTTACAACCTGTTTTCTTATACCATGACCTATATTTTTGTTTTTGTTACGGGTGTTGTACTGGGCTCTTCGTTGGTTTTTTATTGTTATATCACATTCTTTCAAAAAATACAAAACAAGACGGATTATATCATTAAAAATATGAATACGATTATAGGATCTATAACCGGATTGATAGCATTAATCACTTTAATCAATATCATACGATATTATTTGAGGTAGTTTTAAAGTCTGAATAGGAATTCCATTTTATTAGATTTATAATCATGTCAAACGATAATTTTTTCGAACGAGTCTACGCCATCGCCAGACAAATTCCTTATGGGAAAGTCACTTCTTATGGTGCTATTGCAAAAGCTTTAGGAACTGCGCGCTCTGCTAGAATGGTGGGCTGGGCGATGAATGCTTCACATAATATGGAAGATGTTCCGGCACATCGGGTGGTGAATAGAAAAGGATTGCTTACGGGAAAACTTCATTTTGACGGAACGAATCTGATGCAACAATTATTGGAAAACGAAGGAATAGAAGTTTTGAATAACCAAATTGTGGATTTCGAAAAACATTTTTGGCAACCAGAGGTTAGGCAAGAGTGATTTTTACAATTTTGAAAGGTCACTTTCGTTGTTGTTATCGTTCTTTTTATTGTTTATTTCGGCAATTCGGATTAGATACGCTTCGATGGTTTCACGCTCTCCAATTGGCATGCTGTCCAATAAACTATCAAATCCATTAATTAAATTGGTGTATTTCTCAAATGTATCTTCGAGTAATTGATCGTTTTTTGTTTCCCAATAATTTCCCTCATCTGTAAGATCAAAATTTTCAAAATATTTTTTGTTTATATAATCGAAAATCTTTATTAGTTGTTTGTGAATTTCAGGTCCGGCAAATTGAGTTTTTACCGATAAATAATTGTCGTCTAACTCATTTACGGAAACCATCGAAGATTCGAAATTATAGAAAGCACACATTTTTCCGTTGGATAGAAAAGTCAAGCAAACAACTTCGCAATTGGGAGGACTAAAACAAATACCGTAAATGGAATCATTATAGCTATCAAGAGTAAAAGCATGGCTTGGAAAGGCTTCTTCAAAAACATGAAATTTCCATTGGTTTGCCTGTGAGATGTCACTCACCTCTTCAATCATTTTTTTTAAAAGGATAGGGTTTTTCAGTGCTCCCTTATAATGAAAACTTAATCCCATATTTTTTTCTTATAAATTTAGATTATAAATTTTGGTTTATTGGGTTTAATGAGGTTGTTTTTTAATTAAACTAGAAAGATAAATTGGTCCGTCTTGATGGATTGGTATTGAAAAAATATTATGCTGAAATTCTCTAATAACTACCGTCAATTTCCACATCAATAAATGCAATACAAATCCTTTATAATAAGAACTTTTCATAGTATCTTTGTAATCTGAAATCAGTTTAAATAAAGATAATATTCTGGAGCTAAAATGCCAATAGAAAACAATAAACTAAAAATGAAATTAGATAGGAAAGACATTCTTAAAGCTTTAGAAACGATTACTATAGCTGGAGAAGGAAAAAACATGGTTGAAAGTGGCGCAATAGCAAATGTAATTACTTTTGGCGATGAGGTTGTAGTAGATTTAGTATTGCACACACCGGCAATGCACATTAAAAAGCGTGCTGAAGACGATATCAAAAAAACAATTCTTGAATTAGTATCTCCGGATGCTAAAATCAAAATCAATAGTAAAGTTGAAGTTCCGGACAAACCAGAAATTAAAGGAAAACAAATTCCGGGAATAAAAAATATTATCGGTGTTGCTTCTGGTAAAGGAGGTGTAGGGAAATCTACCGTTACTGCAAATCTAGCGGTATCATTGGCTAAAATGGGTTTCTCAGTAGGAATTCTTGACGCTGATATTTACGGACCGTCTATGCCAATCATGTTTGACGTAGAAAATGAAAAGCCAGTCTCTGTAATGGTGGATGGGAAATCAAAAATGAAACCAGTTGAAAGCTATGAAGTAAAAATTCTTTCGATAGGATTTTTTACAGCGCCAAGTCAAGCGGTAATTTGGAGAGGACCCATGGCTTCCAAAGCATTAAACCAAATGATTTTTGATGCGGACTGGGGAGAATTGGATTTCATGTTAGTCGATTTGCCACCAGGAACGGGTGATATTCACCTTTCAATCGTGCAATCATTGCCAATTACGGGTGTTGTAATAGTAAGTACTCCACAAGCCGTAGCTTTGGCCGATGCTAAAAAAGGAGTTTCTATGTTCATGTCTGAAGCAATAAATGTTCCTGTATTGGGAATTATTGAAAACATGGCCTACTTCACACCCGAAGAATTACCTGAAAATAAATATTATATCTTTGGAAAAGAAGGAGCTAGAAATCTTGCAGAAGATTTAGAAGTTCCATTCCTGGGAGAAGTGCCAATTGTACAATCAATCCGTGAAGCGGGAGATTACGGTCGTCCTGCAGCGATGCAAACCGGTTCAATTATCGAAACTGTTTTCGAAGAAATCACGAGAAAAGTGGTGCAGGAAGTAGTAAGCAGAAACGAAAATTTACCTGCTACTGAAGCTGTTAAAATTACAACTATGGCAGGCTGTTCAGCAGTAAAAAAATAGAAATTAGCATCTTTGAAAATGATTTTTAATCTTTCAATTTTCTAATCTTTCAATCTTTAAATAAAGAAAATGACAACAGAAGAATTAACACTAGAAGTTCAAAGAGCATTAGAAGAAATCAGACCTTTCTTGAACTCTGATGGCGGAGATATTACACTTATTTCGATCGAGGACGACAAACACGTAAAAGTGCGTCTTGAAGGAGCATGTACCAGTTGCAGTGTAAACCAAATGACATTGAGAGCTGGTGTGGAAACCACCATCAAAAAGTTTGCTCCCCAAATAGAAACTGTTGTAAATATCCTATAAATGATTAGGGCGTGACCATTTTGAGAAAAAAGCTACTCTAGATAACGAGTATTTGCCTTTTTTCTCAAAATGGTCGGGCTATCCGCGCTACTTCGGTAGCTAGCTGCTATCCCTCACGCAAACAATCGGGATGCCTTTAAGACATTCCAAAAAGATACAATTGATTAACTAACCAATTCCAAATAGTAAAAAATGGATGTATTAATAAAAATTAAAGACAGAGAAGGAGTAGTGCATGAATTACAGGCTCCTACAGATATGGCCATGAACATCATGGAATTATGTAAAGCGTATGAACTTCCTGTAGAAGGAACTTGTGGCGGAATGGCCATGTGTGCTTCTTGTCAATGTTATGTCCTGAATGATGTTGCATTGCCTGAAATGGGCGACGATGAAGAAGCAATGCTCTCTGAAGCGTTCTATGTGAAATCAAACAGTCGTTTGGGCTGTCAAATCCCAATCACCGAAAGCCTAGAAGGATTAGAACTGGAGTTGGCTCCGGAAAATTAATAAAAAAGCGTTTGCCTCGGCAAACGCTTTTTTATTAATAATCTTTTAGATTTGTCGGGCCTTCAAGTACTTCTCTTACAACTTGAAGAATACCATTCTCCTTTGTGTCGATAAACCATTTTATAAGTGTTATCGTTCCATTTGCAATTTCAATTCCAGTGATACTTCTAGGATGCACGCAGCTTCCATCATTGAAGTAAGGTGTCGCGTTTTGACTTGGGTAAGAAAAACTAGGACGATGTGTGTGGCCTACAATGGTAATTTTACGATTGTTGTTCTCAATCCATTTTTTGATTCGCCGTTCGATTTTTATCCGTTCCACATAATTTTTAGCGGGGCTTGTAGGATCTGATATCCCCCAAATTTGTAGCGGTTTCCATAAGATGCGTACCATAAATCTGTTGATTTTCCAACCTACATAATTCATGAAATCGGCTTGATGACCATGGGTTAAAAATAGTTCTTGTTTGGTTTCCTGATGAACTAAAACGATGGCTTCATGGCATTGTATGCCAGTAAACAAGGGTTCAATTCTGTCGTTTTGTGTGTTTGTATACGTAGTAAGCGTTTTTTCTACATGGTCTTTATCTCGAAAAGTCATTTCATGATTACCCCAAATTTTATGGTATTTATTGGAATCATGAAATTTCTTTAGTAAAAGATACACGTTTTTGTGTGCTTCGAAAATAGTTTTAAAGAAAATATTCTCCCATAATTCATCCCCGTCACCCAACTCACAATACGCAAAACCATCGTTGTAATACTGGGTCATTGCATGAAAATAGACGTTTCGATTGCTTGCAAAATCATCAGCAAAACTGTTGTCGCTTCTGTGGCAGTCACTAAAAAGGATAAATTTTGACTGATTGTCAAAAGGAATTCTTTTAGCTTCTTGGTAAGCTCTTGTTAATCGTTCTTGGGAAGACATTTATTTATTTTAAAAATAAAGATAAAAAAAATAGGGAAGAAAGCTATTTTTTCCATTGATACTTCCTTTATGGAATTGTTTTTATTTTTGTATGGCTATAGCAGCTTTTGGCAAAATCCGTTCTATAAATAATGAATACGCTAATTCCGAAGGATGCAATCCGTCTTGAGCGACATGATTGGTATTTGTCAAACCTTGTCTGGTGATGTCGGTAATGTTTACAAATTCAATAGTGTTATCGGTGCAATACTTTTTTGCGAAAGCGTTATACTCATCAATTTCCATCGAAATTTTCGATTGAATTCCTGATCCTTGACCATAAGGAGTATAGGCATAATCTGGAATAGAAATTACAATGATATTAGCCTTGTCCTCTTTTGCAAGAGCAATAGCTTTGGTTACTAATTCAGGAAACTCTTTTTCATATAAAGAAAAAGATCTGTTTTGATATTGGTTATTTACGCCAATTAATAACGTGACCAAGTCATAATTTGATGCTGGATTTTGCAAATCAATTGCCGAGATTAAGGTAGTGGTGGTCCAGCCAGTTTGCGCAATAACCTTTAAAGGATAGTTGTTGTTTGGATTTAAATTACTCAAACTTTTCTTGAGTTGTTCCGGAAACCTACAGTTTTCACAAACGCTTTGTCCAATAGTGTAGCTGTCGCCAAGAGCTAAATAACTAAAGGTTTGATTTTGTGTTTGTGGTACTGTTACGACTACAGGATTAGTAGTAGTTGTAGGATTTGTAACTATTGGTGTGGAAGTCGTTCTAGGGATTGGACTTTCACTGCTACAACTCACGATAAAAAGTAGTAAAAAATACGCAACTATTATTTTGAGTTGTTTTTCCATTATTTTGAAATTTGGGATAGGTCATTTCTAAATAATAGTTACGTTTATTTGATGGTATTGGTTTTGTTTTTAAGCTAATTCCACATTCATCATTATGGTTTCTTCGATTGCATCCCAAAGTCCGATGCGTTTTTCTAAAGCTAAAATCGAAATTTCTTCTACATCTGACCATTTTTGTGCATCAGTTCCACAAAGTTCTGTTATCATTTTCATCGCCATAGGACCATGTTCATCAGCATCTAGTTCTATATGTCTTTCGAAATAATAAATTAGCTTACTCAAATCTTTTTTAGGAAAATTTTCTTGAAAATTTTTTAAAATTTCGGTAAACATACTCGGAATCAAGTCCTCTCTTCCAAAGGTAAAAGCAGCAGCTATTTCATGCGATTTTCCTTCTTCAATAACTCTGAAAGTAAAATCTAAAAATGCTTTGATATTCGGGTGTAAATTGCTTTTTTTAATAGCTACAAATATGTTTTTAAGCGAATTGACTTCTGATAAAAATTGTTCAATACCTGTTGTGTTTGCACCACAAGCTATCATCGCTTCAATATACATTTCATAATGACTTTGGCGACGACCGTCAATAGTCAAATCTGATTCTTCAGCAAGGACTATTTCGTTTATCAGATATCTGGTTTCTGGATTTTCTGTGGCGAACCAAGGAGTTGTTGTACATGTTAATTTGGATTGTAATGCTTTTAATAAGGACATAAAATCCCAAACCGCATACACGTGACTCTCAAGAAAACACTGCAAGTCTTCAATAGTTTTTACTTTTTTGTATAAGGGATGTTGTAACAATAGTTCTTTTTGGGGCTGTATCCTATTGTTGATTGTTTCAATATTCATCGGTGGTATTTTTATGTAAATATAAAAAAGCTTCTTGTTTCCAAGAAGCTTTTGCTATCAATTTTATAAATACTTTAATAGTCGTTCGATACTATTTGAAAGCTGAAATTCCAGTAATATCCATTCCTGTAATTAGTAAATGAATATCGTGCGTTCCTTCATAGGTAATTACGGATTCCAGATTCATCATGTGACGCATAATAGAATATTCACCGGTAATTCCCATTCCGCCTAGCATTTGTCTGGCTTCGCGAGCAATATGTATTGCCATATCTACATTATTTCTTTTGGCCATAGAGATTTGAGCTGTTGTAGCTCTGCCTTCATTCCTCAAAACTCCCAATCTCCAAGTCAATAGTTGTGCTTTGGTGATTTCAGTAATCATTTCTGCTAATTTCTTTTGTTGCAATTGTGTTCCTGCAATGGGTTTGTCAAACTGGATTCTTTCTTTGGCATAACGCAGCGCCGTATCGTAACAGTCCATTGCGGCACCAATAGCGCCCCAGGCAATTCCGTAACGCGCTGAATCAAGGCAGCCTAGCGGAGCTCCTAATCCAGATTTATTGGGTAATAAATTTTCTTTTGGTACTTTCACATTGTCAAAAATCAGCTCTCCTGTAGAAGAGGCACGAAGGGACCATTTATTATGCGTTTCTGGAGTGGTAAATCCTTCCATTCCTCTTTCCACAATTAAACCATGAATTCTTCCTTCTTCATTTTTTGCCCAAACAATGGCAATGTCAGCAAAAGGAGCATTCGAAATCCACATTTTGGCGCCGTTCAATACGTAATGATCGCCCATATCTTTAAAGTTCGTAATCATACTTCCGGGATCAGAACCATAATTAGGTTCTGTCAGTCCAAAACAGCCCATAAATTCACCGGTAGCCAGTTTTGGTAAGTATTTCATACGCTGTTCTTCGTTTCCATATTTCCAAATTGGATACATTACTAAGGAAGATTGTACGGATGAAGTAGAACGAACACCAGAATCGCCACGTTCAATTTCTTGCATGATTAAACCATACGAAATTTGGTCTAGACCTGCACCACCATATTCTTCAGGTATGTAAGGTCCAAAACCACCAATTTCACCCAAACCTTTTATGATTTGTTTTGGAAATTCAGCTTTTTGAGCATATTCTTCTATGATAGGAGAGACTTCACGTTTTACCCAAGCACGTGCAGAATCACGCACTAATTTGTGTTCTTCTGTTAGTAAATCGTCTAGGTTATAATAATCTGGAGCTTGAAATAAGTCTGGTTTCATGGTTAGGTAATTTTTATGTGCGACAAATTTACATAAAGAAAATATAACAAAAGCATTAATAAATGTTATATTTTTTTATTTTTATTCAAAGTAACAAAACGTTATAATCAAATAAGGTGTTTTATTAAAGCGTGATTTTAATGAAAAAATCATGGACTACTAATTTACAATAAAATAGCTAATTGCCGTTTGAAATTTATTTTAAATAAGGGAGTTGGTGTATTTGGATAAAATTCCAAATTACATTTTCAAGTAAAAATCTTTTGTCAATTCGATATATTCTGGGGTATATTGATGTCTTGAAGTTTCGATAATTAATTCATCAATAGTAATGATGGCATTTTCATTTCGGCTTAAAGCCAATAAACTGCGTTTGATTTCGGTATTTGGAGTTCCTTTTACCCGAGTAATTTTTAAAGGATATAATTCGTATTCTTTGGCAAGAGCCAAAAAAAGTTCTTCTTCTTTAAAAGGAATTATGGCAGAGAAAATACCGTTTTCAGAAAGTAGCAAAGCAGCCGCTTCGATTAAATCTTCAAAAGGCATCGCATCAGTAAAACGGGCTAAATCACGTTGTTCGTTTTCGGATTTGTAATCTTCAGTGTAAAATGGAGGATTGGAAACAATTAAATCATATTCATCTTCTGGCTCTTCTACAAATTCATCCAAACCGGCATGAAAACAAAATAAACGATCACTCCAAGGAGAGTTTTCAAAATTGTCTACGGATTGTTCGTAGGCTTCTTCGTCGATTTCTAAAGCGTCAATTTGTTCCGCGTTGCTTCTTTGCGCAAGCATTAAAGCGATAACACCTGTTCCAGCTCCAATGTCTAAAATGCTAAATGGATTGTTTTCAATTGGTGTCCAAGCGCCAAGTAAAACACCGTCGGTCCCAATTTTCATGGCACAACGATCTTGTTGGATTGAGAATTGCTTGAATGAAAACATAATTATTTAAGATTGCTACGCCAGTTCGCCTTTTAGGCTCGGGTGTAGATTAACGATTTTTGATTGCAGATTCAGTTAAACAAATTAACGATTAACCAATTAAACATTTCTACAAGTACATTTCAATAAGTCCTTCTGGTAAATCCATGATGACTTTTTTGTTTTCTCTGTCAATTTTTACAAGAAAATGGTCAATCATAGGAATGAGGATTTCTACATCACCGTTTAAAACTTCAAAAAGGGGTTGGGCAGTGGTGTCATTAATGGATTGAATTTTTCCAACAACGCCTAAGCGTTTGTCTTCCACTTCGAAACCAATTACTTCATGGAAGTAGAATTTATTGCCGGTAAGTTTTGGCAACATATTTAAGGGTAGATAAATGGCGTTGCCTATAATGGCATCGGCATCTTCTTCGGTATTCATATCTTCAAAACGAATTCGAAGAAAGTCGTTTTTATGCAGTGAACTATTTTCAATAAAAAAAGGAACCAAGTGTTTGTTGCATTCAACAAACACTGATTCCAAGTTTTCGTATAACTCAGGTTCGTCCGTGTCTAAATAGGCAAGAACTTCCCCTTTGAAACTAAATTTTTTAGCGATTTTACCTAAATAGAAACAATCTTCTTTACGCATGTTCGCCTTCTAAAATTATGCTTCAGTTGTTTCGTTATTTTCTTCTGCAGCTGGAGCTTCTTCAGCTTCAACTTCAGCAACTTCTTCAGCAACTTCTTCTTCAACAGCTGGAGTTGCAGCAGCGATAGCGTCAGCTTCTGCTTGAGCAGCTGCAGCTAAACGTTTAGCATTAACATCTTGTTCTGCTTTGAAAGCTTTAGCTTTAGCATCAGCTTGCACTTTTGTTAAACCTTCTTTTTTAGCATCAACTTTTCCAGATTTTGCTTCTAACCAAGTCGCTAATTTTGCATCAGCTTGCTCTTGAGTTAAAGCTCCTTTACGGATACCACCATCAAGGTGATGTTTCAATAAAGCTCCTTTGTAAGAAAGAATTGCTTTTGCAGTATCAGTTGGTTGAGCACCATTGTGCAACCATTTTACTGCGCTATCAAGGTTCAAGTCGATAGTTGCTGGGTTTGTGTTTGGATTGTAAGTACCGATTTTCTCTAAGTATTTACCGTCTCTTTTTGAGCGAGCATCTGCTGCTACAACCCAGTAAAAAGGTTTTCCTTTTTTACCGTGTCTTTGTAATCTAATTTTTACTGACATAATCTTGTGATTAAATTTTGAGGTACTCGACCTCGATTAATTAAGGGTGCAAAGATACATTTTTTATTTAGATTTGCTAATGCGGAGACTATTTTAATGAATAGTAATAAGTTAGGTTGGTTTGTTGTGTATTTTTCACTTCTATTTTATTTTTTTTAGCTATAATATCATACTTTTGTTTGTTTAAAAGATGCCTTTATGAAAAAATATTTTCTGTTTGTTGCCATGATTTTTTCTTTAGTTTCTTGTCAGGAAGATGTTAGCTTTAATAATCCTTCTTTGCAGGGTGTAAAAGACAATGTGTTTTGGAGAGCTGTTCAATCTAAGGCAACATTAGCTTCAGATGGATCTTTATTGATTGAAGCCTATACGAGGAATGAAGTTTTATCTTTGAAGGTAACTTCTACAAATGCTCAGACCTATTTTTTAGGAACCAGTGAGTCCAAAAAAGTAACTTATGTCTTAACCGATGCTACAGGTGCTTTAATTACTTTTTCCACAGGTTTTGGTATTGGAGACGGTCAAATTGTGATATCGGATTATGATGCTATAAACAAAACGATTACAGGTACGTTTAAATTTAATGCAGAAAATACTTACAATAATCCATTAGCTGGCCCTGTTGTGAATTTTCAGCAAGGCGTTTTTTATAAAGTTCCTGTGAGTTCACTTGTTCAATAAACTATGGCAAGTGTGTTCTTAAAAGGCTTCAATTAGGTGCTTTGGGATATTCTTTTTCAAATAAAAAACATAAATAAGCTAATCTATAGTAGATTAGAATAAAATAAGAGTACATTTGTTCTATTATTTAAATAAGTACATATGAATATTTTTGTTGGAAGTCTTCCATTCAGTATTGAGGAAGCAGATTTAAGAGAGTCTTTCGAGGCTTACGGAGCAGTTGATTCAGTTAAAATCATTACTGATAAATTTACTGGAAGAAGTAAAGGTTTCGGTTTTGTTGAAATGACAAATGATGACGAAGCTCAAAAAGCAATTGATGAATTGAACGGAGCTACTGTTCAAGGACGTGCAATTGTAGTAAACAAATCTGAGCCAAAACCAGAAGGTGAAAGAAGAAGTTTTAACAATAACAGTCGTGGTGGAGATTCACGCGGTGGTTATGGTGGTGGAAACAGCCGTGGTGGAGATAACCGTGGTGGTGGAAACAGAGGAGGATATTAATATTTTTTTCTTCAATATAAAAAAAGGTGTCAATTTATTGACACCTTTTTTGTTTGGTAGATATTCTGTAGAAATGCAACGTATTGCATTTCTACAGAATTATATAATTGTTTTACAAATTTGCAACTAACCAGTCACCAACTTCGCTAGTTTTATACGCTTTAGCATCTTTTCCAGCTAAATCCTCTGTTACAATTCCTTGTTCCAATGATTTGTTAACTACTGCTCTAATCGCTTCTGCTTCTTCTTTTAATCCAAAAGCATCTTCAAACATCATTGCTGCAGATAATACTGTCGCTAATGGATTGGCAATATTTAAACCTGTAGCTTGTGGATAAGAACCATGTATAGGTTCGTACAATGAAGTGTGTTCTCCTACTGATGCTGATGGCATTAATCCCATAGAGCCTGATATCACAGAAGCTTCATCTGTTAATATATCACCAAATAAGTTTTCGGTAATCAAGACGTCATAAGAATTTGGCCATTGAACTAAACGCATCGCTACAGCATCAACGAACTCATAACTCACCGTTACTTCAGGATATTCTTTTTCCATCGCTTGTACAGTCTCTCTCCATAAACGGGAAGTTTCCAATACATTTGCTTTATCAACACAACATAATTTTTTTGAACGTGTCATGGCAAGTTCAAAACCTTTTTTAGCTAAACGTTGTACTTCGACTCTTGTGTAAGTACACGTGTCAAAAGCAGTTTCGCCGTCGTCTTTTCTTCCTTTTTCACCAAAATAAATTCCTCCGGTAAGTTCTCTTAAAAAGATCAAATCGGTTCCTTCGATACGTTCTCTTTTCAAAGGAGAGTTGTCAATCAAAGATGGGAAAGTAAATGTAGGACGTACATTAGCAAACAAACCTAATTTTTTGCGCATCAACAATAAACCTTGTTCTGGTCTCACAGGAGCACTTGGGTCATTATCATATTTTGGGTGTCCGATAGCTCCAAATAGAACTGCATCAGCAGCCATGCAAATTTCATGCGTTTCATCAGGATAAGGAACTCCAACGGCATCAATGGCACAAGCTCCTGTAAGAGCTGGAGTCCAATTGATTTCGTGGTTAAATTTTTTTGCAATAGCATCAGAAACTTTTACGGCTTCATTGATTACTTCTGGTCCAATTCCATCTCCGGCTAAAAGGGCTATGTTAAATTTCATTAGGTATGTTTTAAATTAATATCATTTTTATTTATTGTTTTTGGGCAGTAACCACATTCAACATCTTTTGTGTAGCAATGATTGCGGCAACTGTTTGATCTGAATCTAATCCTCTCGTTTTAAATTCTTTTCCATGATTAGTCCACGTAATTATAGTTTCACACAATGCATCAGAACTACTTCCTGGCGGAATTCGCACTGCATAGTCAGTCAATTTGGGCAATTCCATTTTTTTACTTTTATAAATTTTTGCTAGTGCATTCATAAAAGCATCAAATTGTCCATCACCTTGAGCATTCTCTTCAATGATTTCGCCATCTATTTTTAAACAGAGGGTAGTAGAAGGTCGCATTCCTTTGGCATGAACCAATACATAGGATTCCACTACAATTCTCTCTTCATAAGTCTGGCTGTCTAAAACATCAGAAATAATATAAGGTAAATCTTCTTTAGTAACGGTTTCTTTTTTGTCGCCTAATTCAATGATGCGTTGGGTAACTAATTTTAAGTCTTCGGGATTTAATTTCAGGCCTAATTCCTGAAGATTTTTTTCAATATTGGCTTTACCAGATGTTTTGCCTAATGCATATTTTCGTTTTCTTCCAAAGCGTTCCGGAAGCAAATCATTAAAATATAAATTATTTTTGTTATCTCCATCGGCATGAATACCTGCTGTTTGGGTGAACACATTGTCTCCAACAATAGGTTTGTTGGCTGGAATTCTATATCCTGTGAAAGTTTCTACCAATTTACTCACAGAGTACAATGAAGATTCTTTTACACTGATTTTAATTTCAGGTAAAAAGTCATTGATTACAGCAACGGTGCTTTCAAGTGGTGCATTTCCGGCACGTTCTCCCATTCCGTTTACGGTTACGTGAAGCCCTTGAATACCGGCTTTGACAGCTTCCATTACATTGGCGATACTTAAATCGTAATCGTTGTGTGCATGGAAATCAAAATGGGTATTTGGGTATCTTGCTATAATTTTCGAAATAAATTCAAATGTTTCAGAAGGGATTAAAACGCCCAAAGTGTCCGGTAGTAAGACTCTTTTAATCGGTTGTTTAGTCAAAAAATCTAAATATTGAAACACATATTCAGGTGAATTACGCATTCCGTTACTCCAATCTTCAAGATAGACATTGGTTTCAATATTATTTTCTTGAGCCAATGCAATGGCTTGAGCAATCTCGGTAAAATGTTGTTCAGGCGTTTTCTTTAATTGATGCGTTAAATGGTTGAGGGATCCTTTGGTTAGCAAGTTCTGGACTTTAGCTCCAGCCTTTTTCATCCAATCTATTGAAAGTCCACCGTCAACAAATGTTAAAACTTCGATTCGGTTAGCATATTCTTTCTCATTAGCCCAGGTCATTATCCCTTTTACACCTTGAAATTCTCCCTCGCTGACACGTGCCGAAGCAATTTCAATTCTATCAATATTTAATTCTTCCAGCAACAATTGTGCAATGGTTAGTTTTTCTGCAGCAGAAAATGATACTCCCGATGTTTGTTCGCCATCACGGAGCGTCGTATCCATTATTTCAATTTTTCTTTTTTCCATTATAAATCTGATGCTAAAAGCGGTTTCGATTTCAGTAGTTTGAAATCTGGTTGTTGTATTTTGCAAAAAGGTAAAAGCAGTTATCTGGCTTAACAATAATGTTGAGCTTAAGATAACTGCATTTTTATTGTTTGTTTTTTAGTAAGGAAGTTTATTGGCAAACCCAACAATTTCTTCTTTGATGTTTTGTAAATAATCAATATCATCAAAACCGTTAACCATATTGTCTTTTTTGTATCCAGAGATATCAAAAGATTCTTTTTGGCCAGTTGCTTTTAGCGTAATGGTTTGTTCAGGAAGATTGATTTCCAATTCTGTTTTTGGATCTGCTTCAATAGCCTTGAAGATTGTGTCAGCAAATTCCGGACTAACTTGTACCGGTAAAACACCAATGTTCAAGCAATTTCCTTTGAAAATATCTGCAAAGAAACTAGAAACAACTGCACGGAATCCATAATCGTAAACTGCCCAAGCTGCGTGTTCTCTTGAAGAACCCGAACCAAAGTTTTTTCCGCCTACTAATATTTTTCCACTGTAAGTAGCGTCATTCAATACGAAATCTGCTTTTGGAGTATCGTCTCCGTTGTATCTCCAGTCTCTGAAAAGGTTGTCTCCAAAAGCTTCACGTTTAGTAGCTTTCAAGAAACGTGCTGGGATAATTTGATCGGTATCCACATTTTCTATTGGTAGTGGCACTGCACTACTCGTAAGGATGTTAAATTTATCGTATGCCATTGTGATTTATGATTTTTGATTAACGATTTCTGATTTTAGATTTACCGCAAGGAAAATGTAATCGTATACGTTAATATTATTTTGTGTAATCTAAATTGTATAGTGTAAACTGAGTGTTGTAAAAAAAAATGTGGATTAACTAAATCTGAAATCAAAAATCGTTAATCTACATTCAGAAATCTTTTACATCAAATCTCTAGGGTCTGTTAGTTTTCCAGTAACTGCTGCTGCAGCAGCCATAATTGGACTTGCCAATAATGTTCTTGAACCGGGACCTTGACGACCTTCGAAGTTTCTGTTTGAAGTACTTACTGCATATTTTCCTGCAGGTACTTTATCATCATTCATCGCTAAACAAGCGGAACAACCTGGCTGACGCAATACAAAACCAGCTTCAGTTAGAATGTCCAAAAGACCTTCTTCTTTAATCTGGGCTTCCACTACGTGAGAACCTGGAACTAACCAAGCCGTAACATTGTCTGCTTTTTTTCTTCCTTTTACTATTTCTGTAAAAGCTCTAAAATCTTCAATTCTACCATTGGTGCAACTTCCAAGAAAAACAAAATCAATTGGTTTACCAATCATTACGTCATTTTCTTCAAAGCCCATGTAGGCTAAAGATTTTTTATACGTTTCCTCACCACCTTCAACTTGGTTGGCATTTGGAATATTTTTTGAGATACCAATTCCCATTCCAGGATTCGTACCATAAGTAATCATTGGTTCAATATCTGCCGCATTGATGTTTAATTCTGCATCAAAAATCGCATCAGCATCAGTTTTTAACGTTTTCCAATATTCAACA
The DNA here is from genome assembly GCF_048158725.1 of Flavobacterium arabinosi. Classification (NCBI taxonomy): domain Bacteria; kingdom Pseudomonadati; phylum Bacteroidota; class Flavobacteriia; order Flavobacteriales; family Flavobacteriaceae; genus Flavobacterium; species Flavobacterium arabinosi. The sequence goes on from NZ_JBLNKX010000001.1 coordinate 804,476, forward strand.
GCTTTTGTCCAAACTTCGCCTTTTGGAGCGTATAATCTTCCTTCTAAGAAATCAAATGTTTTTTGATCCGGAGCAATCATACCACCACGAGCACCCATTTCGATACTTAAGTTACAAACAGTCATACGACCTTCCATAGACATGTTTTCAAAAACATCTCCTGCATATTCTGCGAAATATCCTGTACCTCCAGAAGTAGTTAATTGTGCAATAATATAAAGTGCAACGTCTTTTGGACCCACACCTTTACTCAATTCACCATTTACGTTGATACGCATTTTCTTTGGTTTCGGTTGCATGATACATTGTGTAGCCATAACCATTTCAACCTCAGAAGTTCCGATACCAAAAGCAATAGCTCCAAAAGCACCATGCGTAGAAGTATGAGAATCTCCACAAACAATAGTGGCACCCGGTAAAGTAATTCCGTTTTCAGGACCTACTACGTGAACGATTCCATTTTTTTGGTGACCTAACCCCCAGTGAGAAATACCATATTCTGCTGCGTTGTCTTCCAATGCTTTTAATTGATTAGCAGATAAGGCATCAGCAACAGGTAAGTGTTGATTTATTGTTGGTGTATTGTGATCGGCAGTTGCAAAAGTGCGTTCTGGGTATAAAACTGTAATACCTCTTTCTTTTAAACCTAAAAAAGCTACAGGACTAGTAACTTCATGGATGAAATGACGGTCAATAAAAAACACATCTGGTCCATCTTCAATTTTACGCACAACATGCGAATCCCATACTTTGTCAAATAATGTAGTACTCATTTTAAATATTTTTTAAGTGTATTTCTTCTTTTACAACCCAATTGTTTGCATAAAGTTGTAACAATGGGAACAAATTTAAAAAAAGAAATAAGGTTGTCAATTTTAATATTTCATTATATACGATACCCAAACTGTTTTTACAACACCTTACCTCTTCTGTTATAGGTTTGTAGTTTGAATACCATCTTTTTATTTTGATATTAAATTTCTTTTTAAAGCTATTTTTATTTTAAAGAGGTCCAATTTGATAATTTGCAAATTTATCGCTATTTTGGTGTAAATGAGGGTTTTTTGATTGTAAAAATATAACAAAACGAATTAAAATAGTAATAATTAACAAAAGTAACCCCGTGTTTTATTTTCTATACAATGTCTTTTTTAGTCTTTTTACATAACTAAAGCAGTATTTTTTTTGGGCTTTCATTTCAATTTGTTTTGGTGAAATACTACGACATCCAAAAAACACACCGGGTGTTTATTTTTCTTTTTAATGGGGCAATATTGGGTGATTTTATGCTAAAAGATGAATAATTAGTAGGGTGATTCTTAGCGATTTTTTTGAATTTTTTTGTTCGCATTTAGGTTTTATTCTAGCTAAAAATATCCTAAATTTGAAATTCATTTTTTGTGATTTTAAAGAATTACAAACACTTCAATTTCAACTATGTACTTAATTTTCGATACCGAAACTACAGGATTGCCAAAGCGTTGGGGGGCTCCCATTTCAGATACGGATAACTGGCCGCGTTGTATTCAAATCGCTTGGCAGTTGCACGACGATATGGGAAAACTCATCGAGCATCAGGATTATTTGGTGAAGCCCGAAGGTTTTAATATCCCGTATGATGCAGAACGAATTCACGGTATTTCTACGGAATTGGCGGAAGCCGACGGAATTTCGTTGGCGGAAGTTTTGGAAAAATTCAATATAGCTTTAGGCAAAGCCAAATTTATTGTGGGTCAGAATTTAGGTTTTGACATCAATATTATGGGTTGCGAATTTTATAGAATGGGCGTTGAAAGTCAAATGAGTTCGATGCCAATTTTGGATACCTGTACCGAAGTTACCGCTTCCTTATTGCGATTGCCGGGGGGGCGAGGAGGTAAATTCAAATTACCAACCTTAACCGAATTACACAGTTACCTTTTTAATAAACCCTTTGGTGAAGCGCACAACGCGACTGCCGATGTGGAGGCAACTACGCGTTGTTTCTTAGAGCTAATTCGTCGCGATGTTTTTACTAAAGAAGAACTCGATGTTGAAATTGGCTATTTTAAAGATTTCCAAAATAAGAATCCATATGAGATTCAGCTTATAGGATTAAAACATATTAATCTTAAGGAAGCGTCTGATAAAATTCGGCAGCAGTTCGGAGAAAAACAAGCTCCAGTAGTTTCAAGAGCAGCGCTTTCTGAGAATAAAAAGGTACTTGTTGATACGCCTTTCGTGCATTTGCACAATCATACGCAATTTTCGGTGTTACAGTCTACTATTAGTATTGCGGCATTAGTAAAAGCGGCGGCACAACAAAAAATGCCTGCGGTTGCCATGACCGATCATGCGAATTTGATGGGTGCTTTTCATTTTGTCCGTGATATTTTATACCATAATAAAGCCGCTGAAGCGAAGAATAAAGCCGCTGTCGCAAATGGTGAAGAACCTACCGAAGTCCCAATGAAACCTATTGTAGGCTGCGAGTTTTTTGTATGTGAAGACCATAAAAATAAATCGGTAAAAGACAATGGGTACCAAATAGTGCTTTTGGCGAAGACCAAAAAAGGCTATCATAATTTGGCTAAAATGTCTTCCATCGCGTATACCGAAGGATTTTATTATGTGCCAAGAATTGACAGGAAAGTCATTCAGGAATTCAAAGAAGATATTATTGTTTTGTCTGGAAATCTCTATGGCGAAATCCCAAATAAGATTTTAAATATTGGTGAAAACCAAGCCGAAGAAGCGTTGCTTTGGTGGAAAAATGAATTCAAAGAAGATTTCTATATTGAGGTGATGCGTCACAACCAGGAAGATGAGAATCGGGTGAATGCGTCCCTGATTTCATTGGCGAGAAAGCATGATGTTAAGATTGTTGCGACTAACAATACTTTTTATATAAATAAAGAAAATTCGAATGCACATGATATTTTGCTTTGTGTGCGTGACGGTGAAAAACAGACGACGCCAATAGGTCGCGGTCGCGGGTATCGCTATGGACTGCCCAATCAGGAATACTATTTCAAGTCGGGAGACGAAATGAAACAGCTCTTTAATAATCTTCCGGAAGCGATTTCGAATATTTCGGAGATTGTGGATAAAATTGAAATTTTCGATTTGGCACGGGAAGTTTTGTTGCCAAAATTTGAAATTCCTGTTGAATTTAATAATCCCGAAGATGCAGTTGATGGCGGGGTACGAGGTGAAAATGCGTATTTAAGGCATTTGACTTTTGAAGGAGCGAATCGAAGATATCCTGAAATCACCGAAGAAATTCAAGAACGACTGGATTTTGAATTATTGACGATATCGAATTCCGGTTATCCTGGATATTTCCTGATTGTGCAGGATTTAATTGCCGAGGCGAGAAGTATGGGTGTTTCTGTAGGTCCTGGTCGGGGATCCGCGGCAGGATCGGTGGTAGCGTATTGTTTGAAAATCACCAATATCGACCCGTTAATGTACAACCTACTTTTTGAGCGTTTCCTGAATCCCGATCGTGTGTCACTTCCCGATATTGATATCGATTTTGATGACGAGGGACGAAGCAGCGTAATGGATTATGTGATTCGAAAATACGGTTCGAAACAAGTGGCTCAAATTATCACGTACGGTAAAATGGCAACAAAATCGGCCATTCGAGATACCGCTCGTGTTTTGGATTTACCTTTATTTGAAGCCGATAAAATCGCAAAGCTGATTCCTGGTATGATGCCGTCAAAATGGAATTTAGCGCGATTTTTGAACGAGAAAGAAGATGTCATTAAGAAAGCCGTTCGTCCAGAAGAATACGATAAAATAAAAGAATTAATAGGTCTTGCTAATGAAAGCGATTTAGGTGGGGAAACCATTCAGCAAGCCAAAGTTTTAGAAGGAAATCTAAGAAATACCGGGATTCACGCTTGTGGAGTTATTATTACGCCAAGTGATATTACGAATTTTGTTCCTGTGGCTACCGCCAAAGATTCCGATTTGTATGTGACCCAATTTGATAACTCGGTTGTAGAAAGTGCCGGTTTGTTGAAGATGGACTTCTTGGGTTTGAAAACCCTGACCCTGATAAAAGATACCGTCAAATTAGTAAAATACAGAACCGGAATTGACCTGAATCCAGATGAATTCCCAATTGACGATGTAAAAACATATGAGCTTTTTCAACGTGGTGAAACGGTGGGGATTTTTCAATATGAGAGTCCGGGAATGCAGAAATACATGAAGGAATTGAAGCCAACGGTTTTTCCCGATTTGATTGCGATGAATGCGTTGTATCGTCCGGGACCGATTGCTTATATTCCGAGTTTCGTCAAGCGGAAAAACGGCGAGGAGGAAATTGTTTATGACCTTGATGCCTGTGAAGAATTGCTAAAAGATACCTACGGAATTACCGTTTATCAAGAACAAGTAATGCTTTTGTCCCAAAAACTGGCGGATTTCTCCAAAGGTGATGCCGACGTTTTGCGTAAAGCGATGGGAAAAAAACAAAAGGATGTTTTGGACAAAATGAAACCCAAATTTATCAGTCAGGCTGCCGCCAAAGGCCATGCCGAAGATAAATTGGAGAAAATCTGGAAAGACTGGGAAGCTTTTGCGGAATACGCGTTTAATAAATCGCACTCGACTTGTTACGCTTGGATTGCGTACCAAACCGCATTTTTGAAAGCCAATTATCCAGCCGAATATATGGCCGCGGTTTTGTCTAATAATATGAGTGATATCAAGCAGGTTTCTTTCTTTATGGAGGAATGCAAGCGTATGGGATTGCAGGTTTTAGGACCCGATGTGAATGAGTCATTTTATAAATTTACCGTAAATGATGATTATGCAGTGCGTTTTGGAATGGGAGCCGTAAAAGGTGTGGGATCTGGGGCTGTGGCTACGATTGTTGAGAATAGAAAGGATGGAAGATATAAATCGATTTTTGATTTGACCAAACGTATTGATTTGCGTGCAGCGAATAAAAAAGCATTGGAGAATCTGGTTTTGGCTGGAGGTTTTGATTCGTTTTTAGGAACAACGAGAGCGCAATATTTTCATGATGATGGCGATGGAATTACTTTTTATGAAAAAGCGATCCGGTATGGATCGAAGTTTCAGGAAAATGAAAATTCATCTCAAGTGAGTTTGTTTGGCGATACCAGTGAAGTGCAAATTGCAGAGCCTATTGTGCCGCCTTGTGAGGATTGGAGTACGATGGAAAAGCTTGCCAAAGAAAAAGAGGTTGTTGGGATTTATATTTCGGGACATCCGTTGGACGATTTTAAATTTGAAATGAAGTATTTCTGTAATTCGAAATTGGAAATGCTTAAAAACATGGAGCTTTATGTGGGTAAAACCCTTGCTTTTGGAGGTATTGTTTCTAATGTGCAAAGACGGATAGCTAAAAACGGTAAAGAATGGGCGATTTTTAACTTAGAAGGTTTTGACGAAAGTTTTGAATTTAAAATATTTAATGAAGAGTATTTGAATTTTCATCGATACTTGCTTCCTAATAATTTTGTTTATTTTAAAATCCTGATTAAAGACGGATGGGTTAATAGAGAAACTGGAAAAAAATCTGAGCCAAGAATGCAGTTTACTGATGCAAAACAATTACAGGATGTGTTGGACATTTTCGCTAAGAAATTAATCTTGCTTCTGAATATATCAGATTTAGAAAATGATTTTATTCATAAATTAAGTCACCTCTTTCAAGAAAATAAAGGCGATAATACGGTGTCTTTTGAAATTATGGAGCTGGAGAAAATAAAACGACTCGTTACCGTAGCTCCTGTTGAAATAGACAATGAGGAAGAAGTTTTTGTCGATGAAAATGATGATTCTGAAATGGAAGCTCTCGAAATTCCAGAGACAAATACTGTAGCAAAATTAGAAGAAGTGGAAGAGATTAAGGTTGTAACTAAAATAACAATGCCGAGCAGAAAATTGAAAATCAAAATCTCAAATGAACTGCTGGTGGAGCTGGAGAAAATGCAAATAAACTTTAAGTTGAATTAGAGCACAATGCCCTAGCCCTGATAGAAGTGGAAATCCTTTTACAACGCTGTCAGGGTTTTGAACCCTGACTGGGCTGTAAAAGATTGAAACGAATAGCAGGAAAAAGCTCCTAACATTTACTAAAAATAACAATTGACAATACACTTATAATCAAAACTAATTTATGAATGGCATTTGATTAGTTTTTAATTTCTAAATTTGTACTCAGGATTGAAACCTTAAACATTTAAATAAAAAAAATATGGCATTAGCAATAACAGACGCTACTTTTGATGAAGTAGTTTTGAAATCAGACAAACCGGTAATGGTGGATTTTTGGGCAGCATGGTGTGGACCTTGTAGAATGGTTGGACCAATCATTGACGAATTGAGTGCGGAATACGAGGGAAAAGTAGTCGTAGGAAAAGTTGATGTTGATGCAAACCAAGAATTTGCTGCCAAATACGGAGTGAGAAATATCCCAACAGTATTGGTTTTTCATAACGGAGAAGTAGTAGGAAAACAAGTAGGAGTTGCTCCGAAACAAACCTACGCAGATAGTTTAGACGCTTTGTTGTAATCGGTAGATTATGATTTACATAGAATCTGTACGGATTCAGATAAAAGGTTTGGCGAAAGTCAGGCCTTTTTTTTGTTTAAGCTGAATTTATTTCAGCTTCCCGATTTAGTTTTATTTTTAAAATCTTTAAATTTTTAAATCATTCCATCTTTTACTACATTTGAGATATGAAGATCGAATCGCAAATAGAGAAAATTTCCAGTTTTCAGCATCTTGAATTGCTGGCCAATCAGGTTGTGGAGGGTTTTATTTCGGGCATGCATAAAAGTCCGTTTCATGGATTTTCGGCTGAATTTGCGGAGCATAAAGTTTATAATGTGGGCGAAAGCACCAAACACATCGATTGGAAGTTATTTGCCAAAACAGATCGTTTGTACACGAAACGATTTGAGGAAGAGACGAATTTGCGTTGCCATATCATTATCGATAATTCCTCTTCGATGCATTATCCTAAATTAAAAGAAAGTCAGCAATTCTATGAAAATAAAATCGGCTTCTCGGTTTTGGCTTCGGCGGTTTTAATGAATCTTTTAAAGAAGCAACGCGATGCTGTGGGACTAAGTGTGTTTTCGGACAAATATGAATACTACGCGCCTGAAAAAGGCAGTGATCGCCATCACAGAATGATTTTGAATGCACTCGAAGGGTTGCTGGAAAAACCTGCGATCAAAAAAAGCACGGATACGGTTACCTTCTTACATCAAATAGCGGAGAAAATCCACCGTCGTTCGATGATTATCCTATTTACGGATATGTTTCAGTCCGGTTCTGACGCGTCGGGAGAAGAAGCACTGTTTAATGCCCTGCAACATTTGAAACACAACAAGCACAAAGTGGTTTTATTTCATGTTGTGGACAACAAAACGGAGTTGAATTTTGACTTTGACAATGCGCCAAGGAAGTTTATTGATGTGGAATCGGGTGAAGAAGTGGCGGTTTTTGCGGATAATGTAAAAGAAGAATACGAAAAACAGGTAGAAAGTTATTTCAAGAAGCTGGCATTAACCTGTGCGCAAAACCGAATAAAGTACATTCCGGTAGGTGCGGATGAAAGTTTCGAAAAAATTTTAATGACATACTTGGTTGAAAAACAAAACTTTGGGTGATACGGCGAATTTTTATCAAATATTTTTTCAAAAAACGCTTGCGTAAACGGAAATCTATTGTATCTTTGCCACCGCAATAAAGCAGCAGGTTTGGTAGTTCAGTTGGTTAGAATACATGCCTGTCACGCATGGGGTCGCGGGTTCGAGTCCCGTCCAGACCGCTAATATTGGGGAAAGCCTTTCATAACTGAAAGGCTTTTTTGCCCCAATAAGGTATCTAAAGCTAGTTGTGTTGTTTGCTACGAATTTGTAACTTGTAGCGGGTTTAGTAGTTAGACCAATGAAAAGCTTTCCACTTTTGTGGATAGCTTTTTTGATTAAAAAGAAAGCAGGTTTGGTAGTTCAGTTGGTTAGAATACATGCCTGTCACGCATGGGGTCGCGGGTTCGAGTCCCGTCCAGACCGCTAGATTAAAGAAGGCCTTTCGTAATTGAAAGGCTTTTTTGATTTCAGGAAGTTTGTAAATTAAAACAGCTCTGATTTATACTGCCAGACAATCGTAAGAAACAATCCTAGATACATTACGCAAACCACAAATTTCATAAAGCTGGAAGCCAGTAAGCCGATAAATGATCCTGTGGCTGCTTTCAAAGCCCGTTTATGGTCTTTTGAATCGAAAATAAGTTCTCCGATTAAAGCGCCAACAAAAGGGCCTAAAAGAAAACCAAAAGGAATAGGAGCAATAATTCCGATAATCAAACCAATATTTGTTCCCCAAATACCATAGGAACTGCCACCAAATTTTTTGGTTCCTCTGGAAGGAATGACATAATCCAAAACAGAAATAACGACAGTAATCAATAAAGCAATTCCAAGAATCCAATAATTAGCCGGAATAGCATTCGTGAAATAAAGCAACAGTAAACCAACCCAGCTGATACTTGGCCCAGGTAAAACGGGTAAAAAGCTTCCAAAAATGCCTGTAATCATGCATGAAAAACCAAGAATTAAAAGTAATATATCCATAGCATTATTTTAGTAATTTTGAAAAATAAAGAAGCATTTCTATTTCTAAACGAATATGAGAAAAATAATTTTAGTATTTTCCATTGCGCTATTTTTCCTGATTTCTCAGGAGTCCTTACAAGCCCAAGAGAAAACGGTGAATACTGCTGATGCCCTTTTGAAAGAAACGGTATACAATGCCAATAGAGTAAAAGTATCAAATTTTTCTTTGAAACAGTTTGATACACTTTTTTTTGAATTTTTCGATAAAAAAGCCAATCCCAATTTAGTATTGACAAAAGAAGAATTCTATAAATATACCATTCAGATTGCTATTTTTTCAGATCGATTGGCGGCATTATATCCAGACCAAAAAGAAATTGCTGCCGAAAACAAAAAGAAATGGTTTGCTGAAACCTACGAAGATTATTTGCTTTCTAAAGCAACTCAAAAAAAATAATTGTATTTTTATAAAATATTAGTTCAATTGAAAAACAAAACCTTGAAGCACTATTACCTTTTTTTAGTAATTATACTTTTTAATTCCTGCCAATATTTCGAAAAGCAAGTGCCTTCGGAAAAGGAATTGTTGCAAAAGGAACTGAAATCGATCAACTGGAAAGAAGTCGATGAATACCCGTCGGTTGTAGATTGCGAAAAAATAGAGAATAAAACGCAACGCCAGCAATGTTTTTTTGAAGTTTTAACGCAGTTGATTCAGGAAAAATTGAGCGTTGACACCCTTTCGGTTCTTTATCCGGAATTGGACACGATTGAAGTAAAAGTCACTGTTTTTCCTAACGCCACGATGCAATTCGAACCACAATTTCCCAAAGATTCCGTTGCTTACGACAGAATAAAAATTGACAGCATCCTAAAAGCGCGTTTGGTCGATTTTCCAAAAGTGAATCCAGCCATCAAACGCGGAATTCCTGTAAAAACACAATTTATTCTTCCGGTAATTCTAAAAGTAGAGTAGTTTTCTAGGAGCTATTTCCAGCTATTCGTTGCAATCTTACTGTTTTTAAAGAAAAAACATTAAGGATTTTCACTTCTATCTGGGCTAGGGCTTTAGTGTAAAACAAGAAATATCGTTTCAGAAATCAAAAATCTGCAATCTAAAATTTTCTCCCCTTCCATTCATATTTGCCAAACAAAGAATGCAAAGCCACACCTGTGCTAAAAAACGGATACAACAAATTGCTTAAAACCAAATAGCGCATTTTACTTTTATTCAAAAAATGATTGGCTTTGTAAATCAAAATAGCATCAACTGAAAATTTGAGTATCAATAACAAAAAGATATTTGAAAACGAAACCAAACCGAATATGCAAAAGCTAATTCCCAAAATCAAACACAAATTTCCGGCAAAAACCAATATTCCCAATCCTTTTCCGAAAGTACTTTGGTACGAACTTGTTTTCGAAGCCCAGCGCACTCTTTGATAGAATAACGATTTCCAATCATTCAATGGTTTTGTGATGACAATGTTATTTTCAGATTTCAAATAATGGACTTTTTCTGGAAATTGAGCAATCGCTTTTTGCAACAGGAAAACATCATCGCCACTTGCAATTTCATCATTTCCATTAAAGCCATTTAGCTCCTGAAAGAAGGATTTCGTGTAAGCAAAATTAGCTCCATTACACATAAATCCTTTTTTTATTCCAAAACTTCCTATTGTGGCTCCTTGTAAACTAGCCAAATCCAATTGCTGGAAATGATGTAGAAACGAATCATCACAATCATACGTCACTGCCCCGGCAATCATCGAAACATCATGGAGTTGAATGTAATTGTCCAATGTCAATAACCAGTTTTTATTGACTGTGCAATCAGCATCAGTGGTGATGATCCAATTCGTCTTTACGATTTGCATTGCGGTTACAATCGCATCTTTCTTGGGTGAATTCGAAACCCGAATATTCTTTATAATGGAGACCTGAAACCTGAAGTCTGAAACCTGAAATCTTTCTTCGGATTCGTCATCCACCAAAATCACTTCAAACAATTCCATCGGATAATTCAACTTGGATAGACCGTCTAATAAAATAGGCAGATTCTCCGTTTCATTCCGAAAAGGAACGATAATCGAGAATTTTTTCTTTGGTTTTAAACTAATGTAATCGATAGTATTTACTTTGTTGAAACCATAAATTAGGAAGATAATCGCCGAGCAATAGAGGATTATAATGAAGGACAACACAAAAATCATATCGAATTTTTAGTTTTAAAATTCAACACATAATAACTGCCAATTACAACTGGCAAAACTACATTCAGAAACCACATAAGCGTGGTCACAAAAATCACTATCCATTCGTTTACGCCAAGAATGCCAAAGAAATATACCGCTACACTTCCTTTTACGGCAAAGTCTAAAAATTGGAAAGTAGGCAAGGAGGAAGCTAAAAAGTAAACACTTGTGATTGTGGCAATGACTATTAAATAAGGCAAAGCAACATCAAAAGCCAGAAATAAAAAATAATATTGGTGTGAAAAAACCAAGAAACGACAAATCGCTAAAAAGATGTTTTTTTGATGAATGGGTTTTGGGATTTCGTTAATCTTATGAATGAGTCTTTCGATGGAATAGCCTTTAATCGTGAATTTTTTCAAGAGAAAAGAAACAAAAAACACCAGTATTAGCAATCCAAAAAGAAGCGCAACGGTTTTTGTAGTAATCACATTATACTGAGCATTGAAATACAATAAGCCGAAAATTCCAAAAATAACGGTCAAAATCATTTGGATTCCGTTGCAAATGAGGTTTAAAAAAAGGACATTTTTAGTGTCTTTTTTCTCGAAAAACAATGCTTTTCCGGCATATTCCCCCACGCCATTTGGTGTAAAAAGTCCGGCAGTCAGCGCACCAAGAACTTGTTTAGTAGCTTCGCCCAGCGATATTTTATGGATAAATCCGACCAGATTCTGCCATTTCAAAATTTCAAAAAACCGATTCAAAACACTGAGAAATAAAATGAAGACAATTCCACCAACTGACTGATTTTTTTGGAATAAAACGATGAATTTTTGCCAATCCAGTTTGTCGTTATTTGCCAATTGATTGTAAATAAAATAGAATGCGCCACCCACAATCAAAACTTTGATTATAAGAACGAGGAATTGCTTAGCTTTGTGAGGAATTGTAATCATTACTGCAAAATAACAAATTAAAATTGGCAAACGAGCGCATCATATTGGGAATTGACCCAGGGACTACGATTATGGGTTTTGGATTGATAAAAATTGTCAATAAAAAAATGGTATTCTTGCAATTGAACGAACTGCAATTGTCCAAATACGATAACCATTACCAGAAACTGAAAATCATTTTCGAACGGACCATTGAGTTAATCGATACCCACAATCCAGATGAAATTGCGATTGAAGCACCTTTCTTTGGTAAAAACGTACAATCGATGTTGAAGTTGGGACGCGCACAAGGAGTGGCAATGGCAGCAGGACTTTCAAGAGACATTCCTATTACCGAATACGAACCCAAGAAAATAAAAATGGCAATTACCGGAAACGGGAACGCCAGCAAAGAACAAGTAGCCAAAATGCTCCAGCAACTTTTAGGATTAAAAGAATTGCCTAAAAATCTCGATAGTACCGACGGATTAGCAGCCGCGGTCTGTCATTTTTTCAATTCCGGAAAAGTGGTTGGAGAGAAAAGTTATACCGGTTGGGATGCATTTGTAAAACAAAACGAAGAACGGGTTAAAAAATAGTTTTCACTCGCAGTTTTCAGTCTCAGGAACTGGAAATTGCGACTGCGACGGAACACTAAATTAATGAGCGGAATCTACATTCATATCCCTTTTTGCAAGCAGGCGTGTCACTATTGCGACTTTCATTTTTCGACTTCGATGAAGAAGAAAGAAGAGATGGTTTTGGCAATTGCCAAAGAAATTCAAATGCGTAAAAGTGAGAGTGAAAACGATCCCGAATTCTCGGGAGTGGAAACCATTTATTTTGGAGGAGGAACACCAAGTGTTTTAACATCCGAAGAAATTAATTTCCTGATAGCGGAAGTGTATAAAAACTATTCTGTTTCAGAAAATCCAGAAATTACACTTGAAGCCAATCCTGATGATTTGTCAAGCGAACGAATAATTGAATTGTCTAAAAGTAAAATTAACCGATTAAGCATTGGGATTCAGTCTTTCTTTGAAGAAGATTTACAACTGATGAACCGTGCCCATAATTCGGCGGAAGCCAAAAAATGTTTGGAAGAAGCTACCAAGTATTTCGACAATATTTCTCTTGATTTGATATACGGAATTCCGGGAATGAGCAACGAGAAATGGAAACAAAACATTGAAACGGCTTTGTCATTTGGTATTCCGCATATTTCGAGTTACGCGTTGACGGTGGAACCAAAAACGGCATTGAATAAATTGATTCAAACGGGAAAAATTGCAGCTCCTAAAGATGAAGTCGCCCAAGAACATTTCGCTATTTTGGTAGAAACGCTCGAAGCCAATGATTTTATTCATTATGAATTATCGAATTTTGGAAAGGTCAATTATTTTTCAAAAAATAATTCGGCGTATTGGCTGGGAAAGAAATATATTGGAATTGGTCCTTCGGCACACAGTTATGATGGCGTTTCGAGAAGTTGGAATGTTTCGAATAATTCTATTTATTTGAAATCCATTCAAGAAAATAAACTGCCTAACGAAATAGAAATCCTTTCGACAGCTGATCGATATAACGAATATGTTATGACAGGTTTGCGAACTATTTGGGGTGTTTCTTTGGATAGAATCGAAACTGAATTTGGGAATGCATATTTGAACTATCTTAATAAACAGACTCAGAAATTTCTTGAGGACGATTTAGTTTTTATCGAAAATAAGATTCTAAAACCGACACCAAAAGGAAAGTTTTTGACAGATGGAATTGCGTCAGACTTATTTTACTTAAATTTGGAAGAGTAAAAATTCGCCACAAAGACACAAAGGCACAAAGAAATAAGTAAAGTTTGGTTCGGAACTTTGCGCCTTAGCGCCTTAGCGGTATAAAAAAATAATTTGTGTTAGCAACAATCCAACATAACAACCAGACCTTCGAGGTCGATCTATCAAAACCCATTGATATTTCGATTCCGTTAACGAATACCGATGAAAATCCTATTGCTTGGTATATCGAGAAACCAGTCATTGAACCGGTCGTTTTTGGGGAATGGATAGGGAAAGTATCGGAAGGAAAATCGTCTACCAATTTCAACAATATTTTTTTCAATCCACACGGACACGGAACCCACACTGAATGTCTGGGACATATTACACGGGAATTTTACAGTATTAATCAGTCGTTGAAGCAGTTTTTCTTTTTGGCAGAATTGATTTCGGTTGTGCCAGAAAGACAAGGAGAGGATTTGGTGATTACTTTGGATAGCATCACGACTGCGCTCGATGTGACATTGAAGTTAGGTATTCCAAGAGAAGCGATTGTCATTCGAACAATTCCCAATTTAGAATCAAAAAAACAGTTGAAATATTCGAATACGAATCCGCCTTATCTGGCTGCAGCTGCTGCGCGTTTCATTCGCGAAAGCGGGATTAAGCATTTATTGATTGATTTGCCAAGTGTTGATAAAGAACATGACGAAGGGAAATTACTGGCGCACAAAGCGTTTTGGAATGTAACAAATATCAATAATTTGAATGCAGATGCAAGATTGGATTGTACAATTACCGAGATGATTTTTGTTCCAAATGAAGTAAAAGACGGAAGTTATTTGTTGAATTTGCAAATCGCGCCATTCGAAAATGATGCGAGTCCGAGTAAACCGATACTATATAAAATATGATATGCTCCGCCAGTTCGCCTTATGGGCTCGTGTCCGTTTCAACCGATAAAAATAAGCTAGACGTTCCGTTTATTCAGCACTTTCTGAAAGATATTTATTGGGCTGCAGGACGAACAATGGCCGAAGTTCAAACCACAATCGATCATTCGTTTTGTTTTGGAATTTATTTAAATGATAAACAAATTGGTTTCGCACGAGTGATTACGGACTATGTCGTTTTTGCTTATCTAATGGATGTTTTTATTACGGAAGAACATCGAGGTAAAGGTTATTCGGCTATTCTAATAAACAGTATGATGAATGAACCTAAACTAAAAGAGGTTAAAATTTGGCGATTAGCGACATCAGATGCACACTTTTTATATGAGAAATTTGGTTTTACAGCATTGGAAAATCCAGAAAAAATGATGGAAAAGAAAATAATTTGACTTAGAAATAATTTTAAAAGATGAATTTAGAAACGTATTATGAATATTGTCTTTCTAAAAAAGGAGTCACCGAACATTTTCCTTTTGATGAAGATACTTTAGTCTTTAAAGTAGGAGGTAAAATATTTGCTTTGTCGTCATTAAACCAATGGGAAAAAGGACAGCCAGCAGTGAATTTGAAATGTGATCCAGAGCGCGCCCAGGTATTACGCGCTGAATATGATGCTATTCAACCGGGATTTCACATGAATAAAATGCATTGGAACACGATTGCTGTAAATAGAGATGTTCAAGACGCCTTTTTCAAAGAACTAATAGATCATTCCTACGAATTGGTTTTCAAAAGTTTAACAAAGAAAATACAGCTTGAAATTCAAGAATTAGAAAATTAGGCATTACTTTTGCCAAGAATTTTAGAATAAAATTATAAATGCGTACTGAATAAATTCAGCATAAAAATGAAAGAACAATTTAAGAAGTTTTTAAACGAAGAACAAGATCCAAAAGCCATCGAAAAAATCGCTTCAAAATTGAGTGATTTATTGATGAAGAATGAAGAAATCGGATATATCGCTGTTCAAAAAAAACCAGCTATTACCGTTTTACCTGATAGTATTGTGATGACCAATAAAAGAATCATCATTTGTCAGCCAAAAAATCTGGGACTTTCCATGAATTTTATTGATTACACTTGGGACGAGATAGAAGGAACTTTTGTGAAAGAAAATATTCTGGGTTCAGAGTTTTCTTTTACGACGAGAACCAACATGGAGGTTTCGATTGATTATATCCCTAAAATTCAAGCTCGAAAAATATTTACGTACGCCAAAGAGCAATTGGATATTTTGAAAGGTAGCGCAGTTTCAAATGCAGTAATATTTAATGAAATTCCGGTTCCTCCAATTGAAGAAGTGGAAGTTATCGAAGAAATGGAAACGGAAGAAGTGACCAGCTTCGCTGAAATAATACCAGTTACGCCGCCAGTTTATATTATGGAAAACGAGCAGCTCAACACTTCGCCTGAAACTCCAAAAGAAAATGGATTAAGTGGATTTTCGCAAGATGAACTTTTTGAAAAATTGCAGAATTATAAAAAATTACTGGATAACGGATTGATTTTGCAAGGCGAATATGATGCTTTCAAAAAAGAAATTTTGAGTTATATGTAGTTTAGGAATCAGAATTTAGAAGTTTAAAAAAATAGCAAACCCGACATGCTTAATGCTTGTCGGGTTTGCTTTTTATTATAAAGTGCTTTTCTGTTTTTCTACAAAATTATGGGCTTGTAATTCCAGTAACTCAGTCGCTTTCTTTCGTTGTAAGTCGTATAGGTTTTTATCTTGTGCAATATCTTCATAGACTTTATCGTGCATGGTAGCACTGGTTTTTACCAATAAATTTCGTTGGTATTTGTCTTGGTCCAAAGTAGCTTTTAGAGCCGTTTCTAAATCGTCCAGTTTAAAATCATATTCTCCTTTTGGGGATAATAATTTTGCAATAATTGGGGACGTTTCGATTGCCAGGAATAACAGCATGATAAAAAAGGACGGCAGCCAAGGTAATTTATTCAACGCATTGATTCGCGCCATTAAACCATCAAATCCATCGATTATGGGTTGGGTTTCGGTTACTTTTTTGTCTAAATCTGCTTGAAGTGTTTTAGATTTTAGCTCCATTTCAGCAATTTTGGCTAAGTTGGTTTTTTGTAAAGTATCCAGTTCTTTCTTAACCAAATCATGTTTGGCTATTTTTTCTTTAAAAACGGGGCCTTTGCCTAATTTTTTTGTTCCGGCGGTTCCTTCGGCCTCAGTAATATAGGTTTCGTAAAGCGTATTTACCTCTTTTTCTTTCTTGGTGATTTCTGATTTTAAACTGGCTATGTCAGCTTTATTTTTGTCTAAATCCGATTTGAAATAATTAGCCACTTCCTTTTTGTTATTCAAGGCCATGGCGTTTTTCTCTTTCAATAAAACGGTGTTGATTTCTTTTTCGAAAATTTTAATTTCCAATGGTTTTGAAATTACGATAGCAATGATTACCGCCAAAATAATTCGGGGTGTTGCTTGTAGAAATTCACTTCCAAATTGGTCTCTTTTTCGAATGGTAGAAACAATAAAACGATCCAAATTGAAAATAAGTAAACTCCAAACTAAACCAAAGAGTAAAGCGGGATATACATTATCGAAAACAGTAAAAAGGGCATACGCGCTGGCGATAAAAGCCATGACGGCAGTAAAGAAAACGGTGGCGCCAATACCAACATATTTGGTTTGTTCCCCTTCAGAGCAACCTTCAAGTAGGTTTTTGTCAGCCCCTGAACATAGGATGAAAAATTGTTTTAACATGATTGTTTTTTTGATTGATTGATGATTACAAATTTAACGCCAAATTTTAAATAATGGTATAAATAGTTGGTTTGTTTTTGGTTAGCAATTTTTATGCATAAAAAAAGCCGTTCATAACGAACAGCTTTTTTGGTTTTTGAATTAATAATAACTTATGCTAAAGGAGCTCCTGCCATAATTTCGTCATTGGCAAATTCTTCAAATTTGGCGAAGTTAGCTTTGAATTTCTGCGCTAATTCAACCGCTTTTTTATCGTATAGTTCCGGATCTTCCCAAGTATTTCTTGGATTCAATATTTCGCTAGGAACATTAGGGCAAGATTGTGGTTTTGCAATTCCGAATACTGTGTGATTCTCATACGCCACAGTATCTAATTCTCCATTTAAAGCAGCAGTAATCATGGCTCTTGTGTATTTCAGTTTCATTCGGCTTCCTATTCCGTAAGGTCCACCTGTCCAACCCGTATTGATCAACCAAACTTTTACATTCGAATCTTTCATTTTTTTGCTTAACATTTCTGCATATTTTGTTGGGTGCAATGGCATAAAAGGCGCGCCAAAACAAGCAGAAAAATTAGGTTGAGGCTCCGTTACACCAGCTTCAGTTCCGGCTACTTTTGCAGTATAACCGGAAATAAAATGATACGCCGCCTGACCAGGTGTCAATTTAGAAATTGGAGGTAAAATACCAAAAGAATCTGCCGTCAAGAAGAAGATATTTTTTGGATTTTTTCCAATAGAACTGGGCTGAATGTTATCAATATGGTAAATAGGGTAACTGACTCTTGTATTTGGTGTTATGGAAACATCTTGAAAATCTACTTCATTAGTTCCCTCTTTGAAAACTACATTTTCTAAAATGGCCCCTTTTTTAATGGCTCTAAAAATATCTGGTTCATTTTCTTCAGAAAGGTTTACTACTTTGGCATAGCAGCCTCCTTCAAAATTGAAAACAGTGTTTTCATTCGTCCAGCCATGTTCATCATCTCCAATAAGTTTTCTTTTTGGATCAGCTGATAAAGTTGTTTTACCAGTTCCTGATAAACCAAAGAAAATAGCAGTATCTCCTTCATCACCCACATTGGCGCTGCAATGCATGGGTAACGTATTTTTGAAAACAGGCATAATGAAATTCAAAGCAGAGAAAATTCCTTTTTTCATTTCACCAGTGTATCCTGTCCCACCTATAAGAACTACTTTTCTTGTAAAGTCTAATATGGCAAAATTGCTTTGGCGTGTACCATCAACTGCTGGATCTGCAAGGAAACTTGGGACACACAGTAAGGTCCATTCCGGAGAAAAATTTGCTAATTCTTCAAGTTCCGGTCTCAGAAACATATTGTAGCAAAACAAATTTGCCCAAGCCGTTTCCGTGATAACTCTAACATTTAATCTGTAATTAGGATCAGCACAAACATAGGAGTCTCTAACAAAAACTTCTTTATTGGATAAATAGTCAGTAACTTTTTTGTATAAAGCGTCAAATGCATCTGATTCGAAAGGAATATTTACTTTCCCCCACCAAACTTGGTTTTCAGTTATGCTGTCTTTTACAATAAAGCGATCTAATGGAGACCGTCCGGTATATTCACCTGTATTAATTGCCAATGCTCCTGTTGAGCTTTCCACTCCTTGACCAGATTTTATTGTAATTTCATGCAATTCGTCTGGCGATAATTGGTAATTAACTTTTGCATTTTCAATTCCTAAGTCTTTTAACGAAATCGATTGCGAGATAAGGATGTTATTGTCCATAAATTTGATGTTGTGTGTGTTTGTTTTATAGACTGCAAAAGTAGAAATTATATTTCAGATAGGATTTGATTATCTTGATTTTATGATTTTTTATTAATAATATTCAGTAATAAAACTCCCCAGGCTAGTATTAATAGGAGTCCGCCGATGGGTGTCACAAATCCGATGACCTTAAAATCAAAAGAAGTGAGGTCATTTGTTGCCAATAAATAAATCGATCCTGAAAATAAAATTACTCCAAAAAGAACTAAAAAATAGATTGTTTTTTTTGCTTTTTGGGATAGGTTATTTAGTAACCCAATAAATAATAAAAAAACAGCATGGTACATTTGATACCGTACTCCGGTCTCAAAAGTGGAAAGTTGTTCCAGAGACAGTACTTTTTTTAGGGCATGTGCGCCAAATGCTCCTAAAATTATGGCTATCATCCCAAATATCGCTCCTGTTGAAATTAATTTCTTGTCCATTTTTTTTAATTTATTTGCCACACAAAAGTATCTCTTATCTACGCATTGTAAAAAGAAATTCTCAAGTTTCTTTTTTGAAGTTTGATTTTTTATAAATCGTATGTTTTAGCGATTTTTAGGGCACTTTGTGAAAATATTTAAATGTTTTAATAAAATACTATTTGTTATAAATACAACAATATTGTATATTTGTGTTATATTTATGTAATTATGAGGATAATTTTAATCATTGGGGCAGGAAGATCAGCATCGTCGTTGATACAATATCTTTTAAATAAATCAGAAAAGGAGCAACTGCATCTGATTATTGGAGATTTATCATTGGATTTGGCTGAAAAGAAAACCAATAATCACCCAAATGCAACACCAATAGCCTTAGATATTTTTGATGAAAATCAAAGAAAAGAAGCCATTCAAAAAGCCAATATTGTTATTTCCATGTTGCCCGCACATTTACATATTGAAGTGGCAAGAGATTGTATTGTTTATAAAAAACACTTAGTTACGGCCTCTTATGTTAGTGATGCCATGCAGGAATTGGACGCTTTGGCAAAAGAAAATAACTTGATTTTCATGAATGAAATTGGTCTGGATCCTGGAATAGATCACATGAGCGCCATGAAAGTTATTGATGAAATTAAGGATAAAGGAGGCAATATGCTTTTGTTTGAATCTTTCTGCGGCGGACTTGTAGCACCTGAGTCCGACACTAATCTTTGGAATTATAAATTTACCTGGGCACCACGAAATGTGGTTTTGGCAGGACAGGGCGGGGCAGCCAAGTTTATTCAGGAAGGAACGTATAAATACATTCCGTATTGTAATTTATTTCGCAGAACTGAATTTCTGGAAGTAGAAGGATACGGTCGATTTGAAGCCTATTCCAACAGAGATTCGCTGAAGTATCGTAGTGTTTATGGACTGGATGATGTCCTTACCTTATATAGAGGGACCATTCGTAAAGTAGGATTTTCCAAAGCATGGAACATGTTTGTGCAATTAGGCATGACGGATGACAGTTATAGTATGGAAGATTCGGAAAACATGAGTTACCGAGAATTTGTGAATTCCTTTTTGCCCTATCATCCAACGGATTCTGTAGAAAGTAAAATGCGGTTGATTCTTAAAATCGACCAAGATGATATCATGTGGGACAAACTTTTGGAACTGGATTTATTCAATCGCAATAAAAAAGTAGGTTTGAAAAAGGCCACTCCGGCGCAAATTCTGGAGAAAATCCTAAGTGATAGCTGGATGCTTCAGCCGAATGATAAAGATATGATTGTCATGTACCATAAATTTGGGTACGAGTTAAATGGCAAAAAAGAGCAAATAGATTCAAAAATGGTTTGCATTGGCGAAGACCAAACCTATACCGCAATGGCAAAAACCGTTGGTTTACCAGTAGCTATGGCTACATTATTAATACTGAATGGTAAAATCACCACTCCGGGCGTACAGCTCCCTATACGTAAAGAAGTCTATTTGCCTATTTTGAAAGAGCTGGAAGAATACGGTGTTGTTTTCAAAGAACAGACAATGCCTTACTTGGGATACAATCCTGATAAAGATTTTAATTAGTAGTTTCTTTTTTATATTTTTTAATTTGTTGAATCCGCAGCTCTTGATAAACGTCTTGATTTGCGGATTTTTTTATGAAATTCATTTATTGAATACGTATTCTTTGGGCGTGACCCTGCGTAAAAACTTCGGGTCGGGCTGTACGCTGCAATCTTTATGTTTTTAAAGAAAAAACATAAAGGATTTTCGCTGCCATCCCTCACGCAAAGCATCCAACTGATTCGAAGTCGTTTTGGTTAATTGTAAGAAAATTTAATTATATTTGAAGAAACATAAAGCAAAAAAACCTTCGCCAATCTACCCATATTTGAGAGTATTTAAGAAGGTTTGTATCGCTTATATACAAGTTATGCCTCAGTTTAGAAAAAATAACATATGAAAACAGAAAGAGATTTATTGTACAAATATTTAGATATTTTAATACTCGAAGCAGAAATTGCTGAACCTAATAGTTCTAACAATATTTTATACGAAAAACACATATCTCCAACCGAAACGGAAAAGTATGATTTCCTTGAATTTTGTGATAAAATAGTTGCATTAGGAAATAAGCTTAGTTATTTTAAATATATATCAAAAGAACCTGATTGGTTTGAACTTACTGAAAAAGGAATTTTAGCTAAAGAGAAAGGCGGACATTTAAAATACGAAAAATTCATAAATGATAAAGAATTAGAAAAAGTTAAACCTACTATTATTGCTGAAAATTATATTGCAGTAAATAATCACGGAATTCAATCATCAAAAAGTGATTTTAAAAGTCCAATAACACAAATAATAAATCCAACAATATCTATAAAATCTAATACAAAATCACTCTTAGAAATAGTAAGTTGGATCGCAGGTGTTATTGCCTCTGCTATTGTTGTATATGAATTCATGATAAAATAGTTTAAAAATGCTTCCGGCTTAAACGTTGCGGAAGCGAAACTGAAAATTGTAACAAAATAAAAAAACTGAACGCACAAAAGCTACTACAACGGATTTGGGTAATTGGCTTAAAGGAAAGTTGGTTTTGTATTTGGTTTGTTTAGGTAAATCCGAAATGGGCTTAATTTAATTTCAAATCAATTGTAGTAAGGGAACGTTATGCCCAATTTTAGAAAGACACAGAAAATGAAACATCTCGTAATAATATTAACGCTTTGGTCTTTTCTCGGTTGCGGAAGTAAGGAAAATTCAAAAAGCGTTATTGATGAAACAACAGACAGTTCAACAACCAAAAATAAAGTTTCAACAGCTTGGCTCTTTGACAAAGTTGACGGTAATAAACTAGTTTTTAAAAACGGACAGACTTTTGAAACCAATTTATTTGAACTTCAATTTATTGGACAAGTTTCTTTCAGTAACAAAGTTCCTTTTTTAATTTTCTCCGGACGAGACTGTAACGAGTGTGACGCAAACATTTCAATTTATATTAACTCACCTTCGAACGGAAAATTATTTGCTGAACATGGAGAAAATAGTTATCAATAACCAGGGACAGAAACAGACCGTGAAACAGACAGCATATTGTATGTTTCAAGAGCATTCTACGGACAAGTTTTAGATAACACAAAAGGGGTAATTTGGTATGAAAATAGACTTTTAGAAAATGGAAAAATGGGACGTATTGTTTTTCTTTCACGTATTGAGAATGGAGTAAAAAAAGATACAGTCTTTGAAGACAAAGGAAAACTAGGCGAAACACTGAACTTAGTAAATAAAGGACTATGCACAGAAATACAAGGGCGACAATACACTAGCGAGCCATAGAAAAACTGTGCATAACAGCAGTTTGGATAGATTGGGGTTTTAGTGGAATTACTGTAATCAACCACGTTTACGTTCAGCCAAAAATACTCCCCTACTAGCGCGAGCGTCCCGCTCGTGACCACAACTAAATACGAGCGATCCGAAAATTATGATAAAAAAAACACGTTTAAAGTTGGATTCATCAAAATCGAAACCATCTCTTGAAACTGACTTGACTTCTATAACTATTTTGCATAACCATAAATACATTAAAATATGAAACATATAATTGCAAGTGTCTGCATCCTTTTATTGACAGTTGGTTTTAACGGATTTGCACAACAAGTTGTTCCAAAAGTAAAACTAACAGACAAAGAAAAAACACCAAACTCACAATGGCAGGGCAAGCGGGTGGCTTTTCTGGGGGATTCGATGACAGACAAACGTCGTATAGGAACTACTTGTGTTTACTGGGAGTATCTGGGTGAATTACTGGGGATAGAACCTTTTGTATATGGCGTCAGCGGAAATCAGTGGAATGACATTTACAAGCAGTCTGCGAAGTTGCACGAAGAAAAAGGAACAAACGTTGATGCAATATTGATTTTTGCGGGTACGAATGACTATAACCACGATACTCCGTTGGGTGAGTTTTTCAGTGAAACAACAAGGCAAACCAACTTTAACGGAAAGGAAGTGACACGTAAATACCGGACTCCAAACCTGAATGATTCAACCTTTTGCGGACGGATTAATAAAGCGATGTCATACCTGAAAAACAATTACCCACAACAACAAATTATTATTATGACACCTATTCATAGGGGGTTTGCCAAGTTTAACGAGAAAAATGTGCAACCTGACGAAAACTATGGTAACGGACAAGGACTGTATATCGATTCCTATGTTGCTATTTTGAAGCAAGCGGCTTCTTATTGGGCGGTTCCGTTGATTGACCTCTATTCGATAAGTGGTCTTTTTCCAATGGCCGATGCGCAATCGCAATACTTTCATGACAAAGAGAAGGATAGACTGCATCCCAATGCACTAGGGGATTACCGCCTGGCAAAAACCATTCAATATCAATTATTGGCATTGCCTTCGGATTTTGTTGTTGAATAAGTAAAAAATTTAAGAAACAAAATGAACAGGTTCCCAGTTGTGAAGTCTCCCGAATTCATAACTAACATTATATGCCGTTCCAATGATAACCTGAGTTCGATTATTATTTTATCACGAAAGGATGGATTTGAAATCTAAGCTTTAAATTAAAACCTTGCATAACAGCACCACGAAGGTTGCTGAATTTTCGAGAATAGAACCAATTGTTTTCATAACTTTCAATTTTGCAGCAGAAAATATTTTGCTATAAAAATCACAACCTCATTCAGCATCAAAACGTTGGACTATTTTTTTGTAAAAAATAAAATTGAAATTTAAACGAAAATATATGAAAAATCTAATTAGAATTGTTGTTCTATTTTTAGTTTTTACAAGTTGCGAAAAAACAGAAGATGATACCAATAATGATTGTACATCGAATTGTACGGTGTTAAGGGGTAGATTTGTTACTCTAAACAATCTCCCGGTTCCAAATATCAGAGTGTCCTTGAAATATAAAATTGGTGGCGGCGAATTAGGCGGAGGATCAACACGAAAAATTGTAAATATAGAATCCGACCAAAACGGAAATTTTAATAAAGACTTTTTTATAAAAGATCGTGAATTGGGAAATTCAGCGGGTGGATATTTTGACGTTGAAATCGATGACTCTAAAATTGATGTAAATAAATATATTAGAACGAATAACTTAATTGGAGGAAGTTCAACAGACATTGGTTTTGCAATTTATTCAATAACACGCAGAGACACTATTATTGATGAAACTTTTTACATTCCCAAAAAAGCATTTATAAAAGTTAATCTAAATAATTTTGTTTCGCAGCGAGCAGGAGATTTATTTGAAGTGCGAACATTGTATCCTTTTGGTCCTAAAGTTGGACTAAATACATTTCTAAATTCTGAATATTCTACCGGTTTTAGTGGCTATGGTAATTGGATTGCAACAAATTTAAATAATAGATTAAATGTATTTGTAGCCGAAGGAGAAAAAAATATAATACGAGTAATTAGAAGAAAAAACGGAATTGGATCGAGTCAAGATTTTGAAATTACTGTTCCGCCAAATAATACGTTAGAACTGACCTATAATTTCTAAAAAAAATCCGCTCATTTCGGAACGGATTTTAATGAATTTTCTTTGTGGTAAAATACTACTTGCTCAACTCCACAAAATATTTATAAAACAACGGAATAGTTTCAATTCCTTTCAAATAATTGAATATTCCAAAATGTTCGTTTGGCGAGTGAATTGCATCGCTATCCAGACCAAATCCCATCAGGATGGTTTTGCTTTTCAATTCTTTCTCAAATAAGGCTACAATGGGAATACTTCCTCCGGAACGCACTGGAATTGCAGGAATTCCAAAAGTCTCGGTATACGCCATATTTGCGGCTTTGTATCCTATGCTGTCTATTGGTGTTACATACCCTTGTCCGCCATGATGTGGTTTTACTTTTACGGTAACACCGGCTGGAGCAATGCTGATGAAATGTTTGGTGAACAGTTCGGTAATTTCTTCCCAGTCTTGGTTAGGGACTAATCGCATCGAGATTTTGGCGAAAGCCTTACTCGCAATTACGGTTTTGGCACCTTCTCCGGTGTATCCACCCCAAATTCCGTTGACGTCCAGTGTAGGACGAATCGAATTTCTTTCATTGGTTACATATCCTTTTTCGCCATAAACATCCTTTAAGTCCAGTGCTTTTTTATAATCGTCTAAATTGAAAGGCGCTTTGGCCATTTCAGCTCGTTCTTCGAGAGATAATTCCTGAACTTTATCATAAAAGCCCGGTATGGTAATGTGATTGTCATCGTCATGCAGTGAAGCAATCATTTTTGCCAAAATGTTAATGGGATTGGCCACCGCACCACCGTATAATCCAGAATGCAAATCACGATTAGGTCCCGTAACTTCAACTTCTACATAGCTTAATCCACGCAAGCCAGTTGTGATGGAAGGTTGCTGATTTGAAATCATTCCCGTATCAGAAATTAAAATCACATCGTTTTTTAGTTTTTCTTGATTGCGTTCCACAAACCAACTCAAACTTTTGGAACCCACTTCTTCTTCACCTTCAATCATGAATTTCACATTGCAAGGCAAAGTATTTGATTGCACCATGTATTCCAATGCTTTTACGTGCATGTACATTTGGCCTTTATCGTCACAAGATCCTCGGGCAAAAATGGCGCCTTCAGGATGGATTTCGGTTTTTTTGATAACGGGTTCAAAGGGGGGAGAAGTCCATAATTCCAATGGATCTGGCGGTTGCACATCATAATGGCCATAAACTAGAACCGTAGGCAACGATTTATCAATGATTTTTTCACCGTAAACAATTGGATAACCTGGCGTGTCGCAAATCTCAACAAAATCACAACCTGCTTTTTCTAAACTTACTTTTACTGCCTCAGCGGTGTCGATAACATCTTGAGAATAAGCAGTGTCAGCACTTACGGATGGGATTTTCAATAATTCAATTAATTCGTTTATGAAACGATCTTTGTGTTGTTGAACGTATGATTTTATATTTTCCATTATTGATTTTGTTTATATTTCAAAAGTACAAAAAAGAGTATGAATATTTTTTGTGAAATTTACTTTGAAAATTGGAAGTTATGTTTATCTTTGCACCCACAATTGCGCGGATATGGTGAAATTGGTAGACATGCCAGACTTAGGATCTGGTGCCGCAAGGCGTGTAGGTTCGAGTCCTATTATCCGCACTTTAAAAACCCTTTATTCGTTGAAAACAACGTTTAAAGGGTTTTTTGTTTTATCACTTTTCTTTTTGAGAAAAAGTATTCTTTATAAGTTCACTACAAGAATCTGCCATCGGTGGTTGTTTATAAATTCAAATATCCCTTTTTTGATATTTCACCACAGGTTTTAAAGATTGATTCGCTATAAAGCAGGTTGTTTTATGTATCTCATTAAGAGTGCATTTATATATGGTTTTTTATTGCAATGTATAAAAAGTGGTAGGGTCTGGTATGTAAATAGAATTTGTTGTTTTACTTTTAATTTTCGGAATAGCATTATATAATTTATACACCTTTGTTTCTCATTGTTATCAGTGTAAAACAAATGGAGGGTTGTTTTTAGAACAGTTTAGTATAATTAAATAATTAGCTGCTTTATTAATTAATACAATCGATGGGATTGTTTAATAGAATAAATAGGAATAAAGATTTTCTGAAAGAGAAAATCAGATGAGAATCATGAGCTTGTTTCTCATTCTTTTGAATTCTTAATCGTAATAAAAAACAAAATTTAACGTATAAATATAATCTTGAAATCAATGACAAGCAGTAAGATATTAAAATGGTTTTTTTGCAGTTTTATGGTCTGTTTATCAGCGTGTAATTCGCAAAAAAATGGGCAAACAGAAATTGGATATGGTTGGAATAACAATTCAGTAAACGTAGTTAAATTCCGAAAAAATGCTTTAACAACTTATAGAGAGTATCAATTTACAGCATATTATGATGAAAATAGTTGTCTCGTTCTTGGAAAAAGAAAGTTAAATACGTCTAATTGGGAAATTGTCAAGACGGTGTATAAAGGAAATACAAAAGATGCGCATAATGCGATCAGCATAGCTATTGATGGTGATGGGTACTTGCATGTAAGTTGGGATCATCATGATACTAAACTTCGCTATGTAAAAAGTAAAAAATCGATGGGTTTAGAACTTGGGGAAGAACTGGCTATGACGGGCAATCAGGAACTAAAAGTTACGTATCCTGAATTTTATAATTTACCTAACGGAGGATTGCTCTTTTTTTACCGATCTGGGGCATCAGGAAGAGGAAATATGGTGATCAATTCCTATGATTTAAAAAGTAAAAGTTGGTCGCAAGTACAGCAAAATTTACTAAACGGAGAGGGAAAAAGAAGCGCTTATTGGCAGACCAGTGTAGATAAGCAAGGAGTGATTCATCTTTCATGGGTTTGGAGAGAAAGTTGGGATGTGTCTACCAATCATGATTTGTGTTATGCACGGTCCAAAGATGGTGGTGTGACTTGGGAGAAATCCACAGGAGAAAAATATACATTGCCCATAACCGTTTCAACTGCTGAATATGCTTGGAAAATTCCTCAAAAAAGTAATTTAATCAATCAAACAGCAATGGCTGTCGATAAAAAAGGCAATCCCTATATTGTAACGTATTGGAGTGAAAATAAAATTCCGCAATATCAAATTGTCTATTTGGATCATGGAAACTGGAAAAGAATAAATACTGGATTCCGAAAAACGCCTTTTTTTCTTGGCGGAGGCGGCACTAAACAGATACCTATTTCAAGACCCGATTTGCTTATCGATGATAAAGAAAGCAGTCCGGTGTTGTATGTTATTTTTAGGGATGAAGAAAGAGGCAATAAAATGGCACTGGCTTACAATAATTTGAAAGGGAACAGTAATTGGAAAATAGTAGATTTAACCAGTACTTCAGTAGGACAATGGGAACCAAATTATGATATTTCGCTCTGGCAAAAGAAAAATAAATTGCATATTTTTTCTCAAAATGTCACCCAAATTGACGGCGAAGGATTGGCTAAAATACCACCAACTATGATAAGCGTTTTAGAAATAAATAGTTTACCGAAATAGAAAAAAATAAAATAATCAATACATATTTTAATCAAATGTTTTTACAAAAAATAAAAAAAACAAGAAAGTGCCTGCTTGTTTCTGTGGGTGCAACTTTGCTGTTAAGCTCTTGCGCTGTTAATAAATTAGAAAAGCAGATTGATACTGCCCTTAATCGAGGGGTCGGTCAGTATACGTATATGAGGAACAGACTGCCTAAAGACAAATATCCAAAAACGTATTATGTTGCCAAAGATAGATTGGAAACCAGCGGTTCAGGATGGTGGTGCAGTGGTTTTTATCCCGGAACAATGCTGTATTTGGATGAAGCAGTCAAGTCGCCGGTATTAGAAGGTGAAATAGACAGGATTTTGCAAGATTTGAAGAGGGAACAATATAATAAGACAACACACGATCTTGGGTTTATGATGTTTTGTAGTTTTGGAAATGCCAATCGCTTGCATCCAAAACCAGAATATGCGGAAATACTAATGAATAGTGCAAAATCGTTGGCTTCCCGTTTTGATGAAAAAGTGGGTTGCATTAAATCTTGGGATTCTTCGGATGACGGTTATCTGGTCATTATAGATAACATGATGAATTTAGAACTCCTTTTTTGGGCCAGTGAATACAGTGGTGATAAAAAATATTATGACATTGCCGTTAAACACGCCAATACCACTTTGAAAAATCACTTCCGTGCAGATCATAGCTCGTATCATGTTGTAAATTATAATAGTAAGACGGGTGAAGTTAAACGAAAAAGAACCGCTCAGGGATATGCTGATGAATCGGCTTGGGCTAGAGGCCAAGCGTGGGGATTGTATGGTTATACCGTGATGTATAGAGCAACAAAAGATAAAAAATATTTAGATCAAGCGGTCGCTATCGCAGAATTTATTTTAAACCATCCGAATCTGCCTAAAGATAAAGTGCCGTATTGGGATTTTAATGCGCCCAATATTCCAGATGCTTTACGAGATTCTTCGGCTGGATCTGTTATGGCTTCGGCTTTATTAGAATTAAAGAATTATGTTGATTCAGCGGCTTCCAAAAAATATTTTGCAGCAGCCAAAACGATTATTACAACATTGACTTCTAAAGAATATATAGCCGAAGAAGGAACTAATGGAGGCTTTTTGTTGAAACATGGGGTAGGACATATTCCCGAAAAATCAGAAATAGATGTTCCTTTAACGTATGGGGATTATTATTTAGTGGAAGCAATGCTGAGGTATAAAAAACAAATAAAATAGAGTAAAAAACGTATAGGAATGCTGTTTTATAAATCCTTCATATGGTAATTAGTTTTATGAAAAAAAAATATTCATTGATTTTGTTACTTCTGATGTGCGTACCGGTATTAGCGCAACAGCAAGAAGAATCGGTTCTGAATGCAACAGATGATAACGTTTTTAAAATTGTAAACCCGGATTATACGTTAAGTCCTTATACCGGAATGACCAAACAACACTGGAAAGATGCCGCGCTTTATTTATTGAAAGGTGCCTTTGGTTACATCCATAATCTGGATGATCCAATGAAGTTTCCTAAACAACCAGGAATTAGTTACCCAAAGGACGAAGGAAAAGTTCCAACGGAAAAATTAGAAGGACTATGTAGAACGTTATTTGTAGCGGCTCCACTTTTAAAAGACAATCCATCTTTAGCAATCAATACTATAAAAGTTGCGGATTATTACAGATATCAAATCGGTAAGTTAATAGACCCAAGCAGTTCGTCTTATATTGTGCCTCGTTCAAAAAATGGCGGTCCAAACCAAAATTTAGTGGAATTCGGAGCCCTGTCAGTGTCCATGCTAATTGCACCTGAAATATTGTGGGAACCGCTGCCTCAGGTTCAAAAAGATGCGTTGGCCAAAACGATGATCAGTTATGCTGATGGTCCGACGGTGCCTTCTAATTGGAAGTTTTTTAATATTTTCGTGTTGAGTTTTTTCAAAGACAAAGGCTATCCTGTTAATGAGAAATTGCTGGTGGATTACCTGCAGAAATCATTGGATCATTATAGAGGCGGAGGTTGGTATAATGATAATCCCGCTTTTGATTATTACAGCATGTGGGCTTTCCAAATGTATGGAATGGTTTGGTCTGAATATATTGGAAAAAAATACTATCCGGAGTTTGCTGCCAAGTTCGAAACTAATTTTAAAGATCTAAAAGATAATTATCCGTATATGTTCAGTCGAAACGGAGAGATGATCATGTGGGGGCGCAGCATCAGCTATCGAATAGGTTCTATTATCCCTTTTCCACTGATGGGATATGAACAAGATAAAGATATTAATTTTGGTTGGATGAGAAGAATTTCTTCGGGAGTGATGAAGCAATTTTTAGAAAATCCTGATTTTATGAAAGACAATGTTCCTACTCTAGGGTTTTATGGTGCTTTCGAACCTGCTGTACAAGGTTATAGTTGTCGTGGAAGCGTCTATTGGATGGGAAAAGCATTCTTGGGACTGATGGTTCCGGATAATAATCCGTTTTGGACAGCAAAAGAAAACGAGGGAGCTTGGGATAAAGAATTTGCAAAAGATACGGTCTATCATAAATTCCAGAAATCTTCCGAAATTTTAATTACCGATTATCCTAATATTGGCGCAGCCGAGTTAAGAGCATGGTGTAATGTTCCTGTAATTAATGCTAACGAAAAATTTAGAGGAAGTGAAAACTACAACCGATTGTCGTACAACAGTGCCTTCCCTTGGCAAGCTGATGGTGTCAATGGTGAAGTAGCGATGAACTATGTTTTTAAAAACAAAAAACAGGAATGGGAACCGTTCCGAATGTACACTTTTAAGAAGTTTGAGGAGGGTGTTTATTATCGGGATGTGGTTTTGGAGACCAATAGCAATGTCAAATTTAATTTAGCCGATATTCCTTTAGCGAATGGTATTTTAAGAGTGGATAAAAATAGCAGCACTGATCCAATTGCTATACGATTAGGTCATTATGCTTTACCAAAGTTGGATGTGGCAATTAAAACGACTATTGTTAAAGTAAAAGGACGTCAGGTGACTATTATTGATAATGGAAAATACCAGTTGGCAATGATTCCGCTTTTAGGTTGGGATAAAATAGAGGTGGTTGCCGCTAAAGGTTTAAATCCTTCCAGTGATGAAAGTGCAGTGATAGATCTTAGTACTAATTTTATGCCTCAAAAAGATACCGCTGCTATTTATGCCACTTTAATGCTATGGAAAAAGTCAGGAGAAAAATGGAGCGATAAAGAGTTGTTGCCTGTGAACAAAATTAAGTATTCCGAAAAAGAAAATGCAGTACGAATCACGATGGTAAATGGCGAAAAAAAGATTGTAAAATATAATTAATTCACGGTTCTATTACTCATAGAGTTTTAGTTTAAATCGCCAAGCTTTTTTATTTAAATACAATAGGTTATAAAAAACACAAATCCCATTTGGCCGAAAGCTAAATGGGATTTGTGTTTTTATTCAAAGTCGGTTTTTATCCGTGATACACTCGGGAAGCAATTATTTTATTCTCCTTTATGTCTAATACTTCAGCAATAAGCATATCTTCTTCTCCGTTCACGGTTCTAATATATTCCATAAAAACACGGTCACCGTTTGCGGTAAGCGATTTAACTTTATAGTTCAAACTGGGTAAACGCTCAAAAGCATCTTGCCACCATTCTCGCAAAGCCTCTTTACC
The DNA here is from genome assembly GCF_048158725.1 of Flavobacterium arabinosi. Classification (NCBI taxonomy): domain Bacteria; kingdom Pseudomonadati; phylum Bacteroidota; class Flavobacteriia; order Flavobacteriales; family Flavobacteriaceae; genus Flavobacterium; species Flavobacterium arabinosi. The sequence continues at coordinate 836,609 of NZ_JBLNKX010000001.1, forward strand.
CGTAACAAAACCATTCGTGTCAGGTTTGTACATTTTTAGTTTTGGACTAAAATGTACCGCGTCTTCATCATATAAAGACAATAGTTTTTCTAGCTCTTTATTATTAAAAGTTTCAAACCATTTAAAAGCAATTAATTGTAGTTTTTCGGGTGTCATACTATTTTAGGATTGAATTTTTAATTAAAAAAATCCCATTTCGCTTTATGCAAAAGGGATTTTATTTTATAATTTCAAAGAAATATTAAACGTTCTTCAAATTGATGATTTCTTGTTCGGTAAGCAATCTCCAGTTTCCTCTTGGCAAATTCTTTTTGGTCAAACCAGCAAAAGAAACTCTGTCAATACGCAAAACATCATAACTAAAATGTTCGAAAATAGAACGAACCACTTTTACGTTAGAAGATCTTAATTGCAACCCAATTTCACTTTTCGCTTCACCATCAATGTAACTTACATCTTCCACAAAAACGCGGTGTCCGTCAAGAGTCAAACCTTTGTTTATTTTTTCTAAATCTTCATATTTCAAGTTTTTGTCAAGTGAAACTTGGTATATTTTAGATGATTTTTGACTTGGCAAAGTAAACTTACGAATCATATCCGTATCGTTCGTAAACAATAATAATCCAGTCGTATTCTTGTCCATTCTTCCAACTGCGCCAATTTTTGCAGTAGTAGAGCCTTTTACCAGTTCCAATACATTACGATACTCCTGACCTTCGTCCATGGCAGTTGTAAAGTTTTTTGGTTTGTTCAGTAAGATGTACACTTTTTTCTCTGGTGTCAAAGTGGCACCGTCAAAATTTACAACATCTCCAGGTTTTACCATGTATCCCATTTCGGTAACAGGAATTCCGTTTACTTTCACTGTTCCGGATTGAATATAAATATCCGCATCACGACGCGAGCACGCACCAGAATTAGCGATGTATTTATTCAAACGAATTTCGTCTTTTACTTTCGGTCTCTTTGGTGCTTGATTTGGTTTTTTCTCTACTTTATCAGTAGCGATATCGGCAACTTTAGTATTTACTTTAACTTTTTTCGGCCCTTGAGCGCGCTTCTGCATGGCAGGTTTTGGCTTATTCGAACTTGGTCTTGAGCTATTCGCTCTTGGACCACTTTTCTTATTATTGCCTTCCTTGTTATTCATAATATTCCAATAATTTGTGCAAAGATACTATTTATATAGTTGACAATCAATAAGAGCCAATTATAAAAACGGTAACTATCTAGTTAATAAGCTAATTAATACGTTTAAGTTTTCATTTTTTGGAGCTATTTCCCGCTTTCCACTCTATCTTTTTCTTTTTTAAGAAAAAAGAAAAAGGATGCCGTTGTAATCGGGGCTAACCTAATGGAGAGATTTGGGTACTTTTGAGGAAATTGTTTTATCCTTTTTATATTTCTTATGAAAGAGAAATCTAAATCATCATCAACAATCTTTTTCCGTGCCACAAAACACTCGGATTGATAAGCACAATGCAAAATACTCCAGCCACAATAAGGAATTTCAGTACATTATGAAGTAGTAAAAATTGTGATTTGGTGTTTGATTTCCATAAGTAAGCCAAGAAAAAAATCAACACAATAAGGCAAGAATAAAAATAAATATCCATATAACCGACATCGTAAATTTCGATTAAAAGATAAACTGGAATTACAGCCAGAATGGTCAAAATAGTAATCGTTTTTTTTGATATTTCTTCTCCATAAACAATTGGAATCGTTTTGTAATCATTGGCCAAGTCCCCTTTTAGGTTTTCTAAATCCTTAACCATTTCCCGAATAAGAATTAGTAGAAATAAAAAGGCGGCATGCGCAAATATTACGGCAAGCTGTCTTTTATAATTTTCAATTTCTTCAAATGGAATCTGAATATAAAAATACAATAGTATGGCAAAAAAAGGCAGAACAGCCAATAGAGAGGCTGTCAGGTTTCCTATTATCGGATATTTTTTTATTTTATGGGAATAAAACCAGATGGAAAATATATACGCTGAAAAGAATAAAAATACGCGCCATGAAACGAACAATGCCATTAAAGCAACTATGAGATTCAGTGCAAAATAGACACTTAATTTTGTTTTTTGACTTACTAATCGGTCCAGCATGGATTTATTAGGCCGGTTGATTAAATCTTTTCGGCTATCATAAAAACTATTGATGATATAACCCGAAGCAATCGCAAGCGAAGAAGCAAAAACAAGTATAAATAAATTAAAATCGAGTAAGATATCCAGTGCTCTTTTTTCGGGGGCAAGGATAAATATCGCCGAAAGATATTGCGCCAAAATAATTATTGGAATGTTATACCCTCTAACGACAGAGAACAAACTTGCAATTTTCATTATAAGAAGCTTGTGCTGTCTGCTTAACATTTTTTAATAGTAGTTTTTTGTCAAGTTTTACAGGGTGTAATTATAGTAAACTTGCTTATTTGTTTTCAAATTTAAGATTTTGTTTTTAAAATTAACTTGATTTTTTCACAAAAAAAACACATGTGAATTGTTCTAAGATAAAATCGCTAAAAAATTTGCTATATATTAAGAGTGTTTCTGACTTGCAATGAATAGGAATTCTGATTTCATTGGATTCAAAATATGGATTAGGCTATCTTTGAAGAAGAGTCAGGATAAATTATTTCGCTAAATTCTTTAACGGGGAAAGGTTTGCTTAAAATACTTTTTACATATTTATTGCTTTTTGCTCGTGTAATATCATAAGGGTCTAATGTAGATGAAAGCATAAAAATTTGAGTTTCCTTTTTCAATTCTTCGGGGAGCATTTCAAATTCTGAAAGGAACTCGAATCCATCCATTTCAGGCATTTTGATATCCAAAAGAATAATTAGAGATTCTTCAAAATTCCTTTTATGATTATTAAGCCATTGAATTCCCTGTTTGCCATTATTAACAGTGCTTATTTCAGTTATACCGAGAGCTTTTTTTAGTAATTGTTTGGTGACAATTTGATCAATTGTATTATCGTCAATTATCAAAATTTTATAATTAGGTTTCATATTCTTTAGGTATAGTTACTATAAATGTGCTCCCAATATTCATTTCCGAATCGACTGTTATAGATCCATTAAGATTTTCAATTGCTTCTTTTACTAAATAAAGGCCTAATCCGGAACCTTTATTGTTGTTATTAGTGACAAAAAACATTTCAAAAATTTTGACTTGGTATTCTTTATTAATTCCGATGCCATTATCTTCAATTTCTATTTTGTAAAAGTCTCCCGTGGTATACGTTTTAATTGAAATATACCTTTCTTCTTTTTTTTCATCAGAGTACTTGATGGCATTTGACAATAAATTATTTAAAATAATTTTTAATCTCAAACCATCACAATACAATTCTTCAACTGATAATTCTTTTTTGATAACGATTTCACTAGTACCTTTAATGTACAGATGTTGAGCAATGATTTCATCTGTGATTTTATTTAAATCAACGGGAGCGATGGCTATTTCTTTCCTTTTATTTCTAGAATAATCTATTATTTCTCTGATAAATTCATCTTGTTTCTCAAGGCTTTCATGCATTAGACTTAAATAATCCCTAATTTGATCCAAATCATCCTCTAGTTTTACGATTTCTATTAATCCTTTTAAGGAAGAGATAGGAGATCTTAGATCATGTGAAACACTGTAAACAAATTTGTCAAGTTTCTTATTGGCAATGATTAAATTTTTGTTTTTATCATCTGTTTCATGTTTCGAGCGTCTTAGTCTGTTAATCATTACGGAGTAGTAAATACTTACGCTCCCAATGATCATCAAAGTAAAAAAAATATTGGTTAAAAGAAGATAGGTTTTAATCAAGCGTGTGCCTTCACCAAGTGCTTCCGAGAAATTTTGTTCGTTTTTTGTTAATTTATCAGTAATGATATTTATCTGTTGTAAAATTTTTTGCTCGTCGTTTGATTTTAAATTGGTAGTACTTATTTTTTTATGAGACTCATTTCCGATTGATTCTAATTGTTCAATTAAATAATCGCCTTTTTCCCATTCATTAATCGCCTTTGCTAAAAAAGGAACGGAATGAAAATATCTAAATAACCAAATTAAATCGTCAAGGTCTTTCTCGTTATTTCTACCGGCTCTAAATCCGTTTTTGATGGTCTCAATAGAGTCATTATTTGTCAAGCCGATTCGTGCAGTTTTATCTCCTTTCGGAACACTTAATTCTTCGTTAAATAATTTCCATTCAATGGGGTCTTTAGTAAAAAGGTACGTGATAAGATGTCTGGTGGCATCTTTCTGTCCTTTAGAATAATGGGATTCTCCATTTACATACGCCCTGGATGCCGACAATATTTTAATAGTTAGATAGTTGATGATAATCAACGAAGAACAAGACAAAATCACTATAATGAGAGGAATGAAAATATTGCGGAGCTTAAAATATTCAAGAATTTTAATTTCAGACATGTAGTTTTTTTGTAAGTGATAAGGGCAAAAAAATCAGATCTTTAAAGATAAGTTGTTTTTATTTAAAATGTAAGATTTTTTTTAATTTTATTTAATGTGGTTTTTGTTATGAATGATTTAAATAATTGCTTTTTAGGAGTTCGTCAAGAAGTATAATTCCAGTATGAATTTTATTGTTATCGAAACGGTTTAAGAATTTTTTGTTTTTTATAATGAAGTTGTGCCCAAAATATATATAATGGGTATTCAATAAGAAACCAAATTGCTTCGAAATAATAATTGCATATATGCTTCAACAGGGAACAAGCTAATAATTTTATTATAAGAAGCTTTTGCTAAGCATTATAGGGTATATTTTAAGGGTTAAAGCTTTTTAGAACTGATAAACAACTTCTAGTTTATAATCTTTCAACGAAATTTTGGCTTTTTCTAAATTCTCAGTAAAACCTAAGATATAGCCACCACCGCCTGAGCCACATAATTTCAAGTAATAATCATTACTGTCAATTCCTTGTTGCCAGATTCCGTGAAATTGTTCCGGAATCATTGGTTTGAAGTTATTCAAAACCACTTTTGATAATTTCTTAGTGTTCATGAACAATGATTTCATATCGCCTCCAAGGAAATTTTCCACACAAGCATCCGTATGTTTTACAAATTGATTTTTCAACATGGCACGGAATCCTTTGTCTTTTAGGTTTTCCATGAAGATATTTACCATCGGAGCCGTTTCGCCTACAATTCCTGAATCTAGCAAGAATACGGCACCTTTCCCGTCAAAACTTTGTGTTGGTATTCCAGTTGCTTCAATATTGTCTTTAGAATTGATAAGAATTGGAATGCTCAAATAACTGTTTAAAGGGTCTAAGCCAGAACTTTTTCCGTGGAAAAAACTCTCCATTTGAGAAAATATATTTTTTAACTGCAATAATTTTTCACGGGTCAAATTCTCCAGAACCGTAATTTTATTTTGAGCATATTTATCGTAAATAGCAGCTACAAGTGCGCCACTACTTCCTACGCCATAACCCTGAGGAATGCTGGAATCAAAATACATTCCAGTTTCAACATCATTTTTTAAATTTGCTAAATCAAAAGTTACTAAGTTGGGTTGCTCGTTTTGTAACGTTTCTAAATAAGTAACAAAACGTCTTAAATTTCCATTTGATTTTATCGCTTCATCAGATGGATTCTCATCTCTTTTAAGCGCACCATTGTAAAAATTATAAGGAATTGACAATCCTTTTGAGTCACGAATAATTCCGTATTCTCCAAAGAGTAATATTTTTGAGTAAAATAAAGGTCCTTTCATATTAGATTGTAAATTAGCAATTTGGGGTTGATAATTAGGTATTTTAGTAGGTAATTTTATAAATCGACTTGGTCTCCACGATTTGCTTCTTGAATTCCAAGATCAATTTCTTCTTGTTCTTCAGGAGATAACTCTTTCCAAACATCTTTTTTTTCTGATTTGAAAATGTTTTTTATAGATTCGATTATGTCCTTGTCATTCGTTTCTAATAACAATTTTATCAATTCTAATTTCTCTGATTGAATGTCCATAATTTCAGCGCTTTAAAACTTAAAGGTAGGGAAAAAACAAACTAATTCAACAAAGCTCCATTTCCAATTTCGTCACAAAGGTACTGACCATTTTGGCAATAGCCAACTAATTCGTCCTTAATAAATTGTAACACTTTCTCTTTAGTGTTATTTGGGTATAAAACATGCACGTTTGCTCCGGCATCCAGCGTAAAACAAACCGGAATTTTGGTTTCATTTCTAAATTTCCAAATCGCATTTATGATCTCCAAAGTATTAGGTTTCATTAATATAAAATAAGGCATCGATGTCATCATCATGGCGTGTAAAGTCAAGGCTTCACTTTCTACAATTTTGATAAATTCTTCCAGATTCCCACTTTCAAAAATGGTGATTAATTGACCTAAATTTTCGTGTGCTTGTGCAAATCGCCTTTCGGCAAAAGGATGGTTGTGCATCAAATCATGTCCAACAGTACTTGAAACTTGTTTTTCGCCTTTGTCAACCAACAAAATCGTATCTTGAAAATTCTTAAAATTGGCATGAATGGCATTTGGAAATTCAACCCCAAATAAATCAGAACTTCCGGAGATATTCGCGTGATTTCCCCAAACGACAACACTTCCTTTTATGCTTCGACAAGCGCTACCGGAACCTAAACGCGCTAATAACGAGGCTTTTTGATAGAAATACGCTGAAGTCATTTTAGGATTTAATGCTTTTTCTAAACTCATCAAGTTCATCGCCAATGCCGCCATTCCAGATGCGGATGAAGCAATTCCTGAACTGTGCGGAAACGTGTTCTCCGTATCGATTGTAAAATGATACTCTTTCAAAAACGGTAAATACACTTCAATTCTTTCTAGAAATTTTTGGATTTTTGGTTTGAAATCTTCTTTTGGTTTTCCTTCAAAAAGTAAATCAAAGGAAAATTTACCATCATTTTGCTTTTTGGCGAAAGCCAATTTGGTGATGGTTTTACAATTATTCAACGTAAAACTAACCGAAGGATTAGCAGGAATTTGATTGTCTTTTTTGCCCCAATATTTCACAAGGGCAATATTACTGGGCGCGCTCCATTGGAAATTACCTTTTTTAATAGAATGTGTATATTTTGATGGAATAAAATCGTTTGCTGAAATCATGAATTTAAAAATTTAAGCAAAGATACTTTTTTTGGTTTATTTGTTAATTTGTTTATCCTGTTAATCGTTAGAAAGATTTAAGTAAATTTGGCTCACATTAGAAAAACATAAAAATGAATAAGATTACCCGAATATTAGCTATTGTTGTTACTTGTCTTGCGATTGGTTATTTCTCCGGAATGGTTACTCGTTCTGCAATAACAACATGGTATCCTACTTTGGTCAAACCAAGTTTTAATCCACCCAACTGGGTTTTTGCACCTGTTTGGAGCATGTTGTATATTATGATGGGCGTTGCTGGAGGTTTAGTTTGGAACCGAATTGATTTTGAAAGAGAAACAGTAAAAAAAGCATTGATTTTTTTTACAATTCAATTGACTTTAAATGCTTTATGGTCCTATTTATTCTTTGGATTACATAACCCAATGTTAGCAGGTTTAGAAATTATTGTTTTGTGGCTGATGATTTATGAAACCTATATTCAGTTTGCCAAAATCAATAAAATTGCAGGTTATTTGTTTCTACCCTATTTGGCCTGGGTGAGTTTTGCTGCCGTTTTAAATGGAAGTATTTGGTGGTTGAATAAATAGTTGATAGTTTCCAGTTCGCAGTGATCAGTTTATCTTGTGATGAGAAAATTAAATTATATTTAAGTCTTACAGCTTCTTAAATTCAATATTCTTGATAGATAAAAAATCTATTACGCTTAGTATATTATGGTGTTCTAGGAGTAATTTTGATTTAGGGTCTGTCTCACAAAATTGAAGGAATAAGTCTATTTCATCTGGTTTTAACTTCAAGTTTTCAAGATAAAATTTCTGATCACAGCTGCTTTTTGCCAATGCTGTAAAATTAATTTCAGCAACAGTTTTTTTTACGTTCTCTTTTTCTTTTACAAATAGACCCATAATCATGCCGCCAACTCGCATTAAATCCATTCCGTTGTCAATGGATCCATTGTAGACCCCCGTTTTTAATCTTCTTGCCGATTTTTCTAAAGCTAATTGATCAAGCTTTCCTTGTTCATACCCTTTATTTGTACTTAATTGAATAGAAGGTATTTTTGTAATTATGACTTCCTTTAACTCTTCGGGTTTAAGGATTAATGAAATAATAAGATTTTTGTTGTTTATCGTATTTTGATTCACCATGATTTTTTTGATATCGTGGTTTTTTGAAACAAAAAAGAGTTCGTCTCCAGCTTCTACTAATATAGAAAATTCTCCTGATGCATTTGTAAGGGTAGTTTTTTTAGAATTAAAATCAGCAACTTCGACTTTTGCGATAGGGAATTTTTCGTACAAAACGGTACCATTAATTAATTTTTCGGTTTGTGAAAAACTAAATTGAACTCCAAAAAATAGTAATGGAAAGGAAAGGTATATTTTTATCAATCGTAATATTTTGACTACAAATGTATTCAAATCATTCTTTGGAAATGAAAACAGAATAATAAATTCATGTTAATCAAACACTAAAGTTCTCTTAATTAAAGTTTTGTAGTATGATAAGAGTGGATTTAAATCACGTTGTGATATTAGAATAAAGTATTAATTATTAATGTTTTTAAAAGGAACTTGTGTCTAAACCGCATTCGCCACAATAAACCCGCTGGTCCACGCATTTTGGAAATTGAACCCACCGGTAATGGCATCAATATTCACAATTTCACCCGCAAAATAGAGGTTTTCATGTAATTTACTTTCCATGGTTTTGAAATTGATTTCCTTTAAATCGATTCCGCCTGCAGTTACAAATTCTTCTTTAAAGGTGCTTTTTCCGTTTACTTGAAAAGTGCCATTTGTAAGTTGATTCACTAGATTTTGCAATTGAATTTTAGATAAATCAGCCCATTTTGTTTCCTGTTCAATTCCTGAAGCGAGTACCAAACTTTCCCACAATCGGTTGGTTAATTCGAAAGGTGATTTTTTTGAAACCGATTTTTTGGCGTGTTCTTGTTTTAATTCTTTTAATTTTTTCTCGATAGCTTCTTTGTCTGCATCATTCAACCAATTGATAAAAATGGTAAACTGATAATTTTTATCATGTAAGATTCGGGCACCCCAAGCGGATAATTTTAAAATCGCCGGACCGCTCATTCCCCAATGGGTAATTAACAAAGGCCCTGTTGAGGTGAGTTTAGTGTCTTTTACTTTTACGGTAACTTGTGCCGCAACACCGGGTAATTCTTTTATTCTCGAATCTTTAATGTTGAAAGTGAATAGGGAAGGAACCGGACTGACAACTGCATGTCCGAAATTCTGTAGCATTTCCCATACTTTAGGATTACTTCCTGTGGCTAGAATTAGTTTTTCGGCAAGATAATTTTCAGTTTGGGTTTCTATTTTCCATGTGTTTTCTTTCTTGAAAATGGATTGTACACTTTGTCCCGTTAACACTGCAATTCCCAGTTTTTGTGTGGCTTTCAGGAAACAATCAATTATGGTTTGTGATGAATTAGAAACTGGAAACATGCGTCCGTCTGCTTCAATTTTTAATTCTACCCCATGTTTCTCGAACCATTCAATCGTATCGCCAGAACAAAACTGATGAAAAGGACCTCGCAATTCTTTTTCGCCACGCGGATAAAACTTGACCAGTTCATTAGGCTCAAAACAAGCATGCGTCACGTTGCATCTTCCGCCGCCAGAAATGCGAACTTTGTTCAGTACTTCGGTACCGCGTTCCAGAATGGCTACTTTTAACTTTGGATTTTTTTCTACAATATTAATTGCCGTAAAAAAACCTGCTGCGCCACCGCCTACTATTATAATATCGAAATTTTGATTCATATTCTATCTGGGAAATCGGTGATGATTCCGTTTACGTTGAATGCTTTTATTTTTTGTATGTCTTCTATTTCATTGATGGTCCAAGGGAAAACCTGCAATCCTTTTTCTTGCATTTGCGCCATGTTTTCCTTTGTCAATAAATGAAAATGAGGATGAATGGACTTTGCCTGAATAAATTTGGCGAAAGCCTGAGCTAAATCGAGATTGGTTTCTGTTAAAACGCCAATTGGAATTTTATCATTCAAAAACGCTACTTGCTGCAAAGCATTCCAATCAAAACTGGAGACTAAAAACCGGTCGTATTTCCATTCTTTTTTAGTAACATATTTTTCGATGAGCGAAACGACTTTCTCTGCAGTGTCATAATTTTTTAGTTCAATATTGATAAAACAGTTTTGGTTTACCAAATCAAATACTTCTTTGAGCGTTGGAATTTTATGCTTGTCATCAATTCGAAAAGCCTTCAATTCGCGCAAAGATAGCTTATTTACAAAACCTTTTCCATTAGTCGTTCTGTCAATTGTTTCATCATGGATCACCATTAATTCATCATCCGCACTAAGATGTACATCGAGTTCAATCCCATCTACTTGCATGTCTAATGCTTTTTGGAAAGAAACTAATGTATTCTCCGGTTCATACCCTTTGACACCACGATGACCAATCTTTTTCATGGAATATTTTTTCAGTACAAAAAAAGAACAATTTTTTAAGTTAAAGCTTTAAAACCTTTGTTTTTTTTATAAAAAAAGCGATTGTTTAATGAGAGAAAAATAGGATATTTACATAAAAAATTTAAAAGCAATATTTTTAAACTAACTTAAATAGAGCCATTTATGAAAAATAGTATTTTATCAATTCTTTTTACAGGATTGTTTATGGTGACAAGTTTTGCACAGATACCAAAATTAGTTACCTCGGTTGAAGGAATTAAAGAATATAATTTGCCAAATGGGCTTCGAATTCTTTTGATTCCTGATGCCGCACAATCTAATGTAGTGGTGAATATTGTGTATAATGTAGGTTCGAGACACGAAGGGTACGGCGAAACCGGAATGGCGCATTTACTGGAACACATGTTGTTTAAACGCTCGTCAAAATTCACCGAAATTAAAAAAGCGATTGCCGATAAAGGGGCGATAGCCAATGGGACTACGTGGAGTGATCGAACAAATTATTATGAAATTCTTCCTGCGACAGACGATAACTTAAATTGGGCTTTAGAAATGGAAGCGGATAGAATGGTAACATCTTCTATTTTGCAATCGGATTTAGATACTGAATTTTCGGTAGTTAGAAATGAGTTTGAAATAGGAGAGAATTCGCCTTCGAGTGTTCTGGAAGAAAGGATTATTTCATCGGCTTTTTTATGGCATAATTATGGGAATTCGACGATAGGAAGCAAAGAAGATATCGAAAGAGTTAAGGCATCTTCTCTTAAAAATTTCTACAAAAAATACTACCATCCCAATAATGCAACACTAATTGTTGGGGGAAAATTTGATGAAAAGAAAACATTGGATTTGATTTCAAAATATTTTGCGATTATCCCGAAATCAAAACAAATTATTGAACAAACTTATACTGTTGAACCAGCGCAAGATGGAGAGCGTTTTGTTGAATTAAAAAGAAACGGCGATATACAGTATGTAGCAATGGCATACCATACGCCCAGTTTTTCGGACAAAGAATATGCTGCAAACAATGCTTTGATTTCAATTCTTTCAAACAATCCTTCGGGTGTTTTGTATAAAGCTTTGATCGAAACGAAACTTGCAACTAGTGTTTACGGTTATACCAGGACGTTGAGAGATCCCGGTTTTAGCTATTTTCAATGTGAAATCCCGAAAGATAAAGATCTAACAACGGCTCAAAATGCTTTTCTTCAAACTATGAACGAGGTTCCAAAAATGATATTCACGGAAGATGATTTAAAAAGAGCCAAAAATGAATTGTTGAAACAATTTGAAAACACTTACAATAAAACCATCAATTTAAGTATTGCATTGACAGAAAATATTGGTGCAGGAGATTGGCGTTTATTCTTTATTGATAGAGATAATGTTGAAAAATTGACACTTGCCGATATTCAAAATGTTGCCAAAAAATATTATTTACAAAGCAACCGAACTTGGGGAAGGTTCCTGCCTGAAAATAATACAGAACGGGTAAAAGTAAGTGATACTCCTGATATTGTAGCTCTAACCAAGGGATATAAAGGGAAAGCTTTAGAGATGAATAATGCTACTTTTGAAACCTCTGTTGCTAATATTTTGAAAACGACAGAAATAGGAAAATTAGCCTCAGGAGGAAAATATGCATTGCTTGAAAAACCTTCAAAGGGAAATAAAATTGAAGGTCGAATTATGCTTCGAATAGGAAATATAAAAGCACTTGAAGGGAAAGATCTAATAGCTAATTTAACGGCCAAAATGCTTAAATTAGGGACGAAGACAAGAACTAAAACAGACATTAATGACCAATTAGATCAATATAAAATTAATTTGAGTTTACAAGCAACTGTGGACAGAATGTATTTGAGAATGAGTACTGATAAAGAGAATTTAAACAAGGCTTTAATTCTTGTTGATGATATTTTAAGGAATCCGTTATTTGATGCTTCTGAATTTGAAAAAATGAAATTAGAGACTAAAAGTGAGTTGGAATCCTCCAAAAATGAACCACAGTCACTAGCCAGCGAAGCTGTTGAGAAAGAAACTGCACTGTATCCAAAATCGCATCCCTATTATTCAAAAACAGTTGATGAAGAATTAGCTGAATTAAGTAAAATTACACTGGATGACGTGAAAAAGTATTACGAAGATTTCTACAACGGAAATAATAGTATCTCTTCATTTGTAGGTGGAATCGATAAAAAAAGTATCAAAGAATTTATGACTAAAACTTTGGATAATTGGAATTCAAAGGAGCTTTATTCAAGAATTACAACGCAATATTTTGATGTGAAATCGGTGGATAAAACAATCCAAGTCAATGACAAAACCAATGCCGCTGTTATTGGGAAAATTAATTTGAATATTGGTATCAACGAACCGGATTATCCAGCAGTTGATATGGCCAATGAATTGCTTGGTGGTGGTTTTCTTTCTTCCAGAATACCGCAAAGGTTGCGTGAAGCAGAGGGGATGAGTTATGGTGCGGGTTCTTTTGTTTCAGGAAGTGGTATTGACAAGACGGGCAGCTGGGGCGTTTACGCTTTCTTCAATCCGTTGTTTAAAGATAAATTAGACAATGCTTTGAAAGACGAAATTCAGAAAGCATTGGATAAGGGTTTTACAAAAGTAGAATTTGATGCTTCATTAAAATCTTGGTTGCAACAACGACAAACAATGCTTGGAACCGATGAGTTTTTAGTTAGGCAATTAAGAGAATATTTAGATCAAAACAAAACGTTTACGGATTATTCGGACTATGAAAATAAAGTAAAAGCGTTGGATGTAGATAAAGTAAATGCAGCGTTGAAAAAATATTTCGATATGAAAAAGTTAGTCTTAATTTACGCTGGTGATTTCACCAAAAAATAAGATCTATTTTCATAAAAAAGGGATTGACTTAATTTTGAACTGCCCCCAAATAGTGTCTAACTTTTTGGGGGCAGTCTATTTTAGACAATCCCTTTTTAATGAAAATAAAAATCTAAAGATTACTGATTTTCAATTAATAATAAGGAAAAATTAGTATCAAATGAAACTTTTCCGTCAGAAACAATTCCTGATTTTCCAGAATACGCATCTCTTATTTTAGCTCCGTCTTTAAAAACGGAACCGACGGCAAGTTCTTTTTTGCCAATCGCTAAATCTAATCCAACCACAACTGTATCCGAATAATTTTCTTTAGAGAAAGTTCTGGAAAAAGTATAGGGTTGAGCCGAAATTTGTTTGTGAATTCCTGCTCCAACAGAAGGATGATTTTTTCTGAATTGACCTAATTTTTGCCAATGCAAAAGTGTTTCTTGAGTTTCAGGATTTGATTTGATAGCGTCCCAATTCATGAAGGAACGCAATGTTGCGTCGCCTTGAGTTCCTTCAACTACTAATGAACGCGCAGATTCATCGCCATAATAGACTTGTGAAAGTCCTGGACTCAGTAATAATTTTGTCCCTGCTTCTTTGCTTTTGGTACGTTTTGCATCAAATGGTCCGCCATCATCATGAGAAGACAAATAGTTTAAAACACTGTATCCTTTCAGTTCATTATTCAACTTGTCAGAATACTTGGAAAATATAAATTCATAGTCTTTTTGGGCATCCCATTTGAATTCGAAATTGATCATGTTATTGAATCCATTTTCGTAATAGTTTACTTTTTTATCTCCAAAATCAAAAATTTGGCCACCGCTGATTCCATAATTATACACTTCTGCAATGGTGTAAAAAGAATTGTTGTCCAATACTTTTACAGGGTTGTTTTTCTTCCAATTTTCAAATGCATAGTTGCATTGGGATTTGAAATCAGCCCAAACCGTTTCGTCAGTGTGTTTTACAGTATCGCCTCTATAACCGTCAATTCCATAATCAGCAATATAATCGGTCAACCATTTGATGATGTAATATTTTGGCGCTCTTGGATATCCTGTACGAGTAAAAAACGCATCCAATTCTTTCATTTCTTGTTCATAACGACCTTCTTTTTTCCATTTTTCGATTAGAAAAGGAGGTAAGTCTACATTTTGATTGCTCTCTGTTTTTACATCCGGAAGATTAGCTACTAAAGTACAAGCAGTTGTATTCGCAAATGATTTATAATCACAAGTTGGTCCCGTTCTTACCCAGTCATTTGGCCAAATCGTATCCACTGAGGTTACTGGTCCGGTATGATTGATTACGCCGTCCAGAATGATTCGGATTCCGTGCGCATGTGCTTTTTGAACTAATAAAGCTAAATCTTCTTTTGTACCAAAATTAGGGTCTAAGTTCGTCCAATCTCTGGCCCAATACCCATGAAAGCCATAACTTAATCCCGTTCCTTCATCTACGCCATCGTGAATTTGTTCCACTATTGGTGTAAACCAAATGGCATTGATTCCCAGTTTATCAAAATAACCTTCGTCAATTTTTTTTGAAATTCCTTTGATATCTCCTCCTTCGAAACCACGAAGTTTTCCTGGTGTTTTGGTCCTGTTTAAGTTTATATCATTTGAAGTATCACCATTATTAAAACGATCGGTCATTAGAAAATACACATTGGCCCCTTCCCAAACAAACGGAATTTTAGTTACTTTTTTATTGCTTTCAGAAACAGTTTTTGTACTGGTGCAACTGCTAAAAAGTGTCATTACTGTTATTAAAAGCAGTATTAAATATTTTTTCATTTAGTTGAAATTTATGATTATTTACGGCTGTTTTTTTTGGAAACATAAAAAATATAAGTTCATTTATGTTTGTGGCGTTAATTATTCGCTAGAGTATCCTTATGTTCTCTTAGAGGTCTTACGTGCTTTAAATTACTTCAATTCTAAAATCAAAACTGATTTAGGTTCAATTATTATTTCGTTTGTGATATCAAATGTTAATTCAGAAATCACATCCTTTCCGGTTTTAAAATCTTTGATGTTTTCTTTAAAACGATGCGTATTTATGGTGTGGGTTTCATTACTGTTGTTGATTAGAACCATAACACTTTCATTCGTATTATACCTAAAATAAACATACACATTGTCTTCAGGAATGTAATGTGTCATCTTCCCAAAATGAACTACCGATTTTATTTTTCTCCAATTAAATAATTTAGATGTATAATCAAAATAGTCATTTTGTCCCGGAGTTCTTCCTTCCTTGATGAAAGCATTGTTTTCATCACCTTCCCAACCACCTGGAAAGTCTTGACGAATGTCAGCATCGCCCTTGCCTTTGTCACCAGTCATGCCAATTTCACTTCCATAATACAATTGTGGAATTCCACGAACTGTTGCTATCAAAGCCATTGCCATTTTGTATTTTCTAATGTCATTTCCATAAGTTTGATTGAAACGATTGGTGTCGTGATTTTCGACAAAAACTAACATATTGTTGGTATTTGGATAAAGAAAGTCATTCGTAAAATTATCATACAATTTGATCATTCCTTTGTCCCAAGAACCGTCATCCTCATTGAATACTTTACTGGTTGCCTCAAATAATGTGAAATCCATTACACTTGGTAAATTGGAATTGTAGTCTTGTATTTTACTTATTGGACTGTCTTTTTGCCAGTAGGATATCTGTGCTTGGCTTTGCATCCAAACTTCACCTACAATATTAAAATTTGGATATTCATCCGTAACCGATTTTGTCCATTTGGCAATTCCTTTTGGGTCGGAGTAATTAAACGTATCTACTCTAAATCCATCTAAATCGGCATATTCAATCCACCAAATTGCATTTTGAATCAGGTATTTTAAGGCCAAAGGATTCGATAAGTTTAAATCAGGCATCGATGGAGCAAACCAACCGTTCAGGCATGTTTCTGTATCAATTTTTGAGGCATGCGTATCGTGAATAACAGTTCTTTTATGATTAGTTTGGGTGTAAGTATCAAATTGATTGATCCATTCACGTGTTGGTAAATCTTTCATCATCCAATGTTCAATTCCCCAATGATTAGTCACGTAATCCATCACTAATTTCATGTTTTTCTTATGCATTTCAGAAGACAATCGTACATAATCTTCATTAGTCCCGTAACGTGGATCTATTTTATAAACATCAGATTGACCATACGTATGATAAGAAAAAGCAGCGTCATTGTCTTCGCAAAGTGGCGTGCTCCATATCGTTGTTGCGCCCAATGAGGAAATGTAATTCAGGTTTTTTATAATTCCTTCAATGTCGCCACCGTGTCTTCCTCCAGGTAATTCGCGATTGTATTTTTCTGTAGTAGCGTTTTCGCTGTCATTATTCCTGCTTCCATTTGCAAAACGATCCGGCATCAGCAAATACATCATATCCGAAGCATCGTAACTTTTGCGTTGAGCTGAATTATCTTTTCTTTTCTTTAAAGCATATTTTTGGGTAAACGACCCTTTATTGTTGTTTTTGAAAGTAAAAATCAAATCAGTTGCTGATACTTTTTTAGTATCAATGGTAACAAAAATATAGTTAGGATTTTCCGTTCTCTTAACGTTAGTGATTTTTATAGCATTAGAAACCGTAACTTGATATTCTGCTATGTTTTTACCGTAAAATAGTATTTGCAATTCTGGATTTTTCATGCCCGCATACCAAAAAGGCGGTTCAACTCTATCAATTTGAGCATTTAAAGTTAAAGACATAAAAAAAAGGAATAAGGTTATTTTTTTTAGAAAGTACATAATTACAAACGGAAACGAACCGATTTTATTTGTTATTTAATATTTTATAGCTGTTAAATTTGCAATAGCAGTAAAACTTTAGAAAGTGCTAAATCAATTAAACAATCCCAATGGTTATCGGGATTGTTTGTAAACCTGGCGAGGCTTAGGTCAAATGATAGAGTAACTACAAGTTCTAACGATTGTCTTTTATACAGAGACTACATTTTCAGCGGTAACAACTACGTTCTTGCCATTCACTATTATCGCTAATTCTTTGTTGCCATCAATTGAGAAAATTGTTTCCTTATGATTGATAGCTACTTTCAAAATTTGATTTCTGAAATTAATTTTAAACGAATACCCTTCCCATTCTTTTGGGATTTTTGGTGAAAAATGAAGTTTGTCGTCTTTAATTCTCATTCCGCCAAAACCTTCCACGATACTCATCCAAGTTCCTGCCATCGATGTAATATGACAGCCTTCTTCCACTTCTTTATTGTAATCGTCTAAATCCAGACGCGAAGTTCTCAAATAGAAGGTGTACGCCATATCCATTTTGTCTAATAAAGCAGCTTGAATCGAGTGCACGCAAGGCGAAAGTGAACTTTCATGAACCGTAAAGGATTCGTAAAATTCAAAATTATTTTTTAGTTCTTCTTTCGAAAAATGATCTTCGAAGAAATAGAAACACTGTAAAACATCGGCTTGTTTGATATAAGGCGAACGTAAAATTCTGTCCCAAGACCATTTTTGGTTGATAGGTCTTTGGCTTTTGTCTAAATCAGCTACGCGAACTAAATCTTTGTCCAAGAAACCGTCTTGTTGCAAGTACACATTATGTTCTTCCGAAAAAGGGAAGTACATATTGTCCGAAACTTTTTTCCAAGATTGTAATTCGGAATCCGATATTTTTACTTTTTCGGTGATTCTTTTATGATCCGAAGGATATTCCAGAGACACTTTTTGAATTTGTTCGTAGGTATATTCCAAACACCATTTTGCAATATAATTGGTGTAGAAATTATTGTTTACGTTGTTCTCGTATTCATTTGGACCAGTAACGCCCAGAATTACATATTGGTTTAAATTAGTCGAAAAATTCGCTCTTTGGTGCCAAAAACGTGCAATTCCTATTAATACTTCCAGTCCTTTTTCAGGAATGTAACTGTAGTCGCCAGTGTATCTGTAAAAGTTATAAATGGCAAATGCGATGGCGCCATTTCTATGAATTTCTTCAAAAGTAATTTCCCATTCGTTATGACATTCTTCGCCATTCATTGTTACCATTGGGTACAAAGCAGCGCCGTTAGTAAATCCTAATTTGGCAGCATTTTCAATGGCTTTGTCCAATTGATTGTAGCGGTAGGTCAATAAATTTCGAGCTACTTCCTGATCTTTGGTCGCCATGTAAAACGGAATGCAATACGCCTCGGTATCCCAATAAGTCGATCCGCCGTATTTTTCTCCGGTAAATCCTTTTGGTCCAATATTCAAACGAGAATCTTTTCCTAAATAGGTTTGGTTCAATTGAAAAATATTGAAACGGATTCCTTGCTGTGCTTTTACATCGCCATCAATTGTAATATCTGACATTTCCCAAATTTTTGCCCAAGCATCAATTTGGTCTTGCAGCATTTGATTGTATCCTTTTGCTAACGCAGATTGGATTACTTTCTCAGCAGCAGTAACAGTATTTTCATGGTTTAAAGAAACGGTATAACCACCAATTTTTTGGATGGATGATTTTTGGCCTTGAGCCACAATAACATCGTAACTAAATTGAATTTTGTCTGAAGTTGCATCAATATTTGATGGAGAAATAGCTGTTTTTTCGCCATTAGACAAAATGCTATTTTGCATGAAAGTAGTTACTTTGAAATGTGTTTTGAACGTTTGAGCCGTTACAAAAGCTTCATTTCCAGATTTTTTTACGTCAAGCGGTTCCCAGAATTTTTCTTCCCAGTTGGCATCTTCATTCGTAACACCAGCATCTATATACGGTTTGTACACTATTTTTGAATCTTTGTTCAAAGGTGTGATTTCGTAATTGATAATCCCAACTTCATCCAAAACGATAGAAAGAAAACGACGAATAGTAACTGCGATTTCGGTTCCGTTTTTTAAAGTCGCTTCAAAAGAACGATTGTACCAACCTTCTTTCATATTCAATTCACGGCGAAAGTTTTTGACTTCGGTACAGGCATTCAAATCGAATTTTTCTCCGTTGATTTCGATTTCGATTCCAATCCAATTTGGAGCATTTAAAACTTTTGCAAAATATTCCGGATATCCGTTTTTCCACCAGCCTACTTTGGTTTTATCCGGATAGTAAATTCCTGCAATATAACTTCCCTGGAATGTTTCTCCAGTATAGGTTTCTTCAAAATTAGCACGTTGTCCCATCGCTCCGTTACCAATACTGAACAGACTTTCAGATGATTTTACGCTTTCTACATCAAATCCTTCTTCTATGATAGACCAATTGTCTGGTTTTATATAATCTTGGTTCATTTTTTCCTTTGTTTAAAGTTTAAAAAGTGTAAGGTTGAGAAGTTTTTAAAGTCTTTGGTTTTTACCTCAATTTGTCTAACTTCTCGTTTCTTTTTATTCTATCTTTTTTATTTTTTAATTAAATCTTCTATGAAGTTGGTGTCTATTTCCGTAAAATCTTTAAAGATGTATTTTGCTTCGTGTAGCACCGTTGCTGAACCAATTCCTACGCTGGTCATTTTTCCAATATTAGCCGCTTGAACGCCTGCTACAGAATCTTCAAAAACAATAGCGTCTTCAGGATTTATATTTAATAATTGAGCTGCGATCAAGAAAACTTCTGGATCTGGTTTTGCATTGGTAACATCATTTCCATCTACAATAGCATCAAAATAGGATAGTATTCCTGTTTTTTCTAGAATTGGTCTGGCATTTTTACTGGCAGAACCCAATGCAATTGGTTGGCCTTTTTCTTTAAGAAATTTCAAAACCGGAAAAACTCCCGGAAGAATTTCGCTTTCGTTCATGTCAACCAAATAGGATAAATAATCCTCGTTTTTTTGAACTAACCATTTGTCTTTGTCTTCTTGAGAAGCTTCCACTTTCCCTAATTCTAATATAATATCCAAAGAACGCACGCGGCTTACTCCTTTTAATAATTCATTGTGTTCCAGTGTGAAATCAATATTTAATTCATTTGCGATTTTTTGCCACGCTAAATAATGATATTTTGCTGTGTCTACAATCACTCCGTCGAGGTCAAATATGAATGCTTTTTTATTATTCATGAATTTCAATTTTTGTTCTGTTGTTTACTCTAAGTGTAAGTAAACCGGCAAATATCATTGATACACCGCCAATTAATAATGCGTAAATAGGTTCGTTTTGAAAAAATTGTTTGACAATAAAACCCAAGATTGTTGCGGCAACAATTTGAGGAATAACTACAAAAAAGTTGAAAACTCCCATGTAATACCCCATTTTTGCAGCGGGTAATGCGCCTGATAACATAGCATAAGGCATTGATAAAATACTGGCCCATGCGATACCAACTCCTAACATTGGAATCAATAATAAATATTTGTCTCCAATAAAATAAATAGAAAGTAAACCAATACCACCAGAGCACAATGCCAATAAATGCGTGGATCGTACTCCTACTTTTTTTGCTATTACAGGCAATAAAAAAGCGACTGCGGCTGCTACTCCGTTATAAACAGTAAAAAGTACCGATACCCAGTCGGCAGCATCATTATACACTTTTGAAGTTGTATCTGTTGTTCCAAAAATATGTTGTGTAACGGCTTGCGTCGTGTAAATCCACATGGAGAAAAGTGCAAACCAAGAAAAGAATTGAACCCAAGCCAATTTTTTCATTGTGGTGGGCATGTTCAATAGATCGGTCATGATGATGGTGAACCCATTTTTTATTTGAACTATTCTAAGTCTGGCGGTAACCATGAATAAAATTCCAATCAGAATTAAGCCCACAAATAAAATATAGAGTTCTTTAGTAAGTTCGTTTTCGTAAATAATGAAAGAAATGACGCTTCCTAACAAAGTCATTACAAGTCCTAAATTGAATTGTCTTTTGATATTCGCTTTAGCCTCTAACTCGGTTTCAACTGGAGCTACTTCTTTAGTGTCTTTGTCTTTTTGTTCAAAAGCTTCTAATTCTTCAGGAGTGTATTCAGTGGATTTAAAAATAGTCCAGAGTACAGCCAATAGAAAAACAATTCCTCCTATATAGAAAGACCATTTTACAGAATCAGGAATGATTCCTTCTGCGGCAGTATTGCTTACGCCAAAAACATTCGTAAAAATATAAGGAAGTAATGAGCCGACAACGGCACCCAGTCCAATGAAAAAACTCTGCATTGCAAAACCTAAAGTACGCTGATTTTCGGGTAAATTATCACCTACAAAGGCACGAAAAGGTTCCATCGAAATGTTGATAGAAGCATCCATCATCCATAATGTTCCTGCTGCAATCCAAAGGGACGGCGAATTGGGCATTATAAATAAAGCCACAGAAGATAAAATAGCACCTACCAGAAAATAGGGTCTGCGTCGGCCTAGTTTTGTCCAGGTTCTATCACTAAAATAACCAATTATAGGTTGGATAATCAAACCTGTTACAGGAGCTGCAATCCATAAAATAGGGATTTCATCAACTTTTGCACCTAATGTTTCAAAAATTCTTGAAGTATTTGCGTTTTGCAGTGCAAAACCAAATTGTATTCCTAAGAAACCGAAACTCATGTTCCAAATTTGCCAGAAACTTAATTTACGCTTTTCCATTATCGTAATTTAGTTATTATACGATAAGCGCTTTGCTTATCAAAACTTATCTTGTTTTCGAAGTAAAAGTAAAAGTTTTGAGGGGTAAATATAAAAATTTATTCTAATCTTTTACTTTTTAGAAACAAATAAAGTAAAAGATTAGCAACTACAAGGTTGTAGTAATGAATAAATTAGATAATGTTATTTATTAATTGGTAGATTCTCTTTCGATTAAATGGGTTTCAATTACTTCTGTTTTATAATTTTCTTCTTCATCATCATCCTGTTCCGCTTCTAATCTTTCAATAAGCATTTTTGCTGCTTTATTTCCCATTTTTATTCCGTTTTGACTTACGGTTGTGATGGTCGGTGTAGAATATTTAGAAATGATTCCGTCTGTGAAGGCAATTACAGCCAAATCTTCAGGGACATTCAGTCCTATTTTATTAGCAGTTTTTATTATGGTTACTGCAAAAAGTTCATTGACCGCAAATACGGCATCAATGGCCTTGTCTTCAAGCAATCTTCCAATGGTGATTTCGCAAGTGTCTACATTTTCAATTTTTATGATTAGCTTCTCATCGAATGGTATGTCATTGTCTAATAGGGCTTTTATGTAGCCATCAGTTCGAAGTTTGCCTACGCTTACATAATCAACAGTTGTAACAAGGGCAATTTTTTTTCTTCCTTTATCAATTAAACTTTGGACCGCTTCGTATGCGGCAAGTTTGTCGTCTATGATTACTTTGTCACAAAGAATTTCATTGGTAACCCTGTCAAACATTACGACGGGCATTCCTTGATCGATAACTTCTGTAATATGATGAAAATCACCTTTGAACTGCGTTTCTTTTGAAAGTGACATAATGAATCCATCGATGCTTCCGTTAGCAAGCATTTCCATATTAAGTACTTCTTTATCAAAGGAATCATCGGATAAACAGATGATGACGCTGTACCCATTTTCATTTGCAACTTGTTCTATTCCATTAATAACGGTTGAAAAGAAATGATGTACTATTTCCGGAATAATAATCCCAATAGTTTTTGTTTTTCGGTTTTTTAAACTGAGCGCAATATTGTTGGGTTTGTAGTGATAAAATTTGGCAAATGCCTGAACTTTAAGTCTGGTTTCTTCCCCTATTTCGGGACTGTTTCTAAGCGATTTTGAAACTGTTGAAATGGATACGTCAAGCTCTTTTGCAATTTGTTTAAGGGTGACTTTTCTTTTCATGATAATAGTGTTATAATATTCAATTCGCAATAAAGGTAAGATTTTTTTTTATTTATTGTAATTTTCTTAGTAAATGTCCATAAAAAATACAAAGTTTTCAACACTATCACGTTTTCGTAAGTCAATTGAAAAGTGCTTCTGTCGGACATGTTAATATTTACTTAATTTTGAAATTCGAAGTAAAATTAAAATTTAAAAAACAACCAAAACTCAAATTAATTTAAACAAAAAGTATGAAAACAATTTATAAAAAGTTGTTATTTTTATTACTGTTACTACCTTTTAGTATTCTTGCTCAGAATACTCTTAATGGTGTTGTTCTTGACAAAGCATCAGGACAGCCAATTCCGGGAGTAAATGTAAATGTACAAGGCGCCGCAAATGGTGTTTCAACAGATTTTGACGGTAAATATCAGTTATCAAATGTTAAGAAAGGCGATCAAGTCGTGTTTTCTTTTATTGGTTACAAAAATACTGTTGTTAATTATGATTCTCAAAAATCATTAAATGTTTCTTTGGAAGAAGATGCAAATCAACTGAAAGAAGTTGTGGTTCAAGTAGGTTATGGAACTGTTAAGAAAAAAGACGCAACAGGTGCGGTAACAGTTTTGACCACAAAAGATTTTAATAAAGGTGCAAATGTAACAGCCGAAAACTTGCTTAACGGAAGGGTTGCAGGTGTTACTGTAAATACAAGTGGTGCTCCAGGTTCTGGTTCTCAAATTAGAATTCGTGGTGGTTCTTCTTTATTTGCAAGCAATGACCCATTAATTGTAATTGATGGTTTGCCTATTGAAAACAATTCAGACAAAAATTATGGTTCAACATCAATTTTGGCTTCATTAAACCCAAGTACTATTGAGTCGATGACTGTTTTAAAAGATGCTTCGGCAACAGCTATTTATGGATCTCGTGCCTCAAATGGTGTAATTATTATTACTACTAAAAAAGGGGGAAAAAAACTTTCGGTAGATTATAATTTTCAATACGGAAGTGGTAAAATTGGAAAAACAGTTGATGTATTTGATGCGCAAGGTTTTAGAAAAATAATCGAAGAGAAAAGACCTGGCGATGTTTCAAAATTAGGTACGGCAAATACCAATTGGCAAAATGAAATCTATAGAAAAACAGATTTTGTTGATAATAACATATCTATTAGAGGCAACTTGTTTAATAGTATCCCATCTCGTCTTACAGTAGGGAATACGTACCAAGAAGGTTTGCGATTGACCAATACATTTAATAGAAATACTGTTGGATTAGCTTTAAATCCATCTTATTTGAATGATCATTTGAAATTAAAATTGAATGCAAATTACTCCAATGAGAACAATAGATTTGCAGAAGGAGTGGAAGGAAATGCGCTGCATTTTGACCCAACGCAACCTGTTTATGATGCAACTTCGATATATGGAGGTTTTTTTGAATACTACAATCATAGTAATGGAAAATTGACTCCACAGACGCCAAGAAATCCAGTGGCTCAATTAATGCAAACGTTTGATACTGGAAAAAATAATCGCTTTTTTGGAAACTTTGAAGCAGATTATAAATTTCATTTCTTCCCAGCTTTACGCGCAGTTGTAAATGCAGGTTTTGATCAGGCAAAAGGCGAGAGAAGCAAATTAGCTTCAGATAAAACAGCTACTTCAGGTTCCAATAACGACATTCCTTATGGGACTGATGAATTTTCTAAAAGTATGAGGAAAAATAAATTATTAGATGCTTATTTAGTTTACAATAAAACATTTGATAAATTGATTTTTGATGCAACTGGGGGTTATTCTTACCAAAAATGGGATTCTGACAACTATCAATCAGGAAATATTTTAGACCCAAATTTACCAACTGGTTTAACTGGTTTTCCAAAAACAAATGTAGATTATGATAGAGTGAATATTGGCTTTTTTGGAAGAACCAATTTAAATTTTAACGATAAATATTTACTGACGTTGTCTTTTAGAAGAGATGGATCCTCTCGATTTGACAAAGATAATAGATGGGCGAATTTCCCTGCTGCTGCATTTGCTTGGAAAATAAAAGAAGATTTTTTTAATGACAATACAGCAATTTCCGATTTAAAATTAAGATTAGGTTGGGGTATTACCGGACAACAAGAAATTGGAAATAACAATGATTATTTGCAACAATATAATTTAGGAAGCGGTAGTTCACAATATTATTTTGGTACTGTGGCTTTGCCAATTGCCGTTTCTGCAAGACAAAGCGCAAATTTAAAATGGGAAGAAACTACAACTTATAATGCAGGTTTAGATTTCGGACTTTATGACAACAGAGTTTCGGGGAGTGTTGAAGTATTTTACAAAGATTCAAAAGATTTGTTAGCCGATGTTGCAACAGCAGACGGTAGTAATTTTTCAAATAGATCTTGGCAGAATATTGGAAGTTTTACAACTAAAGGTATTGAATTTTCTTTAAGTACCGATGTTGTAAAAAACCAAGATTTTAATTGGAATCTAAACTTTAATTTAACTGCTTTTGAAAGAAAAATAACAAGCTTAAGCTCTGATTTTATTAGAACTGGAGATAACTTAGCAGGAACAGGAACTCAAGGGCAAGTACATCAAGTTGGTTATGCGCCAAGTTCTTTCTTATTATACAAGCAAATTTTTGATACCGCTGGAAAACCAATTGAAGGTGCTTATGAGGACTTGAACAGTGATGGTATTATCAACTCAAATGATAAATATATTTATAGAAATCCGGATCCTAAAGCAACTTTTGGACTAGCATCAACCATGAATTATAAAAATCTTGATTTTTCTTTCAATTTGAGAGCAAGTGTTGGTAACAGAGTTTTTAATGCAGTGAATGCAAGTAGAGCTCAATACGATCAATTAACAACGGGTGGTACGATTGGGAATGTTCCTACATCAGTTTTAGACACCAATTTCAACACAACATCAACAGTAGTTTTGTCTGATATGTTTGTAGAAAACGCTTCATTCTTAAGAATGGATAACATTACCCTAGGATATACTTTCCCGAAATGGTTAGAAGGTAAAGCTTCACTGCGTTTGTTTGCAGGGATGCAAAATGTTTTTGTTATCTCAGATTATTCTGGTTTAGATCCGGAAATTGCTAATAATGGTGTTGATAATACCATTTACCCAAGACAGCGCTCGATTTTAGGTGGAGTAAATGTTAAATTTTAATAATTAGATTATGAAAAAAATAAATTTTATTTACTTACTATTTGCTTTTGCCACATTACAATCGTGCACAGGTGATTTAGATGTAGTAGCAGAAGACAGCAAAATACTATCTCCGGAGGAATTGTTTTCTACACAGTTAGGATATAAACAAGCACTGGGAGGCGTTTATGGTAATCTTAGCTTAACAGGTACTGGTGATGCGGGTTCTTCCTTTTTGCAAGGAATTGATGCAGGAACTAGCCAGTTTGGAAGATGTATGTGGTATTTACAAGACTTAACTACGGATGAAGTAGTTTGGACTTATGAAAATGACGAAGGTACTGCTGAATTACAAAGAAATACTTGGACATCTGCCAATCCTATTTTGTTGGGGATGTTTAGTAGAACGATGGCCGAAGTGGCTCTTGCTAATGACTTTTTAAGACAATCAACACCAGAATTATTAACTTCAAGAGGTATCACGAGTACTACAGATGTTGCTGAAATCAATATTTATAGAAATGAAGTAAGAGTATTAAGAGCTTTTGCTTACTATAATATGATGGATTTATTTGGGAAAGCGCCTTTTATTACTGAAAATGATCCTTTAAATTTTAAAGGTCCACAATATGATAGACAACAGCTGTTTACTTTTATTGAAACAGAATTGAATGCAGTAATTCCTAATTTGAAAGCCGCAAGAACAAATGAATATGGTAGACTAGACAAAGCCATGGCTCAAATGATTTTGGCAAAAATGTATTTAAATGCTCAAGTGTATATTGGGACTCCAAAATATGCAGAATGTATGGCTAAATGTAGTGATGTTATTGGTGGAGGATATATTTTAAAAACCAATTATTTAGATAATTTCAAAGCCGATAATCACACTTCTTCTGAAATGATTTTCACCTTACAATCGGATGGAGTTAAGACTCAAAATTATGGTGCTACAACTGTTATGATAAACGGCCAGGTTGGTTCTGTTGAAGGAAACGGAGCAGAATTTGGTGTTGGTGGCTGGGGAGGTGCATTACGACTTAGAAAACAATTTGTTCAAAAGTTTGATGGCGCAGAATTTGTAACGGATGTAAGAAAAACATATACTTCAAATTCAGGTTCAAGACCAATTGACATTGCAACGCTAACAAATGCTGGGCAAGGTTATATTTTACATAAATTTTCTAACAAAACTGTTGCTGGAGTTGCGGGTGTGAATTCAGCATTTGTGGATACAGATTTTCCATTGTTCAGATTAGCAGATGCCTATTTAATGTATGCTGAAGCGCAAATGAGAAAAGATGGTGCTACAAATACAAACAATGCGACAACTGCAAATGCTCAATCATTAACTTACATTAATGCTTTAAGACAAAGAGCGAATAGTGGTTCAGCTTCTGCTAACGTAACGCAAATGCTAGTTAATCTGGATTTTATTATAGATGAAAGAGCAAGAGAATTACATTGGGAAGGACATAGAAGACAAGACTTGATTCGTTTTAATAAATATGGTGGCGGTAATTATAACTGGGCTTGGAAAGGGAATATACCAAACGGAACTTCATTTAGTTCGAATTTGAATGTTTTCCCATTGCCAACGGCTTCAATAACTGCAAATCCAAATTTGACTCAAAATACAGGATACTAAATAATTATTTAATTTAAATTAAAATAGAAATGAAAAATATAAAAAATATAATAATAGCTTTTGTAAGCATATTAGCGATTTCTTGCACTGATGATATACAAGACACAAACAGAGAAGCACTTGCTCCGGAAACAGCACCCGTGTTATTGACGCCAACCAGTACTTTTAACACAGTTTTGCAAAAAGCAAACCAAAATAATCTTGCAACTTCTGTAGTGTGGAATGATGCAACTTATAGTGGAACCGCTACTGTTGTAAATTATACCATTGAAATTGCAAAAGCTGGAACAAGCTTTGCTAAACCAGTTGTTGTTACTTCAACAACCAATCGTTTTAAAGAAATTACTGTTGGCGAACTTAATACCGCAATTTTAACTGCTGGTTTAGTACCTTTTGTTGAGCATCAAATTGATATTCGCATTAAATCTTCAGTTGGAACAACTGGTTCGGGTGCTGCGCAATATTCAAATTCTTTTGCCATCAAAGCTACACCATTTCCATCTTGGCCAAACTGGGGTATTATTGGCGATGCAACACCAACAGGTTGGGGTTCTGATACTAATTTGGATTATGATTTGGCTACACAAAAATATTCAATTACAATCCATTTGACTACGGGACATTTCAAATTTAGATTAGATGATTCTTGGGATTTAAATTATGGTGACGATGGTAGTAATGGTACTTTAGAAGCCGGTGGGTCTGATATTTCAGTTGCTGCTGCGGGGGATTATAACATTGTGGTAGATTTTACTGCGAAAACCTATACGATGACTAAACTTTAGTAAAATGCAATTAACTGAAAAGGCTACTATAATGGTAGCCTTTTTTTAGTTTCTTATTCAATTAATACTAAGCCATGAAAAAAAATCTACTTTTATTAATTTTACTGATAACTTCTATAAGTTATTCCCAAATTACAACAACACCATCTCCTGCAATTGCAAGTGGATTAATTACACTTAATTTTAATAAAACCGGAACGGCATTAGCGGCCTATTCAGGGACAATATACGCGCATATTGGTTTAACTGTTAATGGTACAAGATGGCAAAACGTTAAAGGAAGTTGGGGTAATAATACAACACAACCCGCTTTAACGGTAGTTTCAGGAACTACTTATAAATTAGACCTTACTCCAGATTTGTATACTTATTTTGGGATTCCAAATACGAGTTCTATTACAGAAATTTGTGTGGTATTAAGAAATGATGCTGGGAATATGCAAACCGCGGATACTTTTTTTAATGTTGGCGCTTTTCAAGTAAATTTAGCAACACCGGTCCAAAATAGCGCTACGATTATTGCTTCAGGCGCAAGTTTTAATGTCACTGCAAACAATACGGGCGGGAATGCGAGTTATACCTTAAAAGCAAATGGAACAAGTATAAATGCAAATTTAAGTACCTCAAGTTATACTTTTAATGATGCTAATATTACCAGCAATAGAAATTACTCATTAGAAATAACACAAGGAACAACTTCTGTTACCAAGAAATTCAGTGTGATCGTAAATCCAGGAACAGTTAGCGCTGCGATGCCTACTGGATTAGTAGACGGAATCAATTATAATGGTGCTGATGCTACAAAAGCTATTCTAGTTATCGATGCGCCATTAAAAGACTTTGTATATGTTGCAGGAAGTTTTAATAATTGGCAACCGGATGCTAACTACGCCATGAAAAAAGATCCTGCTTCAGGGAAGTTCTGGTTGGAATTAACCGGGTTGACATCGGGTTCAAATTATACCTATCAATATTGGGTTGTCGATGCAACGCCTATTGCTGGAACACCATCTTTAGTCAAAACCGCAGATCCTTATGCTACTTTAGTACTGTCACCAGATGATGATCCTTATATTCCGGCTCTGTCTTATCCGTCTCTTCCTGCATATCCTGTAGGCCAAGAGCGAGAAGTGACTGTTTTACAAACGGGACAAACGGCATATCCGTGGAGTACTGCAACGACTAATTTTGTAAAACCAGAAAAAGAAAAACTGGTAGTTTATGAGCTTTTGGTAAGGGATTTTGATGCTGGTAGAAGCTACCAAAGTGTAATTGACAAAATTGATTATTTCAAAAATTTAAAAATAAACGCTATTGAATTATTACCGGTAATGGAATTTGAAGGAAATGAAAGTTGGGGCTACAACACTTCTTTTCACATGGCTCTAGATAAATTTTACGGTACTTCAACTAAATTCAAGGAATTGATTGACGTATGCCATCAAAACGGAATTGCGGTAATTCTTGATGTGGCTCTGAATCATGCTTTTGGACGTAATCCAATGGTTAGAATGTGGATGAACGATCCTGATGGAGACGGGTGGGGGTCGCCTTCAACGGAGAATCCGTATTTCAATACGGTAGCAAAACATTCGTATAGTGTAGGTGAAGATTTTAATCATGCTTCGGCATTGACTAAAAATTACGTAAAAAGAGTAGTTAAACAATGGATTCAAGAGTATAAAATTGATGGTCTCCGTTGGGATTTAACCAAAGGTTTTACGCAAAATTGCACTTCCGGCGATGAAACGTGTACGAATGCGTATCAGGCAGACAGAGTTGCCATTTTGAAAGATTATGCTGATTATTCCTGGAGTTTAGATGCAACACATTATACTATTTTTGAACATTTAGGCACCGATTCTGAAGAGCAGGAATGGGCAAATTATAGAATTAATGAAACACCAAGCAAAGGGATTATGATGTGGGGTAAAATGACCGATCCTTACAATCAATTGACGATGGGTTATAATTCTAGCAATGATATTTCCAGAATGAATAGTACTAGCCATGGATTTACAAAAAATAGATTGATGGGTTATGCTGAAAGTCATGATGAAGAACGCTTGATGTATAAAAACATACAATATGGTGCTAATCTAAATGGATATAACGTAAAAACGCCAGCAACTGCACTTTCTAGAATGTCAACTTTAGGAGCCGTTTCTTTATTAGTTCCGGGACCAAAAATGATTTGGCATTTTGGTGAATTGGGATGGGATTCTTCTATTTATACGTGTAATGATGGAACGATTAATGATTCTTCAGCAACGTTATCAGGGGATTGTAAATTGGATAAAAAACCACAGCCACAGTGGGTAAATAATTGGTTAGGCGATTCCGGTAGAAATAAAATTTATACGGATTGGGCAAAAATGATTGCTTTGAAAATAAACGAACCTGTGTTTGTAGGAACTGCAACTATGGCAAGTGGCACTTCGTTAACACCGAATATCAAAATTACAAATAGCGCTTTGGCAGGAACGCAACTTAAAGATGTATTGATTCTGGCTAATTTTGATGTATCCGTTCAAAATATTGCAACTGGTTTTCCATATACCGGGACTTGGTACAACTTGATGGATAATTCATCAATAATTGTTACTAATATTGCTGCGACAATAGCGATTCCTGCAGGAGAGTTTAGAATATATGGTAATAAAGTTGCTTCATTGGCAATTGCTAATTTTGAAAAAAAAGACGGTATTTACTTATATCCAAATCCTGCCACAAATTACTTTACTTTAAATACGAATACTTTAAAAGTTCAAGTTTTTTCAATTACGGGACAATTGGTAAAAAGTTTTAATACAAGTCAGAGCGCTGCTTACCAATATGCTGTCAATGATTTGAATAAAGGGCTTTATATAGTAAAAGCGTATAATGAGAATAATGAAGCTCAGGTTATGAAGTTTTTAAAAATGTAAGAATAACTGATAAAATATAAAGGCTGTCCGTAAAAAGACAGCCTTTTCGATATTTAAATAAAATCATTCTTCTATACATTTAATCAATTTCTTCTAAAAGTTCACCGTTTGCATGAACGGTTAATTTACGAACCTCATGGTCCTTTTTAATTTTTATTGAGTATTGGTTTTTCATAACGTTTCCGTCTTCTTGTGTATATAGAAATGTATCATTGATAATTTCCCATTTCGGAAATTTTTTGAGAATGGTATAGACTACGATATTCGGAAGTTTAACATTTTCATAGTTTTCAATAACAGTAGTTAATTTTCCTTCTTCATTATAGGTTGCAGCCAATGATCCATTTTTCATCTTCATGGTTACTAAATAAGGTTTAGCTCTTTCGTGACCTTTCTCTAGGTGGTAATCGAAGAATTTTTTTTGAAGACCTATAACCTTATTATCTGGATTTTTATCCGGTATATACGCTAAAAAATCCTTTCCTGTATTTTTTGTTATTACTTTAGGTAATTCTTCTGTTTCAAAACTGCCCGCATCTGGACCACTACTTTTCTTATGTTGATATTGACAATAAGATGAGGTGACAAACCCTGAAAATAACAATGTCATAATAATTTTTTTCATAAAATTTGTTGTTAAATTAATAGCTAAGTGAAATCCACAAAATAAATTTGAGGATTTAATTTTTCCTATTTTTATTTTATAATCTGTTTTATATTGAGATTTAAAAAAAAATAAAAAATAACTGTTTTGTCTTTTGGGGTTGATTGTCAGTTAGATAGGGATAAAGTTAGATTTTTTAACTAGCTGTTACAGTTAACGATACCCATAATTTATGTTAAAAATACAGGAGAAAATAATTGCTTTTTTTATTAAGAATAGGTGCTTGTAAATAAGACTAAACAAAAAAGGTTGTCCGGAAAGACAACCTTTTTTTATAACTAAAAACTAAAATTTAAATTTTGCCGTTTTTGATTTCTTCGACAATTTCGGGATTCAACAATGTTGAGGTATCTCCAAAATTCGAATAATCTCCTTCGGCTATTTTGCGTAAAATTCTACGCATAATTTTTCCCGAACGGGTTTTTGGTAAACCGGAAACAAATTGAATTTTATCCAGTTTAGCAATAGGTCCTATATGATTAGAGATTTGTTGATTAATTTCATTGGTCAAATTTTCTCTGTCACGATATTCCCCAGTTTCTTTTAGAATAACAAAGCCGTACAAGGCATTTCCTTTGATATCATGAGGGAAACCTACAATGGCGGATTCTGCAACTGCTGGATGCTCATTAATAGCATCTTCAATTGGAGCGGTTCCTAGATTGTGTCCTGAAACAATAACAACATCGTCTACACGACCAGTAATCCTGTAATAGCCTACTTCGTCTCGTAAAGCACCGTCTCCAGTAAAATATTTGCCTGGAAAGGTTGAAAAATAAGTGTCTTTATACCGTTGATGGTCTCCCCAAATAGTTCTGGCAATTCCTGGCCAAGGAAATTTGATACATAAACTTCCGGTAACTTGATTGCCTTCAATCTCATTGCGTTTTTCATCCATCAACACGGGTTGAATTCCAGGTAATGGTAAAGAAGCGTACGTAGGTTTCGTAGGAGTTACAAAAGCAATTGGCGAAATCATGATTCCTCCCGTTTCGGTTTGCCACCATGTATCCACAACTGGACATCTTTTATCTCCAACATGGTCATTGTACCAGTGCCAAGCTTCTTCATTGATGGGTTCCCCTACTGAACCAATCACTTTGAGAGATTTTAAAGGAAATTTTCGTACATAATCTAAGCTCTCTTTTGCCAAAGCACGAATAGCAGTTGGAGCAGTATAGAATTGTGTTACTTTGTGTTTTTCGATTACTTCCCAAAAGCGACTAAAATTAGGATAAGAAGGAACACCTTCGAAAATAACGGTTGTTGCACCATTCAATAATGGGCCATAAAGAATATAAGAATGCCCGGTAATCCAGCCTATATCAGCAGTACACCAAAAAACGTCATTTTCTTCATAATTGAATACATTCTTGAACGTATAGGCGGTGTAAACCATATAACCGGCAGTGGTATGTACCATTCCTTTTGGTTTTCCGGTTGAACCAGAAGTGTAAAGAATAAATAATGGGTCTTCGGCATCCATGATTTCAGCGACATTGTTGTCAGAAGCTTCGTCTAAAAGGGATTGCAACCATTGGTCACGACCTTCTTTCATGTTTATTGAAGTATTGGTTCTTTTTACCACCAAAACGTTTGAAACACCAGGACAGTTTACTAACGATTCATCAATGATTCCTTTTAAATCAATGGTTTTGTTACCGCGATAACCTCCGTCTGAAGTGATGACCATTTTACAATCGCTGTCATTTATTCTGGCGGCTACTGCTGAAGCCGAAAATCCAGCAAAAACAACCGAATGGATGGCTCCAATTCTGGCACAAGCCAAAGTGGT
This sequence comes from Flavobacterium arabinosi, assembly GCF_048158725.1. Lineage (NCBI taxonomy): Bacteria > Pseudomonadati > Bacteroidota > Flavobacteriia > Flavobacteriales > Flavobacteriaceae > Flavobacterium > Flavobacterium arabinosi. The sequence continues at coordinate 870,796 of NZ_JBLNKX010000001.1, forward strand.
TATGGCTAATTCAGGAATCATTGGTAAATAAATACAAACACGATCTCCTTTTTTTATGCCTTGTTCCCGCAATACATTTGCCATTTTGCAAACACGTTGGTGTAATTCATTATAAGAAATATGCAATGCTTCTTCCTTTGGATCATTAGGTTCGAAAATTATCGCAGTTTTATCCCCTTTTTTGGTAAGATGCCTGTCAATACAGTTTTTAGTAATATTTACTTTGGCTCCAGTAAACCATTTTATTTCGGCTTCAGCCATATTAAAATCAACTACTTTTTCCCATTGTTGGTACCAAGTGAAGTTTTCAGCAGCAATTTTGTCCCAAAATTTTCTGGGCTCACGGACTGATTTTTTATATTCTTTAAAGTATTCTTCTAAAGTATTAATTTTATAGCGACTCATGTTTTAGATAAATTTAGTTATTCTTGTTTCTTATTATAAATTCCAATTTCATATTTCTTTAATACTGTGTCAATTTCACTAACGATATTTTCATCATCAATTGTTGATGGGATTTGAAAGTTATCGCCATCAGCAATGCTGCGCATTAATTTTCGAAGGATTTTTCCGGAACGTGTTTTTGGTAGTCGTTCCACAATTACTACATTTCTCAAGGAAGCTACCGCACCAATTTTTTGACGCACTAATTTTATTACTTCTTGTTCCAATTGAAAATGCTCTATATCTTCATTTAATTTGGTTACAACCAAAGCCAAAGGAATTTGTCCTTTCAACGCATCATTTATTCCAATAACGGCACACTCCGCAACACATGTATGAGAAGCAACTATTTCCTCCATTTCGGCTGTCGAAAGGCGATGTCCTGCAACATTTATTACGTCGTCAACTCTTCCGGTGATGAAAATGTAATCTTCATTATCTTTAAATCCGCCATCACCAGAGAAATAATACCCTGGAAATCTATCCAAATATCCTGCTTTGAATCTAGGATTGTCATTCCATAAATCAAGTAAAGTACCTGGAGGCAAAGGTAATTTCAGTACTACATACCCTTCTTCATTTGGACCTAATTCAGTTCCGTCTTCGCCAAAAATTTTGATGTTATATCCGCAAACGGCTTTCCCCACGGAACCAGGTTTTACAGACAATTGCTCAACGCCCATCATATTAGCAATCATGGGCCAGCCTGATTCAGTTTGCCACCAATGATCGATTACGGGAACAGGAATGTGTTCTGAATACCATTCTAATGTAGCGACATCACAACGTTCTCCTGCTAGAAATTGAGTTTTCAAAGAACTCAAATCATACTGTTTTATAAAATCACCGTTAGGGTCTTCTTTTTTTATAGCACGAATAGCTGTTGGAGCCGTGAACATCGCATTGACTTTGTGCTCGTCAATTATTCTCCAAAACGTACTTGCATCAGGGGTCCTGATTGGTTTTCCTTCAAAAATAATCGTTGTGTTTCTATTAATTAAAGGGCCATAAACGATAAAACTGTGTCCAACTACCCAACCCACATCTGATGCAGCCCAAAAAACTTCATCTTGTTTTACATTATAGATATGTGTCATGGAGAATTTTAGTGCTACGGCACAACCGCCAGTATCTCTCACTACTCCTTTTGGTTTTCCTGTTGTTCCTGATGTGTAAAGAATGTACAAAGGATGCGTTGCATTTACTGGAACACAAGCAGTTTCTTCGGAACCATAAACTAAGGCATCATAATCAACATCATATTTTTTAAACGGAACTCTCGCACCTAATTTTCTATTGAAAATAATTACTTTCTTTGGTCTGTGTGAAGCCAGTTCAATTGCTTCATCCACTAACGGTTTGTATGCGATTAAGCGATCAATTTCGATTCCTGAAGAAGCAGTTATAATCACTCTGGGTTTGCAATCATCAATTCTAATCGCCAATTCATGTGGTGCAAAACCACCAAAAACTACAGAATGAGTTACTCCAATTCTTGCGCAAGCTAACATAGCAAATGCAGCTTGGGGAATCATTGGCATATAAATAACGGCATTGTCACCTTTTTTTAAACCTAATGATTGCATGCCTCCTGCAAGTTTTGCCACCTCGATTTTTACTTCCGAAAAAGTATATTTTTTTACGGTTTGTGTTACTGGGGAATCATAAATTAGAGCAACTTGATCTCCAAAACCATCTTGAATGTGCTTGTCTAATGCCAAATAACAAACGTTCAATTCTCCATCTTTGTACCAAAGCGGATATCCATTTTCGTCTTTTGACAAAATAGTTTCCGGTTTACTGTACCACTCAATTGCATTAGCCTGATTAGCCCAAAATTCTTCGGGATGATGGATGCTTTTGGTATAAAAATCTTTGTAATTCATGATATTGGAAATTCTAAATTATTGAATTAAATCCTGTACTTGTTCTACTAATTTTTTTAATGAAAAGGGCTTGACAACATATAAATTTGCACCTAATGAAAGTCCTTTTTCAATGTCTTTTTCTTTATTTTTTGCCGAAAGGAAAATGACTTTACAATGTTGTAATCTTTCATCTTTTTTTATTTGTTCCAATGTGGCAAAGCCGTCAACCATGGGCATCATGACATCTAGAATGATTACGTCCGGTAATTGTTTTTTTAGAATGTCTAATGCTTCTTGTCCGTCACGAGCTATGAAAACTTCGAAATTGTTCTTTTTGAATGTGTATTCCAGCGACATGACAATATTTGGTTCGTCATCTACAATTAAAATTTTTTTCATTTTAACGATTTTCAGTTGTATTGTAATTGGGTAATGTGAAAATAAAAGTGGCTCCGTTTCCTTCGGTACTTTCAGCCCAAATTTTCCCTTTATGATGTTCTATAATTTGTTTGCAAATGGCAAGTCCTAAACCACTGCCAATTGGTTTTTTTACATTTTGATTTCGGGATTGATAAAATTTATCAAAAATGGCTTCAAAATCATCGTCTTTAATTCCTTTACCATTATTATGAATACTGACTTCTACAACATCTTTATTTTCATGAATAGAAATGGTTATTTTTCCATTTGTTTCAGAACAGAATTTTATAGCATTCGATAATAAATTATGGATTACCTGAACGATTCGTTCTTCATCATAAAATGCCTTTTTTTCTTTGGAAGCCTCACTAAATTCAATAGTTATATTTTTGTTTTTTATTAATTGTTTTACTGAATTTAAAGTATTTTTTATTGTTTTTGAAATATTGTTTTTTGATAAATAAATTTTTTGTTTTCCTGTTTCAAATTTCTCTAAATCCAGAATTTTGTCAATCAAACGATTTAGACGATCCGATTCGGAAATGATATTTTGTAAAAATTGTTTTCTTAATTCTTCAGGAATGTCATCGTCGTCATGAAGAATTTCGCTAGCGGCACGAATGGCGGTAATTGGCGTTCTCAATTCATGGGTAACCGTATCCAGAAACTCATCTTTTTGAATGTCTTTATTGACTAATTCCTGATTGGCATTTTTTAGCTGCTCTGATATTTTTTTTAATTGAGTCGAAGTGTCTGTGAGTTTTCTGTTGATTATGATGTTTTCTTTGGATTCTTCCAAAATTCGAAGTACTTCCGGCAAGCTGATTTTGTCTTCTTTGATTACGCTCGATATTAAAATTTTGGCGGAAGCCGTACCAATATGTCCTGTCAATAAATTTTCGGCAAATTTTATAAAACGAGCATCGGCAGTTGTGATATTTTTATCGATGCCGTATTTTAAATTAAAAATGGTCAGTGCTCGTTTTGTTCTTTCTTCTCCAAGAAATCGTTGTAAAACTTTCTGAATGTCTGAGATGTATGCAGTTCCTTTCCATACAAAAGCATTTTCGTGATTGGTAATGTATGTGTCAATATCCACAAACATTTCGGCATAATTGCGTTCTCTATAATTTCCTCTGAAACTTACGGAGATGGCTGCATAACTCATTACATTAAATAATAAACTCCAGAAAACGGCATGCGGAATAGGCTCTAAATAATCCAATCCAAAAAGTTGAAAAGGCTTTAGCAATTCAATTCCCCAAGGTCCTTCCTGAATAAATAGACTTGTTGATTTTGTAATTCCAATGGCATACGGAATTAAAAGCGTATAAAAACAAATTAAAAAACCAAGAATAATTCCCGCTATAGCACCATTTTTAGATCCTCTTTTCCAAAGTATAGCGCCAAAAAAGGAGGGAGCCAGTTGGGTTATAACTACAAAAGAGACTAATCCAATGGAAACCAAAGAATAATCCAGAATGAAAATTCGGTATATGGCATACGCCAAAATGATAAGAGAAAAAATTCCTATTTTTCGGCTGTTTACAATTCGTTTGCTGTTCTTTTTTTGTGAAGAGTTTTCTAGCGATCCAATGAAACCATATGGGATCAATAAGTTGTTACTCAGCATTGTGGCGAGTGCAATCGATGATACGATAATCATCGAAATGGCTGCCGAAAATCCACCAAGAAATACTAAAACGGTTAATAAATTATTGTTGAAAAATTGAGGAATTAATAAGGAATACGTATCTGAATTGAGTCCTTTTCCTTCAAAAAGGATATTTCCTCCCCAAGCAATTGGAAATACAAAAATATTAAAAAGCAACAAGTACAATGGAAAAAGCCAAATCGCTGTTCGGATATGGGTTTCTTTGTTGTTCTCAACAATGGCAGTATGAAATTGTCTTGGTAATAGAAAAATGGCAAACATGGATAAAACACAAAGGAAGAACCAATTGATTCCGTTTGTGATGCCGCCTATCGTATTCTTTTTATCAAAATCTTTAAGGACTGACGCTTTTTTGTAAATGTCATCAAAACCGTCAAAAACAAAATAGGTCACATAAATACCAATGATTAAAAAGAAAACTAATTTCAAGATGGATTCCATTGCCACAGCGGTTACAATACCGCGTCTTTTTTCTGAAGCGTCTACGTATTTTGTGCCATAATAAGAGGCAAATAAAGCCAAAGCGATGCAAACATAAGTTGTAGTGTCAGTGAAAATGTCGTCACTCGATTGGGTTTTGCTAACAATATGAAAGGTGTCTGAAATGGATTTTAGTTGTAAAGAAATATAAGGTACGATCCCAAAAATACAAATCATGGTCACTAATGCGCCTAGAAATCTGCTGTTCCCATATCGTAAAGAAATAAAATCGGCAATACTGGATATTTTATTTACTCTCGAAATTCGGATAATTCTCTTGAGGACAATCATCCATGTAGGTACAATTATTATTGGACCTAAATAAATAGGGATATAACTCAAGCCTGAATTTGCTGCAAGACCTATACTGCCGTAGTACGTCCAGGCGGTGCAATAAACCGCTAATGAAAACGAATAAATATAAGGATTATTGGTCCATTTAGAATGACTCCTTTTTTCTGCCCAATAGGCGATGTAAAAAAGAATCAACAAATAAATCGCCAATATTAATAAGAGTCCAATGCTATTCATAATATCTTTTAATAATTAGGTAGGTGATCGCGATTGAAATTAACCATGCCGAAAAAATATAGATGTATATAATTGGAAAACCAAAAAGGGGTTTTGAACTATCGAATAACAGCAAAAGCGGAATGTTCAACGCTAATAGCATTAGCATTGAAAGGATAACCAACTTTTGTTCATGTCTCTTTTTCATTGTAATAAAAACATACAATCTCTACAGATAAATGTAGAGACTGTATATTGTAAAAATGGATTTAAAATATTATTTTTTTTCATCATAGTCACCCATTAGGGAAAAATACCCAAATGCACCTAATCCTAAAACTATCAAAGGCGTAAGTATAAAAAGGATGATAATTCCAAATACTAAATCCTCTTGTTTCCCCGACATAAATTTTGGTAATCCAAAAGTGAAGATGCAAAAATAGGCTGCAGCAACTGCTAATGCAATCCAAACTAATCCTAAAATTCTTTTTATTTGATTCATGGCTGTGTGTTTTAAATGTGAGCGTTTTTGTCTTTATTTTTAATGTAAACCATTCCAACTACAAAGCTGACAGCAGCAATAACAATTGGATACCAAAGTCCTTCGAGATAAAATTCCGGATTCCCGGCCTCTTTTGCATTTATAACAAAATAGGTGGAAATTGCAGGAAGCAGTCCTCCAAAAATTCCATTTCCTACGTGGTATGGTAATGACATAGAAGTATATCTAATTTTAACTGGGAACATTTCTACAAGGAACGCCGCAATTGGACCATATACCATAGTAACAAATATGACTTGAACGAATACTAAAAATATTAAAGACCATTCGTCAGCAGTAGTGATTTTAATTGTTGTTTTGGTGTCAACTTTTGCTTTACCATCTACAACTATAGCCATTCCGTTTTCTAAATGTACGGTTTTTATTTCTTGAAAAGTAGTTCCATCCACATACTCTTTATTAGTAGTATAGATAGAGTCCATAGTTTGCTTCTTGTTCTCTTTCAACTCAGCGATTAGAGTTGTTTTTTCTACCATTTCGGTTTTATTGGCTATCGATGTGGTTTCGTACATGCTTTTGTAAATAGGTCTGTATAATATGATGGCTAGCAACATTCCACCCATCATGATGTATTTTCGTCCTACTTTATCACTTAACCAACCAAAAAGAATGAAAAATGGTGTGCCAAGCATTAATGAAATTCCTAGTAATGTGTCAACTTGTGAAGAATCAATAGACATTACTGTTTTCATGAAATTCATAGCATAGAATTGGCCGGTGTACCAAACAACCCCTTGACCCATAGTGGCTCCAAATAAAGCTAATAATACAAATTTCAAATTGTAACGGTTTCCAAAACTCTCTTTCAATGGATTTGTGCTTGTTTTTCCTTCAGATTTAGCTTTAGCAAAAACGGGAGATTCATCCATGTTCTTTCTAATCAAATAAGAAACCCCAACCATAATGATAGAAACCCAGAATGGAACTCTCCATCCCCATTCGTCAAATTGTTCTGGAGTAAGAATGTTTCTTGTTACTAAAATAACCATTAAGGAGATGAATAATCCAACAGTAGCTGTGGTTTGTATCCAAGAAGTCCAATAACCTCGTTGTCCTACTGGTGCATGCTCAGCCACATAAGTCGCCGCACCACCGTATTCACCACCAAGAGCAAGACCTTGAAGTAAACGAAGAATTAATACTAATAAAGGAGCCATAAATCCAATAGTTTCATAACTCGGAATACAGCCAATCAGGAATGTTGCGCCACCCATTAATAGCAGAGTGACCATGAACGTATATTTACGACCAATTAAATCACCTAATCTTCCAAAAAAAAGTGCTCCAAACGGACGAACTACAAATCCTGCGGCAAATGTTGCCAATGTAGATAAAAAGGCTGCTGTAGGATTGTCAGAGGGGAAAAATTTTGTTGAAATTACAACGGCTAAACTTCCAAAAATGTAGAAATCATACCATTCGATCATTGTGCCCATTGAAGATGCGGAAATCACTTTCCAAATTCCTTTTGTTGATTTAGTACTCATATTTATTTCTTGTTTTTAAATTATTATAGATAGATCATTGCTTGTAACGTAACAGTATTTATAGCTTTGTTTGTAGCGTATTTTAAAGTTTGATATTCCAAAGTTAATTTAGAATTATGTCCGCTAAAAAAGGCATTGGTGCCAATTCCAAATTGAGTGGCATTGTCGTTTAGAGCATCAATCTTTCTGTCGTTGTAAGATGCGTAAGGTTGGAAACGGGTTTTTGATTTTCCTGGGATAACGTAACCAACATGGCCATAAAGCATGGAGCCTGTTTCATAAGTAGTGCCTAATCTGAAATTTTTTCCATAATCCGAATTTTGATACAAAGCATAGGCAGTAAGTGCTGCTCCTTTAGTTCCCATCGGGACATCATAAAAAGCATCCAATGCAAAAATAAATACGTTTTCGCCACTTAAATTACCCGAATTATCAGCGATTACAGCTCCATTTGGTTGGTTAGAAAAACCAGCTCCGATATTGAAAACTTTTTTAGATCCTAGATATGTGCCCACTTTATAAGGTAAAAAATTACTTTCAGAATCTAAAAAACCGTACTCAAAATATCCTGCAAATGTTTTGCCTGCTTCTTTAGAACCTAACAAACGTCTTCCTGTGAAAGTTGCTGCTCCACCATTTGTTGGGACTGTAGTTGACTGTAAATTATTCGTTGACGCTTCGTTTATGGAAATTCGGTACTGTAGTTTTTCTATAGTCCCTTTTGCATAAACCCCAATATGTCTACCAAATTGGTCAGACAAACCTAAGGTAGCCCATGACTGTCTTTGATTGTCTAAAGTCATTATGTTTAATGTACTTGCATTATTTAAACGTGAAATTCCGTTCCAATAATGTAATCCGCCTCCAATAGCGTGATTTTTGCCTAAACTGTATTGTGCCCAGACATCATGTAAAAATAATTGAGAGCCTTCTCCGGTTCCAGTAGGGCTTAAAGAATTTGAATTTAAACTATTTAGTCCAAAATGAGTTAAGATTAAAAAGTCTTTATTGATTTGTGCATACATTAAAATACGAGCTCTTCTAACGCTAAAATCCAAGTCGCCTTGCTCGTTGCCATTAGCATCCAAAGGGCGATCCGAATTGTATTGGGCCCAAAACTGTGCCCATGAAATTACTCTAAGATACTTTGAGCCATCCTCGTTAAAATTGAATTTCATTCCGGCTCCATAATCTGGGGAGCCTTGTGAAAAGCATTTTAGAGATAAAAGCAGTAGTGCCGCTATCAAATACATTTTTTTCATAATAGATTGTAATTTGGTTAGTGAAAATGGTTAGTTTCAACACAGCCAAATTCTAATTTTTTGTTTATATAAAAAATTAAGATATATATATATGTAAAGTATTATAGTTAATCTTTAAATCTTTCCCATTTTATAAGCATAAATTTATCTCCAAGTTCTGTTATTATCATTCCTGCTCCTGAAAGTAATTCTTTGTTTTTTACATATTCTACTAGTTCTAAATGATTAAAAATCTTATAGGTAGGATGGTAATTGGCATGGGAAGGTTTTTTGATATTAAAGGCCTTTACCCAATTGCTGACAGTAACATGTGATACCCCGATAATGCGTTCGATTTCTCGATAACTCAATCCTTCCAAATATAATTGCAATGCTTTGGTAACATAGTAATCATCAATTTTTTTTCCAATTTTATTGACAGTAAAAAAGTAGTTACATTTTTTGCATAAATACCGTTGTTTGTTGTTTATTACGCCGCTTTTAGTAATTTGATTTCCTTGACATTTTGGACAGGTTAAAAGCTCCATGTATATAAATTTTGCATAAATATAGTAAATTAGCAATTATTATTATTTTAATTTCGTAAAAAAATATAAAAAAAATTGCGAACCTTTCATTTTTGTTGAAGAATAGGTAGGGGTTTAGCAAAATAAAGGCGTTTTGTAAAAATGAGGTTGATGTCTTAGAATAGGACTTCTTCAGATAAAAGGTGGGTAACTTATCTTTTGAAGGAGTAAATCCAAAAGTGTTGTGGATTTGAGAAACGTATAAAAACAAAAAACCCGAATATTTCTATTCGGGTTTTGTGGTACCTCCAGGGATCGAACCAGGGACACATGGATTTTCAGTCCATTGCTCTACCATCTGAGCTAAGGTACCTCGCTATTGCGGGTGCAAATATAGAATGATTTTTAGTTTATCCAAAACAATTTTTAAAAAAAATCAATTCGTATCTTCGCAACATCAAAAAATAAAATATGATTCTAGCTATTGATGTCGGAAATACAAGAATTAAAGCTGCTGTCTTTGAGGGTGATATACTCGTAGAAAATTTTGTGTTTGTTAAAAATGAACTCCAAAAGAATATTGAAAATATTTTAAAAAAATATAAAAAAATTGATGATTTGGTCGTTTCGTCCGTTGGAGATGTCGAAAAACAATCATTTTTGGAATTTGAAAATGATTTAAAAGTCCATTTTATATCCCATGAAAATCCTTTCCCTTTTGTTAATTGTTATGCTACCCCTAAAACTTTAGGAATTGATAGGATGGTTCTTGCTGCTGGAGCAACGCTTCAGTTTCCAAATCAGAACCGATTGGTCATCGACGCAGGAACTTGTGTCACCTTTGATTTTATAGATGAAAATAACAACTATCTTGGTGGAGCAATAGCGCCAGGACTACGGTTGCGATATGAATCATTGCATAACTATACTGCAAAATTGCCTTTGTTAACCTTAGAAGACCCAAAGGATTTGATAGGAAAATCGACTTCTGAGTCTATTCATTCTGGTGTGGCGAATGGTTTAGTCTATGAGATTGACGGTTTCATCGATGAATATAGCGCACGGTATTTAAATTTTATAATAATTTTAACGGGAGGGGACACAGAATTTTTGGCTAAACGATTAAAAAATACCATATTTGCCAATTCAAATTTTCTTTTAGAAAGTTTGAACCAAACATTTCAATATAAAATCAAAAATGATTAAAAAATTTCTAATAAGCGCCTATTTGCTTTTTTCACTTATATCCTTTGCTCAAGAAGGAACTTCATCACCTTATTCTTTTTACGGAATTGGCGACATAAGATTCAAAGGAACACTCGAAAATCGTTCTATGGCAGGTGTAGCAGTTGAGCAGGACAGTGTTCATATCAATTTAGAAAATCCAGCCAGTTATTCAAATCTAAAATTAACTACTTTTTCTTTGGGAGGTACTTATGGCACAAAAAGCTTAAAAAGTAATTCAGGATCAGCTAGTGCTCGTCGAACAACTTTAGATTATTTAGCTGTTGGTTTGCCTTTAGGTAAATTGGGAATAGGTTTTGGATTGATTCCTTATTCTTCTGTAGGATATAAAATTGAGTCATTGTCTTCAGAAGACGGAGCAACAAACAGACGTTTAAGCGGAACGGGTGGTTTGAATAAAGTTTTTTTGGGAGCAGGTTATAAAATAGCTCCTAATTTCAGTGTTGGTGCTGATGTGCATTATAATTTTGGTAAAATTGAAACCAATAGTTTAGAATTTCTTACGAATGTTCCAGTGGGAACTCGCGAATTGAATACCGCAGATTTATCTGGTGTGAATTTTAATATTGGAGCGATGTACCAAACTAAAATAAATAAAAAATTAACGGCTTACTCGAGTTTAAATTATACCGTACAAGGAACCTTAACTTCTCAAAACACCAGAAATATTGCCACTGTAGTGTATAATTCGGAATTTAATGTAGCTGTTGTAGACGCACTTGCAGATCAAAAAACAGAAACGAATGTAAAATTGCCTAGCAAAATATCATTTGCTGCTGGAATTGGAGAGGCGAAAAAATGGCTTGTTGGAGGAAAAATTTCGTATCAAAAAACTTCAGGTCAGGAAAATAGCTATAATAAAGCAAGTAATGTTGGTTATGGAAGATACGGTAGTGTTAGTTTAGGGGGGTATTACATTCCTAATTATAACTCGTTTACAAATTATGCAAAAAGAATTGTTTACAGAGGGGGACTTAAATATGAAAAAACCGGTCTAATGATTAATTCTCAGTCTATAAATGATATGGGATTAACTTTCGGATTAGGTTTGCCAATTACGGGTAGTTTTTCTAATATAAATTTAGGTTTTGAATTAGGGAAAAGAGGAACTACAAATGCAAATTTGATTCAAGAGAATTATGCTAATTTCAGTGTTGGTTTTTCTCTTAATGACAAATGGTTCGATAAACGAAAATTCAACTAAAAATCTAATCGAGTACATCTAATCAAACTGCTTTTTCGAGTACAGCGTATGCTTTTACTAAAAAAATATATAATCATCCCAATAGTCACAGTTTTCACTGTGACTCTGTTTTTTGGGTGTGAAAGTAATTTTAAAGAAGTGCAAAAAATAAACTTTTCTGAGTTTGTTCCCAGTGGTGATGCTGATAATGTGAACCTGAAATATACGGATTCGGGATTGATTAAAGCGATTTTGGTTAGTCCTAAAATGTTAGATTTCTCAAGTGTAGATTTTCCTTTTACTGAATTTCCAAAAGGAATTGATGTTACTTTGTATGATAACAAAGCTAAAAAAACATTTATAACCTCAAATTATGCCGTTTCTTACAAAGGAACCGGTATTATTGATTTGCAGGGAAAGGTGAAAATAAAATCGGAAAATGGTCAGACTATGGAAACGGAACAATTGTACTACGATCAAAAAAACGAATGGTTTTTTACTGAAAAAAAGTTTAAATTTACTGATATTAAAGGAACATCAAACGGTCAGGGAATCGATTTTAGCAAAGATTTCAAAGTGATTAATTCGCAAAGGATAACCGGCGAAATTCAAACAGCCGAATAATTTTATAAAACTATAGTATGAGCTACTTAAAATACACACCTTACATTTACCTTATTTTTGGAGCGTACTTCATTTATGATGGAGTTACAAAATTAAACGCAGCCGACAGCACACCATGGTTGAGTTTTATTATAGCAGGATTAGCAATTTTTATGTTTTTCTTCCGATTGAAATTTGCTAAAAAATTTGAAGACCGAAATAAAAAATCCTAGTACATGGAGATTAGTATTATAATACTGTGTTTAATACTATGTGCTTTTTTCTCAGGAATGGAGATCGCTTTCATTTCTTCCAATAAAATTTATCTTGAAATAGAAAAAAAACAGGATAACTTCGTTTCTAAAATACTTACAAAACTTACAGAAAAGCCTTCCAAGTTTATAGCGGCTATGCTTATTGGAAACAATATAGCATTAGTGGTTTATGGATTTTTTATGGGCGAATTATTAATGAAGTGGATTGAAGCTATGGGGTTTCATTTTTCAAGCTTGCTGGATTTATTTCTTCAAACACTGCTTTCTACACTAATCGTTTTGATTACAGCAGAATTTTTACCTAAAGTGTTTTTTCAAATTTATGCCAACACATTAATAAAGTTTTTTGCTGTTCCGGCATATGTTTTTTACATCTTGTTTTATTTTATTTCTACTTTTTTTATCTGGGTTTCTGATTTTGTTTTGAAAAAATTTTTTAAAACGGAAGGGGATCAAGTGCAGCTTTATTTTAGTAAAGTGGAGTTAGGAAATTATATTACGGAACAAATGAGTACTGTTGAAGATAATGAAGAGGTCGATTCTGAAATACAAATGTTTCAAAATGCTTTGGAATTTTCGGGTGTAAAAGCAAGGGATGTTATGAGTCCCAGGACTGAAATCGTAGCAATTGATTTATATGATTCTATTGAAGAGTTGAATAAAGTGTTTATTGAAACTGGTTATTCTAAAATTGTTGTTTATCAAAATTCATTAGATGATATAGTTGGATATGTACATTCATTCGATTTGTTTAAAAAGCCAAATAGTATCAAGGAAATTGTAATTTCTGTTGAATTTGTTCCTGAGACAATTTTCATTAAAGATGCAATGAATTTGTTGACCAAAAAAAGGAAAAGTGTAGCAGTTGTTTTGGATGAATATGGTGGAACTTCCGGGATTATCACCATTGAAGATATTGTGGAAGAACTTTTTGGAGAAATAGAAGATGAACACGATTCAGAAGAAGAGCTGATTGAAAATGAACTCGGAGACGATACATATGTTTTTTCAACCCGACTCGATGTGGAGTATTTAAATCAGACCTATAAACTTCATATTCCGGAAAGCGATTCTTACGGTACACTGGGGGGTTTTATAGTGGATCACACCAAAGAAATTCCTCAAAAAGGAGCTGTAATTACTATAGGAAGCTTCCATTTTATAATAGAAGAAGCCACAAACAAGAAAATAGAATTAGTTAAAATGTCGCTAAGAGACTGATTTTTTTTATAAAATTGAAATTTCTTGTAAAATAAAACGCTACTACTATAATTATTAATTAGATAATTGTATTTTCGCAAACTGAATATAAAAATTAACAACAATAAAAATGGCAGTTTTAGCAAAAATTAGACAACGTTCCGCCTTATTAATAGCAGCTATTGCTATCGCATTATTTGCATTTATAATACAAGATCTTGTCGGTCAAGGTGGCCTTGGTCAAAATACCAAAGATGTAGGAAGTATTGATGGAAAAGACATCGCATTTGAAGATTTTAGAATCAAAGTGAGCAATGTTGAGAAAAGTCAAGAAGGAATTACTTCTACGGCTGCAGCTAACAGAGTTTGGGATCAGGAAGTTTCTATCGCTTTACTGACTTCTGAATTTGATAAATTAGGATTAAGAGTAGGTGAAAAACACTTATTGGAGGTTTTAAAAGGGGATGAAAACATTGGTAAAAATCCATTGTTCTTGAATGCAGCAGGTATGTTTGATATTGCAAAATTCAAAGAATATTTCAAATCAAATCCGGCTCAAGCACAATACTTGAAAGACAGAGAAAAAGATGCGGAGTTAAATGCAAAATATCAAATTTACAATACTTTGATAAAAGCAGCGGTTTATACTACTGAAAGCGAAGGAAAGTTGAAATATGAAATGGAAGCTAACAAAGTAAATTTTGCTTACGTTGCAGGTTTATATTCTACTATTAAAGATAGTGACGTTAAAGTTACTGATGCTGAGATTGTAGATTTCATGAAGAAAAATGAAAAAAAATACAAAGCAGACGAATCTCGTGAAGTAGAGTATGTTTTGATTGAAGATAAAGCTTCAGTTACTGATGAGAATGAAGTTAAATCTAAAATTAACGGATTGTTATCTGGAAGTGTAGTTTATAATCAGGCAACTGGTAAAAACGATACTTTGCCAGGATTTAAAGCTGCTACAAATAATATCGAATTTGTAAACTCAAATTCAGATGTCCCTTATGATTCTACTTATGTTGCTAAGAAAGATTTGCCTGCAGTTGATGCGGATAGATTGTTTAATCTTGCTCCAGGAGAAGTATATGGCCCTTATATGTTTGGAAAATACTATTGTATTTCAAAATCTATGGGTAAAAAATTAGGTGTAAATGCAAAAGCAAGTCACATTTTAATTAGTTATGAAGGAACGCAAGTTCCGAATCAAAAAGAAAAAAGAAACAAAGAGCAAGCTAAAGCTAAAGCAGAAGCAGTATTGGCTCAGGTGAATGCAAATCCAGATAGTTTCCTAATGTTGGCTTTCACAAATTCGGATGATTCATCAGCACAACAAGGGGGTGATTTAGGTTATTTTGGTCCAAACCAAATGGTAAAACCTTTTAACGATTTCGTTTTCAATAATTCAATTGGTAATATAGGATTAGTTGAAACACCTTTCGGATTTCATATTATCAAAATTACAGATAAACAAGACGGGATTCGTCTAGCTACAGTAGCTCAAAAAATTGAAGCTTCAGAAGCAACTTCAGATAAAATTTTCTCACAAGCAACCAAGTTTGAAATGGATGCTGCTGATAAGGATTTTGCAAAAGTTGCAAAAGACATGAAACTTACAATAGCTGCTCCAGTTACTGTAAAAGCAATGGATGAAACTTTTGGTCCTTTAGGAAATCAAAGAACAATAGTAAGATGGGCATTTGAAGATGATGCTAAAGTTGGTGCTGTAAAAAGATTTGAAGTGGCTAATCTAGGTCATGTTATTGCAAAAGTTAAAAGTATCGATAAATCTGGTTTAGTGTCAATCACTTTGGCTAGACCTTATGTAGAGCCAATTCTTAAAAACAAGAAAAAAGCGGAATTGATCAAAGCTAAAATGACAGGAACTTCTCTAGAAGCAATTGCAAAAGCTACAGGTTCAGTTATACAACAAGCTACTGAAGTTACAATGGAAAACCCAATGTTAGTTGGTGCAGGACAAGAACCTAAAGTTGTTGGAAATGCATTTGCATTGTCAGCTAATAAATTGTCAGCGCCGATTGAAGGAAATACAGGTGTTTATGTTGTGAAAAACGTAAGTACAGTAAAAGCACCGGTTTTGAAAAGTCATGAAGCTTACGTAGCTAAATTGAAATCACAAAGCGCTTCAGATGTAAATAGAGTTATTCCTGCATTGAAAGGGAATGCTAAAATAGAAGACAACAGAAAACAATTCAATTACTAATATCATAAGTAATTATTTTCAAGATAAAAAATCCCGATACGTTCTGAATGTATCGGGATTTTGTTTTTAGTATGGTTTTGTTTGAAAGGTTGATTAGAATTTAAGATGAAAATCTAATTGTTGAATTAAGATAAAATCATTTCGTGATAAGGAATAATTGTTTTATATCCTTTTGAAGCAAAATATTCACTAGGATTTTCAGCTGCAATTACCATTATAAAATCGCCTCCCCAAGCACCAAGGCTTTTGATTGCACCATTAAAATCTGGAAATAAAGATTCTTTAATGGTTTGCATTTCCAGAATAACACTCATTTCGGTTTCGTGCTTTTCTATCGCTAAGGTAAATGAGTGAAGCGTAGTGGCTTTTAAAACTTCAAAAGTTATTTTGTCATTTAAAACAATGGTTCGTGCCAGGTTGTTTTTTTTATTGGTGTTGTATGAAGCGATTGCATTCTTGCTGCTTTGTTTTTTATTGAGATATACAAAATAAATATTTTCAGTAAATACAGGACTAAAATTTACTTTTTCAACAATAGGTTTTCCTTGTTCTAAATGGTATAAAATGGGAGTGTCGTTTTGAGCACACGCAATATCATAACCGCTTCCTCCAAAACTGTTTTTAAGCAGCGTAAAGGCGTCAATTTGCAGCCATTGAGCAATGTTGTTTATCAAAGTGGACGAGGTGCCTAAACCCCAACTTTTAGGAAATCCAAGTTCAGTGGTGATTGTGTATCCTTCGGAATTAATAATGAAATCAGGATTTAATACAAAAGCTTCGTGTAAAATAGCTGTCAATGTAGCTTTAACGGATTCACTTTCTGAATTTCTTTTATTTGAAATATCCAAAAATGAAATGCTGTCTTCAAACCAAATGCTGCCATCAGCATCGTAGCTTTTCCAAATGATTTCTTTGTTGGTTCCTTTTTCTATAATCAGGTTTTGTCCTAATTTTGTGGGTAATGCAAAAGCTTTTGCGCCATCCAAAACAAGATATTCTCCTGTGATTAAAAGTTTTCCGTTACTGTAGAATGTTTGTCTCATTATTTTTTCGAGGAACGAAGCAATCTCCTTTTTTTGTTGCATTAGGGGTAAAATTAGTTTCTTAAATTTTCAATAAAGTCAACTACCGCACTATGTGAAATAGTATTTTTCTTGAAATATTTATGGATCAAAATTCGTTCATCATCGTTGGCTTCAAACTGATTGATGATGTTGTTTAAATGCATTTTCATATGACCTTCCTGAATTCCAGTAGTTGTCAAGGAGCGTAAAGCGGCAAAATTTTGTGCCAAACCAGCGACTGCGACCACTTGCATTAATTCCTTCGCGGATGGGTTTTCAAGCATTTCTAATGCTAGTTTTACTAATGGATGTAAAGAAGTTAATCCGCCAACGGTACCTAAAGCTAACGGTATTTCTAACCAAAAAGTGAATATTCCATTCTCTGTTTTGGCATGTGATAAACTGGTATATTTTCCGTTTCGTGCTGCATAGGCATGAATTCCAGCTTCTACTGCGCGGAAATCATTACCAGTAGCTAACACAACAGCATCGATGCCGTTCATAATTCCTTTGTTGTGTGTTACGGCGCGGTATGGTTCTACTTCGGCAATTTGAACTGCTTGGACAAATCGTTCTGCAAATGCTGTAGGATTTAAAATGTGCTTTTCTTTTAATTCTTCAACAGGACACGAAACTTCAGCTCTAACGAGACAGTTAGGAACATAATTCGAGAGAATGCTCATTACGATTTGGATGTTTTTCTCGGTTACAGAGAATAATTCATAAATCGATGCTTCTTCTCTTAATGTTTTGGCAAATTGCTCTAAACAAGAATTGATAAAATTAGCACCCATGCTGTCTTTGGTTTCAAATGTAGCATGAAGCTGAAAGTAATTCGGTAGTAAATCAGTTTTGTCTTTTAGGACAATATCAAGAATTCCACCGCCACGTTTTTGCATGTTTTTTGTGATGGATTCTGTTTCTGAAAAAAACTTAGCTTTGGTTTGAACAAAGAATAATTCCAGTTTTGAAACGTCACCTTTGAAAATAAAATGAACCTGGCCAATTTTTTCGGTATCGATAACAGTAGCTTTAAAACCTCCTCGAGTGGACCAAAATTTTGCGGTTTTTGAAGCAGCAGCAACCACTGAACTTTCTTCAATTGCCATCGGAATGGCACTGTATTTGTTGTTGATTAGGAAATTTGGAGCGACTCCTAGTGGAATATAGAAATTGGTTATCGTATTTTCTATGAATTCATCGTGTAATTTCTGTATTTTTTCATCTGAATTCCAATAGTTTTTAAGTAATGCTATTGCTTCAGAAGGAGTTGAAAAGTATTCTTTGGCAATCCAGTTTATTTTTTCTTCTTTGGATAATTTAGAAAATCCTGCTACGGCGTTATTCATTCTCAATAGATTATAATATATATACGCGCAAAGATACGCTTTTAGCCGTTTTGTTTACTATCAGATTATCCTCAATAAATGAGTGTGTTTAATATTGTTTTTAACATTTAACACATCAAATGTGAAATAATTGTAAATTTTTCACTAAAATTGACGGTTTTTATATTTAAATAAAAATTATGAAATAGTCGTGATTAAAAATAACAATATCAAATGAAAATAACGCCTCTTGGCGTTTAACATATTTCCAAAATTAATATTAGCTATATATGAATTCGAACAAAATTACAACCTTACTTTTATTCTTGTGTTTTACTGTTTTTGGTCAACAAAAAATTACAATCGATGAAATCTTTAATGGTGCTTTTACTGCTAAAGGAATGGATGAGTTACAGTCCATGAAAATTACCAATCAATATTCGGTATTGAATTTTGACCAAAAGTCAAGAAGTACACAAATAGATTTGTATGATTTTGCAACCTTGAAAAAAGTAACTACACTTATAGATACAAAATCGCATAAAGATTTATCTAGCGGGATTGACAGTTATACGTTTGATGCTTCTGAAAAAATGATTTTGTTAGCGTGTAACACCAATAAGATTTTCCGTCATTCTTTTACTGCCGATTATTATGTGTATAACATAGGGACCAAACAATTAACAAAGTTATTTGATTTTCAAATTCAAGAACCTACATTTTCCCCAGATGGTAAAAAGATAGCTTACGCAAAAGAAAATAATCTTTATATATATGATTTGGCTTCAAAAAAAGCAACTGCTATTACTACAGACGGAAAGAAGAATAACATCATCAATGGAATAACGGATTGGGTTTACGAAGAAGAATTTGCTTTCGTAAGAGCATTCGACTGGAGTAAAGACAGTAAAAAAGTGGCTTATATCCGTTTTGACGAAAGTCAAGTTCCTGAATTCTCCATGTCTATATTTGGAAAGGATTTATATCCTAAAATTGAAACATTCAAATATCCAAAAGCAGGCGAGAAAAACTCGTTAGTGTCTTTGCATATTTATGATGTTACCAGCAACGCCACCAAAAAAGTAAATCTTGGAAACTACAATGATTTTTATATTCCAAGAATAAAATGGACTAATGATGCCAATGTGCTTTCGGCTCAAGTGTTGAATCGTCATCAGGATAATTTAGACTTGATGTTTATCGATGGGAATTCAGGAGCTGCAAAAGTAGTTTTGAATGAAAAAGACAAAGCGTATGTAGATGTTACTGATAACCTTACTTTTTTGAAAGACAATAGTTTTATTTGGACTAGCGAAAAAGACGGATTCAATCATATTTACGTTTATGATAAAAGAGGAAAGTTGAAAAATCAAGTGACCAAAGGAAACTGGGAAGTAACCAATTACTATGGATTTGATGAAAAAACGAATACTGTTTTTTACCAATCGGTAGAGAATGGCTCGATTAATAGAGATGTTTATAGAATAGCTCTTGACGGAAAAAATAAAGTGCGTCTGTCTAAAAATGTGGGAACAAGTACAGCAACTTTTAGCCCTAATTTCCAATACTACATCAATACGTTTTCTAGTACTTTACAACCAACGATTTATTCTTTGAACGAAGCTAAGGCAGGAAAACAAGTTCAAGTTATTGAGAATAACGAAGCATTAGCAGCAAAATTAAAACCGTACAACTTACCTGCGAAAGAATTTTTTGTTTTGAAAACTGAAAAAGGAAATGAGCTGAATACTTGGATTATGAAGCCGAAAGATTTTGATGCTTTAAAAAAATATCCAGTTTTCATGGTTCAATATTCTGGTCCTGGATCACAGTCTGGAGCCAATCAATGGAATGCTTCCAATGATTACTGGGCTATGATGTTAGCCCAACAAGGTTATATTGTGGCTTGTGTTGACGGTCGTGGAACAGGTTTTAAAGGTGCCGATTTTAAGAAGGTGACCCAAAAGCAATTAGGGAAATATGAAGTGGAAGACCAAATTGACGCAGCGAAGGTTATAGGGAATTACTCTTTTGTTGATAAATCCAGAATTGGAATTTGGGGATGGAGTTTCGGAGGATTTATGGCTTCTAATTGTATTATGAAAGGGAATGATGTTTTCAAAATGGCAATTGCGGTTGCTCCGGTAACGAATTGGAGATTTTATGATAGTGTTTATACCGAGCGTTACATGCAAACGCCTCAAGAAAATCCTAGTGGTTACGATGAAAACTCCCC
This sequence comes from Flavobacterium arabinosi, assembly GCF_048158725.1. Classification (NCBI taxonomy): domain Bacteria; kingdom Pseudomonadati; phylum Bacteroidota; class Flavobacteriia; order Flavobacteriales; family Flavobacteriaceae; genus Flavobacterium; species Flavobacterium arabinosi. The sequence goes on from NZ_JBLNKX010000001.1 coordinate 891,371, forward strand.
AATAAATTATGTAGATAAACTAAAAGGAAAATTTCTTTTGATTCATGGTTCTGGTGATGATAATGTGCATGTGCAAAATTCGATGCAAATGATGGAAGCCTTGATTCAAGCCAACAAACAATTTGATTCGCAGATTTATCCCGATAATGATCACAGTATTAGAGGCGGAAAAACGAGAATTCAATTGTATACTAAAATGACCAATTTTATAAAAGAAAATTTGGGGAATACTATTGATTCAAGCAAGGAGACTATTTGATTTTCAAATCTAACCGATAAAAACCAGAATTCAATTCTATAATAAAATGACTAACTTTATCAAAGAAAATTTATAACACAACTTTATGACAAACGACTTATCGAAGGAAAAAGATTTTTTTGGACATCCAAGGGCACTTTTTATATTGTTTTTTACAGAAATGTGGGAACGCTTTTCGTTTTACGGGATGAAAGCACTATTAATTTTCTATTTAACAAGATACCATCTTTTTTCTGATAGCAGTGGAAATCTATTGATAGGAAGCTATGCCGCCTTGGTATATGCTGTACCAGTAATTGGAGGTTTTATTGCAGACCGATATTTAGGTTTTAGAAAAGCAATAGTTTTTGGTGGAATAATGCTCGTTCTTGGTCATTTAGGAATGGCTTATGAAGGAAATGCCGCTACACAATCGGTCACGGGAGAAATTACTAGAGACGATGCAGCATTACAAATATTTTATTTTTCTTTATCATTAATAATTGTAGGAGTCGGTTTTCTTAAAGCGAATATTTCTTCATTAGTTGGTGAATTGTATGAAGTAGGGGATAAAAGAAGAGATTCTGGTTTTACATTATTTTATATGGGGATCAACTTAGGGTCTTTTTTAGCAACTATAATTTGTGTTTGGCTTGGAGAAACGTACGGTTGGAGCTACGGATTTGGGGCAGCTGGCGTAGGAATGTTTTTTGGATTATTGACTTTTATTTCAGGAAGAAAATTGTTGATGGGAAAAGGAGAATCAAAAGTGCCAGAACTCTTGGAGAAAAAATCTTTTGGTTTGAAAAACGAATGGTTAATATACATAATTAGTGTTTCATCTGCTTTGATTTTTTGGCAAATGGTACAACGCCATGATGTAGTTTCTAGTTCATTGATGGTTGCTGGTGCAGCTTCATTTATTTATATAATTTACTACAGCATCACACAATTAGATAAAAAAGCAAGAGAGCAATTAATTGCATTAACCATTTTAATTGTTTTTACAGTAATTTTCTGGGCATTATTCGAACAAGCATATACTTCGTTAAATTTATTTGCGGATAGAATTTTAGACCGAACTATTTTTGGGTATACAATATCTGCAGGGCAATTTTTAAGTTTTAACGCCTTGTTTATTATTTTATTAGCCCCGGTTTTTGCTTGGTTATGGGTGAAATTAGGTAAGTATAATCCGAATACGGCAGTGAAATTTTCAATAGCTTTGTTATTTGTAGGGTTAGGTTTCGGTTCTTTGGTTTTAGGGATTAGTTTGTCAGGTTTAGGAAAAGTGGCTATGGTTTGGCTAATTCTTACCTACTTTTTACATACTTGTGGAGAATTGTGTCTGTCACCAGTTGGTCTTTCAGCCGTTACTAAATTGTCTCCTGTGAAAATTGTGGGATTTATGATGGGAGTTTGGTTTTTGGCAACAGCCAGTTCAGAATTTATTGCTTCAATTTTAGCTAACATCGCCTCTGTAGATACTTCAAATGGTACAGCACCGGATTTAAATTTAGCAAAACAGAGTTACTTAACGCTTTTTGAATATTTATTTTATACTGGACTTGGCTTCGGAATTGTTCTTTTAGCACTTTCGCCAGTAATCAAAAAATTAATGCACGGAGTTGACAAAGAATTAAATAATTAATTATTATGAGTGAAAATACTACAGACCAATTTTTTAAAAGCACCGTTTTAGGACATCCAGCGGGATTATTCGTTTTATTCTTCACAGAGATGTGGGAGCGATTTTCATTCTACGGGATGCGTTCTTTATTGATATTGTTTTTGACCACTTCTTTTACTGATGGAGGTTGGGAATGGACTAGAGAAAATGCATCCGCTTTATTTGGTTCTTATGTTGGTCTGGTTTATTTATCAACCATGTTAGGAGGTTACTTTGCGGATAAAGTGATTGGTTTTAGATGGGCAGTTGTTGTAGGTGCAGTTTTAATGACGTTAGGTCATGCTTCTATGGCGGTTGAAACAGAATTTTCTATTTATTTAGGATTGGTTTTATTAGTTTTTGGAAACGGATTTTTCAAACCTAATATGACTTCAATCGTATCTGAAATGTATAAGGACCGTCCTGAGAAGAAAGATGGTGCTTATACTTTATTTTATATGGGTGTCAATGCTGGTGCATTCTTTGGAATATTGCTTTGTGGGTATTTAGGAGAAAAAGTAGGATGGAGTTATGGTTTTGGTCTTGCCGGAATTTTTATGTTCTTTGGTATGTTGCAATTTTGGTTGTCTCAAAATATCTTTGGAGACATTGGTTTAAAACCAAGTGCAGCAAGTAAAGCTAAGGCCGAGGCTTTGGATACTGATAAAAGAAATCCATTTACACCTTGGCAACTTGGAATTATTGCGCTGTCATCAATTTTAGGATTGTTGTGGATTTTAAATGATCCTGCTTCAAAAATTTCAGGAGGTAAAATAAATATTTTTTCTTTTCTTGGTGAAAACGGAAACGCAATTGCTATAGTTTCAGCATTGCTTTTATTCGTTATACTGTTAGTTTACAGATTTACGCAATATTCACAAATCACTAAAGAAAAATTAATAGCAGTGACATTTTTCGCTTTTCTGACCATCTTCTTTTGGGCGATTTTTGAACAGTCTCCAAATAGTTTAACCATTTTTGCTAATGACTATACTGATCGGGTTTTAGTTGGGAATTGGAGCGTCGTGTTTTTAGTGGTTAATTCATTAATTACAATTATGCCATTAGTGATTATTACATGGGTTTTGTATTTGTTATTTAAACAAACATTCAAATACTATGCGGTGGCAAATATAATTTTGAGCATAAGTTTTGTTATAATATGGGCAATCGCAATTTGGATGTTGACCAAAGATTATTATACTGCGGGATATTTATCTTTATCAGATTCCACTTTGCAATCACTAAAAATTGATAAAGTAACAACTGCATTAACGGAGGTTCCAGCTACTTGGTTCTCTACATTAAACTCATTGTTTATCATTTCCCTGGCTCCATTATTTTCAAAATGGTGGGAAAGTAAATATAACCCTTCTGCAAATTTAAAATATGGAATCGGAATGGGATTATTAGCCCTTGGGATGGCTTGTGTTGCTTGTGGCGCGAGTGGTATTGAAGCAGGTGCAAAAACAGCTTCGGTTAGTATGATTTGGCTTATTTTGGTATATCTTTTTCATACTATGGCAGAATTGTGTATCTCACCTGTAGGGTTGTCTTATGTTAGTAAATTAGTTCCTGCAAGAATGATTGCATTTATGTTCGGAGTTTGGTATCTTGCAGTAGCAATTGGTATGAAAGGAGCGGGTATGTTTGGTGAGAATATTGATAAAATCGCCAACGAACATGGGTTAAGTTATTTCTTTTGGATGTTGACAATAATTTCAATTGTTGTAGCTTTGTTCTCTATTTTAATGACTCCTGTAATTAAGAAATTAATGCATGGTGTCAGGTAAATTTCAGGCACTATTATTGATTAGATAACTACAAAAATATAAATGATGAAGAAAATAGTAGTAGCAGCATTGCTGTTTGTTGCTTCATATGCTGCTGAAGCACAAGAATTAGTCTGGGAGACCAATGTCAAAAAGGCAATGGAAGTTTCTAATAAAACCAAGAAACCAATGTTGCTGTTTTTTACAGGTAGCGATTGGTGTGGTTGGTGTATTCGATTGCAAAAAGAAGTGTTGAAGACACCGGAATTTGCTACTTGGGCAAAGGATAATGTGGTTTTGGTTGAATTAGATTATCCAAGAAGAACACCGCAAACGCCTGAAATTAAAACGCAAAATAATGAATTACAACAAGCTTTTGGGATTCAAGGATTCCCGACTATTTATTTTGCCAATGGCACTAATAAAGAAGGGAAAGTGAATTTTGAAGGACTGGGAAGTACCGGTTATGTTGCTGGCGGGCCTTCGGCTTGGTTAGCTGTTGCTGATGGAATTCTGAAAAAGAAATAAATTTCAATTTAACGTATAGAATCCCTTTTCGCCAGTTGCGTGAAAAGGGATTTTTTGTTTATTGCAAGTTGCTTTCCAATATTTTTGTACTGTTTTATAGTTCGATGCATCAGCGATAACTATTCCTGGTTTTACAGTTTGAAATAGTCGTTCCAAATTTATTTTTGGAGATTGGGTAAGTAACAAAATATCAGGTTTTATATTTATCGTATAAATTCCTAAGCTGTCCAAAATCAGAATTTTTTTTCCGTTAAAAAAAGCAGTGTTTTGAATTCTCTTTTTAGTTTTCAAAGTGCTGAAATTCCCAACTAAATATGATGTCAGAATATTATTTTTTGGGGAGGCTTTCAAAATACTGTCATTAGCATATAAGGTAACCGCTTCTCCGTTTCGTTCCGTAATAAGCGTATTTTTCTTGGAATTGAAAACAATCCATTCTTTTTGGTTTTTCACATCAGATTCGTTTTTTATATATGAAATTTGTAAAACGATTATCGAAATTAAAACCATTGCCAATTTGGTGAAACTTGGTTTTTTGAACCAAAAGACAGTACTTATAATTATCAAATAAAAACTAATTAAAAAGTACAAATTGAAAGAGATATTTTGAATTATAAATTGTTCCAGTGAGGCGATAGAGTTGATTATTTTATTCAAATAAAAGATGCTCCATTCCAATGGTTTGGAAAGTAACAAGGGAACGCATCCGAAAGCTGCTAATACCATGACAAAAACGCCTAAAACCATGATGAGACTGAGCAATGGAATGATAATTAAATTGGTTACAAAGAATAAACCTGGGAATTGATGGAAATAATAGATGCTTAATGGCAAAGTCCCAATTTGCGCTGCAAAAGAAACGGTGAGAATATCCCAAATGTATTTAGAAATTTTGTTTTTTGGCAACCAAATAGAAGCCAAAAGTGGTTGTAACCAAATGATGAAAAATAAAGCGATATAGCTCAGCTGAAATCCAACATCAAACAAAAAGGTTGGTTGAAAAAGCAAAATTAACAAGACAGATACCAATAAGGTGTGGTAAATATTCACACTTCTGCGCAAATGAGTGCCTATTGCAACAAACGAAAACATAACCACTGAGCGAACTACTGAAGGTGCTAGTCCTGCTATTAGTCCAAATAGAGATAATGAAGCCAGAATGATTATCAGTTTGATAAAGGACCCTTTTTTAGTATTGGGCAACGGTTTTAGTATATAAGTGACAAAGAGCAATATGAATCCAATATGCAATCCTGAAACGGATAAAATATGTACAGCGCCAGCATATTGATAATCCCGAATGATTTCAGGAGAAATATCTTGTTGCTGACCCATAATCAATGCAACTGCTACGTTTAATTCGGTTTTGTGGAAGTTGTTTTTTTCTAAGTTATGAATGATTTTTGTTCTTAATCTGGAGGTGTAATACCAAATGTTCTTTTCCATTTTAGAACCCACACTAATTTCCGCAGCATCAGCGTAGAGTTGCGCATAGATTTGTTTGTTCTCCAGGTATTTGCTGTAGTCAAATTGGTTGGGATTATTTGGCGGACTGTTTTTATATAAAGTGCCTTTGATGCGAAGAGGTGTTCCAATTTCGAATTGATGATTCAAACTGTCTTTTCGAATATTAAGGATTATTCTACCCGTATTTTCTGTTTTATCGATGCGATTTACTGTAGCAATATAACGATCATTAAAAGTAGAACTTTTTAATTTTTCCCGCAGCGTGACTAATATCAGATGCGGTTTTTCGAAAATAGAACTATAATGGATATAATTGCTTTTTTGAAAATAATCGGTGTGTACAATTAGAGTTGTTGCTCCGATAAAAAAAGAAAGCACGTAAGTCGAAATGCCAAAATAAGTAGTGTCGTTGCCCTTTTTTTTGGATAAAAAATAAAGAATGCTAAAAAAGAAGACAGAAACAAAAAGTAGGACAAAAATAATTTTAGGCTCAGGTTTTAAATAATAGGGCAGAAGAATCCCTAAAATGAAACCAATTGTGATTCTCGCTAAAGGAAATTGTAGCACTTTCATTTTTCTAAAGTACAAATTTTTAGTAAGAAATAGCTTTATTTTTTATAATAAAATGAACGAATTATTTATCGAATAATTCTATTCACTTGGGCAAATGAACGTTGATAATATGGCTCTTTTGTTGAGGAAATTATTACGCCTCTGGAGGTAGAAGAGTGAATGAATTTTACGTCATCATCAGAAACATCGATTACCATTCCCACGTGATTAATTTGAGATTTCCTATTGGTTTTAAAAAATATTAAATCTCCTTTTTTAATATTATCATCCCGATCAATGATTGATCCTAATTTTGATTGTTCAAAAGAGGTGCGTGGGAGTTGAATTTTACAAGAGTTAAAAACGGAATAGATTAAACCGGAACAGTCAAAACCTGCTTTTGTAGTGCCTCCAGTTCTATATTTAACACCAATATTATCAGAAGCCGTATGAATTAATTGCTCTATTAGATGTCTGGTTCTATCTGTATTTACTTCAGTTTTTTTTGAAGGAATAATTACCGAAGTTGATTTACATGCCGTAAAAAAAATAAGAATTAATAAAAGGTAAAGCAGGTGTTTCAAAAGAGTTGTTTTTTACATATTTTAAAAGAATTGGAATCATTGTAAATCAGCCACAATCAATTTTGCCGTTTTTTCGCTGGCACCAATTCCGCCAAGTTTCGCTTCTAGAACGTTATATTTCTCTAAAAGTTGTTCGCGATGATCAGATTCCAGAATTTTTTTCAATTCTTCCCGAATGCGTTTCGTTGTACAGTCTTCCTGAATTAACTCGGTTACCACTTCTTCGTCCATAATCAAATTCACTAATGAAATGTATTTTAGCGTAATGATTCGTTTTGCAATTTGGTATGAAACCCAGCTCCCTTTATAACAAACCACTTCCGGAACTTTGAAAAGCGCTGTTTCCAATGTTGCTGTTCCAGAAGTAACTAATGCGGCAGTCGCATTTTGCAATAAAGCATAGGTTTTATTGGATATGAATTTTATATTTTCATTGGATATAAAACTCTCATAAAATGAATATTCCTGACTTGGAGCGCCTGCAATGACAAATTGATATTCCGGAAAATCATTGACAACGCTCAACATCACCGACAGCATTTTAGTGATTTCCTGTTTCCGGCTACCAGGCAGAATGGCTATAATGGGTTTTTCGTCTAATTTATTTTCTTTTCTAAAAACGCTAGCTTCGATTGGGGTTTGGTTATGAATCGCGTCAATCAATGGATGGCCTACAAATTCAACGGGGAAATGATGTTTGTCTTCGTAAAATTTTTTCTCGAAAGGCAAAATCACATACATTTTGTCCACATCTCGTTTTATTTCTGTAATACGGCTTTCTTTCCATGCCCAAATTTGGGGTGAAATATAATAGTGGGTTTTTATATTCAATTCTTTTGCCCACTTTGCAATTCGTAAATTAAAACCAGGATAATCGATGAATATTAGTACATCCGGTTGAAATTTTAGAATGTCTTTTTTACATATTTTAATGTTGCTCAAAATGGTTTTTAAATTGAAAATCACTTCAATAAATCCCATAAAAGCCAATTCGCGATAATGTTTCACCAAAGTTCCGCCAACATTATGCATCAAATCACCACCCCAAAACCGAATGTCGGCTTTAGGATCTTCTTTGTAAAGTGCTTTCATTAAATTAGAACCATGTAAATCCCCTGAAGCTTCTCCGGCTATAATATAGTATTTCATGTTTTTATGTTTTGGAGTTTTTCAATTTTTTAGTGTCAGCAATAAATTCAGAAACCTTTCTTCCAAAAATTTTATAGTTGACAAAGGTATGAATATTGCATTTTTAAATAAATAAAGACACAAGTGTCATAATAATAACTGCTAAAATCACACCTCGCGCCATGAGTTCTTTATTTAATTTGAGTAGAATGCCAAAAGCTACTAAATCAAGAATGGATCCCAGGGTGATTATTTTTCCTAGTTTGCCTTCTGATTTCATCGTATACATTCCATTCATAAAGTCAAATTCAGTGAAGAAAGTGATAAAAAGGTAACTACCCAATAGTGAAGCTAAAATTCCGATTACAAATCCAGTTAATAAATCTATTTTATTCATTCCAATTCCAAGTGTTAAGTTGTTGTGCAGCATGATGCGCTGTCAAGTCAAATTGAACTGGAACTACAGATATATACCCGTTTTTTAATGCCCATTCATCAGTATCTTCACCATTGTCTTGGTTTACAAATTCTCCAGTTAGCCAATAATAATCTCTTCCTTGCGGGGTTTTACGTTTGTCGAATTTTTCGGCCCAAATTGCTTTAGCTTGACGGCAAATTTTGATTCCTTGAATGTCTTTTTCTTTTAATTTGGGAAAATTTACATTAAGAACGACTCCTTCAGGTAATTTGTTTTCAAGAACTTCCAGTGTTATTTTTCGAATAAATGACTTTATTTCTTCAAAATTGGCATTCCAGTCGTAATCTAATAAAGAAAATCCAATAGCTTGAATTCCTTCTATACCGGCTTCAATAGCAGCACTCATAGTTCCTGAGTAGATTACATTTATAGAAGAATTGGAACCGTGATTGACACCTGAAACACACAAATCTGGTTTTCTTTTCAAAATTTCGCTAACTGCAAATTTCACACAATCTACAGGAGTTCCGGAACAACTGTATTCTGTTATGGCATCGCTTTCTTTAGAAATTTTATTTAAATATAGCGTGTCATTGATGGTAATTCCATGACCTGTTGCGCTTTGGGGTGCATCTGGAGCGACAACAACGACTTCTCCTATTTCTGCCATAACGGCTATTAATGCCCTAATTCCCGGTGCAGAAATTCCATCGTCATTTGTAACTAATATTAAAGGTTTGGAATGTTTTGTCATTTTATGTTTACAAGGTAGGATTTCTAATTAAATATTTAAATAGCAAATGTAGTCACACAAAACCGTATTTTATAACAAAGAAAATAAAATTTGTCAACTTGGAATATTTAACTCATATGGAAAAAACAATTTTATATCTTTAACAAAAAATTATGCGGCCCTTGTTATTGTTGGCATAGTTTTTACCGTAATTTAGATTAAAAATTGATGAATACTATTATTGACTTTATGAAAAGAAATTATAAAATACTTCTTGTTGTTGTTTGTCTTTCAGCAACACTCTTTGCATTTAAAATTAATGCACCAAAAGAAGCCGACCCCGATAAAGATAAATTACTATTAGAGCTATTAACGTTTGTGATTCAGAAAGGGCATTATAATCCTGCAGCAATAGACGATACCTTTTCTAAAGGAATTTATAAAGATTATATCCAAGCTTTAGATCCTTCTAAACGTTTTTTCCTACAGTCTGATATCGATGAATTTTCGAAATTTGAAACACAATTAGACGATGAATTGATAAATAAAGATTTGACGTTTTTTAATCTTACGTATGATCGTTTGATGAAAAGAATGGAAGAGAGTAAAAAGATTTACAAATCGGTTTTGAGTCAACCTTTTGACTATAATTCGGATGAGAGTTTTAATACGGACTATGAAAAAGCACCTTATCCAAAAGATATTAAAGAACTTACTGATAAATGGCGTAAACAAATTAAATTGTCAACGCTTTCGTCACTTACGGATCGTTTAAAAATCCAAGAAAATAAAAGTAAAGGTATTGTAGAAAAAGAGGCGAAAGATACTTTAGATCCTTTGAAAGAGGAAGAATTTAAAGTTGATCCAATCAATTCAGATACTACTAAAAATAACAAAGCAATTGATAACGGTAAAACAAAGACATTTGCTGAGTTAGAAAAAGAGACTAGAGAAAGTGCTTTAAAATCATTGGATGAGTATTTTGGTTTCATGCAAGATTTAGACAGAAATGATTGGTTCTCAGTATACATCAATTCTATTACATCACGTTTTGATCCGCATACTAATTATTTTGCACCCGAAGAAAAAGAACGTTTTGATGTAAGTATCAGCGGGAAATTAGAAGGGATTGGAGCTCGTCTTCAAAAGAAAAATGATTTTACTGAAATTTCTGAACTTATTTCTGGAGGTCCGGCTTGGAGAGGAAAACAACTCGAAGCAGGAGATTTGATTATGAAAGTTGCTCAAGGAAATGCAGAAGCTGTAGATGTAGTAGGAATGCGTCTTGATGATGTTGTTAAGAAGATTAAAGGACCAAAAGGTACTGAAGTTCGTCTTACAGTGAAAAAAGTGGATGGAACAATTAAAATCATTTCTATAATAAGAGATATTGTTGAAATTGAAGAAACGTATGCTAAATCTAGTATCGTTGATAAAAACGGATTGAAATACGGGGTTATTTACTTGCCTAAGTTCTATATCGACTTTGAAAATAAGGATGGTAGAGATGCAGGAAAAGATATCGCTAAGGAAGTAGAACGTTTGAAAAGTGCAGGAGTAAATGGTATTGTATTGGATGTTCGCGATGATGGTGGAGGTTCATTGTCAACAGTTGTGGACATTGCAGGATTGTTTATTGAGCAAGGGCCAATTGTACAAATTAAATCTGCAGGCAGAAAGAAAGAAGTATTGTTCGATAAAGATAAAAAAATTGAATGGGACGGTCCATTAGTAATCATGGTTAATAGTTTTTCAGCTTCTGCTTCCGAGATTTTGGCAGCTGCAATCCAAGATTATAAAAGAGGAATTATCATTGGTAGCAAACAAACTTATGGTAAGGGAACCGTACAAAATGTAATTGATTTGAATCAATTTGTTCGTAATAGTGCTGTGGGAGATTTAGGGGCTGTAAAAACGACTACTCAAAAATTCTATAGAATTAATGGTGGTTCTACGCAACTTGAGGGAGTAAGTAGCGATATTGTTATGCCAGATAGATATGCCTATTTAAAAATGGGGGAACGTGATGTAGACAATGCTATGCCATGGGATAAAATCGACCCAGCGGAGTATACTATTTGGAATAAAAATGCAAATTTTAATCAAGCGATTTTAAACAGTAAAAAAAGAATTTCCCAGAGTTCCCAATTTCAATTGATTGAGGAAAATGCTAAATGGATTGATAGTAGAAGTGAGGATAATACTTATAGCTTAAATATCGACAAATTCAAAACGGCCCAAAGTGAAATTGAAGAAAAAGCTAAAAAATACAAACCGCTTTCTCAATATAAAAATTCCCTGATATTTACATCACTGCCATATGAAGTTGACGAGGTGAATAAAGACGTAGCTTTAAAAGAAAAAAGAGACAGATGGCATGAGGCTTTGTCTAAAGATATTTATGTTGAAGAAGCATTAAATGTATTAGATGATTTACAAACAAAAGTAGTCTTGAAAAAAAGTATTCCTGCTAAATTGAAAAAAGAGAAATTAGCGAGATCCTAAGTTTATTTTTTAATGAATTGAAGACATAATTTATTGAATACTATTGCGCTCCAGAAATTCAAAAAAGAATTACTGGAGCGTTTTTAGTTTATTGTATTTTTGATATAAAGGAATTGTAACAATCTTAAAATAAATTTGAAATGAAAAACGGTACGTTGTTGAATTCAATTGCTATACTGGTTGGCTTATTGCTTTTTTCTTCCTGTAAAAAGGATGCAGATGTTATTAATTCTGTGAGTGGAAAACATAATCAATATAGTTTAGAAAAAAGCCAAGGCCATTCTGATGATGGAAATAGTTATTCGGAAGACTTATCAATGTTTAGTTTTTTACCATCCTCTACAACGAATCAAATCGTGAAACACGAGTTTTATACTTTGTCTTATAATGAAAAATATGAACAGGCCGAATGGGTTGCCTACGAGCTGAAGGAAAATTACTTGAAGAATAGTAATTTTAAGCGCCCTTTTTTTATTGAAGATCCAAAAGTAAAAACGGGTTCTGCTGATTGGAGAAATTATAAAAATTCAGGATATGACAAAGGACATCTTTGTCCGGCGGGTGACATGGAGTTTGCTTTTAACGCCTATAATGATACTTTTTTTACTTCTAATATTTCACCCCAATTGCATGATTTTAATGATGGAGTTTGGAACAGATTAGAGCAAAAAGTGCGCTATTGGGCAGCTAAATACGATGGAGTTTATGTCATTACAGGTGGCGTTTTAGATTCGTCATTGAAAACAATAGGAAAAGAAAAGGTTTCTGTCCCGGAGTATTTTTATAAAGTTCTATTGGATAACTTTGAAGGGAAATTTAAAATGATTGCTTTTTTAATTCCTAATGCAGAAAGTAATGACCCATTATATCATTTTGTGGTTTCAGTTGATCGTATCGAAAAATTGACAGGAATAGATTTCTTTCCAAAATTAGAAGATACAATAGAAAATCACTTGGAAAAGAATAGTGATTATAAAAGCTGGAGTTTTAATTAGCCCTGATAGCAAGGGAAAGCTTTTGAAGGCGTGTTTATTAGTTTTTTTATTTTGTAAAAGCGACCAACGGAAGCTCTTTACAAAATAATTAAAAAATTTTAACGAGCCGAAAAACTTGAAATGAATAACAGGATTAAGCTACTAATGTTTAAATAAATTGCTTTATTTACCACTCGTTTACTTTATTGGCGTCCATTTTTATAAATATAAAAAGCAGGATTGTAAAGCCCCAAAGACCGGATCCACCATAAGAAAAGAAAGGCAGGGGTACCCCAATTGTTGGGAATATACCCGCAACCATTGCGATGTTTACAAAGAAATGAATGAATAGAATTCCCGCAACACAATAGCCATAGACTCTACTGAATTTTGTTTTTTGTCTTTCGGCCAAGTATATTAATCTTAAAAATAAGCCTACAAAAAGACCTATAACTACTAAAGAGCCTACAAATCCCCATTCTTCACCTACTGTTGTAAAGATATAATCGGTGTGTTGTTCCGGTACGAAACCTCCTTTAGTTTGTGTGCCTTCAAGGAAGCCTTTTCCAAACCAACCGCCTGATCCAATTGCTATTTCCGATTGATTGGTATTATAACCAATTCCTTTCATGTCTACCGATTTTCCTAATAGAATATTAAAACGGTCTCTATGATGTTGTTTAAAAACATTTTCAAATACGTAACTCACAGATAGAACGAATCCTGACATTAAAACGAATAAAATTCCACTTAACGGAATGTTTCTATCTGATAATCTTGATTTGAAATGAACAATAACGAGTACAGCTAATGCGATTAAAACAACATATTGCGGCTGTAATATTAACGTTAAAACAAATAAAAGAATGGTTATGAAGCCTGTCCAGACATACCATGAAGGAAGGCCTTCGCGGTATAAAACGATGATGAATATACTGTAAATTAAAGCGCTTCCGGGGTCAGGCTGGGGTAATATGAGCATGACCGGTAAAAACACAATTGCTAAAGCTTGTATTTGACGATTAACATCCTTTAAATTAATTTGTGTGTCACTTAAATATTTGGCTAATGCCAATGCTGTAGCGGCTTTAGCAAATTCAGAAGGTTGGAGTGTGAAGCTTCCAATACCGTACCAACAACGTTGTCCGGCAATTGTTTTTCCGAATACAAATAATCCCGCCAACGATAATAAGGATATACCAAAAATGATGGTTGCATATTTTTCGTAAAATTTACCGTCTACAGAAAGTATAATGAATATTAATGGAATGGTTAATACAATGAATATAAGCTGCTTTTCATACGTATCTTCCATTGAAGATAATGAAGATGAGTAAATGTTCAACCAACCCATTATTACTAATAAGCTATAGATAATGATGCATATCCAATCAAGATTGTTCGTTACGCTTTGGTTTTTCATTTGAAATATTATAGTGTATTAGTTTTCTTTAGTTGTATCTATTATAACAGGAGTAAGAACAGGGACAACAACGTTTTTACTTTTCAAAATAGAATCACTTTTTCTCAATTGTAATTTTATAATTTCAGAAAGACCACCTAATTTAGCATATTGCGCTTGTAAACTGGTATTCAAAATTCGGGTTTCTAAATCCGTTCTTGTGATTTTTTTTCTGAGGTATTTCTCAATCATTAAACTGGCAATCGGACCAGCTATCGTTGCGCCAAAACCACCGTTTTCTACCAAGATTGCTATGGCAATCTTCGGATTGTCTTTTGGTGCAAAAGCGACAAAGATGGAATGATCTTTTAATTGTTCTCTCTTACCATTTATTTTTGCGAAATTTTCCGCTGTTCCTGTTTTACCGCAAATGTCAATCCCTTCAACTCTCAGGGAACTTGCTGTTCCTAAATTGTACACATCAAATAAACCGCTAATCATTGGTTTATAATACCTTTTGTCTATTGTGGTAACATGTTTAGTTGTGAATTTTTTATCAATTTTGTGACCTTCAATTTGTTTAATGATGTGAGGCGTATAATAATAGCCTTCATTAGCAACAGTAGCCATCATGTTAGCAAGCTGTATTGGAGTCATTAAAACTTCTCCTTGCCCTATTGCATTCGATACGATTGTGGTACTACGCCAACCACCATTAGGGTAGATTTTTTTGTATGTTTTTGAATCAGGAATATTCCCTTTTTTACCGGTTGGTAAATCATATCCCATAAATTGTCCTAAACCAAAGCTTTTTACATGATTACTCCAAACATCCACTGCTTGAGCCGGCTTTGCGTATTTGTTAATAGTTAACATGTAAGCGCTAGCAAAATAGGTGTTACAGGAATTGTAAATACCATTATGCAATTGATGTGGGCCAAATCCGTGGCATTTCATGAATCGACCTCTTGCATAACTGAAACCATGGTGACACATAAAAGTGGTATGTTCATTTACGACTCCTTCTTGAAGTGCAACAAGTCCAGTCAGGATTTTAAATGGAGATCCCGGAGGATATTCAGCTAATAATCCTCGGTCATAAAGCGGTTTTGCAATGGAATCATGATACAATAAGGTGTAGTTTTTAGAACGTTGTCTGCCTACAAGTATTCCTGGGTCATAAGATGGAGCAGTAACAAGAGCTAATATTTCGCCAGTTTTTGGTTCAATAGCAACTATTCCTCCTCTTTTGTTGATCATTAATTCTTCGCCATACTTTTGAAGTTCGGCATCAATAGTAAGGTTTATATCTTCTCCTTGAACCGCAATAGTATCATATCTCCCTTCTTTGTACGATCCAATCTCTCTATTGTATTTGTCTTTTTGGAAATATTTTACTCCTTTTGTACCTCGTAAAATATCTTCATAACTCTCTTCAACTCCTTGTCTTCCAATTAAATCTCCGCTATTGTAATATGGATTTTTTGCAACTAATTTTTCGTTGACTTGAGTGATAAATCCAAAAACATTGGCACCAAAATCTACTTCGTAATCCCGTAAGGAACGTTTTTGAAAATAGAATCCTTCGTATTTTCGAATTTTTTCCTGAAAGGCTGCAAATTCACTTTTGTTTAATTGAGGTAAAAAAACAGAAGGTAATCTTGGACTATATACCTTGGCTTTTGCCATTCTTTTTATAAAATCCTCTTTTGTTATGTCTAATAGCAGACAAAATTCAGAAGTGTCAATGTCTTTTACATCTCTTGGAATTACCATGATATCATAAGAAGCCTGGTTGGCTACTAATAATTTGCCATTTCGATCATAAATATAACCTCTTTCAGGATAGTCATATTTTATTTTTATAGCATTATTGTCTGATTTCAGTTTGAACGAATCATCTATAATTTGTAAATAGAATATTCGCATTACTAGCAATGATGCTGCAACAATGATTAAGGAAGGCAGCAATAATTTTCTCATCTTTTGTTTGGCTTAATAAGATATATTATTATAATGCAAATTAGGATTGTAAATATCGTACTCAACAATGTTCGAAGTAAAATATCCAAGATAAAGCTAAATTGGAATGCTTCTAGTATGAATAATACAAAGTGATGAATTACAACCGACATTAATATAAAAGAGAACCGCTCCGGAGTTAAAACATCGTTTAATCGCACCGTTTGATATTCATAGCTTAATCCAAATGAAAATTTAAAGATATAAGGCCTGAAATATGCCAAAAGGATACATGCCGTGGTATGTATTCCTCCTGAATTACTGAACATATCCATAATAAGTCCTAGCAAGAAACTAGCGATTAACAATCCTGACTTATTGCCGTTTACAGGATATAATATTATAAAAAGGACGTATGGAAATGGACTTATATAGCCCAAAAAATTCATATTATTGAAAATAATAATTTGAACCGCCAATAACAGAACAAAACGGAAAATATTGACTAACAACGTGCTATTCATCTTTTTTTCCTTTTTCTAAATTAATAAGCTCATCACGATTTTTGCTTTTTATAATGTAAACATGTCCTAAATTAGTCATGTCATTAAAAAGTTTTACATCCAATGTATAATAGTTGGTTTGATTGTCAATATAAATTTTATCAATGGTCCCAATGTTGATATTCTCAGGAAATATAACGGATTGTCCACCAGTTACAATAGTGTCACCTTTTCTGATAGCTGCCAATCTTGGCACATCTATCAATTGAACGAAACCGGTACTTTTTCCATTCCAAACCAATGAACCAAAATGATTTGATTTTTTTATCTTTGCGTTAATTTGGGATTTTTTATTTAAAATACTAACTACAGTTGCATAATGCGGAGAAGTATTGTCAATAATTCCAACAATCCCCAAGCTATTTATCACACCCATATCTGGTTTCAAACCTTGCAGTTCCCCTGAGTTTAAGGTTAAGTAGTTTTCGTAAACATTGTATGAATTGTGTATCACTTTTGAAACGAGGATGTCTTCCGATTTTACGCCTTTTAAACTATCTAGTTTTTGTACCGCAGTTGTGTCTTTGCGATTAAAGAGAAGACTTTTTAATTCTGCATTTTCTAAAGCTAGAGCATCGTTTTGACTCTTTAAATTCAAATACTCATTTACTGAATTAACTTTTTCATAAACTCCGCCACTTAAAAAGTTTGCAGAACTAATTATCTTACTTCGATGAAAAGAATGAGATTGAATAGTAAGCACAAGTGAAATGCCCAAAAGCAGCAAAAACAGTAATCTATTACTGTTTTTAAATATAAAATTAAATATTTGCTGCATGTATTATTGGTTATTTTGTTTCAG
Organism: Flavobacterium arabinosi; assembly: GCF_048158725.1. NCBI lineage: Bacteria > Pseudomonadati > Bacteroidota > Flavobacteriia > Flavobacteriales > Flavobacteriaceae > Flavobacterium > Flavobacterium arabinosi. The sequence continues at coordinate 908,668 of NZ_JBLNKX010000001.1, forward strand.
GTTTTATCCTTAAATTTCTATTCTGTAAAACTATAAGGAAGTTAAGCTTATATAGAATTATTTAAATTGTTAACTAAACCTTATTTTATTAAGATACTTTTAAATTTCGCCAGGTTTTTCAGTGCCATCCCAGTTCCTCTAACTACTGCTCTTAATGGATCTTCAGCTATATAAACAGGTAAATCTGTTTTTTGTGAGATTCTTTTATCAAGGCCTCTTAACATAGATCCTCCACCTGCAAGATATATACCTGTATTGTAAATATCTGCTGCTAATTCTGGAGGTGTTTGAGATAAGGTTTCCATTACAGCATCCTCAATTCTTTGAATTGATTTGTCTAATGCTTTTGCAATTTCACGGTAGGATACTTCTACTTGTTTTGGTTTACCGGTAAGTAAATCTCTTCCTTGAACTGACATGTCTTCTGGAGGAGTTTCTAAGTCTTCAATTGCGGCTCCAATTTGGATTTTTATTTTCTCTGCAGTACTTTCTCCAACAAAAAGATTGTGTTGGGTACGCATATAATATACGATGTCATTAGTAAAAACATCACCGGCAATTTTTACCGATTTGTCACATACAATTCCGCCTAATGCAATTACGGCAATTTCAGTTGTTCCACCACCGATATCAACAATCATGTTTCCTTTAGGTTGCATAATGTCAATTCCTATACCAATAGCTGCTGCCATAGGTTCGTGTATCAAATAGACTTCCTTCCCGTTTACTCTTTCACAAGATTCTTTAACCGCTCTCATTTCCACTTCGGTGATGCCGGAAGGAATACAAACAACCATTCTTAATGCGGGAGTGAACATTCTTTTCTTTAATGCCGGTATGCTTTTTATAAACATACTGATCATTTTTTCGGATGCATCAAAATCAGCAATTACACCATCTTTCAACGGTCTTATCGTCTTAATGTTTTCATGTGTTTTACCCTGCATCATGTTGGCTTCTTTACCAACAGCAATGATTTTGCCTGAAACTCTATCACGAGCAACTATTGAGGGGCTGTCAATTACGACTTTATCATTATGTATGATTAAAGTATTAGCGGTACCAAGGTCTATCGCGATATCCTCGGTCATGAAATCAAAAAATCCCATAAGTTTTTTAAGGGTTAAAAGTTATAAATTTGTGACGGGCAAAGTTAAACAAATTAATGTTTAAAATGACGAGTTCCTGTAAATACCATTGCAACTTTATTTTCATTACAATAATTAATGCTCAATTCGTCTTTTATTGATCCTCCGGGTTGGATTACAGCTGTTATGCCTGCTTTTTTGGCTATTTCCACACAATCTGGAAAAGGGAAAAAAGCATCGCTTGCCATAGACGCGCCATGTAAATCAAATCCAAAAGTTTTTGCTTTTTCAATGGCTTGTAATAAGGCGTCAACTCTTGATGTTTGACCTGTACCTGACGCAATAAGTGTACCATTTTTTGCAAAAACAATCGTATTTGATTTTGTGTTTTTACAAATTTTGGAAGCAAATATTAAATCTTGAACTTCTTGTTCAGTTGGTGCTGTAGTGGTAACGGTTCTTAAGTCTTCTTTATTGTCGGTTATGCTATTTCTTTCTTGAACTAAAATTCCGTTTAAGCAAGTTCTTACTTGTTTTTGCGGTAAAGCTACTTCGTTTTGAACTAGTATAATTCTGTTTTTCTTCTCTTGTAAAATGGCAGTAGCTTCAGTATCATATTCCGGAGCAATTACTACTTCACAAAATAATTTGTTTATTTCTGTTGCAGTCGCTACGTCAATTTTAGTATTAGAAATTAATACACCTCCAAAAGCTGAAGTTGGATCACAGGCCAATGCAGCATTGTAAGCCTCACTAATAGTTTTTCTTGTCGCTAAGCCACAAGCATTATTGTGTTTTAATATGGCAAAAGTAGGGCCGTCATTTTTGAATTCATTAATCAAATTCACCGCAGCATCTACATCTAATAAGTTGTTGTATGATAATTCTTTTCCGTGAACTTTTTTGAACATAGCATCAAAATCTCCAAAGAAAAATCCTTTTTGATGTGGATTTTCTCCATATCTTAAGACTTGACCATGAGCAATACTTTGTTTGTAAACAGTTTCGTCAGTATTGAAATAATTGAAGATTGCTGTATCGTAATGTGATGAAACATGAAATGCTTTTGTAGCCAATAATTTTCTGTTTGCAAGAGTAGTAGCTCCGTTTTGATCTGTGATCAAATCTAAAAGCAAACTATATTCTTCAACCGAAGCCACGATTACAGTGTCTTTAAAGTTTTTTGCGGCAGCACGAATCAATGAAATACCGCCAATATCAATCTTTTCAATAATATCTGATTCACTTGCTCCTGAAGCAACTGTTTTTTCAAATGGGTATAAATCAACTATCACTAAATCAATTTGCGGGATGTTGAACTCTTGCATTTGTTGCACATCACTGTCGTTGTCTTGACGGTTTAGGATTCCTCCAAAAACTTTTGGATGTAAAGTTTTTACTCTTCCACCAAGAATAGAAGGATAAGAAGTTACATCTTCAACAGGAACTACAGGGATTCCTAAATTTTTTATAAAATCTTCGGTTCCTCCAGTAGAGTAAAGTATAACATTTTGTTCGTGCAGTTTTCTTACAATTGGTTCAAGGCCTTCTTTTGAGAATACCGAAATTAATGCAGATTGAATAGTTTTTGTTGTGTTCATTGTGTAGTTATAATTATAAAGTGCAAAAATAGTTTTTTTTTGATTATAAAATTCAATGAATTTGTGTAACATTATCTTAAAAAAAACTACCTATGGATAGGTGTATTTTTATTAAGTTTATGAATTAAATTTTTAGAAATTTACTTTAACGCAAAAAAGATTTTATGTTAGTTTATCTTCGATTATTAAAAGAAAGTTTTGGTTTTGCAATGAATGCTTTACGAAACAATAAATTAAGGACTTTGCTTTCTTTACTAGGAGTTACTATTGGAATATTTTCAATAATAGCAGTACTTGCGGCAGTAGATTCTTTAGATAGGAAAATCACTAAAGACTTAAGTAGCCTGGATAAAAATACCATTTATTTAATGAAATTTTCTTTTGGCCCTTCGGATGTGCCACAATGGAAGAGGGAGCAGTTCCCGAATGTAAAGTATGATGAATACACGTACATGAAAGGAGTTATGACTAACACAGACCAAATGGGATATCAAATTTTTACCAAAAGGGAATCTATAAAATATGATTCCAAAACGGTAAGTGACGTTAATATTGTTCCAGTTTCATATGAGTTTATAGATATCCAAGGGTTGGAATTTGATAAAGGGCGATTTTATAACGAGTCTGAGGCTAATTCCGGAGCTACTGTAATAGTTCTAGGAAATGAAATTGCAAAATCATTATTTGAAAATACCGAGCCTATCGGAAAAAATGTGCGTTTGTATGGAAAGCGTTTTACCGTTATCGGCGTTTTGAAAAAACAAGGTGCTGGATTGTTTGGGGATAGCGATGATACGTCTGCTTTTATTCCAGTAAATTTTGTTCGTCAACTATATGGTGATAATAATACTTCATTGACAAACGTAATCATTTTTAAGCCCGAAAGCGGGATTGATATGGAAGCTTATAAAAGTGAAATTTCTCAAAAATTAAGAAGTTATAGAGGTTTAAAAGCAGGAGAAATTGACAACTTCTTTGTTAATGTGTTTTCTGGTTTTACTGATTTTATTGATGGTATTTTAGGTCAAATGAATCTTGTAGGTTGGATTATAAGTGGATTTTCTTTGCTTGTAGGCGGTTTTGGAATTGCTAATATTATGTTTGTTTCGGTAAAAGAACGTACCAATTTAATAGGAATTCAAAAATCATTGGGTGCCAAAAATAAATTTATATTGTTTCAATTTTTATTTGAGGCGATAATACTTTCAGTAATTGGTGGAATAATTGGACTTTTATTAGTTTGGTTAATTTCAGTTGTTTTAACAAAAGCTTTAGATTTTGAATTTGTTTTAGGGATGGGGAATATTGTCTTGGGAACTGGCTTGGCTGCTTTGATTGGATTAATTTCAGGAATCTTGCCAGCCATTGCGGCTTCAAAACTAGATCCAGTTGAGGCGATTAGAACGGGAATGTAATTTTCAAAGAAGAATCTAAAATTTATATAAAAACGGCTTTCAAAATTATTTGAAAGCCGTTTTTTATTGGATTGAATCTTAAAAGATAGAATTTGAAGTACATAAAAAAATCCCGATTGCTCGGGATTTTTATTTATCTGATATTGTTGTTTTGAATCAAATCAATGTACAAGTTAATCTTGTCTTTCAATTCTTTTCTTGGCGTTATAAAGTCTAAGAAACCATGTTCAAGAAGAAACTCAGCAGTTTGAAAACCTTCCGGTAAATCTTTACCTGTAGTGTCTCTTACTACTCTTGGTCCAGCAAATCCAATTAATGCACCTGGTTCAGAAATGTTAATGTCTCCCAGCATCGCATAGGAAGCGGTTGTTCCTCCAGTTGTTGGATCCGTACATAATGAAATATAAGGAAGTTTTGCCTCGGCAAGTTGAGCCAGTTTTACGGATGTTTTAGCTAACTGCATCAAAGAATAAGCTGCTTCCATCATTCTTGCCCCACCAGATTTAGAAATCATTACAAATGGTAATTTGTTTTGAATTGCGTGATCGATTCCTCTTGCGATTTTTTCTCCCACTACAGCTCCCATAGAACCGCCAATGAAGGCAAAGTCCATACAGCAAATTACTAATTCTTTTCCTTTGGATTTTCCAACCCCAGTGCGCACTGCGTCCTTAAGTTTGGTTTTTTCCATAACATCTTTTAACCGATCTGCATATTTTTTTGTGTCAACAAAATGCAAAGGATCTTTAGAGGTCATATTTTTATCTAATTCAACAAATTCATTGTTGTCAAATAAAATTTGGAAATATTCGGCACTTCCAATTCTAACATGAAAACCATCTTCGGGACTTACAAATAAGTTTCGAGCTAGTTCATCGGCATCAATAATTTTTCCAGTTGGAGATTTGTACCAAAGCCCTTTTGGGATATCCATCTTGTCTTCGGTAGCAGTAGTAATCCCTTTTTCTTTTCTTTTAAACCAAGCCATTTTTCTAGTATTCAGTGTTCAGTAATCCGTTCCTGTAGTTTCCGGTTTAGATTTCAAATCCCGATGGTTACATCGGGATTCAAAAGCTTTAAACTTAATTTTATTATAGTGTATTCACGTTGTTTAAGTCAGCAAATGCTTGCTCAAGTCTTGTGTTGAAAGTAACTTCGCTTTCACGTAGCCATTTTCTTGGGTCGTAATATTTTTTGTTTGGAGCATCAGAACCTTCTGGGTTTCCAATTTGAGTTTTCAAATAGTCAATATTTTTAACCATATAATCACGAATACCTTCCGTAAATGCAAATTGCAAGTCAGTATCAATATTCATTTTTATTACACCGTAGCTAATACCTTCTCTGATTTCTTCCAATGTAGAACCTGAACCACCATGGAAAACGAAATCTACTGGATTAGCTCCTGTATTGAATTTGTTTTGTACGAAATCTTGAGAATTTTTTAAGATTTTTGGAGTCAATTTTACATTTCCTGGTTTGTAAACACCGTGAACGTTACCAAAAGCTGCAGCAATTGTAAATTTAGGACTTACTTTTGAAAGTTCTTCATATGCGTAAGCAACTTCTTCTGGTTGAGTATATAATTTTGAGCTATCAACATCAGAGTTGTCAACACCATCTTCTTCACCACCTGTGATTCCAAGTTCGATTTCAAGTGTCATTCCCATTTTGCTCATTCTTTCTAAATAGCCTTTGCAAATTTCGATGTTTTCTTCGATAGGCTCTTCAGATAAATCAATCATGTGAGAAGAGAATAATGGTTTTCCAGTTTTAGCAAAATGTGCTTCTGAAGCATCTAATAAACCATCAATCCAAGGTAATAATTTCTTTGCGCAGTGGTCAGTATGTAAAATTACTGTTGCTCCGTAAGCTTCCGCCAAAGTGTGAATGTGTAATGCTCCTGCGATTCCACCAGCGATAGCTGCTTTTTCACCTGCGTTAGAAAGCCCTTTTCCTGCATTAAATTGTGCTCCTCCATTAGAAAATTGGATGATAACTGGAGCATTTAATTTAGCTGCAGTTTCAAGAACACCATTGATAGTATTTGATCCCGTAACATTTACTGCCGGTAATGCAAATCCTTTTTCTTTAGCATAGTTGAAAATTTCCTGTACTTGATCTCCTGTAGCTACGCCCGGTTTTATGTTGTGTGCCATTGTAATTCTTTTTAGTTGTTTTTTAGTTTTTAGTTTGCAAAAATAAGAATTAATTAGCATTAGAATGGATAATTTATTCCAAAATTTAAAACAGAGTGTCCAAAATTGTATTCTCGAAACCATCGTTTGTTAGTTTCATTGGCCGGATTGTAGGTTTTAAATCCTAAATCAAATCGAATTACAAAAAAGCTTAAATCGTATCGCAGTCCAAATCCAGAGCCTAAGGCTATGTCTTTTAAATCGTTTAGATTCTTAAAGGTAGACTTTTCATCCGTTACATTATCAAGTACATTCCAGATGTTTCCGGCATCGGCAAAAAGAGCTCCTTTTAGACTGCCTAATACTTTAAATCTAAATTCACCGCTAATAGCAATTTTCATATTTGCTTCGTTAAAATCATTTGAAGCGCCGCTGCTTCCAGGACCTAAACTATAAGGTTGCCATGCTCTGTTATCATTGGAACCACCGGAAAAATAACTTCTTGAAAATGGAACGTTATTCGAATTGCCAAAAGGGATTGCTATTCCGAAAAAAGTTCTAACAGCAAATACTTTCTCTTTCGTTAAATCCCAGTGCTTGATATAGTCGAACTCCGTTTTTATATATTCTGAATATTCTAAATTGAATATTTCATAATTGTTATCAGAGTTTTTAGGTAAACTTGCTGTTTTCGAAATTAAGGATAATAGAGTTCCCGCAGATTCAATTTTTGTTCTAAAGAGATAAAAATTATTGTCCAGTAAATCTGTTTTGGTAGTTTTAGAGAAGCTATAACTTGTAGCCAGAATAAAATCATTCTCGGTAAGTCTAACTCTTCGCTCTTCGATGCTTTTTACGTTTTTATAATTTTCATCCGATGGGATTAATGAAGTATTTCCATTCAAAACATCATCAGTGAATCCTAATGTCCCATCTTCGATTATCAAATCTTTATCAATGGGATTATTAAAATAGTCTGGATTTGTATTGTATGTTTTTCCAAGATTATTCAATGCATTGTAAGAAGATCTATACACATTAAAATAATTTTGTGGATTTAGATTTCGTACAAATTGTGCGTTAAAAAGATCAAAACGAGCTGTATTACTTCTTTTTGGGGTCCAATTATAGGATAATGCTCCGGTAAAATTCTCTTTGTCCAAACCAATATTTCTTTGCTTTGCGAAACCTGCAGTAATAAGAGTGGAAGGGATCATGCTTTTTGGAATAATTTTTTCAGTTCCAAAAGGCATGAAAATTCTTGGAAAACTTAGCTTTAAATCCAGTCCATATTCTGAAACATTAAAAAAGGTATTGTTGGGATTTGCTAAATCTTTTGATGAACCTATATTTCCACGAGCCGCAATTTCTAATGTTTCGGCACCATTAAAAACGTTTCTTATGGTTTCTGAAACACTTAATCCAATACCAATATCTTGAATATTAGAATGGGTAACATCTAGTGTGGTTCCAAAACTATATTTTTTTCTTGGGGTTAAATATACTTTTGCAATTAGTGATTGAGCGGTTGAGTCTCTGGGATCAACTTCATATTGTATCGATGGATAGTTGAAAATTTTCAGATTATTTAAATAACGAGTCGTTAGTACTGTTTTATAATCGGCAAATAATGTCCCTTTTGTAATAAAAATAGCATTTGTTATGGCACGAGGTTTGTATTTTATTTTTTTGCGACCGTACAAATTGAAATTATTATAGGAAATACTATCAATTATTTTTTGGTCATTACCATTTGGTAAATAATCAGTATAAATATTCACATCACTTATTTTATACAGCTTGAAAGGCTCTGTTTTAGTGGAGTCTTGTTGTTGATAAGAATAATTATTGATGATCAAATTTACATCTGCTTTATTTGCTTTTTTAATGGTGTCTAAATCAAAAGTGATATAGTTAGGTTGAAAATAATACGCACCATTGTTTCTAAAGTTGGTGGTAATTCTATTTTTTTCATCTTCAAAATCGGCAGTTTTATATTGCTTTCCTGACTTAATTAAAGTTTTAGACTTGTTTATTTCGTACAATGAATCGAGTGCCGGAGTCAAAATGGTTGTGGTTAATGAATCCAATAAATAAGGCTCTTGTGTAGTTATAGCATATTTTATTTCAGCTCTTTTAGTTTTTAAAGTGTCTATTTTGTAGGTGGCTTTAACGTTAAAATAGCCATTATTAAAGTAATAATACTTCAATCGTAAAATTGATTTGTCAGTTTTTGTTTGGTCAATAATTACAGGCGCTTCACCAGTTTTTTTTAGAAAATCATGAATTCCATGGTATAAAAATGATTTTCCGAGTCGGTCAACTTGTTTTGCAGACAACCAATTTGATTGTCTTTTGTATTTTTCGGGATTATTTGTAAACTTAGCTTGGTAAGTGGAGTCTGGATTCAGATTAGCCAAATTATACAAATTCAAACGCAAACGAAAGCCCAATAATAAGGTACTGTTTGGTTTTTGATACAATTGATTAAAAACAATTTCTTCTTTTGTACTCTTGTTATTTACTAAAACTTCGTTTTTAGTAAGCAATAGTTTGCCTTCTGGAACTCTTTTTTCAGCGTTACATGCGCATATTAATATTGCAATTAGAATAAATGCTGTTATTTTTGTAGAAATGTTTTTCAAGTGTTCTAAAATATTTAATTCAAAAGTACATTATTTTATGGTTAGTAAAAACCAAATAAAACTTATAACGAGTTTACAGCAAAAAAAATATAGATTCACTAATAAATTATTTTTTGCCGAAGGCGTAAAAGTAATTCAGGAATTACTACAGTCGAATTTTGAACTGGAATATTTGTATACGACTCAAAATGATTTTGAAGAAGTTTCTAATGTAAAAAAAATGGGTATTGATGATAATGATTTAAAAAAAATAAGTGCACTTTCATCCCCTAATTCTTGTTTGGCAGTTTTTAAAATACCAGTTGAAAAAAAAATGATTGAATCTGGATTGATTCTGGCCCTTGATAGCATTCGCGATCCGGGGAATTTAGGTACGATATTGCGATTGTGTGACTGGTTTGGAATTCAACAATTAGTGTGTTCTAAGGAAACGGTTGATATTTATAATCCAAAAGTAGTTCAAGCTACAATGGGCTCTATCGCAAGAGTAAATGTTAGTTACATAGATTTGAATGCTTTTGTAGCGCATACTAAATTACCTGTTTTTGGGACTTTTATGGATGGAGAGAATATCTACAAAACCAGTTTGCCCCAGGAAGGAATCATCATTATGGGAAATGAAGCCAATGGAATTTCATCTGAAGTTGAAAAACTAGTTCAAAACAGACTTACAATTCCACGTTTCGGAGAAATTCAAAAGACAGAAAGTTTAAATGTGGCTACTGCAACGGCAATTATTCTTAGTGAATTTAGAAGAAATTCTCAATAAAATTTTTAAGAACAATTGATTTTAATGAAACGTAAAATTGATAAAAACAGCTCTGGATTTTATTGACTCTATGTCGCCAGTCCAAGGACTATTAGGGTCTTTGTCTCTAATAAGTTCATCTTTAAGTCCAAAAACACCTCTTATCGAAGGAGAAAATATAAAGTAAGGGGAAAAGAAATCGATACCCAAGCCCATTTCATAATTTGTTGTCCATGGTTTTACTCTAAAACGTTGTGCTGAATTATCGTCTATTGATTTTGAATTGCTAGATAAATTTAAGGTTGTAGACAATCCTCCCACAACGTATGGACGAATATTTCCGGTTCTAAGCGATAGGAATTTTAATAGTAATGGAAAATGAATGTAAGTACTGTTTACTTCTCTCAGTATATCTTTTTTTGTTGTAAACCCAGGGTAATACAAATCTCTTTTAGTATAATATAAACCTGGTTCAAATCGTAAACTGATATATTCATGAAGTTTTAAATCACCAACAATTCCCACATTAAACCCAGTTGTTTTCTTTACTTGAATATCAGGCCCAACGGTTTTATAATCAATTTTAAAATCATAAGAATTGAAACCTAAAAAATATCCAAAATAGAGTCTTTTATTTTGAAAATTTTCCAAGTTAATTATAGGATCCTTGCTAAACATGTTTTTATTAAACTGTGCGAATCCATTGAGATTGAAAGTTAATAAAACTAAAATAATTATTTTTTTCATCTTATTTTTTAGAAGCAGAATAAATGGTGGCCACGCCAAATGTTTGTGGCATTGCTATAACATCTATAAACCCAATTTTTCTCAAAATATTGTTTAATACTTCACCGTAAGGAAAAGCAGCTGAAGATTCAGATAAATAACCATACGCTACATTGTCTTTGGAAAATAATTTTCCTATAAGTGGCAGTATGTTTTTACTGTAAAAAGTATATCCTTGTTTATAAGGGGTTTTTTCCGGTACTGAGGTTTCTAAAATTACAAAAACACCATTTGGTTTCAAAACTCTTAAGATTTCGGCCAAACCTTTTTCGAGAGTTTCAAAATTTCTAACACCAAACGCAACTGTGATAGCGTCAAAATAATTATCATCAAAAGGCATGTTTTCAGAGTCACCTAAAATCATTTCTATAGTATTAGACATATTCTTTGCGGCAATTTTTTTCTTGCCTACTTCAAGCATACCTGTAGAAATATCTAGTCCGATGATTTTTTCAGCGTTAGTTTGTGCCATCAAAATAGCTAAGTCACCAGTTCCTGTTGCAATATCCAGAATTATTTTTGGATTGGACTTAGCAACAATTTTTAAAACTTTTTTGCGCCATTTGATATCAATACCAAAAGAAATGACACGATTAAGATTGTCATAATTTCCAGATATGGTGTCAAACATTTTTGCAACTTGTTCTTTTTTGCCTAAGGTTGAGTTTTTATAAGGTGTTATGTTTTTCGACATTTTTTTTAATTTCCCACAAATATAATACAAACTGCACAAACTAAAAATCAGTTTCAGGATTAGCGGTAAACTTTATTTTACGTAGAAAAAGAGTATTAGTTTTATTCTTTGGGAGTAATTATAAATTGATTACACTGAATCGCAAATATCACTAAAAGTGGGTATTGCAACAAATCTTTTTATTGTTCAATTTTACATTATAATATTTAAAATATTTATCAATGATTAATAGGGATTCAATGACCCAAATCAAATGGTTGTTTCTTGCGTTAACAATGTCATTTGTTCTTGTGAGCAGTTTTGAAACTACTATTTTACAAAATGGTATTGTATTTAAAGCGCAACATACGTTCTTAGGATTAAATTTGTTTTTGGAAATTTTGATTTTCTTTGTCTTTAGTACCTTCGTGGTATTTGGTATTAAAGGCTTTTTTGAAATGTACTCTCAAAAATTATCAAATGTTATTATCTCCATATCTGGAGCGTTACTAGTATTAGTGATTTTTATTTTGAGTTATCAAATACTGTTTCAAGTATAGGTCAGTTTCCCTTGTCATTGTTAAATAAAAAACATCCCAAAATGGGATGTTTTTTTTATTTTCTGGAAAAAGTTTGATACGTATAGTCGTAAAGGTGTTTTTCGTCTTTTTCATTAAATTCAGATACTGTAATTTCCCATTCTTCAAGATCGATTTCAGGAAAAAAAGCATCTGCTTCAAAACTATTATGAACTCTTGTGATTTCAATCTTGTCAGTAAAAGGTAGTCCCAGATTGTAAATTTCTCCTCCTCCAATAATATAAGAGGTTTTGTTTTCTGGGCAAATTGCCAAGGCCTTTTCCATACTATCTACTACAATACAGCCTTCGGGGTGGTATTCTTTCTGTCTAGATATCACAATGTGAGTTCGATTAGGCAATGGTTTTGGGAAGCTTTCAAAAGTTTTTCTGCCCATTATAATATGATGTCCGGAAGTAAGTGTTTTAAACCTTTTGAAATCATTAGGAAGATGCCAAACCAATTTATTGTTTTCTCCAAGTGCATTATTTTCGGCAACAGCCGCAATCATTATTATCATAGTTCTCTTAATTTTTAGATAGAGGATTCTTCGTTGATTTTTGTTTCTAATTGATCAATTTTTTTTTGCTGAAGTGTAACCAGTCGGTCTATTTGTTCTCTTTCCCAATCTTTATTCATGAAACGATCGGTAATATATACTTTTATAAAGTGCAAAATGAAAATAAAAAGCCATATTGTAATTCCCCAAATATACCTATCCGAATCTACGTCAATTCCAAAAAACTTATTGGATATAAATAAAAAGAAACTTCCTAAAAGAAGCAAAACAAAATGGAAATAGAGTCTTTTTTTTTGCTTAATTCTTCTTCTAGCATACTCATATTGTTCATGTTGATATTTTTCCATAGGTTAAATTTTGTTTATAAAGGTAAATTTTATTTTGTAAAGGCACTATTTTGATTGGTGATTATTTAGTAAGAAAACGTTTTCTTATTTAGGATATAAAATTTTAGATTAAGATAATTAGGAATTTATTTAAAAATTAACATAGTTTGTGTTATTCTGCTAAAACTTCATGTCCTTTGTTGAAAGTTCACTTGAATTTATTTTCTTTGTCTCATAATTCTAAAAATGAAATAGTTATGTCAATAAAGAAACAATTTGTAAAAACAAAACCAGTTTGTAAAGTTACATTTTCAGTAGAAGCAAAGCAAGCTACATCAGCATCAGTGGTTGGTGATTTTAATAATTGGAATTTAACCGAAGGCGCTTTAAGTAAATTGAAAAATGGAACTTTCAAAGCAACTTACGACTTAAACAAAGACGCGTCTTATCAGTTTAAATACGTAATAGATGGAGAGTTCGTTAATGAGCCAGAAGCAGATTCATTTGTATGGAATGATTTTGCCGGTGCTGAGAATAGTGTTTTATCGATCTAATCAATATATAAAAATCCGCTGTGAAGCGGATTTTTTTATTTTATCGGGTATTAGTTGTTGTTGTTTTAGACTGCAACACTTCCTTTTATAAGGGCGTGTGGTTCATAACCTTCAAGGGTGAAATCTTCAAAATCAAAATCAAAAATATTTTTAATCTCAGGATTCAAAATCATTTTTGGTAATGGTTTTGGTTCGCGTGACAATTGTAATTCCAGTTGGTCAAAATGATTGTTGTAAATATGTGCGTCACCAAAAGTGTGAATAAATTCGCCTGGTTCTAATTCGCAAACTTGTGCAATCATCATAGTTAACAATGCATAGGAAGCAATGTTAAATGGGACACCTAAGAAAATATCGGCACTTCGTTGGTATAATTGACAGGATAATTTTCCGTTGGAAACATAGAACTGAAAAAATGCATGGCATGGCGGTAGCGCTGCTTTGTTATTGGCTACATTTTCCTCAAAAGACTTTTTTGTATCTGGAAGTACAGAGGGATTCCAAGCTGAAACAAGCATTCTACGGCTGTTTGGGTTGGTTTTTAGTTCCGTGATAAGTTCACTGATTTGATCTATTTCTTCGCTATTCCAGTTACGCCATTGATGGCCATAGACAGGACCCAAATCTCCGTTGGTATCTGCCCAGGCATCCCAAATTTTCACTCCATTTTCTTGAAGGTACTTGATATTTGTGTCACCTTTCAGGAACCAAAGCAATTCGTAAATAATAGATTTTAGATGTAATTTTTTAGTGGTGACCATTGGGAAACCTTCACTTAAATTAAAACGCATTTGATAACCAAACACACTTTTTGTTCCTGTTCCTGTTCGATCTCCTTTTTGACAACCGTTTTCCATTACGTGTTGCACTAAATCTAAATATTGCTTCATTTTATTTGGGGTTAATCGGATAATCAGTTACAGTTTAATCAGGAAATAGATGTCAATTAAGCGATTAAACAAATCAATGATTAAATGTATTACGCTTCTCTCTTTGAAATTTCGTCTCTAATCTTAGCCGCTTTTTCGTAATCTTCATGTTCGACAGCTTGATCTAGTAACTCGTTTAATTCCTTTAAACTGTGTTTAGAATAAGTATGTCCTGATTGATTCGTTTCTTCTTCATGACCAAAGGTGTCCGGATTAGACAGTACATCATCTATTTCCTGTGAATCTTTATTGGCTTCCAAAGGATTTGCTTTCAAATAAATTCCAGCTTTATCCAGGATGTTTTTATAAGTATAAATTGGGGCGTTGAAACGCAATGCTAAAGCAATAGCATCGGATGTTCTGGCGTCTATTATTTCTTCAATTTTATCTCTTTCACAAATGATGCTGGAATAAAAAACACCATCTACCAGTTTGTGAATAATGACTTGTTTTACTATAATATCAAAACGCTCAGCAAAATTTTTGAATAAATCATGTGTCAAAGGACGAGGTGGTTTGATTTCCTTCTCTAAAGCAATTGCAATAGATTGGGCTTCAAAAGCACCTATGACGATAGGTAATTTTCGTTCACCGTCAACTTCATTCAAAATCAAAGCATACGCTCCGTTTTGGGTTTGACTGTATGAAATCCCTTTAATTGATAATTTAACTAAGCTCATAGTTGTTAAAATGGGAAAGTACGATGTACTTATTTTTTTAAATAAAAATTAGGTGCGATTTTTTTAATCAAAAAAATTGCTGCCCAAAAGCAAAGATACAAATATCTTATTTTTTAGGCAGCAATTTGAAGAGATTTATTGAATTATGACTGTTGTGCTTTAAAAGCTTTAAATTTTTCAATTAATTTAGGAACAATTTCAAAAGCATCTCCTACAATTCCGTAATCGGCTACTTTGAAGAATGGAGCTTCGGGGTCGCTATTGATTACTACTTTTACTTTAGAAGAATTGATTCCTGCAATGTGTTGAATTGCTCCTGAAATTCCGATTGCAATATACAAGTTTGTGGCAACGGGTTTTCCTGTTTGTCCTACGTGTTCCCCATGAGGTCTCCAACCTAAATCTGAAACTGGTTTTGAACAAGCAGTTGCAGCACCAAGTACCGAAGCTAATTCTTCAATCATTCCCCAGTTTTCGGGTCCTTTTAATCCACGTCCACCGGAAACAACTATGTCAGCATCGGCTATGGAAACTTTGCCAGATCCTTTTTCTACGGATTCTACTTTTACACCAAAATCATTGTCTCCAATTGTTGGATTGAAATCTTCTTCGGTAGAGACGCGATTAATCGCGTCTGTACTAATGAATACGCCATACGAGTTTTTCGCAAGGCCAAGCACTTTTACATCAGTAGCAATTTCGGTAATATTGAAAGCTTTGTTTGAAAAAGCATTTCTTTTTACTTGAAAAGGAGCTGTGCTTACGGGTAATCCTACCACATTTGACGCAAATCCAGCTTCCAGCGCTACTGCCACAAGTGATGAAAGGTAAATACTATCTGTTGTGGATGAAAGTAAAATCAATTTAGCACTTTCTTTTTGAGCCGCTTGTTTGATTACATCAGCATATGCTTTTGCAGTAAATCCTGATAATTTATCGTTGTTTACTTTTAAAACTTTGTCTACTCCATATTTTGATAATTCCGAAACATCTCCAGCATTTACGGTTACGGCTGTAACTGTAGTTCCTAGTGATTCGGCTACTTTTTTTGCATAAGAAGCTAATTCAAAAGCTACTTTCTTAAATTTTCCTTCTGCGTATTCTGCATATATTAATATTGACATAATTTTTTTGTTTAAGTTTCAGGTTTAAAGTCTTGGAACTGAAAACTACTACTGAACACTGATTACTAGATTACTTTCGCTTCGTTGTGTAATAAATTGATTAATTCATCTAAATTGTCAGGAGAAATTAATTTCACTGCAGATTTAGGTGCTGGTTTTTCAAATTTCACCGCTTTAGTGTTTACTGAAGCTTCAACTGGTTCAAGGATAGTCAGTACTTTGGTTCTTGCCGTCATAATTCCTCTCATGTTAGGAATACGCAAGTCTTTTTCTTCAACCAATCCTTTTTGTCCGCCAATGATTAAAGGTAAAGTAGTGCTTACTGTTTCTTTACCACCGTCAATCTCACGAACTGCTTTTACATTAGTCCCTTCAACAGTAAGGCTTGTGCAAGAATTTAGGAAGTTATACCCTAGGATTCCGGCAATCATTCCAGGAACCATTCCGCCATTATAATCAAGGGATTCTTTTCCGGCTATGATAACGTCGTATGCTCCATTTTTGATTACTTCGGCAAGTTGTTTGGCAACAAAAAAACCGTCTGTAGGAGTTGCGTTTACACGAATGGCTTCGTTTGCGCCTATTGCTAATGCTTTTCTTAAAGTAGGTTCGGTTTCTGGTCCTCCAACATTAACAACTGTAACGGTTGCGCCTTGTTGTTCTTGAAACCAAATGGCACGCGTCAATCCAAATTCATCATTTGGATTGATTACGTATTGTACGCCGTTAGTGTCAAATTCAGAATCACCATTGACGAAGTTAATCTTTGAAGTAGTATCAGGAACGTGACTGATGCAAACTAATATTTTCATAAGTATTGATTTTATTATTCGAAATTTGTTTCACAAAATTAGAATAATAATTTGAATAATTTACTATGCACGCATAATATTTTTTAATACTATTACGTTTTCGTTATTTCGTAATAAATAAGGAACCTTTTTTTAATAAGCGATTGATTGTTTATTAATTTGAACGAAATAATGAAAAAAATCCAACAAAAAGAAATCAAATTGTTGCTTTCGGCTTGTCGTTTAATGTCCAAATTTAGATAAGAAGTTGCCTGAAATGTTCAAATTCTTGATACTATATCGATTTCGTAGCCCGGATAGCAGCGGTATCCTTCCTGTGGTTCCTTTAACCACAGGAAGATATAGCGTATAGCCGGAAATAGCTCCTTATTATTTTAAAGTGATTTATGCTTTTAAGTGGTTTAAAATATTTATTTTTGCTTTTCGAAAATTACACATATACAACATACAACTATGAGAACTATACAATTTAGAGAGGCCATTTGTGAAGCGATGAGCGAAGAAATGCGTCGCGATGAGTCCATATACTTAATGGGTGAAGAAGTTGCAGAATATAATGGTGCCTACAAAGCATCTAAAGGAATGCTTGCTGAATTTGGTGAAAAAAGAGTGATAGACACTCCGATTGCGGAACTTGGTTTTACTGGTATTGCAGTAGGTTCAGCAATGAATGGCTGTAGACCAATTGTTGAATATATGACTTTCAATTTCTGTTTAGTGGGGATTGACCAAATAATAAATAACGCTGCCAAAATGCGTCAGATGACTGGTGGACAATTCAATGTGCCTATCGTTTTTCGTGGACCAACTGCTTCGGCAGGACAGTTAGGAGCGACACACTCACAAGCACTTGAAAACTGGTTTGCTAACACTCCAGGTCTTAAGGTAGTAGTTCCATCTAATGTTTACGATGCTAAAGGATTATTGAAATCAGCTATTCGTGATAATGATCCTGTGATTTTCATGGAATCAGAACAAATGTATGGTGATAAAGGGGAAGTTCCAGATGGTGAATATACAATTCCAATTGGTGTTGCCGATATCAAACGTGAAGGAACGGATGTAACTATCGTGTCTTTTGGAAAAATCATCAAAGAAGCGTATATCGCTGCAGATGAGTTAGCCAAAGAAGGAATCTCCTGTGAAATTATCGATTTAAGAACGGTTCGTCCTTTGGATTTTGAAACGATTTTGACTTCGGTTAAAAAAACAAACAGATTGGTAATTCTTGAGGAAGCTTGGCCTTTTGCAAGTGTTTCTTCTGAGATTACTTATTTGGTTCAAGAACGTGCTTTCGATTTTCTTGATGCGCCTATTCAACGTATCACTACTGCTGATACTCCAGCACCATATTCTCCGGTATTGCTTAAAGAGTGGTTGCCAAATGCAGGCGATGTTGTAAAAGCAGTTAAAAAAGTATTGTATAAAAAATAGATTTCTTTAAGAATTTGATTTTTAAATAAAATTTAACAGTCAACAGTGAATTTTAGAATAATCTAGATTTCTAAATACCTATATTTGAAACTTCATCAATTGTTTATTTGATGAAGTTTTTTTTTTGAATGATTATGAAAAAGCGTTTCTTATTTATCTTATTTTTTTTGTTTGTTTCAGCAAATGTTCTTTTTGCACAAACAAAAGTTAGCGGAATTGTTGTAGACAAAACAAATCAGCCCATTCCTTTTGCCAATGTTGTTTTTAAAGATTCGAATGAAGGCGTAGTTTCGAATGAAGATGGGCGTTTTTACATCGAATCTGCCAAAACGTATACTGTCATCGTAATATCATCGGTAGGGTTTTCTGAGAAGGAAATTACTTTAAATAAGCTGGTGAATTATAATTTTAAAATTCAATTAAACGAAGCCGAGAGCCTCAAGGAAGTAGTGATTTTTACTGGTAAAACTTCTAAAAAGAACAATCCGGCACTTGATATTCTTAGGGAAATTTGGGAGCACAAGCGTAAAAACGGCTTGAATTTATTTGCGCAATACCAAATGGAAAAGTATGAAAAGGTAGAGTTTGATATGAATACCATTGATAGTGCTTTTATGAAAAATAAGCTTTTCAAAGGCATGGAATTTATTTTTAATCAAGTAGATACTTCCAAGATTACAGGGAAAACCTATTTGCCTATTTTTATAAATGAATCTTTGTATGATGTGTATGGGGACAATAAATTGAAGAAGGTAAAAGAGAAAATGAAAGCCAGTAAAACCTCTGGTTTTGAAGGGAATCAACAAATTTTGACTTTTGTGAAAGATTTGTATTCTGATTATAATATCTATGAAAATCATCTTACGTTTTTTGATAAAAGTTTTACCAGTCCGCTATCTACAACTGGGGTTGATGTTTATAATTATGTGTTAAGAGACAGTGCGGTTGTTGATAAAAAATGGTGTTACAATATTATTTTTTATCCAAGACGTAAAAACGAATTGACTTTCAAAGGTGATTTTTGGGTAAATGATTCCACATTTGCTATCAAAAAAATCAACATGGCCGTTACTAAAAGTGCCAACATCAACTGGATAAAAGATATTTATTTAGAGCAGGAATTCGAAGTAATGAATGATTCTATTTTTCTTTTGACTCGTGATTATATGATGTCGGACTTTGCTTTAAACAAAAAAGAAAAATCAAAAGGACTTTATGGAAAGCGAACCTCTTTCTACAGAAACCACGAATTCAATAAAGAAAAATCGGTTTCGTTTTATAAAGAAGAGGTTAATTATGTTGATAAATCGGTTTACGAGAAATCAGATGATTTCTGGCATGAAAACCGTTTCGAAAATTTGAGTAAAGATGAGTTAGGCGTTTATAAAATGCTTGACACCTTGAAGACCGTTAGAAAATTCAAACAAATATCAAGTTCAGTAATGGTTCTGGCCAGTGGTTATGTGCAATTTGGTCATATCGATTATGGTCCTGTTTTTTCGACATTTGGATACAATGAAGTAGAAGGTGTTCGTTTGCGCAGTGGCGCAAGAACTTACTTTGGTACTGCTGATACCTGGCGATTACAAGGCTATACCGCCTATGGCTTTAAGGACGATAAATTCAAATACGGGTTTTCTGGAAAATGGATGGTAGATAAGAAAAACCGACTTATTTTATCTGGAGGAAACAGACGGGATATAGAGCAAATAGGTTCGAGTTTGACCTCATCAACGGATGTCTTGGGTCGAAGTAACGCTTCATCAACAATTTTTTCTTCGGGGAATAATGGTAAACTGACAAACATTAATTTAAGTACAGTTGCCTTAGAAATAGAACCTGTTAAAAACCTAACCTTTCAAACCGGGTTTTCGTATCGAACTTTAGAATCTGCTTCGCCTACATTTAGTTTAGATTATTATACAGACGCAGCTCAGACAATTACTAAAAGCGATGTTAAACAATCGGAATTTAATCTTCGGGTAAGTTATACACCTAAGAGAAAGACCATTGGTTTTGCAGTAGAAAGAGATGTCGTAAGCAGTCCTTTTACTGAGATTTTTGTCAACTACAGCCACGGATTTAAAGGCTTATTGAATAGTGATTTTAAATACGAAAAGATTCAATTGTATTACAAACAACCTATAATAATAGGCCCTTTAGGACGGTCAGATATTATTCTTGAAGTTGGTAAAACCTTTGGCACAATTCCTTTAGGATTGATGAGTGTTATCCCAGGGAATCAAACTTTTTTCACCAACGAAAACGCCTTTAGCAACCTCAATTATTATGAGTTTATATCGGATCAATACACAACGTTACAATGGAATCATAATTTTCAAGGGAGATTTTTTTCTAGAATCCCTTTTATGAGAAAGCTTAATTGGAGAGAAATTATTGGGGTAAAAGGAGTGTATGGAACGATATCAGATGCTAATAGAGCGATTAATGCTTCCGGATTAACGTATAATGCGCCTGACAATGTATATTGGGAATACCATGCGGGTATTGGGAATATTTTCAAAGTATTCCGTATTGACTTCGCTTGGAGAGGCAGTTATTTAAACACACCAGATACCAATCGTTTCTCTGTAAAAGGATCATTTGGATTCTTTTTCTAATGGAAACTTGTTTCAGATTCGATTATACTATTTTTTATTTGAAGCTATTTCCAGCTGTACACTATATCTTTTTATAAGGCGAAAAAAAATCGCCTTATAAAAAGGATGCCGTTTCCTCCCGAAAGTTCGGGATGGGCTAAAAAAAATTAAACGATGCAACAAGCCATTGAATATCTTTTAGAAAAAGACCCTATTTTCAAAGGAATCATTGACCAATATGGGGTGCCAACGATTCCCATAAGACCCCAAGGATTTGAAACTTTGGTGTTGTTAATTTTAGAACAACAAGTATCCATAGATTCAGCCAAAGCGACTTTTTTAAAGATAAAGGCCAAAGAAAAAGAATTTGAACCTGCAGTGCTTCTTAATTTATCGGATGAAGAATTTAGAAATCTTGGCGTAAGCCGTCAAAAAACGTCTTATATCAAAGCGTTGTCAACGGCAATACTGAATAAAGATATTGATTTGGAAAGTTTGCCAGCCAAAACAGCGGAGCAAGTTCGAGAAGAACTTATCAAGATTAAAGGAATAGGAAACTGGACCATTGATATCTATTTAATGTTTTGTCTTCAAGCACCAGATTTGTTGCCATTGGGTGATATTGCAGTAGTAAATACGATAAAAGAATTGCTGGATATTCACAATAAAGAAGATATGGAAGTGCATACTATAAAATGGAGCCCGTATCGTTCCGTGGCTACCTATCTTTTGTGGCATCATTATTTGAAGAAAAGAAATCGTACGGTGATTTACTAAAGTGCTGTTTGTTACAATTTAATCCACAGATAACCTAAATTTTTCATTGTTGAAAGGGATTCTTTACTTATTTTTGCACCCATAAATATAGAAAAGAAAAACTAAAATGACTGCAGACAAAATAAACACTTTCGATGTCTTAATCGAAATTCCAAGAGGAAGTAGAAATAAGTATGAGTACGATTTCGAAATCAAAAGAATGCGTTTTGATAGAATGTTATTCTCGTCCATGATGTATCCAGCTGATTACGGATTTATTCCTGAAACTTTAGCTTTAGATGGAGATCCATTGGATGTTTTGGTATTGATAAATGAACCAACTTTTCCCGGATGTGTTATAGAAGTGAAACCAATTGGGGTTTTCCACATGGCAGATGATAAAGGACCGGATGAGAAAATTATTTGTGTACCGGTTTCTGATCCAATTTGGAATTCATTAAACGATTTATCAGATATCAATCCACACTTATTAAAAGAAATTGAGCATTTCTTCCAAGTTTACAAGGATCTTGAAAACAAACAAGTAGATGTAGAAGGTTGGGGAGATTTGAGCGAAGCAAAAGCGATTATCAAAGAATGTACGGATCGTTTTGATGCAATCGAAAACAAACCAGAAGGATTATTTAGTATTAAATAATTTTTACCTATAATTTTTACAAAAAAAGCAATATTCCGTTAGGAGTATTGCTTTTTTGTTTAAATTCGTTTTGGAACATTACTAATACTAACCAAAAACCAAAAGAAATTTATGAATACAATAATGATTTACTTGCCAATAGTTATGGCAATTGTAGGACTTCTGTTCATGTGGGTTAAAAGAGCTTGGGTATTAAAACAAGACGCTGGAGATGGTAAAATGAAAGAGATTTCAGATTATATTTACGAAGGTGCATTAGCTTTCCTTAAAGCAGAATATAGGTTATTGGCTTTCTTTGTATTGGGAGCAAGTATCGTTTTGGCCGGAGTATCATTTGTAGTTCCTACAACACATATATTAATAGTTGTTGCTTTTGTTTTCGGAGCATTTTTCTCGGCTTTGGCTGGAAACATGGGAATGAAAATTGCAACAAAAACCAATGTTAGAACAACGCAAGCCGCCCGTACCAGTTTGCCACAAGCTTTGAAAGTTTCTTTTGGTGGTGGAACAGTAATGGGATTAGGTGTTGCCGGTTTAGCCGTTCTGGGCTTAACCTCTTTCTTTATTTTCTTTTTCCATTTTTTTATGAATGGCGTATGGACTTCTTCAGAAGACATGACCAAAGTATTAGAAACATTAGCAGGTTTCTCTCTAGGAGCGGAGTCTATCGCTTTGTTTGCCCGTGTTGGGGGTGGAATTTACACCAAAGCTGCCGATGTTGGTGCTGATTTGGTTGGTAAAGTGGAAGCCGGAATTCCAGAAGATGACCCTCGTAATCCTGCTACAATTGCTGATAATGTGGGCGATAATGTGGGTGACGTTGCCGGAATGGGTGCCGATTTATTTGGTTCTTATGTAGCGACTGTTTTGGCAGCCATGGTTCTTGGTAATTATGTTATTAAAGACATGGGCGGGAAAATCGAAGATGCTTTCGGTGGAATTGGACCTATTTTACTGCCAATGGCAATCGCCGGTTTTGGAATTTTATTTTCTATCATCGGAACGATGCTGGTAAAAATTACAGATGAAAATGCAAAAGAAAAACAAGTTCAAAAAGCATTAAACATTGGAAACTGGGTTTCTATCTTATTAACTGCTGTGGCTTGTTTCTTTTTAGTACAATATATGTTGCCTACAACAATGAAAATGGAATTTTTTGGAGAAGGAATACAAGATATCTCCTCCATGAGAGTTTTCTATGCTACTATCGTAGGATTAGTAGTTGGAGCTACAATTTCATCTGTTACAGAATATTACACGGGATTAGGGACAAAACCAGTAATGGCAATTGTACAAAAATCGAGCACTGGGGCTGGAACAAACGTAATTGCAGGTTTGGCGACCGGAATGATTTCTACTTTTCCAACGGTTTTATTATTTGCTGCTGCCATTTGGACTTCTTATGCTTTAGCAGGATTTTATGGTGTAGCTTTAGCGGCTTCAGCGATGATGGCAACAACGGCTATGCAATTAGCAATCGATGCTTTTGGACCCATATCGGATAACGCAGGTGGAATTGCTGAAATGAGTGAATTACCTAAAGAAGTTCGTACAAGAACGGATATTTTGGATTCCGTTGGAAACACAACAGCTGCAACTGGGAAAGGCTTCGCTATTGCATCCGCTGCATTGACTTCATTAGCTTTATTTGCTGCGTATGTAACTTTTACAGGAATTGACGGTATCAATATTTTCAAAGCGCCTGTTTTAGCGATGCTATTTGTGGGTGGAATGATACCTGTAGTTTTCTCGGCTTTAGCTATGAATTCTGTTGGAAAAGCAGCTATGGATATGGTGTACGAAGTGCGTCGTCAGTTCAGAGAAATTCCAGGAATTATGGAAGGAACCGGAAAACCGGAATATGCTAAATGTGTTGATATTTCTACCAAAGCAGCTTTACGCGAAATGATGTTACCGGGAATTTTAACTATTGGTTTTCCAATAGCTATTGTACTACTTGGTAAATTAGTTTACGGAGACAACAATCAATTAATTGCTGAAATGTTAGGAGGATATATGGCTGGAGTTACTGTATCTGGAGTGCTTTGGGCAGTTTTCCAAAACAATGCAGGTGGTGCTTGGGATAATGCGAAGAAATCTTTTGAAGCTGGAGTTATGATAAATGGAGAAATGACGTACAAAGGTTCAGATGCGCATAAAGCAGCAGTAACTGGAGATACAGTTGGTGATCCGTTCAAAGATACTTCTGGGCCTTCAATGAATATATTAATCAAATTGACTTGTTTGATTGGTCTTGTAATTGCACCAATTTTAGGTAACGGAAGTCATACTATTTCTGATAAAGCATCTTGTTGCGCTACTTCTGAAATGTGTGCTTCAATGTCTAAAGAGGAATGCATAGCTAAAGGCTGTACAAATAAAACCTGTGAACATATGCATGGAGCAGCAATGCCGAATCACATGATGTCTAAAGAAGTTTCCATTGAAAAAACAAGTATTGATGGAAAAGTAAAAGCAACAGTTAAAACAACTATAAACGGTAAAGTAGATATCCAGAATTTTGAAGGAACTGAAGAGGAAGTTCAGGCGAAAATCGATGCTTTGAAATAAAATAATTTATTATTTGGTAGTTTAAATGCCCTGTGGAAATAGGGCATTAGTTTTTATAACAAACAATGGATTACTAGCAAATAGTTCATTCAAATTTGTATTGGTTGTATTGGTTTTTCCTAAAGATTCAATACGTGCCCCAATCGCCCCAATCACCCCAATCGGTATCCCAATTAGAAAGTTCTATAGCTGCAACAACTAAAAAAACAATTCCTAAAGAGCCTACAACAATTGCCACATTTCCTATTGTGGTTGTTGTTCTGTCTAGAACACGTATCGTTTTTAAATCACTTTCGATCAGCGGTATTTTTTCAATTTTACGTTTAGTCTTTATATAGCCGTAATAGTTGCCGTCAATTTGTTCAATGTTAATAAGCTTGAGTTTTGCATTGTCTGTTTTAATAATTAAAATTTTTCTATTTGTAACTACTGCCTCATCTAAAGTCACAGGCGCTTTTTTATAAACAGCACAACTTTGCAGATTTAGGGCGATAACTAATAGAAAACAAACAGTTTTGTTTTTTAAGTTGGTGTGTCTCATGATTTTTAGATTTAAATTAATAATCAGAAAAACCAATTGATTAGGGTTTTAGGGTATGATAAATTTAGGGAAAAACAAATTACTTTACTACTTTACAAGTGGTAAAGTGTTGATTTATAAAGGTATGAAAATAAAAAATGCCTCGCAAATGGGAAGCATTTTTTTAATGAATTTTTGTTTTGCTCTAAAATAGTCCGTTCAACTCTGCATCGATACGGTTAAAGATGTTTCCTAAATCTTCAGGATTGTCAACAAAGTTAATATTATCAACATCAATAATTAATAATTTCCCTTTGCTATACGTATGAACCCAAGCTTCATAGCGCTCATTCAAACGGCTTAAATAATCAATTGAAATTGAGTTTTCATATTCACGTCCGCGTTTATGAATTTGCCCTACTAAATTCGGGATAGAACTTCTCAAGTAAATCAATAAATCGGGAGGTTTTACCAATGATTCCATTAATTCAAAAAGAGCAGAATAATTCTGAAAATCACGATTCGTCATTAAACCCATGGAATAAAGATTGGGAGCAAAAATATGTGCATCTTCATATATGGTCCTGTCCTGAATTATTTTTTTACCGCTTTCGCGAATTTGCATCACTTGACGAAACCGACTATTCAAGAAATAAATTTGTAAATTAAATGACCAACGCTCCATTTGATGATAGAAATCATCTAAATAAGGATTGTCGACAACATCTTCAAAATGAGGTTCCCATTTGAAGTGTTTTGCCAATAAGCGTGTCAAAGTTGTTTTTCCTGATCCAATGTTTCCTGCTACTGCTATGTGCATTACGGTATTATGATTTTATAATTTGTAATTCCTTCTGATGTAAAAATAGATAAAATTTGGTCTTTGTAGTAGAATTTTTTAAACGTTTTTTCTAAAATTTCAATTTCGAATTTTTGATTCTTTTCAATATCTTCAATAGTTAGAATTGAGTCTTTAGAAATGATAAATAGGTTGTCACTGATGATTTCTATCGAATCAAAATCGGAAATTTTTCCCTTCTTTGTTATTTTTCCAAAAATGTCACAAGAGTACCAATTATTTTTTTCGTCAATCCAATAAAAAGTATTGAAATCAGATTGATAATATTTAATGCTTTCCGGAAATGAAGTTGAAATGGTTTTGTAGTTCTTTTTTAAATAATTGTATAGTCCAATTTGCTGATTCAAACTATTGTAGACCCATAATTGATTTTGAGAAGCTATTCCGGTAGCGGTCGCAACAATTGGGATTATGTGTTCTGAAAAGTTAATTTTTTGAACTTCGTTCAGTTGATTGTCAAGTAAGATAACGGTATTGAAGTTTTCGTAGAATAAAACAATATTCAAAGGATTTTGCAAATCTACTTTTGTAATTTTTCCCAAAGAAATGTTTTTATATTCTATAGATTCGCTGTCTTTCGTTTTAGAAAAAACATTGTTTTTAATGGTGTAATAAAAACCAAATTGATCGTATCCTAAAAATAGATTGGCATCAATAGTTACGTAATTTATCTTCGAAGATTGTAGTTTTGGGTTTTGTCCGAATGCAATCGAGATTGTAGTAAAGAAGAAAAATAGGATCAGGTTTCTCATAAGTCTAGCAAATTACAAAAAAAGCGCAAAACTATTAGTTTTTGACTGTTAAGTTAAATTTTTTCTACTTGCTGTGTTTTTGGATAGGTATTATTGCTAAAATAAAAACCCAGCTCAATTGAGCCGGGTCTTAAGTATAAATAGAATTGAAATTCTTACAATCCAAATGCTGTTTTAACTTGGGCAACAAAGTCTAATTTTTCCCAAGTAAACAATTCAACAGTAACCGTTTTTTCGTTTCCACCTGGAGCTGAGAAAGTTTTAGTAACCGTTTCTGGAGTACGTCCCATGTGTCCATAAGCAGCAGTTTCGCTGTAAATAGGATTTCTTAATTTCAAACGTTGCTCGATAAAGTAAGGACGCATGTCGAAAATAGCTTCTACTTTCTTTGCAATTTCACCATTGGTTAAATTTACTTTTGATGTTCCGTACGTATCGATAAAAATACCCATTGGTTTTGCAACACCAATTGCATAAGAAACCTGTACTAAAATCTCGTCAGCAACACCTGCCGCAACTAAGTTTTTAGCAATATGACGGGTTGCATAAGCTGCACTTCTGTCCACTTTACTTGGATCTTTCCCAGAGAATGCGCCACCACCGTGAGCGCCTTTTCCACCGTAAGTATCCACAATAATTTTTCTTCCTGTAAGTCCAGTATCACCGTGAGGTCCTCCAATTACGAATTTTCCTGTTGGGTTAATATGGTATTTGATTGTGTCGTTGAATAAATGAGCATGCGCAGGATTTTTAGCAATAATCCTTGGAATCAATATTTCAACGATGTCTTTTTTGATTTTTGCTAACATTATAGCTTCTTCGTCAAAATCATCGTGTTGTGTCGAGATTACAATAGCATCAATACGAGTTGGCTTGTTGTCATCGCTATATTCTAAAGTTACTTGAGATTTTGCATCAGGACGCAAATAAGTAATTTCGTTATTTTCACGTCTTAAAATGGCTAATTCTTGCAATAATTTATGTGATAAATCAAGAGCCAAAGGCATGTAATTATCAGTTTCATTAGTAGCATAACCAAACATCATTCCTTGGTCACCAGCACCTTGTTCTTCAGGATTTTTTCTGTCAACCCCTTGATTGATGTCAGCAGATTGTTCATGAATGGCAGAAAGGATTCCACAAGAATTGGCTTCAAACATGTATTCGCTTTTAGTGTAACCAATTTTTCTGATTACGTCACGAGCGATTTGTTGTACGTCTAAATAAGTGTTTGATTTTACTTCACCAGCCAAAATTACTTGACCAGTAGTTACTAAAGTTTCGCAAGCTACTTTTGAGTCAGCATCAAATGCCAAAAAATTATCGATTAACGCATCCGAAATTTGATCTGCAATTTTGTCTGGATGTCCTTCGCTTACAGATTCTGACGTAAATAAATAGGCCATAATAATTATTAGTTTAAAATTAAGCGAGAAAAAATAATTGCTGAAAAGGACTAAAGAAGAGTTTCTGCTTTAGCATTTTTTCTACTGAAAAATTCTCAGTATCCATAATGAATTCGTTTCATTATGAAGAGGTTGCAATCAGTTCAAATTTTTCCTCTTGTATTCGGGTGCAAATGTATGAAACCATTTTGAATTGCAAATTAATCTTTTGTTTTTTTTAATTTAAATTGAAGTATTTTAAAATATTCGACTAATTCTATAGAGTTTATAAAATAAATTGTTTTTTGTTTGGTGTATTCAAAAATAATTTGCAATTTTGCTTAATCAAATAAGAGAAAAAATGAAATTAGTTACTATCAATATGTGTTGCATGATGCCGGAATCTTCCCGCAGCGTTCATTTTGTATAGTTTTATAATTTTAAAAATATATAATTAAGACCACTGCTAACCGCAGCGGTTTTTTTATTTTGGAGAAGAAATAAAAAGAAAGCGGAATTCAATTTTGTCAAACTAAAAACAAGCTGAAATAAGATCAGCATACATACAATGATTAAAACAGGAGTAAATAAAATGATAGTGTGTTGTATGATGCGTATGTGCATCCCAATTTGCTATTGCCAAAAGTGAAAGATATAATCTTTGTTATAGTTCCAACTATAAGTCCTTTTGGTAAGCCATCCAAAGGGACTTTTTTTTGTCGTAATACGAAAACATTAAAATAAATTATAAAAACAATAAGTATCACAATCTAAAATTAATACAAAATAAATAATTACTAATTATAAAATCTAAACATCATGAGCACACAAAAATTTGCAACAAACGCATTACACGCAGGACACGACGTAACAAAAAACGCAGGAACTAGAGCTGTTCCTATTTATCAAACCAGTTCTTATGTTTTCAATAACTCGGAACATGCCGCCAATCTTTTTAGTCTTGCGGAACCCGGATTTATCTATACCAGATTGAATAATCCAACAAATGACATTTTGGAACAACGGTTAGCAACTTTAGAAGGCGGGATAGGAGCAGTGGTTACGGCATCTGGAACTGCCGCAATTGCGACAACATTATTGGTATTGCTAAAAGCCGGAGATCATATCGTGGCTTCAAACAGTTTATATGGCGGAACGTATAATTTATTAAAAGTTACGTTGCCAAGATTAGGTATCACTACCACATTCATAGATCCATCCGATCCGTCTAATTTTAAAAAGGCTGTCAAGGAAAATACCAGAGCATTTTTTGTGGAATCTTTGGGGAATCCCAAATTAGACGTATTGGATTTGAAAGCTATTTCGGCGGAAGCCAAAGCATTCAAAGTGCCTTTTATTGTGGATAATACGGTTGCGTCTCCGTATTTACTGAATCCAATTCAATACGGAGCTGATATTGTTATTCACTCTTTGACGAAATACATAACGGGTAACGGAACTTCTCTGGGTGGTGTTATTATTGATGCCGGAAATTTTGACTGGACAAATGGTAAATTCCCGGAATTTACAGAACCATCTGCGGGTTATCACGGATTAGTGTATCACGAAGCACTTGGAAATGCCGCTTTCATTGCTAAAGTTAGAATAGAAGGGTTGCGTGATTATGGTGCTGCTTTGAGTCCGTTCAATGCGTTCCAAATTATTCAGGGATTAGAAACATTGCCTATTCGGGTTCAGAGACACAGTGATAATGCTTTGGCTTTGGCCCAATGGTTGGAAATTCAGCAAGAAGTAGCTTGGGTAAATTATCCGGGATTAAAATCGAATAAATACTATGCTTTAGGTCAGGAATATTTGCCAAAAGGGCAAAGTGGAGTAGTCACTTTTGGATTAAAAGGAGGATTTGAAGCTGCCAAAAAAGTTGCCGATGGAACTAAAATATTCTCTCTTCTGGCGAATATTGGCGATACAAAATCACTGATTATCCATCCTGCAAGTACCACACACCAGCAATTGTCTGACGAGGAACAAATTGCAACAGGAGTTTCTAAAGATTTAATCCGACTTTCTGTTGGTTTAGAAGATATAGAAGATTTGAAAGGGGATTTGAAAGCCGTTTTCGAAAGTATAAAAAAATCTCAATTGGCATAAAAATTTGTTTTTGGTAGTTAAACTGTCTTCGGCTATTGGTCAGGCCAAAGGCAGTTTTTCTTAAAATAGAAATGTGTAGCAATAATTAGCCACTATCAAAATCAAATTTTAATCAATTCAATCTTAAAATTATTTAAAATGAAAAATATAGAAAAAATAGATCTCTTTAATTTTGATTTAGAAATAGGGAAGCAGAAGCCATACATTTCTTTATCATATCAAGTTTTTGGTCAGCCTATTGGCAGTTATCCAATTATTGTAGTGAATCATTCCTTAACCGGAAATTCAAATGTTAGTGGTAAAAATAGTTGGTGGAATGGTATAATAGGGGAAAATAGGGCCATTGACACTAATTATTTTACGGTTATCGCTTTCAATATTCCTGGAAATGGATATGATGATGTCATTGGAAATCTTATCGATAATTACCGTGATTTCACCGTTCGGGATATTGCTCGGATTTTCTGGGAAGGATTGTCTTTTTTGAAAATAGAAAAACTTTTTGCTGTTATTGGCGGAAGTCTGGGAGGGGCAATTGCATGGGAAATGGCAGTTTTACAACCTGATAAAATTGAAAATCTAATTCCTATTGCTACAGATTGGAAAGCTACGGACTGGGTAATTGCTAATGTTTTGATTCAAGATCAAATTCTGAATCACTCTGATGATCCCATTGTTGACGCTCGGTTGCATGCTACATTATTGTATAGAACCCCAGAATATGTAAATCAAAGATTTCAAAGAAATAAACTTGACAGCTCCTCCATTCTCCAAATCGAAAATTGGTTGCTCGATCATGGGTTAAAATTAAAAGACCGATATCGATTAGCAGCCTATAAATTGATGAATCATTTGCTGAAAACGAATGATATTACCCGCAATAGAAAAGATTTTTTGGCCGTAGCCAATACTATTCAAGCGAATATTCATCTCGTAGCAATTGATTCGGATTACTTGTTTATTGTTGATGAAAGCCGCAAAACCTATTTTGGATTGAAAAATATAAAGCAAAATGTTTTTTATCACCAAATCCAATCGATTCATGGGCATGATGCTTTTTTAATTGAATTCAATCAGTTGTCAGATATTTTAAATCCCATTTTGAACAATCACAAACAACCAAATTATGTCAACGCTTAGAATAAACGTCGTACTTTTTGGAATAGGAAATATAGGAGGTGCATTAATACAGCAAGTCTTGGAAAGCCAGCAATTTTTTCTTGAAAAGAAGAATATCGAATTGCGTTTTCCAATAATAACCAATTCCAGTTTAGCTTTTTTCGAAAAAGAAGGCTTGAAAAATACTTGGGAAGCTAATTTTGCGCAATCGGCGATTCCTTTCCGAGTGGAAGATATTATCGAGTATACAGAAAACCAAGGATTGGAAAATTTAATCGCTATTGATGCCACTGCCAGTCCAGAATTGGTCAAATCTTATATTTCATTAATACAAAACGGATTTCATATTGTATCGGCTAATAAAATTGCCAATACTTTGCATCATGATTTTTACAAAGAAATCCGCAGAAACTTAAAGAAATTCGATAGAAGCTATTTGTACGAAACAAGTGTGGGTGTAGGTTTGCCAGTTATCAATACCATTAGGGACTTGCATTTTTCAGGTGAAAAAATCACGAAAATACGGGGCGTTTTTTCCAGTTCATTAAGTTACATTTTCAATAGATTCGGAAATGAAAAGCTTCCTTTTTCGAAAGTTCTTCAAGACGCTGAAAAACTAGGCTATACTAATACTGATTCTCGGGACGACTTATCCGGAAATGATGTCGCCGAAAAATTATTGGTTTTAGCCAGAGAAATTGAAATGCAAGTTGAGATTACAGAGGTAAAAATCACGTCTTTATTGCTGCCAAATCTAAATAAAAAACATACGAAATCAGAATACGCTACTCGTAAAGATTTATTTGATGCGCCTTATAAAATTGCAAAACTGACTCAAAAAGAGCATCATGTTTTAAGATACATTGGAGAGATAGATGTTGAAAGTAATACTCTCGAAGTTAAATTAGTTTCTGAGCCAATTAATTCAGCTCTAGGTCAACTAAAAGGGACTGATAATTTAATTGAAATTTATACAAAATCTAACGGTGGGAATCCAATCATAATTCAGGGTGGAGGCACAGGAAAGCAAATTGTTGCTCGTGGTGTACTCAATGATATTTTGAAAATTTCAGATCGAATGCAACAATTGGATCAAACGAAATATAAAGAAAGAGTTTGGTTGTAATCACGATTGTAATTGCGGTTAATTTTTTTTTAAATTTTATTTGGAAAATTCAAAAACAATTAGCATATTTGCTACAAGAAAAAAAACAAAGATGAAATTTAATGTGTGCAATATGTCAAAAGCCATTCAGGAGAAATCCTGCGGGTCGCTTGTTGCTTAAATTTAAATTAAAAATTTATATAGCAAAAGCCTCCCGGATAACGGGAGGCTTTTTTTTTGAAATGCATCGGTCGTAATTTTTTAAACATAAAAAAAAGCAAGAATAAAATGAATACGCTAAATCAACAGAAAACAATTAATTCGAAGGTCAAAAACATGATTTGTGCCAATGCCATTATGTGTATTCACGTCTGTTGATTCCAAAAGTATAAGTTTATAACACAACTTAAAACCCTTTTGGATATGTATCCAAAAGGGTTTTTTCATTTATTCTGAATTTGTTTCAGAATCTATAATTAATCAAAAGAAAAAAATAATAGCTAATATCTTAAAATTATGAGAACATTAAAATATTTCCCAAGAACCTTTCGGTTGCTAAAAAACTTTAGTTTCAGGAACAAAACAGAAAACAGTAGCGATTCAAAAAATGAATTGATCCATCCAAGATTTGAAATATCAAAAAATGATCCTTCAGCGCAAAAAATGGTGCCAAATTCTTTACTTTTTCTAATGTATTCAAAAGAAAATGAAGAACTTTTTATTTAAAAAATCAAATTTCAATAGCGGTTTTTGATTTCTTGAGACTGTTACTCAGAGTTGTTCTTTCGGCGAAGTAGAAAATCTATATAATGGTATTCTTTATTCGTCGAAAAGACAATTTTTAGTTGGTTTTTTAGATTGTTTTTCAATAAAACAATTAGAATCAATTCGCATAAAAATTTGGTTGTTTGAAAAAATAGTGGTTAATTTGTGCCTTTAAGTTCAAAAACGTATTGAAATGTTATAAAGAAAGGCAGAGGGATTAGACCCGATGAAGCCTTAGCAACCCTTCGGTAAATCGAAGAAGGTGCTGCATTCTACCTTTGTTCTGAATTTTTTTTCAGAAGCTAAAGGAAAGATAACACAAAGAATTCTTCTAGTTTACTTCTAGCTTTCTTTCTAATATTTCCAGACACAAATCAAAAAATCATAAAAGATTTGAAAATTGGAAAATAAACCAACACCTATTACATTACAAAATTTCACCACCGAAAGTGGGGCTTTTTATGCTACCTTAAACTTAAGTTTTCAAGTTTTTGGTCCAGCGTTACATACCGCTCCAATCGTTTTGGTAAATCATGCATTGACTGGAAATTCCCAAGTTGTGGGAGAGAACGGTTGGTGGAATGATTTAATTGGCGAAAACAAAACCATAGATACAAATAAATACACGATACTGGCTTTTAATGTTCCCGGAAATGGTTTTGATGATACCATCATTGAAAATTATTTGGATTTTAACACCAGAGATATTGCCAAAATTTTTATTGAAGGCATTCATTTTCTTAAAATCAAACAACTGTATGCTATTATTGGTGGATCAGTAGGTGGAGGAATTGCATGGGAAATTGCAGCTTTGGAACCAAAAATCACACAACATTTAATTCCTATTGCAACCGATTGGAAATCGACAGATTGGTTGATTGCTAATTGCTTTTTGCAAGAGCAAATTCTCAATAATTCTTCGAAGCCCATTGAAGATGCTCGGATTCATGCAATGCTTTGCTATAGAACTCCGGAATCGTTCAAGTCAAAATTTCAGAGAACCACTAATGAGGAGTTAGCTATTTTTAATATAGAAAGCTGGTTGTGTCATCACGGTGAAAAACTTCAGAAGCGTTTTCAACTTTCCTCCTATAGATTGATGAATCAATTGCTTAAAACAATAGATATTACCCGAAATAGCGATTCGTTTGAAGAAATAGCTTCCAAAATTGAAGCTGACATTCATATTATCGGAATCGATTCAGACTTGTTTTTTACGGTAAGTGAAAATAAAGCGACTTATAAGGAATTAAAAAAATATAAAAATAATGTAACCTATCAAGAAATTGTTTCCATTCACGGACATGATGCTTTTTTGATAGAATACAAACAATTAGACAATTTGCTTGCTTCCATTTTTTAGGGGCGACACCATATAAAAACATACACAATGAAAATATTAAAATTTGGAGGTAAATCTTTATCGAATGGCGAGGGAATAAACAAAGTAGTCGCTATTATTACTGATAAAGTAAATCAAGGAGAAAAAATTGCCATAGTAGTTTCGGCAAGAGGAAATGCTACAGATGAATTGGAAGAAATTTTAGGAGTTGCCTCTAAAAATGGTAATTATAAAGTACTATTTGAAGATTTCAAAAAATACCAGCAAGACGATTACCAAGAAGTTGATTTATCGGAAGAATTTAATGTCCTTGAAAAACTTTTTGAAGGTGTAAGTTTAATTGGGGATTACAGTAATAAAATTAAAGATCAAGTGCTTTCTAAAGGGGAATTGCTTTCTGCAAAATTACTGACGGCTATTTTAATTAAAAATGGAGTAAATGCGCGTTTTGCAGATACAAGAGAATTAATTAAAACGGATTCAAAATTTGGAGACGCACAACCTTTGGAACAACTTTCTAAGAAAAACGTAATCAATTATTTCAAACAAAATAACGGAACAACCGTAAATGTAGTTACTGGTTTTATTGGTTCAAATAGTAAAAACGACACGACTACTTTAGGAAGAAACGGCAGTAATTATACCGCTTCATTGATCGCTAATTATATAGATGCCGAAGAACTGCAGAATTACACGCATGTTGACGGAATTTATACAGCCAACCCGGATTTAGTTCCTGATGCTAAAAAAATAGATCATTTGACTTTTAACGAAGCGAATGAGTTGGCTAATTTTGGAGCAACGATTCTTCATGCTAAAACGATTATTCCTTTATTGGAAAAAAACATTCCGCTTCGTATTTTAAATACATTCAACCACGAAAATAAAGGAACATTAATCACTTCAAATTCAAATGCTGCTGGAATTAAAACACTTTCGGTACTTGAAAATGTGTCGTTGGTAAATCTGGAAGGAAGGGGATTGCTAGGAAAAACTGGAGTTGATGCCCGTATTTTTAGAGTGATGGGTGATAATGATATCAGCGTAAGTATTATTTCTCAAGGTTCTTCAGAAAGAGGAATTGGATTGGTTGTTGATGCCGATAAAGCGACGAAAGCAATGATTGAATTAGAGAAAGAATTCGAAAATGATTTCTACTCGAAAGATGTGAATAAAATCACGGTAACCGATAATGTTTCGGTGATTTCTATCATTGGTCAGGATTTGAGTACGTTCCACAAGCCTTACACGGCATTGATAAAAAATAAAATTGTTCCTATACTTTTCAATAACACAGTTACGGGTAAAAACGTGAGTTTAGTGGTTAAAAAATCGCAACTTCACAAAGCATTAAATGTGATTCACGGGGAGATTTTTGGAGTTTCCAAGAAAATTAATATTGCAATTTTTGGACATGGATTAGTAGGCGGAACTTTGATTAACCAAATACTGGAATCAGCTGCAGCTATTGAGAAAAGAAAAGATATAAAACTAAATGTTTTTGCAATTGCAAATTCTAAAAATGTGCTTTTAAATAAAAACAGTGTCACTCCAAATTGGAAAAATGAAATCCAGAATAATGGGTTTTCGTATACAATTGATGATGTTATCGCTTACGCAAATGAGCATCACTTAGAGAATTTAATTGCTATTGATAACACGGCAAGTGCTGCATTTGTAGAAAATTATATTCCTTTGATAGAGAATGGTTTCGATTTGATTTCTTCTAATAAAGTGGCGAATACGTTAAGCTACAGCTTTTATAAAAAATTACGAAAAGTATTAGCGGACAACCAAAAGAGTTATTTGTATGAAACCAATGTAGGAGCGGGATTGCCACTGATTGATACGATAAAACTATTGCACCTTTCAGGCGAAAATATCACAAAAATAAAAGGCGTTTTTTCGGGTACATTGAGTTACTTGTTCAATAATTTTTCTGCAAAAGATGCTCCTTTTAGCGAAATATTGAGAGAAGCGATTGATAATGGATATACTGAACCAGACCCAAGAGAAGATTTGTGTGGGAATGATGTTGGTAGAAAATTATTAATTTTGGCAAGAGAGTTAGATTTGCAAAATGAATTTGAAGAAATCAATATTCAGAATTTAATTCCAGAGCATTTACGTGAAGGTGATGTTTCTGATTTTCTAAATAAATTAAAGGAGTTTGATCCTATTTATGATAAAATTAAAGCGGAACAAAAACCAAATCACGTGTTGCGATACATAGGCGAATTATCAGGAGATTTGCAAAACGACAAAGGAAATCTAGAAGTGAAATTAGTTTCGGTACCTTCAGATACTGCTTTAGGGGGATTAAAAGGTTCTGACTCTTTCTTCGAAATTTACACAGAATCGTATGGTGACAGACCCATTGTAATTCAAGGTGCAGGAGCTGGATCGGCCGTGACGGCGAGAGGGGTTTTTGGAGATATTTTGAGATTGTCGGATAAAGGATAATGATTTAAGATAGCAGATTAACGATTTTTGATTTAAGATATAAAAAAAGAAAAGATGAAAATAACATTAGACAGAGTAAACGATAACTTTCACTTTGAATTAAAAAACGAACGTGGACATATTGTTAATGTAGATAGCCGTCCGGAATTTGGAGGAGATAATATGGGTGCAAGTCCAATGGAATTAGTATTGATGGGTGTTGCAGGTTGTAGCGCGATTGATATGATTTCGATACTTAAAAAGCAAAGACAAGAAATTACCTCTTTCAAAGCTGAGGTTGAAGGCGAACGCATTCAAGTTGGCGAAGCAAAACCTTTCAAAGAAATTGATGTTGTTTTCTTTTTGGAAGGAACTATTAATGAAGAAAAAGCAGCAAGAGCGGCACAGCTTTCTTTTGAAAAATACTGTTCGGTTGCTAAAACGGTTGAACCAACTGCCACAATAAAATATAAAGTGGTTTTGAACGGAGTACAATTAGATAGTTAGATTCCTGCAAAAATTAAATAGAACGCTGATACAGATTAGACAATTCCACACGGATTGTTTAGTTTGTGAAATTTAAAAACAATATGAATTTGTGCAAATTCGTGCAATTCGTGTTAAAAATTAAAAAAAATGAACGAACAAGAATTTGGTTTTGAAACCCAAGCGATACGCACCCATTTAGAAAGATCTCAATATCAGGAGCATTCTACACCTTTGTATTTGTCCTCCAGTTTTGTATTTGACGATGCCGAAGATATGAGAGCTTCTTTTACGGAAGAAAAAGAGCGTAATATTTACAGCCGTTTTAGCAACCCCAATACTACAGAATTTGTAGACAAGGTTTGCAAAATGGAAGGAGCCGATGCGGGTTATGCTTTCGCTACAGGAATGGCAGCAATCTATTCTACGTTTGCAGCTTTGTTGAGTTCAGGCGATCATATAGTTTCTGCGAGTAGTGTTTTTGGTTCGACTCACGCTTTGTTTATGACTTATTTTCCAAAGTGGAATATTGAAACTTCGTATTTTGATATTAATCAGCCGGAAACTATCGAGAGTTTTATCAAACCGAATACAAAAATATTGTATGCGGAAACGCCAACCAATCCTGGTGTAGATGTAATTGATTTGCAATTGTTGGGTGATATTGCCAAAAAACACAATTTGATTTTGATCATCGACAACTGCTTTGCAACTCCATACATTCAGCAACCGATTAAATACGGAGCACATTTAGTGGTTCATTCGGCTACCAAATTGATGGACGGACAAGGACGTGTTTTAGGAGGAGTTACTGTTGGAGACGCTGCATTGATTCGTCAAATTTATTTGTTTTCCAGAAATACAGGGCCCGCTTTATCGCCGTTTAATGCTTGGGTATTGTCCAAAAGTTTAGAGACTTTGGTAATTCGTGTGGAAAGACATTGCGAAAATGCTTTGAAAGTGGCCGAGTTTTTAGAAAGCCATCCGAATGTGAATAGTGTGAAATATCCATTCTTGAAATCGCATCCAAAATATGAAATCGCTAAAAAACAGATGCTTTTAGGAGGTAATATTATTGCTTTTGAAATCAAAGGAGGTATTGAAGCTGGTCGAGCATTTTTAGACAAAATTCAGTTGTGTTCCCTTTCGGCGAATATTGGAGATGCCAAAACTATTGTAACGCATCCAGCTTCAACAACGCATAGTAAATTATCGGTTGAGGAAAAATTGGCGGTAGGAATTACTGAAGGTTTGGTACGTGTTTCGGTAGGATTGGAAACTGTGAAAGATGTAATTGCTGATTTGGAGCAAGCGCTTTCGTAAGGATATTAGATTTTAGAATGATGATTAATGATTGTTATAGATTGTTATAGATTGCAGATTTGTAATCCAATAACAATCATTAATCATCATTCATTATTTTTATAGTTAAAAAGTATATTTTTGTCGTTACAATAAAGGCCTGTAGGTTTTAGATTAGTTTGAAATCTCAAATCAAAAACAGTTAATCTTCAATATTATATTTTTAAAATGCTTTCAAAAAAGACTAAATACGGAATAAAAGCTTTGACTTTTTTGGCTCGTCAAGAAGATCAAACTCCTGTTGCTATTGCAGATATTGCAAAGGCAGAGCAAATTTCAATTAAGTTTTTAGAAAGTATTTTATTGCTTTTGCGTCATTCTGGTTTTCTTGGAGCGAAGAAAGGGAAAGGCGGTGGCTACTATCTTATCAAAGATCCAAAGGATATTAATATGGCAAAAGTGTACCGAATTCTAGAAGGTCCCATTGCTTTATTGCCTTGTGCAAGTCATAACTTTTACGAAAAATGCGAAGATTGTAAAGATGAATCCTTGTGTGCCGTTCGTAAATTAATGATGGAAGTTCGGGACAATACCTTAATGATATTAGAAAATAATACCTTGGCAGACATTGCCTTTTAGGCTATGCTGTTCTAAATAAAAAAAGCTTAAAAAGGACCTTTTCATTGGATAAACACAATGAAAAGGTCCTTTTTTAAGCTAATATTTTTGAAAATGGATTGTTGAGCCACTTTTGTAATTCAATTTCAATTAAAAGATTTCGTCATAAGAGTTAAAAAACCAATTTATATCCCACGAAAAATAACATTATTGCGATAGCATTTCGAAGGAACAAATCAGGTACTTTTCCACTCAACATACTTCCTATAAAAATTCCAGGAAGTGATCCTATTAATAGCTGTCCTAAAAGTCCTAAATCTAAATTTCCCATTGAGGCGTGTCCTATTCCTGCAACAAGAGTTAAAGGTACAGCATGGGCAATCTCTGTTCCAACCAATCGAGGAGTTGGCAAAAGTGGGTACAGGAAAAATAAAGTAACCGTACCTAAAGCACCTGCGCCAATCGAAGTCAGGGTCACGGTTGCTCCCAGCATTACGCCAATAGCTATAGTTAATACATTTTGAGTTTTACTCTGACTATGAAATTTATCACCAGCATGTTTTTGTGAAAAAACTAAGAGTTTCTTTTTGAATAATATGGCTATCGAAGTAAAAAGTAGCGCCCAACCCAAACTATATTTTATTACAGCATTTATTGTTGAAATGTCTGTTTTAATACTATTTAATATCCATAATGTTAGTAAGGCTGCAGGAACACTGCCTAAAGTAAGCCAACCGGTGATGCACCAATTTATATTGCCTTTTTTATGATGTACAAACACACCACCTATTTTAGTAAAAGCCGCATACAATAAATCGGTTCCAACGGCAGTAGTTGGTGGAATACCAAACCATAATAAAATTGGAGTCATTAAAGATCCTCCTCCCACACCTGTTAAGCCTACTATAAAACCAACTACTAAACCTGCAACGACTAATCCTAATTGAAAATCCATGAAAGAAATTTTTTGACAAAATAACAACTATTTTTATAATTGTCCTATAGGCAAGGTAGAGTTTATGAAATATATTTTAAAAAGTAAAAATAAATCAATCTTCTCCTTAATAATGTGCAATTAAATAAATTTACCATCCCATTGAGTTTGGTGGAAGTTTAATATGTTTTTCAAATAGTTTAAGTTCGTGCGATAGAATGAAGTTGGTTACTTGTATCCAAATTGATTGGTTCTTGGTAAATGACAAATAAGTATTGAAACTAACTGATTCCAATTATTGAGTCTTTTAGGACGCTTTTTTAATGTGAAAAATCCAAATATTATTTTGTTATTTGTAAATAAGTAGTACCTTTGCGTAGTAATCTACTAAGCCGATAGGGTAATAGACGTAATTGAGTCAAATTAGTTTTACATGGAAAATATGAATAAAGAATTGAAAATAAACAGTGGGGCATTAAAACCGGAAGTTTCGTTTACAAAACGTTTGTGGGTTATTATTCCAGTTGTTTTGTTAGTTGGGTTATTGTCAACATTGGTGTATAACCATTATGCTGAATTTTCTTGGAATGGTTTTGTAGCTGGGTTTGACCAAGAGTTTTTAATATTTGTCTTAATTGGGATTTTTGCTCAATTAGTGGATGGAACTTTAGGGATGGGTTATGGAGCTACGTCAACATCTTTTTTATTAGCGTATGGAGTTCCACCAGTCATTAGTAGTGCTGGGGTTCATGTTGCTGAAATGTTTACAACGGGAGCGTCAGCCATTTCTCATCATAGATTTGGAAACATAAATAAAAAGTTAGTCAAAAACCTTTTAATTCCAGGAGTGATTGGTTCTGTTGTTGGAGCGTATTTATTGTCGGATGTAATTGATGGTGATATGATAAAGCCTTTTATTGCGGTATATATGATTGCTTTGGCTGTTATAATTATTAGAAAAGCCATGAAAAAGAATATTATCAAAAAGAAAACAAAACGCTTAGGTGTTTTGGCTACTTTTGGGGGTTTTATGGATGCTGTTGGTGGAGGCGGATGGGGACCGATTGTGACTTCAACATTACTTGGACGAGGTCGAAATCCTCGTTACACTATTGGTTCTGTGAATGCTGCAGAATTTGCAGTTTCTTTTGCCAGTGGAATTACTTTTATGCTTTTTGGCGGGATACACGGTTGGCAGGTGATTCTGGGGTTGATTTTAGGAGGGGTGGCTGCGGCACCACTTGCGGCTTATTTGGTTAATAAAATTCAAAGAAAGCCAATGATGATTGCGGTCGGAATATTGATAATTGTTTTGAGTTTAAAAACATTATCTAAATTTTTATAAAAGAGAAACGAGATTATGAGTATAGCTATAGTAAATACTTTATTAGAAAAAACAAAAGATTTTTCCATTGAGGAAACGCTTGCTTTTTTAGCTAATGAATATAAGAATAAAGTTGTTTTTTCAACTTCTTTCGGACAGGAAGACCAAGTGATAACGGCTTTAATTGCCAAAAATGATTTGCCGATAACCATTTTTACTTTGGATACCGGAAGATTATTTCAAGAGACGTATGATGTTTTTCATAGAACAATAAAAAAATATAAAATAGACATTAAAACCTATTTTCCAGAAACAACTGCGGTGGAAGAGTTGTTAAATAAAAAAGGTCCAAACAGTTTCTACGAATCAGTGGAGAATAGAAAAGAATGTTGTTTTATTCGAAAAGTGGCTCCGTTGACTAAGGCGTTAAAAGGGAATGAAATTTGGATTACCGGTTTACGTGCAGAACAATCAGAAAATAGAAATGATTTGGCAACCTTTGAATACGATGCCCATTTTAATATCATTAAATTCAATCCATTATTGAAATGGACTTTGACCGAAGTTCAAAAATATATTGATGACAATAATGTACCGCAAAACGCTTTACACAAAAAAGGATTTGTAAGCATTGGTTGCGCACCTTGTACCAGAGCCATAGCCGAAGGAGAAGATATCAGGGCGGGAAGATGGTCATGGGAATCGAGTCATAAGGAATGTGGTTTACACCAAAAATAAAAGTTTAATCGTTTAAACGAAAACAGATTAACAAAAAATAAATTACCAAAAAAACAAAAGATGAGTTCAATATTAAAAACAAACGCTTTAGAAAGCGAAGCGATATACATTTTTAGAGAAGTTATTTCTCAATTTGACAAGCCAGTTTTGCTTTTCTCTGGAGGAAAAGATTCAATTACATTGGTACGTTTAGCGCAGAAAGCCTTTTTTCCTGCTAAAATCCCTTTTCCATTGTTACACGTAGATACAGGACATAACTTTCCGGAAACTATTGAATTTAGAGATAGATTGGTGGCTGAATTAGGACTGGAATTAATCGTTCGTAATGTTCAAGATGCTATTGACGAAGGGAAAGTAGTAGAAGAAACGGGTAAATATTCAAGTAGAAACAGTTTACAAACAACAACACTTTTGGATGCTATTGAAGAATTCAAATTTGATGCTTGTATTGGTGGTGCGCGTAGAGATGAAGAAAAAGCAAGAGCTAAAGAACGTATTTTCTCGGTTCGTGATGATTTTGGTCAATGGGATGAAAAAAATCAGCGTCCGGAATTATTTGATCTTTTGAATGGAAAAATTGAAAACGGTCAAAACGTTCGTGTTTTTCCAATTTCGAACTGGACTGAATTAGATGTTTGGAGTTATATCGAACAAGAGCAAATCGAAATTCCATCTATTTATTTTTCACACAAACGTAAAGTATTTATTAGAGATGGTATGATTTGGTCACATTCTCCATTTGTGTTTCAAGAAGAAGATGAAGAAATCGAAGAAAGAATTGTTCGTTTTAGAACTGTTGGAGATATGAGTTGTACTGCTGCCGTTGATTCTTATGCAGCAACTATTCAAGAAGTGGTTGGAGAAATTAGATCTTCAACTATTTCTGAAAGAGGGGCCAGAATTGATGACAAACGTTCTGAAGCTGCGATGGAAAAAAGAAAACAACAAGGTTATTTTTAGAATTTTATTTTTAAAAATTAGTAAGCAAGTATAAAAAAAAACAAGAATTTTAAAGTTTTTAAACTTTAAAATTTAAACTCAATATAAAATGGAAGTTTTAAAAATAGCAACAGCAGGAAGTGTAGATGACGGAAAAAGTACATTAATTGGAAGATTATTGTACGATACAAAATCGTTGACTACAGATAAGATTGAAGCAATAGAAAAAAGCAGCAAGCAAAAAGGATACGATTATTTAGATTTCTCATTGGCTACCGATGGTTTAGTTGCCGAAAGAGAACAAGGAATCACGATTGATGTGGCTCATATTTATTTTTCGACTGCCAAAAAAAGTTACATCATTGCCGATACTCCGGGTCACGTAGAATATACACGTAACATGGTTACCGGAGCTTCAACTTCACAAGTTTCAATTATTTTGATTGATGCTCGTAAAGGAGTAATTGAGCAAACGTACCGTCACTTTTTTATCAATAATTTATTGAGAGTAAAAGATGTAATTGTTGCCGTAAACAAAATGGATTTAGTTGATTATTCAGAAGAAGTATACAACAAAATCAAAGCAGACTTTCAGGCATTAAATGCAAAAAGTGCTTTCAAAGAACAAAATGTAAGTTACATTCCGCTAAGTGCAATCAATGGGGGTAATGTTGCCGATAAATCGGAGAATATGCCTTGGTACACCGGACAGACGGTTTTGGAACATTTGGAATCTTTGGAACCAAATGATATCTACGAAAACGGAATCGCACGTTTCCCAGTTCAAACTGTAATCCGCCCGAAAACTGAGGAATATCACGACTTTAGAGGATATGCCGGAAAATTATACGGTAACAATATTAAAGTAGGAGATGCCGTAACAGTACTTCCTTCTTTAACAGAATCTACAGTAACGAATATTCACTTTTTTGATAAGCAATTTGATGAAGCTACGGCTGGTTCTTCTATCACTATCGAATTAGATAATGACATCAATGTAACCAGAGGTGATATGATTGTAAAATCTAATGAACTTCCTAAAATTGAAAAAGACATCACAACAACTGTTTGTTGGATGGACAGTAAAAAATTAGTGGCAGGTGCAAAATATTATGTACAGCACAATAGCAATAGAGTTTTGGCAAAAATTGATAGTGTGAAAAACGTAATCGCAACCGATTATTCTGGAACAACACCAGCGACTCAATTAGCTATAAATGAAATAGGAGAAGTAACTATTAA
Source organism: Flavobacterium arabinosi (assembly GCF_048158725.1). Taxonomy (NCBI): domain Bacteria; kingdom Pseudomonadati; phylum Bacteroidota; class Flavobacteriia; order Flavobacteriales; family Flavobacteriaceae; genus Flavobacterium; species Flavobacterium arabinosi. Next base: position 953,288 of record NZ_JBLNKX010000001.1, read on the forward strand.
ATTGAGCAAAGCCATTTATTTTGATGCTTACACTGATAATAAATCTAACGGAGCTTTCATCTTAATAGATGCTGCAACCAACACAACAGCAGGAGTTGGTTTTATAAAATAATTTTTAGCTTTTGCTAAAAAATTAAACAAGTTAAAAGATATAGATTAACAGCTAAAAGCCCAAAGCCAATAGCTAAAAGCTAAAAAAGATGCAAAGTTTTAGAACCGAAATAGAAGATCCGATTGTCCAAAAAGAGATTATTGATTTAGAGAAAAAAATTCATTCATTCCGAAGTGGACAAATTGACGATGAGCGTTTTCGCAGTCTTCGTTTGGCACGTGGTATTTACGGTCAACGCCAAGAAGGCGTGCAAATGATTCGTATTAAATTGCCATACGGAAAAGTGACTAGCGAACAATTGAAGCGTATTACTGAAGTATCCGATAAATATTCTACAGGACGTTTACACATTACAACCCGTCAGGATATTCAAATTCACTATGTTAGTTTAGACAGAACACCTGAGCTTTGGTCTGAGTTGGCCAAAGATGATATCACTTTGAGAGAAGCTTGTGGAAACACGGTACGTAATATTACAGGGAGTGAATTAGCTGGTGTAGATGTTGACGAACCTTTTGATGTGACGCCTTATGCGCACGGTTTGTTTCAATATTTATTGCGTAACCCAATTTGTCAGGAAATGGGACGTAAGTTCAAAATATCATTCTCCTCTTCTGATAAAGATACTGCTTTGAGTTATTTGCACGATTTAGGATTTATTCCAAAAATTGTAAATGGCGAAAAAGGTTTCAAAATAATGTTTGGTGGAGGTTTAGGTTCTCAACCAAGTCACGCTGAATTGCTTTCAGAATTTGTACCCGTTAATCAAATTATCCCAACTGCCGAAGGTATAATTAGAGTTTTTGACCGTCACGGAGAAAGAGCAAAACGTTTAAAAGCACGTATGAAATTCTTAATCAAAGACCTAGGTCGCGATGAGTTTTTGCGTTTGGTTGACGAAGAGAAAAAAGCCTTGCCGTTTCATACTTACGAAATAGATACTACCGCTTTTGAAGGGGCAATTACAGAACCTTTGTTAGCAGTGCCATCAGTAACGATTGGTGATGTTGAAGCTTTTGAAGCTTGGAAAGAATCAAATGTGATTGCGCAAAAACAAACGGGATATGTTGCTATTGGTATTAAAGTACTTTTAGGAGATTTTTATACAGATAAAGCAAGATTATTAGCCGATTTGATTAAAAATTATGGTGCTAATGAATTGCGTTTTTCATTAAGACAAAACATCGTTTTACGTAATATTAAAGAAGAAAATCTAGCGTTCTTTTATCAAGAATTAGCCAAATTAGATTTTGTTGCTTTAGGATATGATACTATCGGAGATATCACGGCTTGTCCGGGTACGGATACTTGTAATTTAGGTATCGCAAGTAGTACTGGTATTGCGGATGAATTAGAAAGAGTATTAAAAACTGAATACCCACAATACAGCAACAATCAACAAATCGCCATTAAAATTAGCGGTTGTATGAATGCTTGCGGACAACACAATATGTCTGAAATTGGTTTCCAAGGAATGTCAATTAATGCAGGAAAACTAGTTGCTCCAGCACTTCAGGTATTATTAGGTGGAGGAAATTTAGGAAACGGAGTAGGACGTTTTTCTGATAAAGTAATCAAAATTCCAAGTAGAAGAGGACCAGATGCGTTGCGTTATATCTTAAATGATTTTGATGCCAATGGAAAAGGACAATCATTCTTGAATTATTACGATGCCAAAGGAGAGAAATATTTCTATGAGTTTTTGAAACCATTAGCCGATTTGACTAATCTTACCGAAGCTGATTTTGTGGATTGGGGAAATGCAGATAATTACGTAAAAGCAGTTGGAGTAGGTGAATGTGCGGGTGTAGTTATTGATTTAGTGGCTACTTTGCTATTGGAAGCCAAAGACAAATTGACTTTTGCACAAGAAGCTTTTGAAGATGAAAAATGGGCAGATTCGATTTATTTAGCCTACGCAGGTTTTGTAAATGGAGCTAAAGCAATTTTATTGGCCGAAAACCAAAAAACGAATCACCACGCTGGAATTATCGATTTGTTTGATACTGTTTTTGTCGAAAGCAATAAAATCGAGTTGGATTCAACTTTCAAAGAATTAGTATATCAAATCAAAGCGAATGAGCCTTCTGCGGAATTTGCACAAAAATACATTCAAGAAGGAGTTGCATTTTTTGATAAAATAGAAAAATACAGAGCAAAAGATTTAGCTGATGCATAATACAATAAAACCAAAAGTAACTTTAGTAGGTGCTGGTCCCGGTGACCCAGATTTACTTACTCTGAAAGGAGTAAAAGCACTTGCTGAAGCGAATGTGGTTTTGTATGATGCTTTGGCCAATGAAGAAATAATGAATCACGCTCCAAAAGCTGCCATAAAAATATTTGTGGGTAAAAGAATTGGAGCACATGAATATTCGCAAGACCAAATCAATCAGTTGATTGTAGACAATGCGCTTACGTATGGGAATGTGGTTCGGTTAAAAGGTGGAGATCCATTTATTTTTGGTCGTGGAAGCGAAGAAATAGAATACACAGAAAGTTTTGGAATCCCTACATTTGTGGTGCCCGGAATTTCATCGGCAATTGCAGTTCCCGCTTATCAAGGAATTTCTTTGACAAAAAGAGGTGTTTCCGAAAGTTTTTGGGTAATTACAGGTACAACTTCCGACAGGAATTTGTCAGATGATGTAGCTCTTGCAGCACAATCATCAGCAACAGTTGTGATTTTGATGGGAATGAGTAAATTGTCGCAAATTGTTTCTTTATTCCAAAAGGAATCCAAAGGAGAAACTCCTGTTGCGATAATTCAAAACGGAACCACTCCACAAGAAAAAGTGGGAGCTGGAACGATTGATACGATCCAACAAGTTGTGGCGAAGAACAAATTAAGTTCGCCAGCGATAATTATTATTGGAGAAGTGGTAAAAGAAAGTAGCAAGTTAAAAGGATTTTACGAAGAATTTATAGCATCTGAAATAAGATAACCATGGAAACAAACGAATTATATTCCAATAATCAAGACTCGGCTGCCTCTTCTGGAGAGAGGAACGAATTATATCCAGTATTTTTAAAATTACACAACCTCAATGTACTTATTGTAGGGGGAGGAAATGTAGGTTTGGAAAAGTTATCGTTTATGCTAAAATCCAGTCCCAATGCAAATGTTGAGGTAATATCTCCAAAATTTTCACCAGAACTAGAAGCATTAGTGGAAAAACATCCTTCGGTGAAATTGACTAAAGCCAAGTTCAAGAAAAAAATGTTGAAGAAACGGCACATGGTTATTGCTTGTACCGATGATTTGAAAGTCAATAAACGAGTATTCGACTTGTCACGAAAAAGATTCCTGATTTGCAACATTGCCGATACACCGCCATTATGCGATTATTATTTGGGAGGAATCGTAACCAAGGGAAATGTCAAAATAGCCATTTCAACAAACGGGAAATCACCGACAACAGCCAAAAGATTACGCGAGTTTTTTGAAGAAATAATTCCGGACGATATCAATAAAATGGTCGAAAACCTAAATGAATATCGCAAAACGCTGAAAGGAAATTTCGAGGAAAAAGTTCAAAAAATGAATGAAATCACCGAAGCGTTAAAAAATAAAGAATAAAAGAGCCACTAAGTAACGACTGATATTTATCATTTAAATTAGTAAAAATCAATCGTTAATTTGCAGTAAAATAGTTTATCACAATTACATTATATAAAGAATAAAAAAATGGTTAAAACAGACATATTAATTATAGGAGCCGGACCAACAGGTTTATTTGCAGTTTTTGAAGCAGGATTGTTAAAACTAAAATGTCATATTTTAGACGCACTGCCACAAGCGGGAGGACAACTTTCGGAATTGTATCCAAAAAAACCTATTTATGATATTCCAGGTTTTCCTGAAGTATTAGCGGGTGATTTAGTTGATAATTTGATGGAACAAATCAAACAATTCGAGCCTGGTTTTACACTTGGCGAACGTGCAGAAACTATAGAAAAGCAAGAAGACGGAAGTTTTATTGTAACCTCAAATAAAGGGAAAAAATTTCATGCTTCAGTTGTTGCGATTGCGGGTGGATTAGGAAGTTTTGAACCAAGAAAGCCACTTATTGAAGATATCGAATTTTACGAAGATAAAGGAATAAAATACTTCATCAAAAACCCGGAGAAATTCAGAGACAAAAGAGTTGTAATTGCCGGAGGTGGTGATTCCGCTTTGGACTGGAGTATTTTCTTGTCTAAAATTGCTTCTGAGGTGACTTTGATTCACCGTAGAAACGAATTTAGAGGAGCTTTAGATTCTGTTGAAAAAGTACAAGAATTGAAAGATTTAGGGAAAATAAGAATGATCACGCCAGCAGAAGTAATTGGTTTGAACGGAGCCGAACATTTAGAATCAATTGACATTGAGGAAAATGGAGCGCACCGTACTATTGAAACGGATTATTTTATTCCTCTTTTTGGATTAACTCCAAAATTAGGTCCTATTGGAGACTGGGGATTGGATATTGAAAAAAATGCAATCAAAGTAAATAATGCCTTGGATTACCAAACGAATATTCCTGGAATTTTTGCCATTGGTGACGTAAATACCTACCCGGGAAAATTAAAATTGATTCTTTGTGGATTCCACGAAGCGACTTTAATGTGTCAGGCAGCCTACCAAATTATCAATCCAGGTAAGAAATATGTATTAAAATACACTACAGTTTCTGGTGTTGACGGATTTGACGGAACTCGTAAAGAGGCTCCAAAAGCGGTGGTAAAAGCCATTGTTTAATGATGTAAGATTGTAGATTACCTATTTTTGATGTCATGTAAATCAAAAATAGGTATTCATCATTCAAAAATCCTTTTTCAAAAAAATAGCGTTAATACTTGCAAGTATTAACGCTATTTCTTTACTTTGCACTGTTCCTATTTTTATTGAAAGTTATCACGAAAGGCGGAGGGAAAGACCCGATGAAACCTTAGCAACCCTTTATCTTTAAAGAAGGTGCTACATTCTACTTTTTACTGAATTATTCAGCATTTAAGATAGATAACACAAGAATACTTCCACAGTATTTCTCAAACCTTTTCTTGACAAACATATCGATATTTAATTGCTGAATTTATTTCAGCATCAGGAGCGAATGAATGGCGCAATTTTTGCCGTCATTGTTCCCGCTTTTCGTTGCAATCTTTTACTTTTTTAAAGAAAAAAGTAAAAGGATTTACACTGCAATCGGGGCTAAAGAGTAAAAATTTGTGTTTTTTTGGTTTTATTTCAACTATTAAAACACAACAATAAAAAAATAAAATGTCAAGTATTCAAGAAGCCATTAAAAAAAACATACTCATACTCGATGGAGCTATGGGAACGATGTTACAACGTTACAATTTTTCCGAAGAAGACTTTCGTGGAGAACGTTTCAAAGATTTTCCACATTCTTTAAAAGGAAACAACGATTTGTTGTCAATCACGCAGCCACAAGCTATTCGTGCTGTTCACGCAGCCTATTTTGAAGCGGGAGCTGATATCGTTGAAACCAATACGTTTTCAAGTACAACCATCGGAATGGCGGATTATCATCTCGAAGATATTGTTTACGAATTAAACTATGAATCGGCAAGAATCGCCCGTGAAGTAGCCGATGAGTTTACAGCAAAAAATCCGGAAAAGCCTCGTTTTGTAGCAGGATCAATAGGACCAACAAACAGAACAGCAAGTATGTCGCCAGATGTAAATGATCCAGGTTACCGAGCGGTAACTTTTGATGATTTACGCATCGCTTACAAACAACAAGTGGAAGCCTTGATTGACGGAGGGAGTGATTTATTATTGGTGGAAACCATTTTCGACACTTTAAATGCCAAAGCGGCACTTTTCGCCATTGAAGAAGTCAAAGATGAACGCAATATCGACATTCCTATCATGGTTTCCGGAACAATTACGGATGCATCAGGAAGAACACTTTCAGGACAAACGGTAGAAGCATTTTTGGTTTCGGTTTCGCATATTCCTTTGTTGAGTGTTGGTTTTAATTGTGCTTTAGGAGCCGATTTACTTAAACCGTATTTACAAACTTTGTCGCATAATACTTCGTTCAATGTATCGGCACATCCTAATGCTGGATTACCAAATGCTTTTGGAGAGTATGATGAAACGCCGGAACAGATGCAAGCATTCATCAAAGAATATTTAGACGATAATTTAGTAAATATCATAGGCGGTTGTTGCGGAACAACGCCAGAACACATCAAGTTGATTGCTGATATTGCTAAGGAATATAAGCCTAGAGTTTCTACAGCGACGATGTAATTTCGTAGAGACGCAATTTTTCGCGTCTAACTAACTAGCGCGAGTTTTTTGCTCGTACCAGAAAAGTAGTTTTCCTGCAAGGTTTTTTTTAACCTTGTAGGTATAAATTGAGAAAGTGGTGAATTGAAAAACAGACCTACAAGGTTTTGTAAACCTTGCAGGATTGTTGAATGGGATGAAATCGCAGGCTTTCTAGTTGTAATTCTAGCTTTAAGGGCATATAAAAGGGATTAAAAAATTAAAAATGAAAGAAGACATCTTTTCGATATATCCAATATTAAAATTAATTACTGGGATATTTTTCTGTTTAGTTGGAGTTGTTATTTGTTTAAAAAATAAATTTTATAAGTATGATGCAGATGACATGCTTTTTGCAACTGAACTGAAAGTATTTTTATCAGGGTTATTATTTATTGTGATAGGAATCTTTGGATTAGTTAGTTATTTTTTTTGATCTATTTTATAATTAAATACCCCCGCTAGCGCGAGCTTCTAGCTCGTGCCTACAAACAAAGGCAGCTTAAAAAGATTTTGAACAATAGAATTATAATTTAGAATAGGCACGAGCGGGACGCTCGCGCTAGCGAAGTACGAGTTCCGTAGGAACGATATATTTTGTAGCAACGGAATTTATTCCGTTGTATATATGTGGTAATGATAACGGAATTTATTCCCCTGCTAGCGCGAGCGTTCCGCTCGTGCCCACAAACAAAGGCAAGATAAAAATGTTTGAACAATAGAATTATAATTTAGAATAGGCACGAGCGAGACGCTCGCGCTAGCAAAATAAGAGTTCCGTAGGAACGACCCATTTTGTAGCAACGGAATTTATTCCGTTGGTGTGGGGAAGTACAAGTTCCGTATGAACGATATATTTTGTAGCAAAGGAATTTATTTCGTTGTATATATGTGGTAATGATAACGGAATTTATTCCGTTGAATAAATAGAAATTAGGATTACAAAGATATCTGTTGGCGATAGATGATGTAAGTACCTAATTCCGCGTGAGGGATAGCAGTGAAAAGCCCACAGGCAAATGAAGCGAAAGCGTAATTTGACGAGGACTTGTAACGAATAGCCCGACCCTTGGGTCACGCCCAAAATATTAAGAAACAAAACGAGCTACACGTTTTAAAAAAGGTAGAAATAAACAAAAAGCTAAACCTACACCGTTTTTAAAAACCTTGCAGGATTAAATAAAATAAAAAATGGCACACGCAGAAAAGAGAAGAAACCTTGTATTATCGGGATTAGAACCTTTAATTATTACGCCACAAAGCGTTTTTGTAAATATTGGTGAACGAACCAATGTTACAGGTTCTAGAAAATTCCTTCGATTAATTAAGGAAGAGAAATACGAAGAAGCACTCAGTATTGCTAAAGAACAAGTTGAGGGTGGCGCGCAAATCATCGATATTAATATGGATGAAGGAATGCTTGATGGCGAATATGCTATGACAAAATTCCTGAATTTAATCGCAGCAGAACCTGATATTTCCAGAGTTCCAATCATGATTGATAGCTCGAAGTGGGATATCATCGAGGCGGGACTTAAAGTGGTGCAAGGAAAAAGTGTCGTGAACTCGATTTCTTTAAAGGAAGGCGAGGAGCAATTTATTCATCACGCCAAATTGATTAAGCGCTATGGTGCTGCGGCAATCATTATGGCTTTTGATGAAACTGGACAAGCTGATAATTACGAACGCCGGGTAGAAATTTGCCAACGTTCGTATGATATTTTGGTAAATAAAGTTGGTTTTCCTCCGCAGGATATTATTTTCGATTTGAATATATTTCCAGTTGCGACAGGAATGGAAGAACACCGCCTGAATGCATTGGATTTCTTTAGAGGAACCAAATGGGTTAGAGAAAATCTTCCTCATGCACACATTAGTGGTGGAGTAAGTAATGTTTCGTTTTCTTTTAGAGGAAATGACACGGTTCGGGAAGCGATGCACTCGGTATTTTTATATCATGCGATTCAGCATGGTATGACTATGGGAATCGTGAATCCTGAAATGCTTTCTATTTACGACGAAATTCCAAAGGAACTTTTGGAACGCGTTGAAGATGTAATTCTAAACAGACGTGATGATGCAACAGAAAGATTGTTGGACTTTGCCGAAAATGTAAAAGGCGATGTAAAGAATAATGAAAAAGCGGTTCAAGAATGGCGTTCAGGTACTGTTCAGGAACGTTTAACGCATTCGTTAGTAAAAGGAGTCGATGAATTCATAGAAATTGATGTTGAAGAAGCTCGATTGGCAGCTACAAAACCTATCGAAGTTATCGAAATTAACTTGATGACGGGAATGAATGTCGTTGGGGATTTATTTGGTTCGGGAAAAATGTTTTTGCCGCAAGTGGTAAAATCAGCACGAGTAATGAAAAAAGCAGTAGCTTATTTGCTGCCTTTCATTGAAGCTGAAAAAGATGGAGTCTCGAGTTTTGCGGGTCGTATATTAATGGCGACTGTAAAAGGAGATGTACATGATATTGGAAAAAATATTGTTTCGGTTGTTTTGGCCTGTAACAATTATGAAATCATTGATTTAGGTGTGATGGTTGCGCCTGAGAAAATAATTGCAGCAGCGATTGAGCACAATGTTGACATTATTGGATTAAGCGGATTAATTACGCCATCATTGGACGAAATGGTTTATTTGGCTAAAGAATTAGATAAACGAAATATTAAAATTCCAATTATGATTGGTGGAGCAACCACATCGCGCGCGCATACTGCCGTGAAAATTGCGCCACAATATAGAGAAACAGTAATTCACGTAAATGATGCTTCGAGAGCCGTAACGGTTGCCGGAAGTTTATTAAACAGTGATAAAAGAATATATGCAAGTGACATCAGGGCAGAATATGATGCTTTTAGAGAAACCTTTTTGAACCGATCCCGTGACAAAAACTTCTTGACCATTGAGCAGGCTCGTGTCAACAAACTGAAATTAGATTGGGAGAATTACAATCCAATAAAGCCCAATTTTATTGGGGTAAAAACAATCGAAGTCGATTTAGATGTTTTGGTTCCTTATATTGACTGGACGCCGTTTTTTAGAACATGGGAATTGTTCGGAAAATATCCTGCGATTTTAACGGATACTGTTGTTGGTGAACAGGCTACTTCTGTTTTTGCAGATGTACAAGAAATGCTGGAAGTTATTTTGAGAGAAAAGAAACTAACCGCTAAAGGAATTTACGGAATTTTCCCTGCGAATCAAATCAACGATGACGACATTGAATTGAGTGATGAAAACGGAAAAGTGTTAGAGAAATTCTTGACTTTACGTCAGCAATCACAAAAAACAAAAGGCGCTCCAAACATTGCCTTGTCGGATTTTATTGCCCCGAAAGACAGTGGTAAAACGGATTATATGGGGGCGTTTTGTGTCACTACCGGTTTCGGAGTGGATGAATGGGCGGCTGAATTCGAAAGAGATTTAGACGATTACAATTCGATAATGGTGAAAGCATTGGCAGACCGTTTTGCGGAAGCTTTTGCGGAATATTTGCACGAAAAAATCCGTAAAGAAATTTGGGGATACTCGTCAGACGAAGCTTTGAGCACTGAGGCAATGATTGCCGAAGATTACAAAGGAATTCGTCCGGCACCAGGTTATCCGGCTTGTCCAGACCATTTAGAAAAACCCACGATTTGGAAATTGCTAAATGTAGCAGAAGAAATTGGAGTGACTTTAACGGAAAGTATGGCGATGTGGCCGGCTTCTTCAGTTTCAGGATATTATTTTGGAAATCCGGAAAGTAAGTATTTTGGACTTGGGAAAATAAAAGAAGACCAGGTTATTGATTATGCCAAACGTAGAAGCGTTTCAACAGAAGTAGCCATGAAATGGTTGAACCCGAATATAGCAGATTAGAAAATAGTTTAAAGTTGAAATTTTGTTTAAAGTTTAAAGTTTAAAGTTGTTCGAGAGAACCTTAAACCTTAAACCTTAAACTTCAAACTAAAGAAAATGAAAGTAACACAACATATAGAAGACGCAAAAGGTAGCACCTTATTCTCATTTGAAATTATTCCGCCTCAAAAAGGCAAAAGTATCCAAGAATTATACGATAATATTGATCCGTTGATGGAGTTCAAACCGCCTTTTATAGACGTAACCACTTCTCGCGAAGAATATATTTACATAGATAAAGGCAACGGTTTATTAGACAAAAAACTAACCAGAATGCGACCTGGGACATTGGGAATTTGTGCGTCTATAAAACACAAGTACACTGTAGATACCGTTCCTCACTTGCTTTGCGGTGGCTTTACCAAAGAAGAAACCGAGTATATGTTAGTGGATTGTCATTATTTAGGAATTGATAATGTGATGGCATTGCGTGGTGATGCAATGAAACACGAGCAATCTTTTGTGCCGAAAGAAGGAGGGAATAATTTCGCCGTAGATTTGGTTAAACAAATCAACGAATTGAATTGCGGAAAGTACTTGCATGATGTTATGGATATTGACAATAAAGCCAATTTTTGTATTGGAGTTGCAGGTTATCCAGAAAAACATTTGGAATCACCTTCATTAATTTCAGATCTAAAAAGGCTGAAAGAAAAGGTAGAAGCAGGGGCTGATTATGTGGTAACTCAAATGTTTTTTGATAATGCAAAATATTTTGAGTTTGTTGCCAAAGCCAGGGAAATGGGAATTACGGTTCCTATTATTCCGGGTATCAAACCTATTGCGGTGGAAAGACACTTACAAGTATTGCCACAAATTTTCAGAATCGATTTACCGGAAGATTTGATTCATGCGGTTGATCAATGTAAAAATAATGCTGACATCAGACAAGTAGGAATCGAATGGGCGATTCAACAATCATTAGAATTGAAAGCGGCCGGAGTTCCTGTATTACATTATTATTCTATGGGGAAATCAGAAAATATCCGACAAATAGCAAGTAAGGTTTTTTAATTTCCAATCTTATTTCATAAAAAAAAGCTCGTTTAAAATTGATTTAAACGAGCTTTTTTTATCTACAAAAACTAAAAACGGACAACTATTTAGTAATTTCCCTAAAAACAGCCTCCAGATTTTTATTTTTCTGATTCAGTTGCAAAGTTTTCAAACCATTTGCGGTAGCAAAATCAAAAACAGCTGGGCGCATGTCTTTATCGGTTGTAAAGGTTAATTCCCAGATCATGTCGTGGGTATTCTTATAGGAAGTAAGATTTTCGATTTTAGCAATGGCTTGTTCTTCTATCTTGTAATCAAATTCTACTTCGATAACTTGTTCCTTATCTTCGGAAATTAAGTTATTCAGTTTTTTATCGGCTACAATTTTTCCGTTATTGATGATGATGACACGGTCGCAAATCGCTTCTACTTCCTGCATAATGTGCGTAGAAAGAAAAACGGTTTTGTCTTTTCCTACGTTTTTAATAACATTACGGATTTCGATTAATTGGTTTGGGTCTAAACCGGTCGTTGGTTCATCAAGAATCAAAACATCTGGATTGTGTAATAAAGCGTTGGCAAGACCTACTCGTTGACGATATCCTTTGGATAATTGTCCTATTTTTTTATGACTTTCGGTACTTAAACCGGTCAGTTGAATTACTTCTTCGATTCGGGATTTAGCTACTTTATAGACATCGGCATTAAAAGCTAAATATTCTCTCACATACAAATCCAAATACAACGGATTGTGTTCCGGTAAATAACCAATGGAAAGTTGTACTGCTTTTTGTTGGCTGTTTACATCATGTCCATTTACGATTGCTGAACCTTCATCGGCATTGATATAGGTTGTCAATATTTTCATCAAAGTCGATTTTCCTGCTCCATTTGGACCTAAAAAACCAACAATTTCTCCTTTATTTACAGAGAACGAAATGTTGTCCAGTGCTTTTTGGGCACCATAACTTTTGGATATATTATTAACTTCTATTGGCATGGAATTTTATTTGTTGCAAAAGTAAACAGAATAATCATTGATTTATTGTTTTTGTAGCTCAATAAGTGAAAAGACCTTTGTCAAAGTTTACTAAGCAAGATGATATTCTCTTTTAGATTTATATATTTACCATATACTATATAGATATGAATTTAAAAAATACACAATCAGGCAGTTTTTTGAAAAACTACAAAAGTATTTTATTGCTACTTGGAGGAATTCTGGTAGGAAGTATATTGGGTTTAGTTTTTGGAAAAGGGGTAGAAGTTATTAAACCTTTGGGCGATATATTTCTGAATTTATTGTTTACTGCAATCATTCCATTGATTTTTTTTACGATTGCATCCTCGATAGCCAGTTTGGAAAAGTCAGAGAAACTAGGGAAATTATTTGTAATTGTAATTGGTGTGTTTTTAAGCACTGTATTGATTTCAGCCATTTTGATGATTATTGGTGTATTGTTGTTTCCAATCCAGCAAGATATCATCATTTCAAAAATTCCGTTAGAATCTATTCAGGCAAGTTCTGCAGGTTCTCAAATTACGCAATTGCTTACCGCTAATGATTTCTTCGAATTATTATCTCGTAAAAATATGTTGGCGCTTATCATATTCTCTTTTTTAATAGGATTTGCCAGTTTGCATTCGGGTGAAAAAGGGAAAGATTTCAGTCGGTTCTTGAATTCAGGAAACGAAGTGATGAAACAATTGCTTCATATGATTATGAAAATAGCTCCAATAGGGTTGGGTGCTTATTTTGCGTATCAGGTTGGGATTTTTGGACCCCAATTATTTGGGGCATATGCAAAACCTTTAGGTCTCTATTACGCGGTTTGTGCTTTTTATTTTGTCGTGTTTTTCAGTTTATATGCTTTTATCGCTGGAGGAAGAAAGGGATTGAATGTGTTTTGGAGAAATAATATCACTCCATCATTAACTGCATTGGGAACTTGCAGCAGTATTGCAACAATTCCTGCCAATCTGGAGGGAGCGGAACGCATGAATATTCCCAGTCATATAAGAAATGTAGTTATTCCATTAGGTGCGCCTTTGCATAAAGATGGTTCCAGTATGTCATCTATTATAAAAATTGCTGTTATTTTTGCCATGTTTGGTAAAGATTTTACAGATCCGTATACCTTGCTCACCGCTATTGGGATTACGGTAATTGTTTCAGTTGTAGAAGGCGGAATCCCAAATGGTGGTTATATAGGAGAAATTCTGGCGATAACCGTTTATGGATTTCCAATGGAGCAGGCTTTACCTGCAGCGATGATTGTGGGAACTTTGGTAGATCCTATGGCGACCTTATTGAATGCTAATGGCGACTTGGTTTCGGCGATGCTGGTAACCCGAATTGCGGAGGGAAAAAAATGGCTTTCGGTGAAAATGGCTACTTAATTTGTTTTCCGCACTGAAATTAGCTAAAAAGACATTTTGAAATCTGTAATAATCAGTAGTTTATGAGTGTTTTTTTTATGCATTTTGTAATATAAAATAGTTTTAACAAAGAATTCTTTTTTTGTTACATAAAATTAAATATTTTTTTTGGTTGACTTGAAATAAGTTCTACATTTGCATAGAAATTATTAAAAAACAGAGAATACAATGTCTAATAACCGTTTTTACTTTAGCAACACTTATTATTTCTTCTTTAGGAAGTAAGGGATTGTGCTATGGTTATTTGAAAAACAACAAACAAATAAAACTAATATACAATCCTGATGAAAATCAGGATTTTTTTTTGAATATGTATGAAATAAGCATAACAAAAAATTGATGGAACACCAATCATGATTTATGTAAATTTCATTTTCAAATAAAATAAATAATAACTTAGAATGAGAACTAAGATTGCAATACAAGGTATAAAAGGCTCTTTCCATCATCAGGTGGCGCAAGATTATTACTATCAGAATGTTGAAGTAGATGAGTGCTTGTCTTTTGAAGAATTGGTGGATAGTTTATTGTCTGGGAAATCAGACCAGGCAGTTATGGCTATAGAGAATTCTATTGCGGGACCTATTATTCCGAATTATGCCTTGATTGATAAAAATAATTTGCACATTATAGGAGAACATTATTTGGATATTCATCAAAATTTAATGGCGTTGAAAGGTCAAAAAATTGAAGATATTCAGGAAGTACATTCTCATCCAATGGCATTATTACAATGTATGGAATTTTTGAAAAAATATCCAAACATAAAATTAGTTGAAGATAAAGATACTGCTGAAACGGCCAGAAGAATACACCAAAATCAGTTGAAAGGGATTGCGGCAATTGCTAGTAAAACAGCTTCTGAAATGTATGAATTAGAGATTTTAGCTCCGGAAATTCAGACGATAAATAATAACATGACACGATTTGTTATTATTAAAAAGGAGAATTCATTTGTTGAAGAAAACGAAATAAACAGAGCTTCTATCAAATTTGAATTGGATCACAAACGCGGAAGTTTGGCGGCGGTTCTAAATGTAATGAGTGATTGTAAATTGAATTTGACCAAAATACAATCGTTACCAAAAATAGAAACGCCTTGGAAATATTCCTTTTTTGTGGATGTTACTTTCGAAAAATACGAAGATTATGCTAAGGCAAAAGCATTACTGACCATTATGGCAGAATACTTTAAAGTTTTAGGCGAATATAAAAATACAAAACCATGATTACTACAGCAAAACGTCTGGATATAATTGAAGAATACTATTTCTCCTCAAAACTGAGAGAAGTAAGACAATTGGCTTCTGAAGGGAAACCAATTATCAATATGGGAATCGGTAGTCCGGATTTACAACCTTCACAAGCAGTTGTTGATGCAGTAGTTCTAGCGATGCAAGAAGAAAGTGCCCATCAATACCAAAGTTATCAAGGGTTACCGGAATTGAGAAAAGGAATGGCTGATTTTTACCAGAACAACTTTCAAGTAGCGTTGAATCCAAATACTGAGATTTTGCCTTTGATGGGTTCGAAAGAAGGGATTATGCATATTTCACTCGCTTTTTTGAATGAAGGGGATCAGGTTTTAATTCCAAATCCAGGATATCCAACCTACACTTCGGTGACGAATTTAGTAGGGGCTGTACCCGTTTATTACGACTTAAAAGAAGTGAATAATTGGGAACCCGATTTTGAAGCTTTGGAAAAACTGGATTTATCGAAAGTGAAAATCATGTGGATTGGTTATCCGCACATGCCAACAGGAGCAAGAGGAAGTTTACAGTTATTTGAAAAATTGGTGGCTTTCGCCAAAAAACATCAGATCTTATTAGTCAATGACAATCCGTATAGTTTTGTTTTGAATGACAATCCGATGAGTTTGTTGCAAGTTGAAGGTGCAAAAGACGTGGCTCTAGAATTGAATTCTTTAAGCAAGACTTTTAACATGGCGGGCTGGAGAGTTGGAATGGTTTTAGGAAATGCAGCTTGTATTGATGCGGTACTAAAAGTAAAAAGCAACATGGATAGCGGAATGTTTTACGGGATTCAAAAAGGAGCAATTGAAGCTTTGAAAAGTGACAAGACTTGGTTTGAATCGATGAATGCGATTTATAGAAAACGCAGAATTCTAACTGAACAACTAGCGGAGAAATTAGGATGTAAAGTATATAAAGAAGGTGTTGGACTATTTGTTTGGGCAAAATTGCCTGACGGAATCACATCAGCGGAAAAATTTATTGATGAAATTTTATATGACAAATCTATTTTTATTACGCCGGGAACAATTTTTGGGAGTAATGGTGAAGGTTACATACGATTTGCCCTTTGTGTAAAAGAAGAAAAAGTACAAGAAGCAATTGATAGATTTTAATACATGAATATACACGTAATAGGAATAGGATTGATTGGCGGTTCGATGGTATTGGACATTAAAGCACTGTATCCGGAAGCCAAAATTTATGGAATTGACACTAACGAAAATCATTTGCAGGAAGCAATTGCTTTAGGTGTTGTTGATGCTGGTGCGACTTTTGATGATTTAAAGCAAGCAGATTTTGTAATTGTTTCTGTTCCTGTTGATGTTGCGTTGACAGTTTTGCCAAAAGTACTGGATGTAATAGGAGAAAATACAATTGTTTTTGAAGTGGGTTCTACTAAAACGCCTATTTGCGAAGCGGTTGCCAATCATCCTAAGAGAAGAAATTTTATAGCGACGCATCCTATTGCAGGAACGGAGTTTTCAGGACCTTCGGCAGCGATAAAAGGATTGTTTCAAGGGAAAACGAATATTATTTGTGAGGTGGAGAAAACGACTTTCAAATTACAGGAAAAAGCGTTGCAACTTTTTACTGCTATGGGAATGAGAATTCGTTATATGGATCCGAAATCGCATGACAAGCACATTGCTTATGTGTCACATTTATCGCATATCAGTGCATTTATGCTTGGGAAAACGGTAATCAATAAGGAGAAAGACGAACAGGATATTTTTGATATGGCCGGTTCTGGTTTTGAAAGTACGGTTCGTTTGGCCAAAAGTTCACCGGCAATGTGGACGCCTATTTTTAAACAAAATAGGAAACAAGTGGTAAAAACATTGGATGAATACATTTCTAATTTGTCAAAGTTTAAGGAATTATTAGAAAAGGAAGATTACGATGCGATTTATAATGAAATGGAAAGTGTGAATAAAATAAAAGAAATATTAAACGGAATACATGTAAAAAAGTAATCAGTATTTATCCCGAAATTATGGGAGCAGGTTACAGTTAAAGAGAACAACACAGAATAAAATAAAAAAAAGTAAAAATTAGAAAAGATGGAAAACAAGAAAGAAATGAGAAATTGGTTGAATGAATTCAATTTGACTCATCCATTTGTGATCGCAGGACCTTGTAGTGCTGAAACAGAAGAACAAGTATTGAAAATTGCACATGAATTGAAAGATTCAGATGTGAGTGTTTTTAGAGCAGGAATTTGGAAACCAAGAACGCGTCCGGGAGGATTTGAAGGTGTTGGAGAAATAGGATTGAAATGGTTGCAAAAAGCAAAAGCAGAAACAGGTTTACTAATGGGAACTGAAGTAGCAACTGCAGCGCATTGTAAATTAGCTTTGGAACATGATATTGATGTATTATGGGTTGGCGCTCGTACAACTGCAAATCCATTTGCGGTTCAAGAGATTGCTGATACATTAAAAGGTACTGATAAAATTGTATTGATTAAAAACCCTGTAAATCCTGACATGGCTTTATGGTTAGGTGGAGTTGAGCGTTTATATGCTGCCGGAATCAAGAATTTAGGAGTTATTCATAGAGGTTTTTCTACATACGAAAAAACAAAATACAGAAATATTCCAGAATGGCAGATTGCTATCGAATTGCAAAGTAAATTCCCTGATTTACCATTAATCATTGATCCATCACATATTACTGGAAACCGTGATATGATTCTTGAAGTGACTCAAGAAGCATTGGACTTGAATTATGACGGTATGATTATCGAAACGCATAATGATCCAGACAA
Organism: Flavobacterium arabinosi; assembly: GCF_048158725.1. Taxonomy (NCBI): domain Bacteria; kingdom Pseudomonadati; phylum Bacteroidota; class Flavobacteriia; order Flavobacteriales; family Flavobacteriaceae; genus Flavobacterium; species Flavobacterium arabinosi. Next base: position 971,053 of record NZ_JBLNKX010000001.1, read on the forward strand.
TGCTTGGAGTGATGCTGCGCAACAAGTAACGCCAGACGCTTTGAAACAAATTTTCAAAGATTTGAAAGTGAGAAAACATGACGATGCATCGGATGAATTTACCAATAAAATGACAAAATTGAGAGCTAATATCGATGTGTTGGATGCTAATTTATTGGAATTGTTAGGAAAACGTATGAAAGTTGCTGACGAAATTGGTCAAGTGAAAAAAGACGCTAACGTTGCAGTATTGCAAAACAATCGTTGGAATGAAATCCAAGAGAAAATGATTTTGGAAGGTGGGAAAAAAGGATTGACAGAAGAATTTATAGTTAAATTGTTCAAAAACATTCACCAAGAAAGTATTGGACATCAAGAAAAAATATTAAATTCTTAATTAGCTTAAGATTAATTATTTTTTATTTATTAAAAACCTACAAATTATTTGTAGGTTTTTTTGTAGTATTGTGTGAAATTTTAACAATCTAACTTTTAATTTTATGAAAAAACAATTACTACTTTTTTTTGCATTTTTTATGTTTTGCCTAACAGGCTATTCCCAATACAAAATTGAAAACATTGGAATTTCTTATGGAGAGGAAATCACGGAGGAAAAGGGGAAGATTATTAAAATTATTGGTGAAGCCAATAACAAGATTTACGCTTTAGGTTTGAAAGGAAAAAAAGACTATTTCTTGAAAATTTTTTCATCAAAGGAAATGAAGTTGTTATCTAATAAACCAATAGTTTTACCTGAAATAGATGATAAAGAGATAGGCTTTGAGGAAATAACAATTTTAAATAATAGAGTATATGTTATTGGAAGTGTTTATCAACGAAAAGAAAAAATTTTCAATCTAGTAGGAATTGAGTTTTCTGAAGATGGCGTTTTAAGTAATAAAATGGTGACCATGTTTGAATCTCAGGTGGCAAAAAGTTCAGACAGAGGTGGTTTCTATTTTAAACAATCTCCAGATGAAAATAAATTATTGGTTATGCATACCGCATTATTCGAAAAGGAAGATGCGATGAAATATGAAATTAAATTGTTTGATGATTCTTTAAATGTAAATTTTGCTACAGAAAACAAAGTGTCTTATGATGATTCCAAAAAAGATTACCAGTTTACAATTTCTGATTTTGAAGTAAATTTTAAAAACGATGTCTTTTTGATTGTTAATGAAGGATACAGAGACAACAAGAAGAAAGAAAAGATTGAAAAATTTGAACTTCATATTTTTAAAAATCAAAATAAATACAAGAAAGAGGTCGTAAATATTGATGTAAAGGACAAGGAGATCATCAATTGTAAAATGTTGTCAACCAATAAAAACACATTGCAAATAGTTGGATTTTATTCCAGTGTGAGAGAGAATGGTAAAGCGAATAAAGAGTTGAAAGGGGTGTATAATGCCACTATAAATTTGGCGACTAATGTAAATGACAACCTTAAATTCAATGAATTTGACTATGAAACCAAAGTTAAATTGCTTGGAGAGCGAAGAGCTAAAAAAGGGAAGGACGTTAAACCTTTATACGAAATTCATTCGATAATCGAAAAAAATGATGGTGGACTTATCGTTTTATCGGAATATAGAATGGTTATTGTGGGACAAACACAAGGTTTTGGACCACTAGGTTTTACTCCAATTACTTATGTTACCAACGAAATGATTGTAACTTGTCTAAAACCTGATGGATCCTTAGATTGGAGTAATGTGGTTGCAAAAGATCAATCGGCTGCGGTTACAGTATTGTCTTTAGGCTTTTTTGGGACTGGTGGAAACGGAAATTTTAATGTGAGTGCCAGCGTTTCTATTCCATTAACAGTTATGGGAAAAGGACCAGAGTATTTGAGTGGAATTCCAATTTATAAAGATGGGCAATTGAATATTATTTTTAACGATAATAAAAAGAATAAAGGGATTACTGATATTGAAGAAATTAAATCATTAGGGAATTATAATAACTCAGTGCCGACACTTTTTGTTTTTGATGATAAAGGGTTGATAACAAGGAAGGATCCGGAGGAAGCCATAAAAAATGAATTGGTTATGCGACCGGGAATTTTCTATAGAAAAAATGAAAAAGAATTTTTAATTTATGCTTCAAGAAAGTCTGAGGACAAATTAGGAAGAATGATTTTAAATTAAAGAAAAGCTGCCTGAATGAAGGCAGCTTTTTTTATTAAACTTAACTCCTATCAATAAACGGGATAAACTTTAAAATTTTATCTTTGCACTATGACAGGACTAGTATACAAATCTACAGGAAGTTGGTACACCGTAAAATCCGAACAAGGGGATTTTATCGAATGCCGTATGAAAGGGAAATTCCGAATTAAAGGAATCAAAAGTACCAATCCTATTGCTGTAGGTGATATTGTGGATTATGAACTCGAAGAAACATCAGATGTAGTTACAGGAACCATTCATAAAATTCATGACAGAAAGAATTATATCGTTCGGAAATCAGTGAATTTATCGCACCAGATGCATATTATAGCTTCGAATATCGATCGGGTTTTCTTGCTGGTTACCATAAATAATCCGCCAACGACGTTTAATTTTATTGACCGTTTTCTGGTTACTGCCGAAGCATACGGAATTGAAACGATATTGGTTTTTAATAAAATAGATACTTTTGACGATGCTACCCTCGATGAGCAATTGTATATGCAACATGTGTATCAAGAAATTGGATATAAATGTTTACGCGTTTCTTCTACTGAAATGAAAGGAATTGAGGAGTTGAAAGAAATGATGATTGGTAAAGTGAGTATGTTTTCGGGGCATTCTGGAGTAGGAAAATCAACTTTGGTAAATGCTATGGAACCTTCTTTACATTTAAAAACAAAAACGATTTCTGAAGCAAGTAAGCAAGGACAACATACAACAACTTTTGCAGAGATGTATAATTTATCATTTGATGCCAGAATCATCGATACGCCAGGTATCAAAGGTTTTGGAATTGTGGATATGGAAAAAGAAGAAGTGAGTGGTTATTTCCCGGAGTTTTTCAAATTAAAAGACCAGTGTAAATTTAATAATTGTTTGCACAAAGAGGAGCCGCATTGCGCCATTAAAGCAGCTTTGGAAAGAGATGAAATTGCGTGGTCCCGTTATAGAAGTTATCTTAAAATTCTTGAAGGTGACGATGAAAATTACCGTACAGATATTCATAATGAAGACCGAATAATTAGTGATAAAACAAGAGAATAATAGAGACGCAATTTATCGTGTCTATTTTTTATAGAATATAAAATAATGAAAGTTGTAATTCAAAGAGTCTCCTCAGCCTCTGTAACCATTGATGAAAAAGTTGTAGCCCATATCCAAAAAGGTTTATTGGTCTTAGTTGGAATTGAAGATAGCGACACACAAGAGGATAGTAATTGGTTAGTCGGTAAAATTACAAACCTTCGCATTTTTGGAGATGAAAATCAGGTTATGAATTTATCTGTTAGAGATATTGATGGTGATATAATTGTGGTAAGTCAGTTTACTCTTCATGCTTCCACTAAAAAAGGAAATCGTCCTTCCTATATTAAGGCTTCAAAACCAGAAATTGCCATTCCATTGTATGAAAATTTTGTAAAACGCCTAGAAATAGAGTTGGGGAAGAAAGTGCAGACAGGAGTTTTTGGTGCGGATATGAAAGTTCTGTTGTTAAATGATGGGCCAGTAACGATACAAATAGATAGTAAAAATAGAGAATAACATGAACCTAAAAAACTCCCAACTAGACGTTGACACTTGGATCAAAGAACATGGCGTTCGCTATTTCAATGAATTGACCAATATGGCGCAACTTACTGAAGAAGTAGGTGAAGTAGCCCGAATCATTGCTCGTCGTTACGGGGAGCAATCCGAAAAAGAAAGTGATAAAAACAAGGACCTTGGCGAAGAATTAGCCGATGTGGTTTTCGTAGTCTTATGTTTGGCAAACCAAACGGGAATTGATTTACAAGCTGCTTTCGACAAGAAAATGGATCTGAAATCCGTTCGCGATAAAGACCGTCACAAAAACAACGAGAAACTAAAATAATGTTATAAGTAGAGGTAAAGCTTTGGTGTATGCTTTTTTTAAAATAAATTTGCCAAAACGTACCAAACAATAAACCTAAGATGAATTTACTGTTACAAACTTCCCATTCAAATTTACAAGCTCAAATTGCAGTTACCGGCTCAAAAAGTGAAACCAACAGACTATTATTGTTACAAGCGTTGTTCCCCAATATTACTTTGGCCAATACTTCAAATTCTGATGATAGTGAAGTAATGCAAAAAGCATTGAAAGGAAACGAGGAAATAGTGGATATTCATCATGCGGGAACGGCAATGCGATTTCTAACGGCTTATTTTGCGGTAAATGAAGGTCGTGAAGTGGTATTGACTGGTTCGCAAAGAATGACAGAGCGTCCAATAAAAGTTTTGGTTGAAGCATTGCAACAATTGGGTGCGCAGATCTCTTATGAAAATGAAGTAGGTTATCCGCCTATTCGAATTAAAGGACAAAAAATTACTGCTTCTAAGGTAAATATTCCTGCAAATGTAAGCAGCCAATATATATCTGCATTATCATTAGTGGCGCCAAAACTAGAAAATGGGATTGAAATCACTTTAGTAGGAGAAATCACTTCGGTTCCTTATATCAAAATGACATTGGCTTTGTTAAATGATTTAGATATCAAAACCAGTTTTGAAGGAAATGTAATTACGGTTTATCCAAAACAAAAAGTGGAATCGAAAGTAATGACCGTAGAATCCGATTGGAGTTCTGCTTCTTACTTTTTTAGTTTGGCTGCTTTAGCGGAGAATGCTACTATTTCATTGACGAGTTATAAAGAAACTAGTTTGCAAGGTGATTCAGCTTTGGTTGAAATCTATAAGCAAATGGGGGTTGATACGCATTTTGAAGAAAATAAAATGACGCTCACCAAACAAGCTGGCTTTATTCCTCAAACTGTAAATTTTGAGCTCAACAATACGCCTGATATTGCACAAACCATAGTAGTTACTTGCCTTGGCTTGGGAATTGGTTGTCATCTTACCGGTCTTCACACATTGAAAATCAAAGAAACGGACAGACTGGAAGCGCTGCGAATTGAAATGACGAAACTCGGTGCTAATATATCAGTTACCAATGACAGCTTGACACTTGTCGCTTCAAACGCAATTAATCATAATGTGCCAATTGCTACTTATAACGATCACAGAATGGCGATGGCATTTGCGCCATTAGCTTTAAAAGTACCAATAATCATCGAAAATGCAGAAGTAGTTTCAAAATCGTATCCTGATTTTTGGAATGATTTAAAAACTTTAGGCTTCGAAATTTCAGAAAAATAAGAGTTGTAAACACTAGTGAATCAGCCGCTTTTGAAAATAAAAGGCAAAACACTTGACAACGCCTATCTCACAATCGTATATTTGCAAACGATTTAGAATTTTGCTGTCCTGAGCGATGTTGATGGACCTAATTTATAAGTCATAACTCATAAATTTTTTAAATGAAATTATCACATTTTCAATTCGATTTGCCAAAAGAACTTCTTGCCGAATATCCAGCTGAAAACAGGGACGAATCACGTCTAATGGTTATTGATCGTAAGAAGCAAACTATAGAACATAAAATGTTCAAAGATGTTATCGATTATTTTGATGACGGAGATGTTTTAATTCTGAATAATACCAAAGTTTTTCCAGCGCGTTTGTATGGAAACAAGGAAAAAACAGGAGCAAGAATCGAAGTTTTTTTACTTAGAGAATTAAACTCGGAGCAAAGACTTTGGGATGTTTTAGTTGATCCAGCGCGTAAAATCAGAATTGGAAATAAATTATACTTTGGAGATGACGACTCATTAGTTGCCGAAGTTATCGACAATACCACTTCTCGTGGTAGAACATTGCGTTTCCTTTACGACGGTTCTTATGAAGAATTCAGAAATAAATTAACGGAACTTGGCGAAACTCCAATCCCAAAATACATTTCAAGAGATGTAACTCCAGAAGATGCGGAACGTTACCAAACTATTTATGCTAAAGAAGAAGGAGCTGTTGCGGCACCAACTGCAGGATTGCACTTCTCGAAACATTTGTTGAAAAAACTGGAAATTAAAGGGATAAAATTTGCCGAAGTTACGCTTCACGTAGGTTTGGGAACTTTCAATCCAGTTGAGGTTGAAGATTTATCAAAACACAAAATGGATTCTGAGGAATTAAAAATCACTCAAGAAGCCTGTGATATTGTTAACGATGCCAAAGTGAAAAAGAAACGTATTTGTGCAGTAGGAACTACTTCTATGCGTGCCGTCGAAAGTTCAGTTTCATCGCAAAGTACCCTTAATCCTTTTGATGGTTGGACAAATAAATTTGTATTTCCTCCTCACGATTTCAGTATCGCGACGTGTATGATTACGAATTTTCACACACCAAAATCTACTTTATTAATGATGGTTTCAGCATTTTGCGGACATGATTTAATGAAAAGAGCCTATGCAGAAGCAATCAAGGAAGGATACAAATTCTATTCTTACGGTGATGCCATGTTGATCATTTAATCTGAATTCATTTCAGATTCTAAATAATAAAATCTCGTCAGCAATGGCGAGATTTTTTTTTGGGTGTGTCCCGCTGAAAAAGCGGGTCGGGCTGTACGCTGTATCTTTATTTTCTTAAAGAAAGAAAATAAAGGATGCCGCTGCTATCCCTCACACAAAATAATTTGAGTATAATTCATGGTTTGTATCCCTAATTCACCTGATAAACCAATTTCACAGTAATATTAGCCGTTTTGTTTTTGGACTGCGTATTAAAAGATCCGCCATAGGAAAAATCTTCCGAGGAATTTTGACCTGTTATTTGGAAAACACCCATATCCGATTTTTTTAAATTCCCCAGATTTGCATCCGCATTTTCGGCGATACTTTTAGCTCTAATACTTGCGTCTTTTGTGGCTTCGGCAATCATTTTTATTTTCAACTCCGCTAATTTTGTGTAATAATATTCAGGAGGATTGGAGTAAAATTCCACTCCCGAATTGATTAATTCGCTTGATTGTCTTGATATTTCTTCAATTTTGTTCACTTCCTTAGATTGGATACTCACGCTTTGAGTCAATGTGAAGCCGGTAAAAATTTGTTGTTTTGTTGTTCCATTTTCATTAAAAACAGTTTGGAAATCTTTATTAAAATTCACTGCTGAAAATACCATTTCAGTTGGAGCAATTCCTTTGCTTGACAAATAGCTTTTGATTTTTTCTCTGTCGGCATCCAGCGACGCATAAGCTTCTTTCAAAGTGGTGCTTTTTTTAGAGAAAGAACCGCTCCACACAATTAAATCCGAAACAAAATCTTTCTTCCCTAAACCAGTCACACTGATAGTATCATTGTTCTTATTTCGATTCTGAAAAGCATTCGAAAATAAATAAGCTGAAATCACAACTGCCATCGAAATAATAATAACGTTCAAATTGTTTTTAAGCATAGCTAAGATTTTTATATTCAATCAAATATAATTAAATAACGGGCTGGTTTTTAATTCCGTATACTAGATGTAAAATATTTTTCTTTCGTTAAACACTTCTTTTTTAACTATTGACTTTTAGCCAATCGGCTAAAAGTCGTTTATCTATCAGTCTTTTTTTATTACTTTTACCAAACAAAACACAAATAATGACTTTCGAAAATACCCTTGAATTTGCAAAACAACTTGATTCACAAGATCAGTTAAATAAATACCAAGATGAATTTATTTTTCCGCAAGTAAATGGAAAAAAAGTAATTTATTTTACAGGAAATTCACTGGGATTACAGCCTAAACGCACCAAAGCATACATAGATGAGGTGATGAATGACTGGGGAAACCTTGCCGTTGAGGGGCATTTCTATGCTCAAAAACCTTGGTGGGATTACCAAGAGCGATTTGCGAATCCGTTAAGTAAAATTGTAGGCGCCTTGCCAAGTGAAGTAACTGTGATGAATACGTTAACGGTCAACCTTCATTTGCTGATGGTTTCCTTTTACCGACCTACTACAACCAGATATAAAATCATTTGCGAGGAAAAAGCGTTTCCTTCAGATCAATATATGTTTCAAAGTCAAGTCCATTTTCATGGATATAAACCAGAAGATGCAATTGTTGAGATCAAGCGTCGCGAGGGGGAACACAATATTCGCTTAGAAGACGTTTTGTCGAAAATTGAAGAAGTAGGTGAGGAATTGGCTTTGGTTTTAATTGGCGGTGTGAATTATTACACGGGGCAAGTTTTTGACATGAAAACAATAACTGCCGCAGGTCATAAAGCAGGAGCTTATGTAGGTTGGGATTTAGCTCATGCTGCAGGAAATATAAAACTGGAATTGCACGATTGGGATGTGGATTTTGCCGCTTGGTGCAGTTATAAGTATATGAATTCAGGACCTGGAAATGCTTCAGGATGTTTTATTCATGAAAAACACCACAATAATTCGGAGTTGCCAAGATTCGCCGGTTGGTGGGGGCACAATAAAGAACGTCGTTTCAAGATGGAGCAAACTTTTGATCCTATCCATGGTGCCGATGGTTGGCAAATTAGTAATTTACCAGTACTTTCTTTGGCGCCCTATTTGGCATCAGTTGAAATGTTTGATGAAATAGGAATGGACGCTTTAATCCAAAAAAGAGATAAAATCACTTCTTATTTAGAATTTATCCTGCGCGAAATAGATAAAGAAGTCGATAGTAGTTTTGAAATTATAACACCTTCAAATCCATCAGAGAGGGCTTCGCAATTATCAGTGTTACTTCATGGAGAAGGACGCAGTTTGTTTGATTATCTTATGAAAAATGGAGTGATGACAGATTGGCGGGAACCTAATGTTATTCGTTTGGCTCCAGTTCCATTGTATAGTTCTTTTGAGGATATGTATAGATTTGGTCAGCTATTAAAAGCTGGAATACTTGGTTAAGTATTCCTAAAATTATATAAGAAATAGTATGAATTTTATAAGTTTTATTTGAATTTATAAACGTTACTTTGAACAATTATAAATTATAAAATTTAAAATCATGAAAAATATATATATTATAGTACTGTCTCTGGTTATTGTATCTTGTCAAAATCAAGGGAAAATGGAAATCCAAAAAGCGAAACAGGTTAGTATTGATTCAATGAAACAAGTAAGCGCTGATTCCATGACTGCGGAATTTGAGAAGCAAAAAGTCGTAGATTCAATGCAAATTGAAATGGCTAAAGTTGAAGAAGCCAAGATAGTAACCCAAAAAGAAGTTGTTGTAGTCAATCATCAAGCAGCAGCTAACACAACCACTACAACCACTACAAAAAAGAAAGGTTGGAGCGGAGCTGCAAAAGGAGCCGTTATTGGAGCTGGAGTTGGGGCCGTTACAGGTGCAATTATCAGCAAGAAAAAAGGTCAAGGTGCAATAATTGGTGGTTTGGCAGGAGCAGGAGTTGGAGCTGGTACAGGTGCTATTATTGACGGAAGCAAAAAATAATAGACAAATTGTTTATAAAAAAGAGTGTTTAAGTTCTAATGGAATTTAAACACTTTTTTTTTGTCGTAGTCTTTAAGTTTAATACGAATCCATATTTCCAATAATTGCATTGGCCTTAACTTTGATTTTATACAATTCTTCGGGATTCATTTTGTTCAATAAATTCAGCATCATTCCCATGCGTTGATTACCTTTAAAATACTCTTTTTTTTCATCAAGGAAATTCCAGTATAACGTATTGAAAGGGCATGCTTTATCTCCAAATTTCTCTTTGACATTGTAATGGCATTTGACACAATTATTACTCATTTTATTGATGTAACTTCCGGAAGAAACATAGGGTTTTGTAGCAATAATTCCTCCATCTGCATATTGTGACATGCCGCGAGTGTTGGGCATTTCCACCCATTCTATAGCATCTATATAGACGCCAAGATACCAAGCATCTACTTCATCAGGATGAATTTGTGTCAGCAAAGTGAAATTTCCTATAACCATGAGGCGTTGAATATGATGTGCGTAAGCTTCATCTAAACTTTGATTGATGGCGTGGCTCATGCAATTCATTTTGGTTTTACCCGTCCAGAAAAAATCCGGTAACTTGTTGTAGTTTTCCAAGACATTCATTTGAGCATAATTGGGCATTTCTTTCCAATAAATCCCCCGAATATATTCTCGCCAACCCAGAATTTGCCGCACAAATCCTTCTACTTGTGAAAGAGTTATTTCAGCTTCATTTGCATGATAAAAAGAAATAACGGTCTCGATGACCTCTTTTGGCGAAAGCATTTTACTATTTATGGCAAAAGACAAACGAGAATGGAAAAGGAATTTTTCTTCGGTATGTATCGCATCTTCATAATCACCAAAATGCTTAAGTAGATTTGTACAGAAATAATCTAAAACCTCCAGAGATTGCTCACGCGAAGTAGGCCAGCTGAAATTATTTTCATCAATGTTTCCAAAAGTGATGATGCCAGCTTCTTTTATTTGAGTTAAAACTTCAGAAACGTTAGCATGAAAATTTTTTTCCGGCGGAACTGGAACTTCACCTTTGTATTTTTTACGATTATCAGCATCAAAATTCCATTGGTTCTCCAAAGGAGTTGCCCCATTCATTAAGATATGATGTTTTTTACGCATGTTGCGATAGAAATTTTCCATCAACAATAACTTTTTGCCTTCAAAAAAATCAGTGAGTTCGTGACGCGTGGTGTAAAAATGTTCAGAGTCAAAAGCTTCTGAATTTATTTTTAGATTGGAACAAATTTTTTTTAGTTGTTGGTCCAGTCGGTATTCGTCGGGTAACTGGTATTCAAATTTTTCTATTTTATACTTTTCGATACAAATGCCAATGATTTTTTCTAAATCCTGTGGATTCTTTGCATCGGTTATTTGAAAATATACGGCTTGGTGTCCATTTGATTGTATTGCCGTATAAAAATTCCTCATCGATAGAAAAAACGCTACCACTTTTTGGATATGATGTTTTACATAATCAGTTTCCTGACGCATTTCTGCCAAGACATAAATCGTGTTTTCGTTACATTCCTGAAACCAAGAATGCTGTGAATTTAACTGATCACCAAGGATTAACCGCAATTTTTTCATTTCTGTTTTTTGAAAATTGAAGTAGAGGGAATTTCTTTTCGGGCATATTGAAAACGATCCACTAATTTGGGTAAACAATACCCATCGAGTCCATTTAGTGTCACAACGTTTCCTTTGTCAATTTGTAGCCAGCCATCTGTATGTTCCAATTTTTCTTCAAAAAACAAATTTTCGATAGAAGCAATAATGTGAATGGTATCATTTTCCTTGATATAATATTCATTCACATATTTGCAATACAATTGAACTGGACTCCCTTTTACGAAAGGGATTTCAATATCATTTTTATACTCTTCTTCAAGATTCGTTTTGTCAAATTCAGAAATTCCCAATTCATAATTTGCCGAAGTATGATGTGCATCTTCAATCATATTCACCGTAATATGATTCACGGTAAAGTATCCCGTTTCTCTTATATTTTTGTACGTATCTCTTGGAACAGTTGTAGGTCTCATGATGAATCCAATCAGTGCAGGATTGCTGCCTAAATGAGTAATGCTGCTAAAAATTGCCACATTAGGTTTTCCTTCGATGGATTTTGTAGCAAGTAAATTAGCTGATTTATATCCAGTGCATGAGTTGATTAAGTTCAATCTTGCGATTTTCTCCATTTGAGAAATGGCGTCTCTAGAAATGTGCTTCATGTCTTTTTAAATTTAGAACAAATATACTTTTTTTGTTTAATAAAATTTTAAATAAATTAAACAAAATGATTATATGCAGCATTTTCAAATTTAAAAGCGATGAAAAATAAATAATTTAAAATAACTTTCAAATCCTATATATTTGTTTACCAATTTATGCAAAAATGAAAAAACTCAAAAAAATCCTTCTGGTTTTACTTTCGTTAGTAGTGATTATAATAATAGCTTTAATGGTTTATGGTTTTTATTTAAAACCTAAATATGAGGGTGAAGTGAAGCTGAAAAACATTGAGAAAGAAACAACGGTATATTTTGATGAATTTGGAGTGCCTCATATTTATGCTAATAATTCAAAGGATGTTATGGAAGCTTTGGGTTATGTTCATGCGCAAGACCGATTGTGGCAAATGGAATTGATGCGACGCATTGCTCCGGGACGATTGTCAGAGATTTTTGGTTCGGTAACGTTGAAAAACGACAAATTTTTTGCAGGACTCGGAATCGAAGAAGCTTCAGTAAAAGCGATTGCAGTATTGGATAAAAATAGCTTAAGTTATCAATTGACAATGGCTTATTTGGATGGAATCAATCAATATATTGAGGAAGGAAAAATGCCAATAGAATTCCGTTTAATTGGGGTTGAAAAAAAGAAATTCACCATAAAAGATGTTTACAATATTTTCGGATACATGTCTTTTAGTTTTGCGATGGCTCAAAAAACGGATCCGTTATTAACTGATATTCGAAATAAATACGGAATGGATTATCTTAAAGATTTTGGAATTGATGGTTCTTTCAATACCACCCGAATTAAGAATGCCAAAGAAAGGTCACAAGAATATATCGCTATTGCAAAGTCTATAGCGTCGCTTTTAGATCAATCGCCAATTCCTCCCTTTATTGGAAGCAATAGTTGGGTTATTGGTCCGAAGAAAACTAAAAACGGGAAAGTTATTTTTGCAAATGATCCTCATATTGGTTTTTCACAACCGGGAACTTGGTACGAAGCACATTTGGTGACGCCTGATTTTGAAATATATGGTTGTTATTTGGCTGGAACTCCGTATCCTTTGTTGGGACACAATCGTGAATATGCATATGGTTTGACCATGTTTGAAAATGACGATATTGATTTCTACCAAGAAGAAAATAATTCAAATAATGCCAATGCTTACAAAACGCCAAAGGGTTTCAATGCGTATGAAATTAGAAAAAAAACTATAAAAGTAAAAGATAGTGTTGATGTAGTTTTGAATGTAAAAGTGAGTCGTCACGGTCCCATTATGAATGACTTGATTGACGGTTTAAATAAAAATAAACCGATTGCGATGTCATGGATTTATACGCAACAACCCATTCAAATACTAGATGCGGTATACAGACTTTCTCATGCTAAAAGTATAACCGATTTCCAAAAAGGGGTGGCTTTAATAGCAGCGCCGGGATTGAATATCATGTACGGTGATGCCAAAGGGAATGTGGCTTGGTGGGCAACGGGGAAATTATACAAACACAATAAGGGAGTAAATACTAATTTTATTCTGGATGGTGCCAATGGCAAAGATGATATTACCGCATATTTGGATTTCTCCAAAAACCCTTCTGCGGTGAATCCTAATTGGAATTATGTGTATTCTGCCAATAATCAACCCGAACCAATTGATGGGTTTTTGTATCCTGGCTATTATCTTCCCGAAGACAGAGCCAAAAGAATTACACAATTATTAAATTCAAAATCAGATTGGGATAAAAAATCGGTCAGTAAAATGATTTTTGACAATACTTCATCAGTCGCTCCAGAAGTAGTTGCAACTTTAATTTCGAGTGTCAATTATAATACACTTTCTAAAAATGAAAAAGAAGCTATCGATATTCTAAAAATTTGGAATGGATCTAATAATCTTGGCGATGTAGCACCAACGATTTATAATAAATGGGTTTATTTGTATTTAAAAAATACTTTTGAAGACGAACTCGGAGAAGTTAATTTTAAGCAATTTCTGATAACACATATTATGAAACAAATAATTGCTAAACAAATGGCAAATGCAGCGTCACTTTGGTGGGACAATATTGCTAGTAAAAATATAAAAGAAACCAGAAGCCAAATTCTGTCACAATCGTTTAAAGAGGCTATTACGGACTTAGAAAAACAATTAGGAAATGCAGTTCCAGCTTGGACTTGGAATAAAGTGCATACTTTAGAACATCAACATCCATTGGGGAAAATTGAGGCGCTAAGGAAATTTTTCAATGTAGGGCCTTTTGAAGTTTCAGGTTCAAATGAGGTAATCAATAATCAAATGTTTGGGTTTTCAGAAAATGGTAATTATAAAGTTTCAGCTGGCCCATCAACGAGAAGAATTATTGATTTTTCTGATATAGAAAATAGTTGGAGTATCCTGCCAACGGGACAATCCGGAAATCCATTGAGTGCACATTATAGTGATCAGGCAGTGCTTTACAACGCAGGAAAATTTAGAAGAATGAGACTAAACAAGGAGGAAATTGTTAGAACTTCAACAAAATTGGTCTTTATTCCGCATAAAAAGTAATAGTTTTTAAAGTTCTTAAAATAATAAATCAGTAATTTTGCCTAACTTTTTATAAAAAATTAATGCAAACTCCCAAAAAAATAGCTGTTGTAGGTTCCGGATTAGTTGGATCTTTATTAGCTATTTACCTTCGAAAAGCAGGGCATGCCGTTCATGTTTATGATAGAAGTCCAGATATTAGACAAATTCAGTTCTCCGGTCGTTCCATCAATTTAGCCATGTCTAACCGAGGCTGGAAAGCGCTGGATGGAGTTGGAGTGGGAGATGCGGTACGCGAAATTGCAATTCCTATGGACAAACGTGCCATTCATCTTGTAGACAAACTTAATTTTCAAAATTACGGACAAGAAGGGGAATCTATTTATTCGATTTCGAGAGGAACTCTAAATAGGAAAATGATCGATTTGGCGGAAGCCGCAGGAGCACAATTCTTTTTTGAACATAAAATTTGGGATGTAACCCTAGATGATGCAACCCTGCATATTGGTGAAACTGAAAGAGGAGCTTGGGAAGAAAAAAAATACGATATGGTTTTTGGTGCTGATGGCGCTTTTTCTAGAATTCGTCATCGCATGCAACGTCAAAGCATGTTTGATTATTCACAAGAATTTTTACCTATAGGATATAAGGAATTAAATATTCCTGCAAATCCTGATGCAACTCATAAATTAGATAAAAATTCTTTCCATATTTGGCCTCGAGGCGAATACATGTTGATTGCATTACCTAATTTAGATGGTAGTTTTACGTGTACCTTATTTATGCCATTTGAAGGGAAAAATTCTTTTACATCGTTGAAAAATCAAAAAGAAGTGGAAGCTTTCTTTGAAAAGAATTTACCGGATACTATTGATGTGATTCCAAAATTGACCGAAGATTTCTTCAAAAATCCAACTAGCACCTTGGTAACCATGAAGTGTTATCCTTGGACTTATGAAGATAAAATTGCCTTAATTGGCGATGCATGTCATGCGATTGTGCCTTTCTATGGACAAGGAATGAACGCAGGCTTTGAAGATATTTCTATACTCTATGAAATGATTGAAAAGTACGGCGACGACTGGAAAACCATTTTCTCAGAATATCAAAAATCCCGTAAACCTAATGCTGATGCGATTGCGGAACTTTCGTATCGTAATTTTATGGAAATGAGTTCCAAAACAGCTGATGAAAAATTCCTATTGCAAAAGAAAATTGAAAAATCATTTTCTGATAAACATCCTGATAAATGGATTCCGCTTTATAGCAGAGTAACTTTTAGTGATCGTCCTTATGCTGAAGCTTTAGCGATTGGGGACTATCAAAATGCTATTATGGAAGAGGTTTTAAAAATGGAAAACATTGAAAATATTTGGAATAGCGAAGTAGTTGAGAATAAAATTTTGGAGTTGTTGCAATAATTTTTTTGAAATACCCATCGAGAAATTTAATTCTAAATGGGTATAGTAAACTTTATTTCTTAAACATTTTTGTTAAGACACCAAATGCGCCTCTTATAAAAGTAGCACTTGTAAGTACTTTTAAAACTGATTTTCCTACAACACTTGCTGTGCTTGGTCCACTATTTTCTTCTTTCTCAGTTACTTTTTTTTGCTCTTGTTCTATAGCTTCCTGTTCGACAACTGCAATTTTTTTGTTGAGCATTTCGTAAGCACTTTCACGATCAATAAGTTCGCTGTATTTTTTTACCAGTTTCGATTTAGTATTGATTTCCTGAATTTCGCTTTCAGTCAAAATGTCCATTCTGCTCGTAGGTGCGCGCATCATGGTAGCTGCAAGCGGTGTTGGAATTCCTTTTTCATTCAGTGCGGTCACTAAGGCTTCTCCAATTCCAAGACTGGTTAACACTTCATCGGTTTTATAATATTCCGATATAGGATAATTATCGGCTGTTTGTTTTATCGCCTGTCTGTCATTTGCCGTAAAAGCCCTTAAAGCATGTTGTATTTTTAAACCCAATTGCGCCAAAATACCACTTGGTATGTCCATAGGATTTTGGGTAATAAAATAAATTCCAATTCCCTTCGAACGAATTAGTTTTATGATTGTTTCTATTTGTTCTAATAATGCTTTGGTGGCTTCATTAAATATTAAATGGGCTTCATCAATAAAAATGACCAATTCGGGTTGGTCGACATCCCCTTTTTCTGGCATTTGTTGGTAGATTTCAGCCAGCAGACTCAACATAAATGTCGAAAATAGTTTTGGTTTGTCTTGAATGTCAGTCAAACGAAGGATATTAACATACCCTTTGCCATTTTCATCCATTCGCATTAAATCATTAATATCAAAAGACATTTCACCAAAAAACAAGTCAGCTCCTTGTTGTTCTAGTTCAACTATTTTTCTAAGAATGATTCCGGTTGTTGAAGTGGAAATTTTTCCATATTCTGCTGAAATCTCATCTTTTCCTTCTTCAGTAATATAATTGATTACTTTTTTGATGTCTTTTAGATCTAATAAAGGGATTTTGTTGTCATCACAATATTTAAAAATCACTGCTACTACGCCCGATTGCGTATCATTCAATCCTAATATTCTAGAAAACAATACAGGTCCAAACTCTGATATTGTTGCGCGAAGACGAACTCCGTTTTGTTCCGATAGAGTCAATAGTTCAACAGGAAAACTTGACACACTGTATGGGATGTTAATTTTAGCATGACGTTCAGTAATGAAGGATTTTTCTTCCCCTTCTTTTGCAATACCGCTAAAATCACCTTTTATATCCATCATTAATATTGGAATTCCAATGGAGGATAACTGTTCTGAAAGCACCTGAATTGTTTTTGTCTTCCCAGTCCCAGTTGCTCCGGCAATCAATCCATGTCGGTTCAATGTTTTTAACGGTATTTTTACATGGGCATCAGCCAAAGCCTCTCCGTCAAGCATGGCTCCACCCAAAATAATGCTTTCTCCTTTAGAAATATAGCCGTTATTAATGTGTTGTATGAAATCTTCTTTTCTGCTCATAATAGGGTTGAATTAAAATCATTTGTAAGGTATAAATTTTGATAATACGTATTAATAAAGTGTTAACTGCAGTTTTCCTGCTTTTTTATTGTTAATAATAAAAAAAAATATTTTTAACTGTTTCAATCTAGATTTTGAAATATTGTCTTAATATATCATAAAAAAATATATTTTTTTTTGCAAAATAGCTAATTCACTTGTGAATTCTGATATAAATGCAAATTTTAAATCAGTGAATATTTGTTGGGAATAAAATTAATTATAATAAAATTAAAAAAAGTTTTTTTATTTAAACTAAAAATATAAATTTGCTCCACTACAAGTTTATTATAACTAAAAGATTAAATTATTTAAAACTATTAAAATTTAAAAAAATGGCAAACGTTAAAAAAGAAAACGGTTCAAAAGGTGGAGGAATGATTTCAGGAATCATTATTGTAGCATGTGTTTTTGTTGGATGGATAATATGGAATTTTATAATGGGTAATGGTGCTAACTTCGAAGGTGGTGTCAACACAGGTCACCCAATCCCTGGGAATTACTTAGCAATGGTATATAAAGGAGGTCCTATTGTACCTATTTTATTAGGATGTTTATTAATGGTTATTGTGTTTTCATTTGAGCGTTTTGCAGTAATTTCAAAAGCAGCTGGTAAAGGAAATCTTGATCAGTTTATGAAAAGTGTTCAAGGAAACATTACTACAGGTGATATCGACGGAGCTATTGCTTTGTGTGATAAACAAAAAGGGTCTGTTGCAAATGCAATAAAATCAGCTTTGTTGAAATACCAAGATGTTAAAAAAGAAGGTTTAGATAGCGAAGCTGCTGCTGAAACTATACATAAAGAAATTGAAGAAGCTACTTCATTGGAAATGCCAATGTTAGAAAAACATATGACTATTCTTTCTACATTAGTTTCACTAGGAACTCTTGCTGGTTTGTTAGGAACAGTAACAGGGATGATTAAAGCATTTGGTGCTTTGGCTGCTGCTGGAACTCCAGATCAAGCTGCACTTGCAAACGGAATTTCTGAAGCATTGATTAACACTGCAACAGGTATTGCTACTTCAGCATTAGCAATTGTAGCTTACAACTTTTTTACTTCTAAAATTGATACTTTGACTTATTCTATTGATGAGGCAGGTAATACAATTGTAAATACTTACAGACACTACAGAAGTACACAAAAATAATTAATAATTTAGTTTATAAGAAAATAGTAATCTTGTGAAAAGAGCTATTTTCTTATAAATGTAAAAAAATATATTAATGGCTATAAAAATGTCCAAAAAAGCAGCGTCTATTGATATGACGGCTATGTGTGATGTGGCTTTTCTTTTGCTGACTTTCTTTATTTTGACAGCTACAGCTAAGATTCCAGAAGCGTTACCAGTAGATACCCCTGCTTCAACAGTCCAATCAAAGTTGCCGGATACGGATTTAGCAACTATTACTGTTGGAAAAGGAAAAGTATTTTTTGACTTAAAAGGTAGAGAAGTTCGTAAAAGAACACTTGAGTTGATGGGACAAAAATACGGTGTTGCATTTACAGAAGATGAATCATCAAAATTTGCATTAATGGAGGGAATCGGTGTTCCGATCTCAAATTTAAAGCAGCTTATTGCTATGAAAACCGCTGAGCGAAGTAAAGAAGGGCTACAACCTGGTATTCCTAAAGATTCACTTGACAATCAATTGAAAGAATGGATTTACAACGCTCGTATAGCAAATATTGAGGTCGATGATAAAGAATTACAGTTTGCTATAAAAGGTGACGCAAAAGAAGAGTATCCAGCTATATTGAAAGTTATGGATATTTTACAAGACCAAAAAATCAATAGCTTCAACTTAGTTACGGGTTTAAGAGCAAAAGAAAAAAACTAAAAAAAATACACTAAAATGGCTGAATTAAATACTGGCGACGGTGGTGGCAAAAAAGGTGGAAAAGTAAGAAGTAAAAAATCAAATTCAAAAGTAGATTTAACTGCTATGGTGGATTTAGCGTTCTTATTAATTACCTTTTTTATGCTTACTACTACGCTGTCTAAACCACAATCAATGCCTTTGGGTTTGCCAGATAAAGAAGACGATGAAAAGGAGAAGCCCATCAAAGTTGATGAGAACCGTACTATGACTGTATTATTAGGTGATAATGATAAAATGACATATTATATGGGTTTATTGGCAACTCCAATTGCTGGTCCTAAGGATATTTCTTATGGTAAAGAAGGGATTCGTAAAGAATTATTGAAGAGAAAAAAATCAGTTTTAGAATACACCGGTAATAAAGATAAAGGAATGATTGTAATTATCAAACCAAGTAAAAAATCAAATTACCGCAATTTAGTAGATATTCTAGATGAAATGGCGATTGTTGACGTTCCAACTTATGCAATTGTAAATGATTTTACTCCAGAGGAACAAAAATTGTTAGAAGGTAAATAAGATTTATCTTATTACTTAATAACCTAATAACTAAGAAAAATGAAATTAGATATATTCACAAACCAATGGCTTGATATTGTATTCGAAGGTCGTAATAAGGCCTATGGCGCTTATGAGCTTAGGAAGACAAATAACAAGACTATGGTTAAAGCTCTTGTGCTTGGCGCAATTGTTTTCGCTCTTGCTGTTAGTGCCCCACTTATCATGAGTCTTATTCCTAATTCTTCGGATGATTCTGAGGTCTTAGATACTAAAATTACTACGGTAAAGTTGCCACCTAAGAAAGAAGAAGTTAAAAAGAATCTTCCTCCACCTCCACCTCCGCCTCCAAAAGTGGATCAGGTAAAATTCGTTAAGCCAGTTGTGGCTAAGGCAGATGAGGTTACCGAAGAGCCACCAAAAATTGTTGAAATAAAAGACAAAAAACTAGGTTCTGAAACTATTAAAGGAGATCCAGATGCTGAATTATCCGTTGAGCCAGTTGGTAATGGACCGAGCGAAGTAATTGCTGAGGATAATCAAATTTACAACACCGCAGGTATCGAGGTTAAACCAGATTTTCCAGGAGGAATGGATAAGTTTTACGCATATGTTGGTAAAAATTATCAAACTCCAGAAGAAGAAGGCTTAAAAGGTAAAGTTTATGTTACTTTTGTTGTAGAAAAAGATGGTTCATTGACTGACATCAAAGTAATCAGAGATATTGGTTACGGTACGGGAAAAGAAGCTATCCGTGTATTAAACAAATGTCCTAGATGGAAACCAGGTGAGCAAAATGGTAAACCAGTAAGAGTACTTTATTCTCTTCCAATTACTATACAATCTGCAGAATAATGTTAAATAACATAGTAAATAATATTAAGAAGAAATCGCTTAAAGAGCGATTTCTTCTTGTTTTAGGAATTTTGTTTTTTCTAGTTTACCTTATTTTAGGTTTATTGATTATCTTTATGAAGAATTTTCCTTTAACAATTCAACCTACTTATAGAATTGCGTTTGGGGTCTTACTTATCGTATACTCTTCTATTAGATTCTTTCGAATTATAAATGATAATAAAAACTAGGTTATGAAAAATTATGCTAAGCTTCCGTATTTTATTATTTTTCCAGTAATTGTTTTAATGTTTGCTTGTAATCAAGCTAATAATTCAAAAGAAAAGGAAACTATACTTAAAGGCTCTACAACTATTTATATTGATGAAACTTTAACTCCTATTGTTGAAGATCAAGTAGCCGTTTTTGAAAGTAAGTATGAAGCTAAAATAAAACTTATTCCAAAATCAGAATCCGAAACGGTTAATTCTTTGTTTAATGAAAAGGCAGCAATTGTTATTTTGTCAAGAAATTTGTCAAATAAGGAATTGAAAATTTTTGATCAAAGAAAAATTACTCCTAAAGTGACAGTATTTGCTACAGACGCAGTTGCTTTTATCTCTAATAAAAATAATAATGATACTATTGTAGCGTTAAAAGATGTTATTAGTTTTATGCAAGGAAGGCCAGTTGCTTCCATTAAAGGATTGGTCTTTGATAATCCAAATTCAAGCACAGTTAGATATATGAACTCACTTGCAGGATTAAAAGCAATACCTGAAAAAGGTGTTTTTTCATTTAAAACTAATGATGAAGTTATTAAATATGTCTCTGAAAATGAAGGGATGATTGGGGTTGTAGGAGTTAATTGGCTTTCTCAACCTATGCCAACGATGCAAAAATATGTTGATAATGTAAATACTTTAGGAGTAATAGGAGATAAAAGTGATAAGTCCTACACTCCTTCCCAAAATAATATAGCCGAAGGCAAATACCCTTTGGCACGCGATTTGTATATAATCAATTGTCAAGGATATTCGGGTTTAGGAATGGGCTTTGCTTCATTCGTTGCAGGGGATATTGGACAAAGAATAATTTTAAAATCTGGTTTGCTTCCTGTTCGTATACCCGGCAGGAATATTAAAATTAGAAAACAAATTGAAAACGATAAAAAATAAATTAACTACAATTAAAGATGAATAAATTTAAAATTTTTAGTGTTGCTTTATTGGCTTCGGTAACCGTAAGTCAAGCTCAAGATTTGAATCAGGCAAAAAAAGCAATTGACGCAGAACAATTCGATAGTGCAAAATCGATTTTAAAATCAATTATAAATACTAAACCATCTAATGGAAAAGCTGCTTTTCTTTTAGGCAACGTCTATCTTACGCAAAACGTATCAGATAGTGCTAAAATCTATTTTCAAAAAGGATTGAGTGGTACTGAAGGTGCTAAACTTAATTATATTGGATTAGGTCAATTAGATTTAGACAATGGAGATGTTGTTGCTGCACAAGCTAATTTTGCTTTGGCTTCCAAAGATGTGAAAAAGAAAGATACAGAAGAATATATCTACATTGCTAAAGCTTATATGGCTGCGAATAAACCTGATTATAAAAGTGCACTATCTGTTTTAAGTAGAGCCAAGATTAATAATCCACAAGATGGGCAAGTTTTACTTGAACTTGGAAATGCTTTTTATGGTGATAAAAATCAAAATGAAGCTTACGTAGCATATCGTGATGCTTTTCAAGCAGATCCAACTTTGATAAGAGCAAAAATGCAGTTAGGTGTATTGCTTAAAGGTGCTAAAGCATATACTGAAGCCGTAAAAGCTTATGATAATGTTATCGCTACAAATGCTAACTACGGGCCAGTTTACCGTGAATTAGCCGAAACATATTATTTATGGGGAAGAAATGAACCATCTAAAAGTAAAGAATACCTTCAAAAAGCATTGGATTATTATGAAAAATATATGAGTCTAACAGATTATTCTTTGGCTTCTCGTATGCGTCATGCTGACTTTTTAATCTTGGCTGGGGACTACAAAGCATTGGAAATTGAAGCCAATAAGATGAAAGAATTAGATAAAGTAAATCCTAGAATTTTACGTTATTTAGGTTTTGCAGCATATGAAAATGGAAATGCTGATGTTGCAATTCAATCATTAGAAAGTTTTATTGGAAATCCTGCAAATAAAGTACTTGCTGTAGATTATCAATATTTAGGTTTTGCTAAAATTCAAAAAGCAATAGGTGCTGATGGTAAAACTATAGATCCTACTCTTTTCAATAATGGTATTTTAGATGTTAAGAAGGCCGTTGAAATGGAAATTACAATCACTAATAATCTAGCAGATCTAGGAAAGAAATTGTACGAACAAAAACTATTCAAAGAAGCAGGTGCGATTTATGAAATTGCAGTAACAAATAAAGAATCTAGAAATTATTTACTTGACAATTTTTATTTAGGAAACTCATTATATTATGACAATACTAGAAAAGATGTTGTGAAACCAGATCCTATTGCGTTGCAAAAAGCTGACATAGCTTTTGGAAATGTTATCGAAGCTTCTCCTGCTACTCAAGATGCTTATATCTTTAGAGCAAGAACTAATAGATTACTAGAAAAAGATGACATGATGGTGAAATATTATGAAGACTACATCAAAGTTGTTACTGAAAAAGGTCCTGAAGAGTTAGAAAAAAAGGCAGTAAAAGCTAAAATTATAGAGTCTTATAATAACTCGGCAGCAAGTTATGCTAATACAAACAAAGCTAAGGCTATTGAATACTTTAGCAAAACACTTGCACTGGATCCAACAAATGAGTATGCTACTAAATCATTGCAAACTTTGAAATAAACGAAATTTTTTAATTACTAAAACCGATAGATCCTAAAGAACTATCGGTTTTTTTTTTTGAGCATGACCGTTAGGATTAGTTGGTGTGATCAGGCCCGCTATTCGCTTTATCTTTTTTAGGTCAAAAAAATGTCCTAAAAAAGGATGCCGCTTTTATCGGGGCTAGTAGCTGTTATTAGTGATTTTCGGCAAGCATTTTCCAAATATCAAATTACTCATTTTCTAATTAACTATCTTTGCACTTTAAAATTAAATAATGTTATCAAAAGAAATACAATTAGAAGTTAATAAAGGCGCGATGCTCCCTTTGATGGAAGAATTTTACACCATTCAAGGTGAAGGATTTCATACAGGAACAGCTGCATACTTTATTAGAATTGGCGGATGTGATGTTGGTTGTCATTGGTGTGATGTTAAAGAAAGCTGGAATGCCGAATTACATCCTCCCACTGGAATTGATGTGATAGTTTCTAATGCCAGCAAGTATTCAGAAACTGTTGTGGTTACTGGTGGAGAGCCTTTAATGTGGGATATGACTTTGCTAACGCAAAATCTTAAAGAAAAAGGTAGAAAAGTTCACATAGAAACTTCAGGAGCATATCCATTAACGGGAATTTGGGATTGGATTTGTTTGTCTCCAAAGAAGAATAAATTGCCAACTCAAACAGTTTATGATAATGCACATGAGTTGAAAGTAATCATTTATAATAAACACGATTTTATTTTTGCTGAAGAGCAAGCAGAAAAAGTGAATGATGATGCCATTCTATTCCTTCAGCCAGAATGGAGTAAAAAAGAAGAAATGACTCCGTTAATTGTTGATTATGTAATGAACAATCCAAAATGGCGTGTCTCTCTACAAACACATAAATATTTGAATATTCCTTAAAACTTAAAACCCCAAACAATAATTACTGTTTGGGGTTTTAAATTAATTATAGTGGACTTACAATTTCAGGGGGACTTATTTCTTTAATCCTATTGCCTAGCCTTGATAGAAGCGCTATATCTTTTTGTCTCATTAAAAAATGAGACAAAAAGATATAGCGAATAGCTGGAAACAGCTCCTAAAATTACCAACTTTTTTGTTTTTTCAATTCGGTGATATGTGCTAAGTGGTGGTTTCCATGCCAAGCATAGTTTCCAATTATTTCTTTCAATTGAAATGTTATGTTATGTTCCGGATGAATAAAGGACATTTCTAGATCCGCTTCAGAAAGACTATTCATTAAATAAGCTAAACGAAAGTGCAATCCTTCCAGAAATGAAAGTGTAGGTTGAATGGGCATCGCCAAATTATCATGTAATTCTGCCCAAAGATCTTCATGATAGGGTTTTATTACAGGTTTGTCTTCAGTTAATGTCCATTTGATTCTAATGAAACAATTCATATGACTATCGGCGCAATGGTGAATTACTTGACGAATTGTCCAACCATCCTGGCGGTATGGTGTCTCTAGTTGCTCCTCGGTTAAATCAATCACTTCTTTTTTTAATCGATCGGGGAAACTTGCGATTTCTGCTATTTTATTATGGAGATATTCGGTTGAATAAATTTCCGGGGCGATAAATTTCCCAATGGGATAACGTAATTTTTCCAATGCTGAATTTTCCATAATATAATTGGTCTTTATCTGTTTTCTAAATTGAAAGCTTCGCTAAATAATCAAAATGGTCGCCTTCAAGAATCAACTCACAGTGAAATCCATTATCTAAAGCGGCATTTTGTAAAGTATTGTAATCAATAAACATCCAATCGAATGATTTTTCCTTCTCGCCTTTATATGAAATATTAAAAATAATTTCGCCATAATATTCATTTTGGGAAGGAATCCACTTTCCGCCGTCTTCATCATCATCAAACATATAAATTATATCAGAACTGTCCAACAGAATTTGCCCGCCTGGATTCAATAATGATTTTAGTCTTAAAAGGAAATTCGGGATGTTTTTCAGTTTTCCACACATTCCAGCACCATTCATTAATAGGAGTATCGTGTCGTATTTCTCATTTTCTAATGTCAGCACATCCTGAACTTTTGCTTTTTTAAGTCCGCGAAGGGTGCACGCTTGAATAGCATTTGGAGAAATATCGATAGAAGTAACGTCTAAACCGCGTTCGTTTTGCAAAGACAAACTATGGCTTCCTGCACCACAACCTACATCAAGGATTTTACCTTTGGCAAGTTGTAACGCTTTTTGTTCCATTTGTGGCATTTCATCGTAAGAACGAAACAAATAGGCGACACTCATTTCATCTTCTTCAGAAATAGTGGTTTCCGTAATTAAATCCTCAGGCGAATTGTTGGTTTGAAAATCAAGTATGGCTTTGCCGAAAAGGTCTTTCATTATAGTTGATATGTTAATTTAGTTATTTGTTGATTTGTTTTAAGTAATTTCGCGGAATGTTTTATCGAATAACCGAAAAAACAAATCTACGAATGAATACTATTTTAAACAATCTCCCTAAAGAAGCCAAAGATAAGCATATCGAAAACAAAAAGTATTTCGACAAGCTGAAAAAGAAGACACCGAAGAATTTAGATTACGTGATGCAAGATTTGCATGATGCTGAATTCAAGAAAATGAATTGTTTAAAGTGTGCTAATTGTTGTAAAACTACGGGACCATTATTTACAGATGCCGACATTGATCGTGTTTCAAAATATCTTAGACAAAAACCACAACAATTTATTGAACAATACCTTCGCATCGATGAAGACCGGGATTATGTGTTGCAAAGCGTGCCCTGTACTTTTCTGGATAATGAAAATGCTTGTATGATATATGATGTCCGTCCGAAAGCCTGCAGAGAATTTCCGCATACTGATAGAAAAAAGTTTCAGCAAATTACGGATCTAACTTTGAAAAACGTAGCTATTTGCCCGGCTGCTTTCAATATTGTGGAGGAAATGAAGAAGAAATTGCCTTTATAACTATTCTAAAAAGCTAGTCTTTCTGCTTTGTTGCTTTTAATATATCAAATATTTTAATCTCATTTCTTTAAACTCGATCAGTCCTTTCTCCCAACTTTGTCTGATTTCCTTTTCTGGTATTCTATTTTCTATTTGTTGTTGCAGTTTTTTATTTCCTGCTAATTTTGTAAAAAAAGGATTGAAGAATTTTGACTTGTCTGTCGTGGTTTGATACGCTTTAATTAACCATTTTAATTCTAACTGATTTACTCTTGAATGTTTTGATAAATCTTCTCCGAAACATTCGATACCATTGTAAACTGGATTTTGAGCTCCGAAATTTGGTTTCGGAATAAAACTAAAGCTACTTTTTGGTAGATAAGGCGAGCCATAAATCTGGAATTGTTTTTCAGTTCCGCGCCCCACACTTACATTCGTGCCTTCAAAAAGACACAAACTCGCATACAGATTCACGGCTTGATTATTCGGAAGATTCGGCGAAGGTTTTACAGGTAAACTATAATTTATTTTTCGGTTGTAATTAATACATGGGATTACGGTCAGTTTGCATTGCACACTATTTTTCAACCATTTTTCACCATTAATCATTTTTCCATATTCACCTATTGTCATTCCGTGTAACAGAGGAATTGGATGCATACCCACAAAACTTGAGAATGCGGTTTCTAAAACGGGTCCATCAACAATACTTCCGTTGGGATTTGGTCGGTCAAGAATTAAAAGCGGAATATTATTTTCTGCACAAGCTTCCATAATATAATGTAATGAAGAAATATAAGTGTAAAATCTTGCGCCTACATCTTGTAAATCAAAAACCATAATATCAATGCCAGCAAGTTGCTCTGATTTCGGTTTTTTGTTGTCACCATAAAGAGAAATAATTGCAAGCCCAGTTTTGGAATCTTTTCCATCAACCACATGTTCGCCTGCATCTGCAGTTCCGCGAAAACCATGTTCGGGAGCAAAAATGGTCTTGATTGCAATGTCTTTTTCTAAAAGAAAATCTACCAAATGAATTTTATTGGATAGAACTCCGGTTTGGTTGGTTACAATTCCAATTTTCTTGTTCTTTAATAATAGGAGATATTTGTCATAATTGTCGGCTCCGGTCTTTATTTCTTTGGATGGATTATTTTTAATTTTTTCTAAATCCGATTTTACATTTTCTCTTAAATCTGTTTTGCTAGCAGAACACGAATTCGAAATGATTATTAAAAATACAAAACAAAGCGATAATTTGGAAAATGGTATCATATATAGGTTTAAATAAAATTAATGCCAATTAGTGTAATTCGTGTTTTAACTGTATTTTTGGCACAAGCGACGCGAACTGGCGAAGCAAATCCAAATTAGAAATCGAATTAAATTGAATTTAGAATATTTCATAGCCAAACGACTTATAACTGCTAAAGATTATAAAAGTAGCATTTCTGCTCCAATTATAAAAATTGCTATTTCGGCAATTGCCATTGGCATGATTATGATGATTGTTTCGGTAGCGACTGGGATAGGGTTACAGCAAAAAATCCGAGAAAAGGTTTCAGCTTTCAACGGTCATATCATTATTTCGAATTACGATAACAATCAATCCGAAGTCACATTAGTGCCAATTTCTAAAAAACAGGATTTTTATCCAAAGTTCACGGCTGTTCCCGGAGTGAGTCATATTCAAGCTATCGCTAGTAAAGCTGGAATTATTAGAACTGAAACCGCTTTTGAGGGAATCATCTTCAAAGGAGTGGGAAGTGATTATAAATGGGATAATATAAAGGAGTATCTGGTTTCTGGAAAACTTCCTGATTTTTCAAAAAATGTCAATCAAGAAGTATTGATTTCACAATTCCTTGCAAATAGATTGAATCTAAAAGTAGGCGATTCCTTCAATACATTCTTTATAAAAGAAAGCCAAAATCAATTGCCCAACATTCGAAGATTTAAAATCACAGGGGTTTTCAACTCCGGTTTTCAAGAATTTGATGCTACCTATATAATAGGGGATATTTGCCACATGCAACGCATCAATAAATGGGCACCAGATCAGGTAGGTGCTTTTGAAATTTTTGTAAATGATTTTGATAATATTAAATCTATTGGTGAACAAGTCTATGAACAAACATCGTCAACACTGGACAGTAAAACCATAATCGAAAAATATAGTTATATATTCGAGTGGCTTCAACTATTCGATTTCAATATCATCGTTATATTAGTAGTCATGATACTTGTTGCTACTATTAATATGGTTGTCGCGTTATTAGTATTAATACTCGAGCGAACCCAAATGATAGGAATACTAAAAGCATTAGGGGCCAATAATTGGTCAGTCCGAAAAATATTTCTCTACAATGCCTTTTACCTTATAGTGAGAGGGTTGTTCTGGGGAAACTTAATTGGGATTTCGTTATTGTTAATCCAACAGCAATTCGGTATAATTCAATTAAATCCCGAAAACTACTATGTCAATCAAGCGCCAGTCTATTTAAATTGGGGATACATATTGTTGTTGAATTTACTCACAGTCATCGTTTGTTTCTTAGTATTACTAATTCCTTCCTATATAATAACCAAAATTTCACCGGTTAAAGCCATACGTTTTGATTAAATAGTATTTTGGGCGTTTCCCATTATAACAAAAGAGGCAATTATCTTAATGGGTAATTGCCTCTTTTGCTATAATGGGTCGGGCTATCCGCTGCAAGTCCTCGAAAAATTCCATTTCATTGCATTTTTCTGTGGGCTTTCCGCTGCTATCCCTAACGCGGGTAGCATTTTGTCGAGTTTGTCATTTCGACAAACGAGAAATCTCACTCGTAGGCATTCATTTACTCCTTATATATAGTACTGTAGCTTTCGCTGCGTACTTAGTATTCACTACCTATATGTATTGTCATTTATCGATAAAGTCGCTTTTCCTTCTGATATTCCCGAAGCTTGTGAAGGAAGCGGAAAAAACTTTTGTTCCAAGAGTCATGTTTTCAGTATCTTAAAGTTTAAGTTAATATAACTTTAAAAAAAGGTTTAAAAAAGCTTGTTAAAGCGAATAAAGGGTGTAGTTTTGCACCCGCAATGACGCAGACGTTCTTTAATAAACTGGCAAGTAGTATGAATCTAAGTAGAGAATTTATTTTCTAAAAAAGATTGAGAAAAGCTTGTGAGATTAGAAAACGGATGTTACATTTGCACCCCGCAAAACAAGCAAAGTTCCTTGACAAACTGATAAGAAAAAGAGAAGTAAATGGAGATAAAAATTTCCAAAAAAAACTTCAAAAATTTCTTGCCAGTTAAGAAAAGAAGTTGCACTTTTGCACCCGCTTTGAGAAACACTTTAACAAGTGCAAACAAACGGAGAGAGACTGAAATAAATTCAGTT